>CALMDH010000175.1:0-51967 GCA_937862735.1 uncultured Gammaproteobacteria bacterium
GGCTCACCACCGGGCGCCGGTGGCGGTCATAGATACGGTAGTTGTAGACAAACAGCCGTTCCGCCAGATCCGCCGCGGCGCCACCCTGGACCTCGATGTGGATCAGTAGCCAATCCTCCCGGCCCTGGCGATCGACCACCCGCACCAGCTTGTCCGCCAGCCGCCGGCCCAACTCGGCATCGCGCGCCACCTGCTGGAGTTCCTTGTCCAGAAACTCGTAACCCTGAGACCAGTCGATGCCGGCGTGGGCCTCGGGGAAGAGCAAGGCCAGGAAATCGGGCAGATACCGCTCCAGGGCCTCCTTCCACGGGGAGTCGTAGTCATCGTTTGGGTTCCCGGGAGGGAACAGGTCTGATGGTGTCATCGCTGGCCATCCTTCTGGGGGAAATCGCGGAAGCAACCGAGAGTCCTTCAGATATTCATGTTTCCATGGCTCAGCCCCGCCTTGCCAAGCGCGTCGCCATCGCACGGTCACTGATCTCCCGGATGCTGAGGTCCCGGTCAAGTTGCTGGCGCCATTGGGTGTAGTCGAAGGGTTCACGCTGGATCAGGGCGATAAAGCGCTCCGCCTCGATATCCCCGAGGTGCTGCGCCAGCAGTTCACAGCCGCGGCTCTTGATTTCAGTGTCGGTGATCATGTCAATTCCCGGAGAATAAAGTCGATAGGATTTAGTATACGCAGCCCATTGAAATGATGTGCTTTCTTCAAAATACCGTCATCCGTGGTGAGAAAACAGTCAGCTCCCGCCCGCCAAGCACAGGCCAGATGCAGGGCATCGAGGTTGCGGATACCCAAAATACCCAAGGCTTCGGCATGGTCAAGCAACTCGGGATCTGCCTGGATATCCTCAGTGGCGTAGCGACGCCATTTGGCGATCTGCTCACGCCGCTCGCGGAAGGGGTTACGGTCGTTTTCGTAATCCAATAAATAGGACCAGACCAACTCGAACCTACCGGCCCGTACCTCCTCTTGAATACGTAGCTTGGCCTCTACCTCCAGCCGGATCCGCAGGTGAGACTGATCATCGAAGGGCCTGTTAAAGCAACAGTTGTCCAGATAGATTTTCATGGCATGGCCCTTCCGTGTGGATCGCCGTGTTCTAGTCGATCCCAGGCTGCCAGCACCAGGCGTCGGGTGCGGTACTCACCGAACTCCCTGATCTCGTTCTTCTTCAGCACTCGGAAGGTCTCGGAGGGGTAATCCTCGCCCATGACGTCGGCGGGATCGAGGATATAGCGCAGCTCATCGCGCGTCAGGCCGTAGAGCCGGGCGTAGTAGGCGTCCAGCTCGGCGCGGAGCTGGGCGCGGCGGTCGGGGTCGAAGGGGAAGGGTGGGCCGTCGTAGCCCAGGTCTTCGGCCCAGGGTTTGAGGTCATGGGCGGTGAAGGTCAACTCAAGGACACGAGGCATGATGAATTCCAGGTCAGCCTGTAAATATTGGCTTGGCGAAATAACAGGGAATTGCTTGATATAAAAGTAATTTAATGTTGTTCCCCCGATTTTCTGTCGTGCCATGAAATCAAACGACAGCACGCAGAGATTCGCATAAAAAGCGGCAGATAAGCACGGACTGATTCCATGGCCAAAAAGAAATAATGGGATCTTATTCCCCACCCCTACCCTTGGTACCACCGAGGCAATCACGGTGCGCTCATTGGTTGCGTTGGTGATATCCCGCCAACCCATCAGCCAACCCCTGTTCCAGCCCTTCGTATTGAGCCGCTGCTCTACCTCGGCCTGGTTCACCCAGTAGCGTGGGGTCACGGCCAAATCCGGATCGGTCTTCTCCGCTAGGGTGACATCCCGGTTACCGTCCCCTTCGTAAGTCGCCCAGCGATGGTCGAACTGATGAATCATCTTGGCTTCGTAAAGGGGTAGCAGCCCATCGCCGGGATCGTTGGCAAAGAGATGGCTGTCGTTGGACATGTGCATCATGGCCATGAAGGTGATGCCCCAGGGATTGCCGCCTTCCTTACCCTCTTCGATCAGCACCGGCGCGGCGCGATAGAGCTTCTTGCTCAACTCGGCATCGCGCTCGCTGCGAAACACTGGGCAGGTGAGGGTGTTGGGATTGATGAGGCGGAACTCTTCCGGGGTCAGGCTGAACCGGCGACGGCTGTCTTTCAACTGATCCGGCTGGGTGGCGAAGAAAACGAACTCGGCCCGCTCGGCGGAACCTAGGGTGAGCAGGCAGAACTTCATGCGACTATCCACCGCGGGGAATAGCTTTTCCCGATTCTCCAGGTCCAGCAGGCTCACCAGGCAACCACGCTGGGAGATGTGGCCGAAGAAGGCCTTGGTGGAGTCGTCGGTAGCGATGCCGGTAGGGACGATGAAACCGGCCCGACCGCTGGGCGCGGTGATCTGGTGCATGGTCTCGGCAAAGAGAGCGTAGGTGTTGACATCCCCCACGCCGGTCAGGGGGAAACGGCCACCATCCACGCCGTTGAGGTGCATGAAGACGCTGGTGGCCTCGGCGGTGCGCCGGACCTGGATGAACTCGGCATGGAGGCGCTGCTCGGCCTCCCGCTCGACCGGGGAGTGCTCCAGTTCCGGGTAGAGATGGCGGGCCAGCATCCCCTCGGCCAGCCATTGGATGCGCTGACTTCGCTCCGCCTTGTTTCTCGCCTCCGCCACGTCTCGGTGACGGGTGGCGAAGAATTCCTCCTCTTGCAGCTTGATGCGCTCCCAGGGCGGATTGCCCAGGACGCAATCGAAACCGCCCTGGGCAAAGACCTGGGGGTAGGCCAGTTGCCAGTGAAAGACCCGTGCCTGGGCGCAGGCGGCGCTGGCCCCTTGTCGCTGGCGCTGGTGCGCCTGATCATGGCTGTCGGAATAGAGTTCCAGGTAGAGGGTCCGGCTAGTGGGGATGGCGCTGGCATCGCCGGTCTTGGGTAGCAGGAAGGCGCCCACCAGGAGGTCTGCGGCTCGGCGCAGGCGACTGGTGCAGGCCCGCTCCAGGTGCTGGCGGTAGGCGGCCTCCTTGGCGGCGATCTGCGCCGGGGTCTCTTCCGGCAGTGCTTCCAGGGCCACCAGGGCGGCCAGTTCATCGCTGCCCTCCAGTTCCAGGCCGCGTGTCATGCCCGCGGCCCGGCGCTCCCGATCCCGCTTGAACTGGTTGAGGCCCCCGGCATTGGTCAAGGTCAGGGACTTGCATACCGCCTTGTCGTCGCCAGAGAGGGGCTTGAAGGCCTCCTTGGGGATGCCGCAATCCAGGGTCTTCAGGTCCAGCACGCCGAGAAGGGCGTCGCCACATTGCAGGTGGTGGTCGAGAAAGCCCAGGGGACGGCCCTCTTCGTAGCCCTCCAGCCAGAGAGCGGTGCGGGCCAGTTCGATGGCCATGGGGTTGCGGTCCACGCCGTAAATGCAGCGGGCGATGACCTCGCGCAAGGCATGGCGGTAGTCCCGGGGCTTGACCGCGCCACCCTCGGTCTCGGCCTCGGCGCGCAACTGGGCCAGCCTCTCCGCCAGGCGACGGGCGCCGGCGAGGAGAAAGTGGCCGCTACCACAGGCCGGGTCGATGAGCTTGAGGTCCAACAGGGCGGCGATGGGGTTCTCGGGCTGGGCCTGGAGCCGTTGCTCGATGACCGGGTCCAGGGCCGATTTGATCAGCTCCTGGACCAGGGCGTCCGGGGTGTAATAACTCCCGGTGAGCTTGCGGGCATTGCCGGCAGAGGCGGTCAGGCCGATAAAGCCAAAGCGCCGGGCGGGCAGGTCGATCTCCGGCACCAGTTCCAGTAGGCTCTCATAGACGCTACCCAACTCCTCGGGGCCCATGTTGCGATAGTCCACCGGCGCCAGGCTGCCCTGGCGGTTGCTCCAGCGCAGGGCCTGGAGGGCGGCCAGCCAGTGGGCATTGTCGAGGCTCGCCTGGTCCAGGTCCGGGCATTGGGCGGCGGCGAAGAGCCCGCCCAGGGCCGGCAAGGCCAGGCGCGGCTCGCCCCGGTCCAGGCCACGGAAGACGATTCGCGCCGCCTGCCAGAGGTCATCGTAGCGGGTGCGGGCGCGGCGCTTGAGGCAGTAGTCCCGCAGGCGGGCCTGAGCATAGCCCGCCGCGTAGGCCTGGCGGGCGCGGTGGGCCGCGGGGCTGTCGTCCTGGGGATGGAGCAGGCCGCGCTCCTCGACGTTGAAGAGGAAGATCAGCCGATAGATCAGGCGCAGCAGTTGCTGGAAGAGGCCATCGCTGGTCAGATCCCCGTCCCGCAGGGCCTGGCGCAGCCGGTCGTTGGCGGGATGGGCGAGGAAACCCGCCCCCAGGGTGACGAGGGCCTGGGTGACGCCTTCCCGCAGCCCTTCCCGGACGCGGGTCCCTTCCTCCTTGCCCGCCTCGCGCCAACGCTCCCAGATGGCCGTCTGGGGGTCGGCGCCGCCGGCGCGGCTGGCGTGAAGCAGGTGCCAGGCCAGGGCGAATTCGGCGTAGCGTTGGCCGTCCAGCAGGTCCTGGAGGTCGATCTCCAGAAAACTGGGACGGGTGAGGGTGGCGGCATCGCGCAGCAGGCGGAGCTGGCGGCCATTGCAGACCAGGGCCCAGAGGTGCTCGCCACTGGCGTTGAGATACTCCTGGGCCAGTTGGAAGGCGGACTTGCGGCGGCTGCCGCTGCCAGCCACGGCGAAGCGCGGGTCCGGTTCGTCCAGGCCAAGGCTGTGGGGGGCGATGACGATGGGCAGAGCCCCGGCCAGGGCATTGATCGGGTAATGGCGGTCGCCGCTGCCGAGGCTGCTGATGGCGGCGATTTGGCTATAGCCGAAGGCGTCGCGCAGCAGTTCGGTGACGAAGCGGCTGGTGGTGGCGGCCGCGTCCAGGTCCGTCCGCTCCATCCGGGGCGCGAAGTGGCGCCATTGGGCGGTGGCGATCTGGAAGGCCCGGCTGTACTCGTCCTTGAGCTTGAGCCCCCGGGGGATGGCGTAATCGGCCTCGGTCTGGTGCGGGGCCTGACCCAGGGCGGCCTTCTCCAGTTGGTCGGGGAGGATCAGCCCCCCTTCCAGGCGCAGGCTGGGGAGGGTGAGGGCGAGGCGTTGGTGGCGGATCTTGCGCATGGTCAAACCCCCTCAGAGGCTGTCCGGCAGGAGGACATAGACCCCGATCAGGTCCAGGGGCAGGCAGGGGCTGACGCGGTATTGGCCGACATCGCGGGCGGCCTCCCGCACCCGGCGGTGATCGTCGAGCAGGGCCTGGGCCCGTGCCGCGGCCAGGGTCTCAAGCCGGGCCTGGTGCTGGCGCAGGAAGTCCAGGGCGGAGCGAATCTCCCTTTCCACCAGGGCGGGGGGCAGATTGCCGCTGGGCGGGCAATCCAGTAACTGGCCCGTCGTCTCGTCGGTCAGCCACTCGGGGTGGGTCCGCCCCCGGACCGCCAGGCTCAGGGTCTCCTCGGCCATCAACTGGTAGGGCTCTTGGCGCCGCGTATAGCTGAGCTGGTGGCGCAGGCGCAGCAGGTAGAGGGTGGTCACCTGGTCGACGGCGGTGGTGAGGGTCACGGCGCTGCGGGCGGCCAGATGGGCGTGGCCTTGCAGGCTCTCTTCCAGCAGGTGGTCGGCCAGCAGGGTGACAAGGGGATGGCTGCGGTGCAGTTCGTTGAAGTCCAGGACTTGCGGGCGCTCCAGGCCCTCATCGGCCAGCGCTGGCGCAGGGCCTCGGGCAGGTGCTGGGGGAGGAAGCGAACACGATCGCCCTTGGCCGGTTCCAGGGGGGAGTTGAGGCGGGCGCAGGCGCTATGGACGAAACGCCGCACGTCCGCCGCGGAACCCAGGACCTGTTGCTGGCGTTGCCACTCGGGCATGACCTCCTCGGGGCGGATGCGGCGCTGGGCAAAGACGGTGCGGTTGGCCTTGGCCTTGTCCAGGGCATCCCGCCATTGGGTCTTCAGGGGGGCCAGGATGAGCTCGGACTCGCCAAAGTCGAAGCTTTGCTGGGGATGCGGCCGCCGCTCGGCACGGCGCATCAGCGCGGCCTTGACCAGGGCCTGGTTGAGGCGTTGCTCGTCCTCGGGCAGGGGGACCAGGACGCCCAGTTCCTTCTGAATGGCCTGGGCCTTGCGCAGGATGACGTTGAGGATAAAGCCATCCACCGGGTTGTCCTGACCGTAGAGCAGGGTGCAGCGCACTTCCGGCGCCTGCTGGCCAAAGCGGTCCACCCGGCCCTCCCGTTGCTCGTGGCGGGTGGGGTTCCAGGCCAGGTCGTAATGCACCACGGCGGTGAAGAGGTGCTGGAGGTTGATGCCCTCCGAGAGGCAATCGGTGGCCACCAGCAGCCGGCGCTCACCCTCCTCCATGGCCTCCACCCGTTCCCGGCGCTCCTCCGGCGGCAGTTCGCCGGTGACGACCTCCAGGGTGACCTGGGCAAAGTGGTCGCGCAGATGGCGGGCCACGTAGTGGGCGGTGGCGATGTAGCGGCAGAAGACCACCGGATGGTAGCCCGCGGCCAGCAGTTGCCCCAGGTGGCTGATCAGGACCGCCAGCTTGGGATCGCCATGCTGACCGGCGAGGGCTTCCGCCTGGTGAATCAGGCCCCGCAGCCGCGCCACCTCCTCGACCTGCGCCGGGGGTTCGAGGTCGCTGCCGGCCAGGTCATCCGCCTCGCCATCGTAGAGGCGGTCGTCGCCCAGCAATTCCTCCTGGTCGAGGCTGTTGTCCAGGTGGGTGGTCAGGGCCTTGATGGCCGCGGCGGGGGAGGAGGCCACGCAGCGCAACAAGGCCAGGGTGGTGTACCAGACGAGGCGGGCGCGGCCGGCGTCACGCCGCTCGCTGTCCTCGGCGATCTCCAGGCAGTAGCCCTGCACCTCGTCGAAGAAGCGGCCCCAGGCGCCCGTCAGCTCGTAGGTGACCTCGGTCGTCATGCGCCGGGGAAAGCCCCGGCCGTCCTGGGTCTCCGCCTGCCAGTCGGTGATGTCCTTGCGGCGCCGTTGCACGAAGTGGCGGGCCAGCCGGTGGCGCAGGGGGTCGTCGGCCTGGGTGCGCCCTTGCAGGTCCAGAAAATCCGGGCTGAGCAGGGACAGCAGGTTGTAGAAGGCGGTCTCGTCGCCGGAATGGGGGGTGGCGGTGAGCAGGATCAGGTGGCGCTCCGGGTCCTGGGCGAGACGTTGCAGCAATTCGAAGCGCAACTGCTTGCCGCGTCCGGTGGCGGTACAGGTGTGGGCCTCGTCCACCAGGACGCACTCGGGGGCGATGGAGAGGAAGTACTCCCGATGGCGTTCGCTCTTGATGTAGTCGAGGCTGACGACGATGACCGGGTGGTGATCGAAGAGGCTGACGCCGTGGGGCAGGTCACGCTCCAGGCGCGCGGCGGAGGCGGCGGTGAGGGCGATGGCCGGGAGATTGAAGCGGCTTTCCAGTTCGCTCTCCCACTGTTCCACCAGGTGGGGCGGGCAGAGGACCGCCAGTCTTTGCACCTCGCCGCGGTCCATCAGCTCGCGGACGATGACGCCGCCCTCGATGGTCTTGCCGATGCCCACGTCGTCGGCGATCAGCAGGCGCACCGTGCTCAGGCGCAGGGCCATGAGCAGGGGCACCAACTGGTAGGCACGGGGTTCCACGGCGATGTTGCCGAAGGAGCGGAAGGGGCCAGCCCCCGCCCGCAGCTTGAGGCGCAAGGCATCGCGCAACAGGAGGGCGGCGGCATGGTTGCCGGCCTGGGTCGGGTCTGGCCAGGGAAAGCTGGCCGGTACCACGGGTTCGAGCTCCAGGTCCGGGAGCAGCAGTATGCCGTCCTCGTCGCTGCCGCCCAAAGGGCGCAGATGCAGCCAGTTGCTATCGCTGCCCGTCTGGACCACCCATTCCCGGCCCCGGGCCTGTATCAGGCTGCCGGGGTTGAAGCGATTAGACAGCTCAGTCATGGACGTCACCAAAGACGGCGGGATGCCGGCGGAACAGGGCCGGCCACTGCTCGGGGTGGGAGAAGTCGAGCGCCTGCCAGCCCTTGTCAGTCAGGGCCGCGCGAACCGCGTCGGGGAGGGGCTCCAGGAAGATCAGGGTCCGCGTGCCCTTGTACTGGCCCGCGGCAGTGGCCTGACCGCCCTGGACGGGGATTTGGGTGGCATCCGGCGGTTGCAGCCCGTGGGCATGCAGGGCCGCCAGCCAGGCCGATAGCCGGTCTTGCTCGGCGGGTGGATCAAGCCCCGGATCAAGGACAGGCTCAGTAACCGAGTCGGCGCCCGGCCCAGCACCAGGCCCAGTACGCGGCTCAAGATCGGGGCCGGTGCCAGGTTCCGAGCCCGGTGGTTGCCGGGTGTCCGCCAACACCTTGACGACCTGGGCATTGGCCAGGGCCACCAGGAGGCGGAGGGCGTCGGGATCGCGGCGGTTGATATGGACGTGATCCGGTTGGTTGTAATAGGACAGCAGGCACTGGTAACAGCCGGCCTCGCAGGTCCGCTGGCCATTGCTGGCCCTGATCTCCAGGGCATCCAACTGGTCCAGATGCCAGGGCCCGGCCGGGGGGTTGAAGTGCATCAGGGTCAGGGCATTGGCGGCGACCTGGGCCAGGCTGTCGGGCTCACCGGCCAGGCGGGTGAGGACCCCGGCCCCGCCCTCGGCGGCCTCGTAGAAGAGGAGGCCCTTGCGCGCGTCCTGGGTGGGCAGCGGCTCGGCCACCAGTTCGGATTCCTCGATCTGAAAGGTCAGCTCGATGCCCCGCTTGAGGGCGGCCTGCAGGGTGGCCATGGTCGCGGTGGACAGGTCGCCCAGGGGGGTGAGGATGAGCAGGTTGCGGTGGTCCTCGACGAAGGGGACGATGCGCTGGTTGGGCACCCGGTCGAGCATGGGCTCGTCGCTGTCGGTCGCTTCGTTGGCGTTGGGATCGTCCTGCTTGCTCCAGGTGCCGGTGATGGGATTGATATAGAAACCCAGTTGGTTCTTGTCCTTGCGCCGGCGCCAGCCGCGGTTGATGCGCCAGATCCGGGCGGCGGGCGCGTAGGTCAGACCGGCGAGGGTCTCCTCCCCCTGGCGCACCTCGGCCTGGTGCTTCTGCACCCGGTTGTCCGGACCGGGCATGAAGCGGTAGGTGGTCTGCAACTCGTAACCCTGGCGCTGCCGATCCTCATCGTTGACGGAAATGCGGTCGGTGCGCAGGGTCTCGACGGTTTCGATCCGGTACAGCTCTCTAACCCAGTCGCTCTCGGTGAGCAGGGCGCCGCAGTTCTCGCAGCAGTTGATCTGGGCGGGTTCCTGGCCGGCGCCGAGATGGCCGTAACCGCACTGGCCGCAGACCAGGGAGGAGAGGGTGGCCAACTGGCTGTTGCCGGTGATGTGGTCCGCGGAGCCGACGTTGAGCTTGGCGCGGACCACCCGGTACATGCGGCCCTGATGGTAGATGAGGCTGCGTGGGCCAAACTCCGCCAGGGCCAGGAAACGCGGGCGACTGACCATGCTGCCCTCGTCGTCCTGGGCCTTGCCGCCACCGCCCGCGGGTATCCAGGCCACCAGGGGCAGGCGGGGGAAGTTATAGCCCGGCAGGAAGCCCTGGCTGGCCAGGAAACGGTAGCTATAGAAGTCGGTGTTCTGAGTATTGCCGCTCTTGAGCAGGATGGCGTACTGGCGGGCCGCGTCACCGTAACGACGCTGGGCATTGGTGCGCTCGGCCGGGGTGGTGGCATGGCTTTTGATGATCTGGTCGGCCATGTCCATCTGGGTGCGGGTGGCGTCGAACAGCACCCGCCAGCGTTGCAGCGCCGCGGAAAAGCGCTGGGGCGCCTGGCGGATGACCTCCTGAACCTGCGCTGGGGTAAACCAGTCGTGCTCCGGCAGATCGGGCGCCAGTTGGGCCATGACCCCGGCCGCCGCGGCCTGGGCCCGGACCTGTACCTCCGGGTGGGTCAGCCTGGCCCAGAGATCGGGCTGCACGGGTTTGTCCGGCTGCTCCAGGTCGAGCAGGGGGGCGATGCTGGTGTCCAGCCCGACCTGGGCGCTGGCCAGCCAGACGGCATGCAGATGGCTTTCCACCAGGTCGCGGTTGGCCAGATCCAGGGTGGGGGCCTTGACGATGCCATGCACCATGTCGGTGGCATGGTGGAAAAACCACTGGTCATGGGGGCTCAGGGCCGCGCAATAGGTGATGACCAGGGCCTGCTGGCCGGAGCGACCGGCACGCCCGCTGCGCTGGGCATAGTTGGCCGGCGTCGGCGGGACGTTGCGCAGGTAGACGGTATTCAGCGCGGAGATGTCGACCCCCAGCTCCATGGTCGGGGAGCAGAACATGACGGGGAGCCGTTCCAGGGGGGTCTCATGGCCGGGATTGTCCGCCCAGTCCTGGCGGTCCTTCGCGGTGAAGCGGAAGCGTTGTTCGAGCCATTGCCGGCGGGCGGGGTCGACCTGGGCCGTGTGCTCCTGGGCCTCGAAGTCGAAGAAGGGGTGGTCCTCCCGCCGCAGGAGCTCCGCCACGTTCAGGTAAAGTTGCCGGAAGAAGGCGTTGGCCTGGGTGGTTTCGTCGAGCAGCCGCCACTCCAGGGCCGAGGCCTTCAGGCGCCAGCCCGGCAGGGTCTCGGTAACTGCTTGTTTTTGGGCATAGCCCCAGAGGGCCGCCTGCTGGAGCAGGGCATCGACCAGTTCCACCCATTCCTGCTCTTTCCAGGCATGGACCTGGGTGGCAAAGGGCGTGTCCTGCCACAGGGCGCTGGTCTTCACCTGTTTGAGCAGACGGGAGCGGGGACCGCCGGCGACCAGGTCGGAGCGCGGCTTGCCTTTGTATTCGGGGCGTTTGCCGAGGATCAGGGTGCGGGCGGTTTCCAGTTGTTCGTCCGCGGCGATGGCCCAGCGCTCGTTGAGGTACTGATAGGCGCTGTTGCGCGCCTTGTCCTGCTCGGTGGCGGCCAGGTAGCGGCTCTCCAGGCACAGCCCCCGACGCATCTCGTCGAAGACCACCTGGCAGAGGTGCTGGCGGCTGGCGGGTGTCAGGGCCGCGAGGGTGGTATGGGTGGCAAAGAGGCTGTCTTCCGCGCAGAACGCCTCCAGGCCGCGATAGCCGATGCGCAGCAGGCCGAGTTGATCCAGGTTGGGGTTGTTGAAACGCCAGCCCCGGCGCAGATCACGGATCAGGCGGTAGCCGATGATGTAACGCAGGGCACCTTGTGCCTCTTCGCGGGCCAGGCCCATGAGCTTGGGGGTCTTGAGGTATTCGCCCAGGGTGGCGGCATCCAGTCGGTCAAAACCCAGGGCGGTGAAGACCTCGTCGGCCAGGTCCTTTTCGGTGAGGAGTCCCTTACGGCTCCGCAGGGCGCCGATCAGGCCGGCCCGCAGGGTCAGGAGGAAGATGAAGT
The DNA here is from genome assembly GCA_937862735.1 of uncultured Gammaproteobacteria bacterium. Taxonomy (GTDB): domain Bacteria; phylum Pseudomonadota; class Gammaproteobacteria; order Chromatiales; family Chromatiaceae; genus M0108. The sequence continues at coordinate 11,247 of CALMDH010000175.1, forward strand.
CGTTGAAGTGCCCGGCCTGGAGGGCGGCATCCTGACGGTTGTCGGTGAAGCCCAGGAGTTTGCGTGGGTCGGGCAGGTCGGGGGGGAGTTCGGTCTGGGCAAAGAGTTGGCGCAGGGCGCTGAGGGCCAGCATGGTCGTGGCCGAGGAGCGACCCTCACCCGACAGGCTGGCGAGGCGGTTGATGTCCTTGCCAAAGGCCTCGTGAACCTGACCACAGTTGATGCAGAAGCGGAATTTGCCGGGGATGAACCAGTAGTCCTCCCCTTGCCCCTGCTGGCCCTGGGCATCGACCCGGGTGAGGGTGGGCACCGCTTTCTTGTAGCTGCTCTTGACCTTGACCTGGGCCTTGGTGAAATCGAGCCAGGTCTCGGGCAAGTCCTCGATCTCGCCACCAAAGGCCTGGCCCGGGCGGCTCGGGCAGAGGAAACCGAAACGCGCCTCCTCGGGGTCGTCGGCGCTGATGTCGTCGATCTCCCGGGGGCTGAAGTTGACCCCACCCTGCTCGGTGCGCCAGACGGGGTGGTATTCCTGGCCGCAATCGCGACAAAAGTGCACCGGGTAGAGTTGCACCGCCTGATCCTGGCGGCCCGGGGCGAACCGCTGGGCATCCAGGGTGATGTGGCGGGTCCCGGCTGGCTCCAGGGTAGCGAGGACCTTACCCGGACCGCTGATGAACTGATGGAGTTTGAAGGCGAAGGCCATGCGGCCGTGGGGCGTGACGACCTGGTGGCTGCTGATCAAAAATTGCTGCAACCCCTCCCGGGCCAGGGCCAAGGGGCAATCGGCCTCCCGGGCCAGGCGTTCGCTGGCGTCGCTCAGGGTGATGGGTCTGGCCCGGATGTAGGCGCCCTCCGGGGGCAACTCCAGACCGAGGGTCAGCTCGACCCAAATGGCCAGGGGATCGTCACAAAAGCTCGGGTAGTCGGGCCAGGCGAACGCCTCCCGGGCCAGGGCGGCGGCAAGCCGGGGGCGGATATCCGCGATAGTTTTCTGGGGGTTGGTGATCCGTTCCAGGGTCTCGCCGATCACATCCTGAGCGGTGATCCGGGTGCCAAACAGCTTGCTGGCCACGGCGGCGACCGTCTGGTTCCGATCGGCCTGGCTGCCGGTGGAGGACATGGTGGCGGAGGTGCCGATGCAGATCAGTTCCGTCGCCTGGAGGCGTTGCCGCAACCGGCGCACCAACAAGGCGACATCGGCGCCCTGACGCCCCCGGTAGGTATGCAATTCATCCAGGACCAGAAATTCCAGCCCCTGGCAGTGTTCCACCACCCGCCGGTCGACGTCCTCGAAGCGGGTCAGAATCAGCTCCAACATCATGAAGTTGGTGAGCAGGATATCGGGGGGGTCGTTGGCGATGGCCTGACGTTCCTCGGCCTTTTCCTGTCCGGTGTAACGGGCCACGGTGATGGGGCGCTGGCCGGGTGCCAGGCCATCGAGAAATTTGTCGAGTTCCTCCAGTTGGCTGTTAGCCAACGCATTCATCGGATAGATGACGATGGCGCGGGTGCGGGGCCTGGGGTCCTTGTCCTTGGCCTTGAGGATCCGGTCGATGATCGGAATGAAAAAGGACAGGGATTTACCCGATCCCGTGCCCGTGGTGACCACATAGCTCTGGTGCTGGTGGGCCTTGGCCAGGGCTTCCAGTTGGTGGGCATAGAGGATCAGGGGCTGGGCTTGCCCCGCCCCCTTGCCAAACTGAAAGATTTCCGCGCAGGTGGGGTGCAGTTCACCCGCCTGGGTCAGTTCCTGGACGGAACCTTTGCGCTTATAGTTGGGGTTGATCTGCAGGAGGGGTTCCGGCCAATAACGGCCCGCGACATACTGCCGCTCCACCTCCTGGAGAATGTCGGGGGCGGCGATGCGGGTAAAGCCGCGGGAGAAGGCCTGGTATTCCTCGATCAGTCGGTTGCGGAACGAGAAGACATTATCCATTGATTTATTGGCTATTCTTGACTAGATCCCAACACGAACAACCTAATTGCTTTTGACCCCACTTCCGGCTAACGGGGTCAGTCGGGCCTGACCCCATGCCCCGGTGGAAATCGGGCCCATTATAGGGTTTAGAGCTGCTCCCCGAGGATTATTGACCTCGATGTGACGGGTGAGCGCTTGTGAGGAAAAAGGCTTTTTCTTAGCGTTAGACAAGCTATCTCATTGTTATTGAAACATCCCGCACCACGCGCAGAGGGTTTTCATCGCCTCTGAGTGGGATCGAGCACCGGGTTATTCTTCCAACCTGAAGGACGGGTGGCGTCAGTGGCCTGCCTTGCCAGCCCCTGGCCCATCCGGTCCTATCCTGGTGTAAAGTTCCCCTCCAACCCATCACCCGGAGGACCGTCATCATGAAAACCCTAGCCTTCGCTTCCTTGGCGCTGAGCCTGTCCCTGGCGTTATCCCCCCTGGAGGCCAAGGAGGTCGGCCTGGTCGAGGGGGGGCTGACCCTCCATGCCAACCTGGAGACCGCGGGGGCTGACTGGCAACGGGAACCCTTCGTGGTCATGACCCACGGTACCCTCGCTCATGGTGAGATGGAGATGCTGCGGGGGCTCCAGGCGGCCCTGAAGGACCGTGGCATCGGTTCCCTGTCCCTGACCTTAAGCCTGGGACTGGATCAACGGCGCGGCATGTACGACTGCGCCCAACCGCACCGCCACCGGCATGAGGACGCCCTGAAGGAGATCGGCGCCTGGCTGACCTGGCTCCAGTCCCAGGGGGTGAGCAAGCCCGTGGTCCTGTTGGGCCACTCCCGTGGTGGCAATCAGGTGGCCCGTTTCGCGGCGGCCCACCCGGAGGCGGCCTTAAGCCATCTGGTCCTCATCGCCCCCCAGACCTGGACCGAGACGGGCACTGCGGACGACTATCAGCAGCGGTTCGGCAAGCCCCTGGCCCCCCTCCTGGAACGGGCAGGCCAGATGCGGGACATGGGCAAGGCCGATGCCCTGCTGGAGGGCGTCGACTTTCTCTACTGTCCCGCCACCCAGGCCAGCGCCGCGGCCATTCTCTCCTACTATGGCCCGGACCCGGCCATGGATACCCCCGGCCTCCTCCCGAACATCAAGGTCCCGGTGCTGGTGGTGGCCGGCAGTCAGGACCAGGTAGTCCAGGGGCTGACCGCGAAGGTGCAACCCCTGGTCGATGGCCAGCAGGTTCAACTGCTGGAACTCGATGGGGCGGATCATTTTTTTCGCGATCTTTACGCTGAGGACATTGCCGATGCCGTCCAGGCCCTGGTCAGCGGCGACTAGGCACAACCGGAACCCCGAGCCACCGACCGCTCGCACCCATTCCGTGCCGCCCCACGCCCGTGGCAGTAACACCTGAGCACCATCAGCCCCATGGAACCGCCCCTTTTGCCCTTATCACCCCCCGCCTTTCACATGTCCCCCGAGGAGTTCCGCCGGGCGGGCCATGCCCTCATCGACTGGATCGCCGATTACCGCCAGCGGGTCGAGTCCCTGCCGGTGCTGTCCCAGGTCAAGCCCGGTGAGATTCGTGCCGCCCTGCCCTCCAGTCCCCCGGATCAGGGCGAGCCCTTCGCCGCCATGCTCGCGGACGTGGAGCGCATCATCCTGCCCGGCATCACCCACTGGCAGTCGCCGAATTTCTACGCCTTCTTCCCCGGTAACTCCTCGGGCCCGGCCGTCCTGGGTGAGCTGCTGTCGGCGGGTCTGGGCGTCCAGGGCATGATGTGGCTGACCAGTCCGGCCTGCACCGAGCTGGAGACGCACATGCTGGACTGGCTGGTGGACATGATGGGCCTGCCCGAGAAGTTCCTCTCCACCGGTCCCGGCGGCGGGGTGATCCAGGACTCCGCCTCCAGCGCCACCCTCTGCGCCCTGCTGGCGGGGCGGGAGCGGGCCACGAACTTCGCCGTCAATCAGCGCGGCGGTACCGGCCGGCTGGTCGCCTACGCCACCTCCCAGACCCATTCTTCCCTGGAAAAGGACATGAAGATCGCCGGCTTGGGGGTGGAGAACCTGCGCAAGGTGGCGGTGGACGACCGCTTCGCCCTGCGGCCCGAGGCCCTGGCGGCCCAGATCGCCGCTGACCGGGCGGCGGGGCTGACCCCGGCCTTCGTCTGCGCCACCGTCGGCACCACCTCCTCCAACGCCATGGATCCGCTGCCGGCCATCGCCGCCATTTGCCGGGAACAGGGCCTCTGGCTGCACGTGGATGCCGCCATGTCCGGCTCGGCGACCATCTGCCCGGAATTTCGCTGGATCATCGACGGTCTGGAGGGAGTCGACTCCTACTCCTTCAATCCCCATAAGTGGCTGTTCACCAATTTCGATTGCACCGCCTTCTTCGTCGCCGACCGCAAGGCCCTGATCGAGACCCTGAGCATCCTGCCCGAATACCTGCGCAACGAGGCGACCAAATCCGGGGCGGTCATCGACTACCGGGACTGGCAGATCCCCCTGGGACGCCGCTTCCGCGCCCTCAAGCTGTGGTTCGTCATCCGCCATTACGGCATCGAGGGGCTACGCCACCATATCCGCCAGCATGTCGCCCTGGCCCAGGCATTCGCGGACTGGTTGCGGGCCGATGAGCGCTTCGAACTGGTCGCCCCGGTGCCCCTCAACCTGGTCTGCTTCCGCTACCGCGGCAGCGACGAAGATAACCAGGGCATTCTCGACCGCCTCAACGCCAGCGGCGATCTCTATCTGACCCACACCCGACTGAACGACCAACTGGTCCTGCGTATCTGCATTGGCCAGACCCATACCGAGCACCGCCATGTGGCGCGGGCCTGGGAACGGATTCAGGAAGAGGCGGACGGAAGCCGCTGAAGACAAGGACGGCGAGTCGTCCCGGGCAGGCGGTCCAGCGTCCGGCCCGGGAGTACGTCACGCCACCTGATCGGTACCCGGGTAGCATAAATACCTATTAGAACGTAACAGGATCAATAACCTTGACATCGAACACCAGCAAGAACCCGGCGGTACTCCAGCCAGGGGCCTCCCTGGGGAAGTTCATTGAACATCCCCGGACCCAACGCGTCATCCTCTACCTGATCCTGATCAACGCCGTGCTGCTGGGCCTGGAGACCGCGCCGGGCGTCATGAATCGGTTCGGCACCCTGATCCGTGTGATGGATCAGGCCATTCTGGCCATTTTCGTGATCGAGATCCTCCTGCGTGTCGCCGTCCATCGTCTGGCGTTCTTTCGCGACCCCTGGAGCCTGTTCGACTTCCTGGTCATCGCCATCGCGCTGCTGCCAGCCACGGGCCAACTCTCCGTCCTCCGCACCCTTCGCGTGCTGCGCGTGTTACGCGTCCTCACCGTGGTACCTTCCATGCGCCGGGTCGTGGCTGCCTTGCTGGGGGCTATTCCAGGCCTGGCATCCATTGCCCTAGTGCTGGGTATCATCTACTACGTCTTCGCGGTGATCGCCACCAACCTCTTTGCCACGTCCTTTCCGGAATGGTTCGGCAACCTTGGCCGCTCCCTCTATACCCTTTTCCAAATCATGACCCTGGAAAGCTGGTCCATGGGTATCGCCCGCCCTGTCATGGACCAGCATCCTCTTGCCTGGATGTTCTTCATCACCTTCATCCTCATCGCCACCTTCACCATGCTGAATTTGTTCATCGCGATCATCGTGAACGCCATGCAGAATTACAGCGAGAGTGAACACCGCGATGATCTCGCCGCCCTGGATCAGACACGGGTCCATATCGAAAATGAGTTGCATCTGGAGGTAAGGGCATTGCGCGAGGAGCTTACGCTTCTGCGTAATACCCTGTCGCAGAGGAATAGCGACTAGCGGCCAGCAACCCGGGGATAAGGGTCGGTCACCATCGCGCGCGCGGGGAGGGCTGAGGCCGCCGGCTTGCGACTATACTGAGGGTGAGCCCCGGCCCCGCCCGCGGCGTTTCAGCCCCTGGGCTGGCCGGAATACCCTACATCTGTTAGGCGTCGTCAAGCCGGGAGCATTCCTCATCACCCCGAACCCCATTAACCCACCCACCCCCTCGACATTGCCTGAAACTTCCCTTGGGCCTAACTTTCATGAGGGGCCAGCCCCAACCCAGACGATGAAAGGCTCCACTGGTGTGTTTCACGCTAAGTGGACCCAATCATCCTGAACCGGAGGACGCCGGGCCTCATCCTGACGACGGCATGCACGCTTGACCCCTCTCCTCTTCAATGTGGCCGCCCTCACCGGTCAGATCCTGGTTGTCTTCGTCCTTTATGGCTTCATTGACACCCATGTCCCCAAAGGGCACCGCCCCCTCCTCCACGAGGCCTCCCAGGCGGCCCTGTTCGCCCTGGTCGGTCTCTACGCCCTCTCCGCCCCGATCGAACTCCTGCCGGGGGTGATCGCCGATCCCCGGGGGGCCATCCTGGCCTGCGCCTGCCTCTTCGGTGGCTGGCGGGTAGGCCTGGTGACCACGCTGGCGATGGTCGGCTACCGGCTCGCGGCTGGTGGCGCCGGCGCCGGGGCGGGGGCCCTGGGCATGGCGGTGGAATTTGCCTGCCTGCTGGCCTTGCTCCTGCCGCCCCTGAACCGCTGGCTGTCCTCCCGCGCCTATCCGCAAATCCTGGTGGCCGCCGTGGCCATGAGCCTGCTGGAACCCTGGTCCCTGTTGCTAATCCCACCGCCCGACCTGGGGCGCCAATTATTCCAGGAGGCCGGCTTCCCCCTGGGGCTGCTGCAATTCGTCGCCACCCTCACCCTGGGCACCCTGCTCAAGATCCAGCATGAGCGCCAGCGACTGGTCACGGAACTGCGCGCCCGCAATGTCGCCTTTGACAACGCCCAGGAAGGGGTCGCGATCACCGACGCCGCGGGGCGGATCCTAACCGTCAACCCGGCCTTCACCGCCATCACCGGCTACGCCACGGCGGAGATCCGGGGCCAGAGCCTGGCGCGCCTGGCGGCCGAGGACTTGGAGCCGGCCTGGTTCCGGCCCGGCTGGGAGGTCATGGCCACCACCGGCGGCTGGCGCGGGGAGATCCGCAACCGCCGTCCGGATGGCTCGACCTATCCGGTCTGGCTCAGCCTCAGCGCCGTGCGGGACGCCGCCGGCAACCTCAGCCAGAGCGTCTGCGTGTTCACCGACATCAGCCCGATCAAGAACTACCAGGCCCAACTCGAACACCTGGCCCATCACGATCCCCTCACCGGACTGGCCAACCGCGCCTTGCTGGGCATGCGCCTGGAACATGCCTTGCGCGCCGCCCAGCGCCAGGGGCTGCTGCTGGGGCTGTTCTTCATCGACCTGGACCACTTCAAGCGCATCAATGACAGCCTGGGTCACAGCTTGGGCGACGCCTTGCTCAAGACGGTGGCGGAACGTCTTCAGACCGCCATTCGCGGCGTGGATACCCTGGCCCGCCTGGGCGGTGACGAATTCGTCATCCTGGCGGAACGTCTCCAGGTCTGGGAAGAGGCGACAGTGCTCGCCCAGCGTCTGATCCAGGCCCTGGCCCCACCCCTGCGCCTGGACAGCCACGAGGTGTACCTGTCCGCCAGCATCGGCATCAGCCTCTATCCCCGGGATGGGGAAACGGTCGAGACCCTGCTGCGGAACGCGGATACGGCCATGTTCCGCGCCAAGGAAGAGGGCCGCAATCATTACGCCTTTTATTCCGCGGACATGACCCGGGCGGCCCTGGAGCGGATGCTCCTGGAGACCAAGCTACGCCGGGCCCTGTCCGGCCGGGAGTTGGTGCTGCATTATCAGCCACAGATCGATCTGCGCACCGGTCGCCCGATCGGGCTGGAGGCACTCGCCCGCTGGCCCGATCCGGAAGAGGGGATGATCCCCCCGGTGAAGTTCATCCCCCTTGCCGAAGAGACCGGCTTGATCCATGAACTGGGGGCCTGGGCGCTGCGGGAGGCCTGCCACCAGGGCCGCGCCTGGCGGGATCAAGGCCTGGACTTCGGCCGGATCGCGATCAACGTCTCCGGCCAGCAACTCCAACGCGGTAATTTGCTCGCCCATGTCCAGGAGGCCCTGACGGACAGCGGCCTGACGGCCGAGTACCTGGAACTGGAGATCACCGAGACCGACCTGATGCGCCAGGATGACCACGTCCTGGAGGTGCTCAACCAGTTGCGCGACCAAGGCGTGATGATCAGTATCGACGACTTTGGCACCGGCTATTCCTCCCTGGCCCGCCTCAAGCGCCTGCCCGCCGACAAGCTCAAGATCGACAAAAGCTTCGTCAGCCGCCTGCCGGAAAACGAGAATGACGCGGCCATCGCCAGTTCCATCATCGCCCTGGGGACGCGCATGGGTTTCGCCGTCCTGGCCGAGGGGGTGGAGACCGCCGCCCAGCGGGATTTCCTCCTGACCGAGGGCTGCAAGCAGGCCCAGGGTTACTGGTTTGGTCGGCCCCTGCCCCCGGCGGACCTGACGTCCAGCCTTCTTCCTCCCGCCGCCAGCGTCTCAGGGACCTGACGACGACCCTATCGGCGCCCGCCTCAGGTCCGTCCGGGCTTGCCCCGCAAGGTCTCCAGCCTCCCGAGCAGAGGTCCCAGCACGGGGTCGAGCTTGCGCCGCAGCAGGCTGCCGCTGGCGGTGGTATCACGCAGCACCGGGCGCAGGACGCCATAACCCAGACCGGATAGCAGCCGCAGGGTGACCAGTTCCTCACGCAGCCCGGGGAGCTGACTGAGGCAGGCGGCCAGGGCCACGTCCGCCCCCGGGGTCGCGACGTGGGCCTCGGCCTCGGCCAGGAGCGGTGCCAGGGCCAGATCCACCCGTTCCCCGGGACGCAGCGCGGCGAAATAGGCCCCCATGGTGTCCAGGGTGGTGAGGACCAGGTCCTGGGTAGATGGCTTGGCGAGCACCGCGGCCACGGTCTTCAGCCAGGTCTGTCCGGGGGCGGATAGCACCCGCCACAAGGCCGCGGCCCAGGGATTGCCCGCCTCCTTCAGGGGCTCCAGCTGGGGGGCCAGGGCGGCGAGGTCGCCGCGGGCTGGAACCGGATCCGGTAGCTCGTCAGGGCAGGCCTGAAGAAAGCCCAGGGCGTAAGCCGGGCGACGCGCGGCCTTGCGCCAGATGTCCAGGCGGTGCTGGGCGTCGATGAGGCCGGGCTGGAGGATCAGGCGCACCGATTCCGCCATCTTCTCCGTCTCGGTCTCGAAGGGCAGGTAGTCGACCAGGTAGCTTGCCAGGATCGGCCCCATGCGCCCCTGGACGATCGCCGGATTGCCCAGCATGCGCCGGGCGTTCTCGGCATCCTCCAGGGCCCACCAGGCACGCCGGGCCAGTTCGTCCGTCAGCCCCGGGGAGCAGACGGCGGCGACCACGGCTTCCGGCTCGCCCAGCAGCAGGAGCTGGGCCAGGCTCTCGTCGCGCATCTGGCCCATCCGCGTCCAGCGCCGCAGATAGGTGGGATAGCCGCCGGGGGAGCCGAGGATATGGCCGGAGATCAGCTCCCGCACCGCCCGCACATAGGCCTCTGGCCGCGCCGTCGGGCGCAACTGGATACAGGCCTCGCCCCGCGCCGAGAGGCCATAGACCTCAAGCCGCGACTCGTCGATGCGGATCGCCTGGGGCTGGTTGGCCAGCAGCACGTTCAGGCGCAGATTGTCCTCGTTGGAGAGTTCGATCATGTTCGGAGCGGATAAGGGGACGGGGGTGGATTACGACGGGCGCGCGTTCAAACGTGGCCGCGAAGGCGGGTGCGGATACCTGATAGATGCCGCATTCCAGTTTTCGGCAGCGGTCGGGAGGATCGGAATCTCCCCCGCCACGCAAATTCAGGTCGCCCTGGCGCGGGGCTTGACCGCCGCCGACCAACCCAATCCGCTCAGCCCTCCGTCGGCGGCGCGTAACCGCTGTCCTTGGGATTGAGGAAAATGAAGTGGAACTGGCCGGGCTCCAGTTCGACATAGTCGAGGGTTGCCTGATCGAGCAGGGGGACATACTCCGGTGCCATGACCACGGGGACGCCATCGCAGTCCAGCCGGATGTCATCCTCGGTGCCCTCGTCGAAGCCCATGCGGTAGTCGATGCTTCCATCAGCCTTTTGCTGGGCCGCCAGGCGCAGGGCCAGCCCCTTGGTGCCCCCCTGGCGGGCGGCATCCTCGACTTGCGTCACGGCGGCAGGGGTAAGTTTGAACATTGCCTCGTCCTCTTGACTGAGCAGTACCCGCCAGGGTCCGGGATGGGGCTGGCGGATTGACTGCCATGATCGTTTGTTATTGACATCGCCGATCAATCATCGGCCTTTGCGGTTCCCCCCGGCCCAAGTGCGCGGTCAGGGGTCGTCAGGCCTGACCGGGCTAGTTGCGGGAGACAGGTCCCCACCTGGGCCGTGATCCGCCGCGGGCGGCCTTCCCGGTGTGGTAGAGGGCATGATCCGCCGCGGGCGGCATTCCCGATGGCGTTGCGGGTAGGCATTCTATACCGGCCGTCCCCCGGTTTTCGCTTCGGATCAGCGTAGACTGATCCTGTTGCGGGCGACACAGCGCCGCACCTGGGCGACGAAGCGTGCCGGCCAGTCAACGCCCCCCACATGGCGCAGATGGGCGTAACTGGCCACCAGGTTCTTGTAGAGGATGCCGTCGTGACGGCCATCCACGCCACTTCCCCGCAGGACCTCATAGCCATAGACCCAGTTCGGGTCCGGCGCGACGATGGCGGAATGGTGGAACTCGTGGGCGCGGATCTCCTCCTCCTGATCAGGGCGGCGGGGCCAGGGGAAGGTCGCCAGTTCCCGCAGCCGGATATAGCCCCGCCCCTGCGGGCGCTCGTGCATGGCCACGTCGGCGTCCAGGACCCCGCACAGCGGCACATAGTCCTCGCCCCAGCGCAGACCCCGACAGAGGTACATGAGCCCCCCGCATTCGGCGTAGACCGGACCGCCGGCCTCGATAAAGGCCTTCACCGCGGCGCGCATGCCGGAATTGGCGGACAGGGCGTACATGCGGTATTCGGGGAAGCCGCCGCCGATGAAGAGTCCCTCCACCGGGGGTAGCTCCGGATCACGCACCGGGCTGAAGGGGATGAGCTCCGCCCCGGCGGCTTGGAGGGCCTCCAGGTCATCGGGGTAGTAGAAGCCGAAGGCCTCGTCCCGGGCAATCCCGATGCGGACCCGTTCTCCCGTCGCCCCTGTCACACCTGGCACCCCTAAAACCCCGGGTCCTGCCACCCCAGGGCTGGAAGCCGTCAGGGCGGTGGTCGAGTCCGCCGCCAGGGGTGGAGAGGGGTAATCGGCCGTGGCCGACGCCAAGGGCGCACAAGGGTCAGCGGCCGGGAGCGGCGGCAGGGGCGGGTTGGCCGCCGCGATGGCCAGGAGCCGATCCAGGTCCACCTGACCAGCGACCAGACGGCGAATGTCCTCGATCTGCTCCTCGGCCTCGCCACTCTCGGTACTGGGCATCAGCCCCAGATGGCGTTCCTCGATCCGGGGCCGGGACTCCCGGTGGATGGCCCCCAGCAGGGGCAGGTCGGTGTAGTGTTCCACCACCCGGCGCAGGTTGGTCTCGTGCCGACTGCCGCCAACCTTATTGAGGATGAGACCGGCGATGGTGAGGGCCGGGTCGAAGGCCAGGTAACCCAGCAAGAGCGGCGCCAGCCCACGAGTCATGCCCTGGACGTCCACCAGCAGGACGACCGGCGCCCGTAACAGCTTGGCCAGTTCGGCGTTGCTGTTGCTGCCGTTGAGATCGGTGGCATCGAAGAGGCCGACATTCCCCTCGATGAGGCCCAGGTCGGCCCCCACCATGCCCCGGGCAAAGGTGGTCTGGATCTCCGCCGGCTCCATGGTGTTGAAATCCAGATTCAGACAGGGGCGCCCGGCGGCCTGGCCCAGCCAGAGGGGATCGATATAGTCCGGGCCCTTCTTGAAGGGGCGCACCCGGTGGCCCCGACGGGTCAACTCCCGGCACAGCCCGATGGTCAGGGTCGTCTTGCCGGAGGACTTGTGGGTGGCGGAGATGTAGAGACGGGACATGCGCTACAGATTTCAGGTCCCTGAAGACGGTAACGGGGATGGCACCCACGGGCGCCATCCCCGCTCGGGGGGAATTTGACGTACCCGTTCAACCCCCCTCTCCCCCTCCCTCCCCCGCCAGGGGGGAGGGAGCAAGAGGGTCGGGGACTTGTGCCGCCGCAACCCGCCTCGGGCGCGAGGGGGCTGAACGAATACAATTTGACCAGGTTCAGGCCTTGACCGCGGCGTGCGGGTCGATCTCCTTGTCGGCCAGGGACTCGGGGAGGAACTGCAGGGCCCGCAACCCCACCGCGGTGATGAGCATGGCCACGGCCACCCCGCCCAGGCCCAGGAGGAATTCGGGAAGGGACGGGGCATAGGCGGAGATCTGCCCTCCCACCCCATCGTGGAAGCCGGATTCGAGCAGGGTCTTGTCGGGGAAGAGGCTCATGGGGAAGGCCTGGCCGCCGATGACGATGACGTAGAGGCTCGCCATTCCCCCCAGGATCACCAGGGCGCTGGCCCCGGCCAGCCAGCGCCGGTCCCGCCCCAGCACCGGATGCAGGATGATGCCGAAGGGCGCCAGCAGGCCCAGGAATACCCAGCCAAACCAGAAGGCGACGGTGTAGCGGCCCCCGCTGACCAGGTAATAATTGACCAGATCGTAATTCTTGGCGCCGTAGAGCTTGGTCAGGAAGTAGATGAGGATGAACAGCAGGACCCCAGCGATGAAGATGGCCATCAACCCCTTGAGGCGATTGAGGAGATAGGCCCCGATGGGCCGGTCATCCTGGGCGCAGGCGAACATCAGGACCAGGATGAAGACCGCCAGGCCGTAGAGGAAGGACATGACGATGAACATGGGCGCCAGCACCGCGGTGTCGAAGGCCTGGCGGGCGACGATGAAGCCGAAGATGGAACCCGTGCCCGTGGTCAGCAGCAGGCGCCAGGTGAAGGCCAGGGTGCCGGCGGTCTTGTAGTAAGCCTTGAGACGCCGGTCCATCATGGTAACCAGGTAGGCGACGACGATGGCGACGAAGCCCGAGTAGAGCAACACGTTCCAGGCGAAGATCGACCGGAAGTTGTAGCTGGTCATGGCCACGATCAGCCGGTCCGGACGACCCAGGTCCAGCACCAGCACCAGTAAGCCACCGATCAGCAGGGCGACCGCCAGCAGGCCGGAGAAGCGTCCCAGGGGCTGGTAGGGCGTCTTGCCGAAGACGGTACCGATACTGGCGAGGTTGAGGGCCCCGGAGGCGGCCACGATGAGGAAGATGGCGAAGAGGTGCGGCGTGCCCCAGACGATCTCGTTGGTCATGCCGGTGACCCAATGGCCCTGGTGCTCCATGTACCAGAAGGCCAGGCCGCCGATACCGGCCACGCTCGCCAGGAGCGCCAGCAGGCCCCAGTAACGCTGGGGGGCCAGGTGCCATTCGCGGTAGACGATTCGCTTCATGTCCAGTGTCCCCCCGGGTCAGACGCCCGCGTAACGCACGCCCGTGTTCAGGGCGAGATTTTCCCGGAGTTGCCGGCTGGGCACCTTGGCCAAAGCCTGGCTCAGCGGACTGGCCGGATCCCTGAGGTCGCCGAAGAGGATGGCGCCATGACCCGCGGCGGCGCAGGCATCGGCGCAGGCGGTGGAGGCCTGGCCGTTATCCCGGCGATGGACGCAGAGGTTGCAACTCTCGACGCAGCCCTTGCCCCGGGGGGCCAGGGTCAGCTTCACCTCGACATTGGTGTGGATGAATGACCGCGCCTTGTAGGGGCAGGCCATCATGCAATAACGGCAGCCGATGCACAGGTGCCGATCGACCATGACGATGCCGTCGGCCCGTTTGAAGGAGGCACCGGTGGGGCAGACATCCACGCAGGGGGGGTGCTCGCAGTGCTGACACATCAGCGGCAGGTTGCTGACCTTGCCGGTCAGGTTGTCCTGGACCTTGACCTTGCGAATCCAGCGGGCCTCCTGCCGGTCCCAGAGGGCGGGGTCCGCCCCCTCGGGCATGGTCTGGAGGTCCAGGCCATTCTCCCGGTTGCAGGCGGAAACACAGGCGGTGCAGCCCTCGGCGCACTTGGTAGTGTCGATGAGCATGCCGTAACGGACCTGGTCCGTCACGGGCTCGGCCCTGGGTTGCCCCGCTGTCGGGCCGGCGGGCGCGGCACTGGCGAGGGTGTGGAGCAGGACGCCGGGGGCAAGGGTGATGGTCGCCACCCCCGCGGCGGACCGCATGAAGCCACGGCGGCCCTGATCGATCGCTTCGCTGGGATTGTTCATGTCGTTCGCCTTCTCAGCGGACTGTCGGCTGGGGATGACCAGGCGGCAGCCAGGTGCCCGGGGCCACGCTCGGGGCCTGCGCCGCGCCACCAATGCCCTGGCCGGCGGGGCCCGCGACGGGGACGGTGGCATGGCAGTCAAAACAGTTCAGCCGCACCGCCGCGAACTCGTGGCAGGCGCCGCAGAACTGCCGCTCATCGTTGACGGGCACCGGCTGCCCAGTCGGGCCCGGGGCCACGTGGCAGGCAATGCATCCCGCCAGGCTGTGCTTGGTGGAGCGGATGCCTTCATGGACCGTCGCGTCGCGCTGGTGCTTGATCACCTCCATGTGATTGCGGCGCATAAATTCGGTCGGCTCCACGCAGCTTTGCGCCTGCGCGGCCTGGGATCCAGGGATCACGAAATTGCTCCCGCCGGCCTGGACCGCCAGGGCCAAGAAGGCCCCGGCCAGTCCGAGGAGGACGCGGCCGCCTGTGACAAGGGCACTTGCCATCGTCTTCTCCCGGATGATTACTCGCCAAGCCCCATCTTGATGTAGCCGGTGGGGCAGACATCGGCGCAGATATGACAGCCGATACAGCGCGTGTAGTCGGTGGCGACGTAGCGTCCGGTGGTGTTCTTGCCCTTCTCGACGCGGTAGACGGCGTCCTGGGGGCAGAAGATGACGCAGTTGTCACACTCGAAGCACATGCCGCAGCTCATGCAGCGCTTGGCCTCGTCGATGGCTTCCTTCTCCGACAGGCCGATGACGCGCTCCTTGAAGTGGCCCAGGACATCCTCGGCCGTCGGCACCTCTTCCTTGCGCAGATTGCGGGCGTGGTAACCGAAGTGTCCGAGGAAGAGCTCGTCGTGAGGGATGATCTCGGCGGCGGAACGGTCCTCGTAGTTGTGGATCGCCCAGTTGCCGCCGGAGGTCCCGCGCATGTCGCCCCGCTCGGCCGGATCGAACTTCTCGGGGGCCAGGTGAGCCTCCTCCATCTTGCGCAACAGGTCGAAGTGGTGGACATCGACCTTGGGCCGACGGCTGAACTCTTCCTGGCGCAGGTATTCGTCGATGGAGTCGGCGGCCACCGAGGCCTGGCCGATGGCGGTGGTCAGCAGGTGCGGGCGGATGATGTCTCCGGCGACAAAGTGGCCGGGCTTGTTGGGCACCTGGTGGAATTTGTCGGCGTTGATCAGACCGCGACCATTGTCCAGGCTCTCCAAGCCAGTGAGATCGCCCCCCTGACCGATGGCGGAGACGATCAGGTCGGCCTCGATGACGCGCTCGGTACCCTCGACGGGGATGGGACGCATGCCGTCCATGGTGCAATCGCAGACCTTGAGGCCCGTGGCGCGGCCATCCGGCCCCTTGATCAGGGCGACGGGCATGACACCATCCAGGATGGTGACCCCCTCGGTCAGGGCATCATGGACCTCGTGCTCGGAGGCGGTCATCTTCGTGCGGGGGAAGAGGGAGGTCAGGGTAACCTCGGCCCCCTGGGCCTTGGCGGTGACGGCGGCGTCATGGGCGACGTAGCCGTCATGGATGACCGTCTCGGGCAGGTCGGAGGGCTTGGCGTTCTCGATGTGGCCGATGCGGCGCGCCACGGAGACGACGTCGATGGAGGTGTCGCCACCGCCCACGCACACCACCTTGCTGGCGGTGACCTTCATGCGCCCTTCGTTGAAGGCCTTGAGGAAGGCGACACCGGAGACGCAGTTGGGGGTGCCGGCCCAACCCTCGACGGGCAGGCCGCGACCGCTCTGGCAACCGATGGCCCAGAGGATGGCGTCGTAGTCCTTTTCCAGTTGCTCGACGGTGACGTCCTGACCGACGCGCACGCCCAGCTTCACCTCGACCTGTCCCATGTCGATGATGCGCTGGATCTCGGCATCCAGCTTGTCACGCGGGACGCGGTAGCCGGGGATGCCGAACTTGAACATGCCCCCCAGGCCCTGGTTGGACTCGAAAATGGTGCAGGCGTGGCCCTTGCGGCGCAGTTGATAGGCCGCCGCCAGACCGGCGGGACCGCCACCGACGATGGCCACCTTCTTGCCGGTATCTGGGCCGGCGACGAAACCATAGCCGTTGGCGATGGCGGTATCGCCGATGAACTGCTCGACGGAGTTGATGCCGACGAAGTCCTCCAACTCGTTACGGTTGCAGCCATCCTGACAGGGGGCCGGGCAAACGCGGCCCATCATCGCCGGGAAGGGATTGGCGTCGGTGGAGCGGCGGAAGGCGTACTCCTGCCAGTCGACGCCCACCGGCGGCTTTTCCTGCTGACGCACGATGGCCAGCCAGCCGCGGATGTCCTCACCGGAGGGGCAGGAGCCCTGGCAGGGGGGCGTCTTGTGGACGTAGGTTGGACACTTGTGCGAGGTATCCTGGACGAAGATCTTCTCGGTGAGGCTGTGCCAGACGTTATCGCCGTCTTTAAACCGCCGCCAGGAAACCTTGGTCTTCATTTCTGCGCTGGAAGTCGCCATGGATTGTTCTCCGTACCAGTGGGAACCCGTGTTTTGAATTCTGTGCCGACGCGGATCAGGCGCGCCGGCGGCAATGGATGCGCGCTCAGTCCTCGTCGTCCGCGGACTCGTCGTCATCCTCCTCGTCTTCGTCGTCCAGGTCATCGTCGTCCCCGGGGGTCAGGACGATGGCATTGGACACCAGTTGGTGCACGCTGACGATCTGCTCCATCTCCATGCCGTAGTAAGGCAGAACCTTGGTGAACTGGCTCTTGCAGATGGCGCAGATGGCGGCCATGTGGGTGACGCCCTTTTCCTGCATAACGTTGTTGAGCGCCGTCATGCGCGGCAGGGCCCCCTTGACCCGCAACTCCATGAGGTCATCGGTGAGGAGACCGCCACCACCACCGCAGCAGAAGGTGCGCTCGCGGATGGTGTCCTCGTCCATGTCATGGAAATGGTTGCACACCGCCTTGATGACGGCGCGCGGGATATCGAACTGACCACCCGGGGTCGGGCCCATGCGGCTGGCGCGGGCCACGTTGCAGGAGTCGTGGTAGGTCAGCACCATGTCGTCGTTCTGGGTCTTGTCGAAGTTCAGCTTACCCTGTTGGATGAGGTCATGGGTGAACTCGCAAATGTGCTGGGGTACCGGATAGCGGGGATCGAGGAAGTCCCAGGGGCCGGCCAGGGTGTTGAGGAAGCTGTAGGCGACGCGCCAGGCATGGCCGCACTCGCCGAAGACGATGCGCTTGACCTTGAGCTGGATCGCGGCTTCGCGGATGCGCTGGGAGACCCGCCGCATGTTCTCGTAGGAGCCGATGAACATGCCGAAATTGGCCGCCTCGGAGGCGTGAGTGCTCAGGGTCCAGGAGACCCCGGCCTCGTGGAAGACCTTGCCGTAGCCTACCAGCCCGTCGACATGGGGTTCGGCGAAGAAGTCCGCCGAGGGCGTGACCAGCAGGATCTCGGCGCCAACCTTGTCGATGGGGTAGCGCACCTTGACGCCGGTATCGTCGTAGACATCCTCTTCCAGACCCTCAAGGGTATCCCTGAGGGCCGGACCCGGCAGTCCGAGGTTGTTGCCGATCTTGTAGACCTTGCCGATGATCTCGTTGCAGTACTTCTGGCCAACGCCGATGTGGTCCATGATCTCGCGGGCGGCCATGGAGATCTCGGCGGTATCGATGCCGTAGGGGCAGAAGACCGAGCAACGGCGGCACTGGGAGCACTGGTGGAAGTAGCTGTACCAGTCGTCCAGCACCTCCTGGGTCAGATCCTCGGCGCCTACCAGCTTGGGGAACCACTTGCCGGCCAGGGTGAAATAACGCCGATAGACCTTGCGCATCAGGTCCTGACGGCCCACCGGCATGTTCTTGGGGTCCTTGGTGCCGATGTAATAGTGGCACTTGTCGGTGCAGGAACCACACTTGACGCAGGCGTCCATGTAGACCTGCAGGGACCGGTAGCGACTGAGCAGATCGCCAAATTTGGCGATGGCCTTGTTCTGCCAGTCGTCCACCAGTGCGCCGGGGAAGCCCAAGGGCTCCTGATGTTCGGGTTTGGCGACGAAGGGCCGGGAGTGGGCCATGAGCCCAGGGGTGACCTCCGGAATCTCCAGGTAGGGTTGGAGCTCGGGAACCTCCAGGTTAGCCTTTGCCATGATTCAACCTCGTCCGCAAAGCTTGTCTTATCGTGCCGGGGTCCGGTGGTCGCGTCGCGCGCCGGATTGCCAGACCGCGCTTTATTGTTCGAGCCGCCGGGCCCAGGGTGACAGGTGCCGCTCTTCACGCGGGTTGTCCACCTGATTGCGCGTCGGGCTGAAGAAGAGTCCCGGGGCATGCAACAACTTGCTGTAAGGGAAGACGATCATGAGGATGGCCACCAGCAGCAGGTGCAGCAGGAGCAGAGGGTCCGCGGGCAAGGGCTGTATATGGAAGCTCATGAGCCCGAGGAAGAATTGCTTGACCGAGACGACGTCGACGTGGACGACGAAGGTCATGCCCAGTCCCGTAAGACCAATGCCGATCAGGAGGGCAAGGATCAGGTGATCCGAGGGTCCGGTGATGTAGCGGACCCGATCGACCAGGAAACGCCGCCCCCAGAGGCCGGCGAGGCCCACGACCATGGCCATGCCGCCGTAGATGCCAAAGGGTTGAACGAGTTCGATGGGCAGCCAGACCGGATCCATGAAATAGCGCAGGTGGCGCAGGGTGACCAGGAACAGGCCGAAGTGGAAGATCCAGCCAAAGAGCCAGGTCCACTTGTTACCCTTGAAGAGGCTTTCGAAGAGCACCACCTCCCGAAAGAGACGGAAGGCGACGCCCCCCTTGGTCACCGGGGCCGGCGTGGTCGGGATCTTGAGGGGCGCGGGGGTACGCGCGTATTGCGCAATCTTGTTCACCAGGCCGACCAGGAGAATCAGGGCGGCAAGATAGAACAACGAGGCATACACAACGGTCAGGAATGACATGCTCCGCTACCTTCAATGGATCCGATGATCGGCCGGGACAGCCAGGGCCCCGCCTTGTTTGCCGCTCGCCCTCGTTGTCAAGCCGGGGCGAGGCGGATCCGTTTTACTATCACCGGATCCGCGCTACGCGGCCACCGCGACCCGTGGGTCGCGCATGCTGACTGGGATCAGACGCAACCGGTCGGCTTGGGCAGGCCCGCGTAACGGCAGGCCTGCTTGGCCGGGCCGTAGGGGAAGAGGCCATAGAGGTACTTGCTGTTGCCCTTGTCCTTACCCAGCTTCTTGCCCACGGCCTTGGTCAGGACGCGGACGGCGGGAGCGATCTGATACTCTTCGTAGTATTCGCGCAGGAAGTTGATGATGTCCCAGTGCTCCTCGGTCAGTTCCAGGTCGTCTTCCTTGGCCATGACGCTGGCGACGCCGGGCACCCAGTCATTGATGTTGGCCAGATAGCCTTCTTCGTCGGTTTCAAAGGTCTTGCCGTCGACTACGATGGGCATGTTGGTGATCTCCTCGATCAGTGTGAAAGTTAAACGGGGCTTACAGCCAGGCCTGGACCTTGTCGTGTTCCGTGGTGAGATCCACGAAACCGGCGTAGTCCACGACCTGAATACCTTCGATCAGACGATCCTCGCGGAAACCGCGGGCCTTGAGGTCCGGGCCGAGTACGTAGACCGACACCTTGCCGAGGCCCGACTTGACCAGGGACTCGGCGCTCGAACCCACCAGGGCCGCATAGACGCCATCCTCGATTAGGAGCACGGCCGCGCCCGGGGACGCGTATTTGAGGCAGGATTCCAGCGAGTTGCGCTCGAAGGGGGTTTTGTTGACGGTGTGCAGGATGCTCATGGTTACCCTCCTTAGAAGCTGAAGACCACGTCGGCCTCATCCATGAGCTCGGTGACGCGGGCGGCATCCACCACCTCGACGATGTTCTCGATCTCTTCCTCGGTATCCATATCTTCGTAGGCGATCGCGACCAGGTCATCCTGGGTCAGGCCGCGGGCCGCCAGGGAATCCGCGTCCACGTAGATGGTCTTGACTTCATAGTCGCCCAGGGTGCGGTAGGTGGGCGAGAAGTTCTTCATGCCGATGCCGGTGGTGTCCTGGCCCTTGACCAGTTGGTAGACACCGTCATCGACGAACATGAGACTGACCTCCTGATCGAAGGCCGCGCCGATCAACACCACTTCCAGGGACTCCCAGGCATAGATGGTGCCGTAGGGGGCCTTCCGGTTCAGGTACATGAATTTCTTGACGACTTCGGACATGACGCTGACTCCTGTTAGTCGCCGAAGACGACGAGGCGATCCGACTGGATGGCGGCCTCGACCAGTTGCCCGAGGCCCGAGATGCGGAACCTGGGATGAATGTTGGACGCGTCCTTGCCGTTGCGCTGGGCCTCACCCTCGTCGACGATGCCGCGGCGCTGGGCGGCGGCCACGCAGACCACCATGTCGAGGTCATACTTCTCGGCCAGGTCGGCCCAGCGGTTGACGACGTGACGATCGTCCTGGGGCGGCGTGGTCAGGCGCGTCGAGTTGTTGACCCCGTCGTGATAGAAGAAGACGCGAAAGACCTCATGGCCCTTCTCCAGCGCCGTCTTGGTGAAGAAGTAGGCGGTATCGGAGGCCTGATGCTGATAGGGGCCTTCGTTGATCTGAATAGCGAACTTCATTGCAACCTCAAGCAAGGTGTGGCGTCCCCGGGGGCGAGCCCGGGGCGCCGGTCCCTTAGAAGCGGATGTAGTTGGAGGCGTTGAAGCTGGCCCGGGCACCGCGCCAGGTATCGATGTGATACTTGGTGAAGGGCAGCTCGACCTCTTCAAAGAAGCGCGGCCAGCCGATGCGCTCGATCCACTCGTTCACGCGCTCCCAGTCGCGGGCACCTTCCTTGTAGGCCTTGAGGATGCGCTTGACGATGGCGGTGGCCTCCGGCCAGCGCGGCGGGTTGTTGGGGATGCCGGCGGCGACCAGCTTCTGGAAGGTGGGCTTCCCACGGGCGTTGGAGTGGTTGCCGCCGACCCAGATCGCCAGCTTGGTGTGCTCGGCGTCGTTGATCTGCATGGGGGGGCAGGGTGGGTAGCAGGCGCCGCAGCAGATGCACTTGCGCTCGTCGACCTCCAGGGAGGGCTTGCCATTGACGATGGCGGGCCGAATGGCGGCCACCGGGCAGCGGGCGACGACGGAGGGGCGCTCGCAGACATTAGCCACCAGATCATGGTTGATCTTGGGCGGCTTGGTGTGCTGGACGTTGATTGCGATATCACCCTGGCCGCCGCAGTTGATCTGGCAGCAGGAGGTGGTGATATGCACCCGGTTGGGCATGTTGGTGTTTCTGAACTCGTCGATGAGCTCGTCCATCATCGACTTGACCACGCCGGAGGCGTCGGTGCCGGGAATGTCGCAGTGCAGCCAGCCCTGGGTGTGGGAGATCATGGTCACCGAGTTCTGGGTGCCACCGACGATGAAACCGGCGTCCTCGACGGCCTTGATCAGGGGCTCGACCTTGGCGGCGTCGGCGACCATGTACTCCAGGTTGGAGCGCAGGGTGAAGTGGACGAAGCCATCGCCGAACTGCTCGCCGATCTCGCACAGCTTGCGCAGGGTGAAGACGTCGAGGATACGCTGGGTGCCGACCTTGACGGTCCAGATCTCGTCGCCACTATAGGCGACGTGACGCAGGACGCCGGGGCGTGGATGCTCGTGGTATTTCCACATGCCGAAGTTCTTGCGCATCACGGGATGCATGTATTGCCAGGGATCGGGACACCCGGTTTCGATCGGCTCGCGCATGTCTGCCATCGCCTTTCCTCCAAGAATGCTAGTAGGTCTTTAATGCTGTCCGGGACGTGGCGACGGCCCGGCTTGAGGGGCCGTCGCCACGCGAGGGGTGAGTTAGCCGGCCTCGGCGCGGCGCTCGAACCAGGCCTCGGCGGCCTCGTCCCAGCCATCCATGCGGATGTAGGAGCTTTGGCGCGGGTGGCTGAGCATGTTGGGATCGGGATCGACGCCAATGCCTTCGAGGAAGTTGGCCAGGCCGATGCGCTCGATCATCTCACCGCAGCGCTCGTGCTCCAGGCCGTTTTCGGCCCAGAAGTCGATGATGGTGCTGGCCAGTTCGACCATGGACTCCCAGTCCTCCTCGGTCTCCAGCTTCTTGAAGGGGACCAGGACGGTGCCCATCAGGTCGCCGATCTTGAGGGTGCGCTTGCCGCCGATCAGGATGGTGACGCCCTTGTCGTCACCGGGGTGCAGGGCCTTGGGCATGACGTTCAGGCAATGCATGCAACGCACGCAGTCGCGGTTGTTCACCGCCAGGGTGTCGTCGTCGTTCAGGGACAGGGCCTGGGTCGGGCACCGGGTGATGACGTTGTCGATGTAGTACTGGCGGCCCTTCTCGGCGATGTAGGCCTTGACCTCGGCCTGGTCGACCTTCATGTCGTCGCGCCAGGTACCGATGACGGCGAAGTCGGCGCGCTCGATGGCGTTCTGGCAGTCATTGCCGCAGCCGGAGACCTTGAACTTGAATTTGTAGGGCAGGGCCGGGCGATGGACGTCGTCGACGAAGTTGTTGACCAGCAGGCGGTGGGCCTTGAGCTCGTTGACGCAGGACATCTCGCAGCGGGCCGCGCCGACGCAGGACATGGCGGTGCGCACGCAGGGGCCGGCGCCGCCCAGGTCCCAGCCGTACTCGTTGATCTCGTCGAAGAAGTGCTGGGTATTCTGGGTGTCCGTACCGATGAACATGATGTTGCCGGTCTGACCGTGGAAGGTCACCAGACCGGAACCGTACTTCTCCCAACTGTCGGCGAGCTGGCGCAGCATGGCGGTGCTGTAGTGGTTGCCCGCCGGGGGCTGAACGCGCAGGGTGTGGAATTCCTTGGACTTGGGGAAGGCCTTACCGACCTCGGAAAAGCGGGGGATGATGCCACCACCATAGCCGTAGACGGAGACGGTGCCGCCCTTCCAGTAACCCTTGCGGGTTTCGTAGGAGTGCTCGAGTTGACCGAGCAGGTCGTTGGTGACGGCGTTGATGCGCTCTTCCGGATGCTCGTCGCGGAGTCGCTTGATGCCGGAAATGAAGCTCGGCCAGGGGCCGGTCTCCAGCTGGTCGAGCATCGGAGTTTGGTGCTTGTCGATAGCCATTGCGCTGTCTCTCCTGTCTTTCTTTAAGCGGAAAGCTGTGGTAGCCCTGGTCCAGGACCCCGCGTCTTGAAAGATCCGCGGGACCCCCTCAATTTTGTCGCTGGCGACGCCGGAACCGCGCCTGATTCGCTCCTGATCCTTGTCCGCACGGGACAAGGATGATCGCTGCTCACTATAACGCTGACCTCTGGACTGGGCTATTCCACCGACGGGGAGATGGGGTAGAGATCGCCT
This sequence comes from uncultured Gammaproteobacteria bacterium, assembly GCA_937862735.1. GTDB lineage: Bacteria > Pseudomonadota > Gammaproteobacteria > Chromatiales > Chromatiaceae > M0108. Next base: position 34,727 of record CALMDH010000175.1, read on the forward strand.
ATCCACTTTGGGATAAGGCCCCTCTTACCGGCTCCAAACCTGGCCCGGACCGCCGCCCCACCCTGATGCCGCCTGATCTCAGCCCCGAGGAAAATGAATTATTCAAAGATGTTACGTCAACAGCCCAGCTCAGTCAACGCTCTCTAATATAAACTAATACTTATAAACCTCGGCTTTACGAGGCCCCTGACTGATCCTGGTTCCCCTGGAGGCCCGCTCATCCGCTATCCGCCTCGCCCCGCCGCCGGCCGCGGTTGCATTCATCGCCGCTGACGGCATATTGCCATCAATTCACCTCATCCCCGCGGTAAATCGAAGCCATGTTGAAACTTAGCGATATTCTGGTAGCGCATAAGGAGATCGAGTCCTTCGAGGAACTCACCCCGATCATTCAGGACATCGCCCGCGGTGGCGAGCGCTTCTTCCGCATCGACCTCAAACCCCCCTATCCGGACACGCCGGAGAACTGGGAGGATCGCCTCGAGGCCGTCTTCAGCGGCCGCATCCGCTAGCCTGACAGGTACCCCCGGACCATGCCCATGGATCTCATGTCATTCAATCTCGATCACCAGCGCCTGACGGACACGGCCGCCGACTCCGTCCTCAACCGGGCCGCCGAGGAGGCGGCCATCGAGGCCCACCTCGATGCCCTGCGGGAGCGGCTGACGGATCTGCTGCGCCACCCCGCCAGCCCCACCGAGATCGCCGACGTCCGGCTGCAGATGGCCCGCGCCCTGGTGGGTCTGGAGCGGGGCGCCGAGGCCTGGCCCCTGGCCCGGGAGGTGCTGGACGTCTTCATCGCCCACGAGGACTTCGAATCCGCCGCCGACGCCTGCGACGTCCTGTTCCAGGCCGATCAGCCCCAATCCCTCGCCGCCCTGGGCCAGGGTATCTGGCTGGCGGTTACCTACCCCATCGATCCCGACCTGTCCGTGGAGCTCCTCACCCACATCGTCGACGAGACCCCGGACGACGCCGACGGGGCCGCCGTCGCCGCCACCACCGCCCTGTTCATCGCCGACCTGCGGGCCCAGGGCGCCCAGCGCGACAACCTGATGTTCTTCGCCAGTCAGATCCTCGGCCAGGTGGCCCGGCGCCATGGTCGGGTGGACAGTCAGGAGGCCTTCGACTACTGGATGGAGAAGCTGGAGCTCAAGGAGCCGGACAAATTCCTGGTGCGGCTGCGCAACGTGGTCGACGTCCTGGTCCAGGACGACTGGTGGTTCGACCGCGAGGCCCTGCGCGCCCGCCTGCCCGTCAACTGAGGGCCGCGTCACCATGAACCTCGCCACCCCCAACCTCTTCTGGCAGGAGGACCCCGCCGAGCAACTGGTCGAGATCCCAACCGACGTCGTCGACGTGCTCTTCAGCCTGGAGGGTAAGCGTCTGCCGGTGGATCATGCCTACGTCCTGATGCAAGCCATCGCCGGACGCCTGCCCTGGTTCGCGGACGAGCCGCGGCTGGGCATCCACAGCATCCATGTCGCCGGCTCCCAGAACGGCTGGGAGCGGCCCGCCCATGGCACCCTCAGCCACCTCATGCTCTCGCGCCGCACCAAGCTGGCCCTGCGGGTGCCCAGTGAGCGGCTAGAAGCACTGGTCGCCGCCCTGCGTGGCGCCACCCTGGACCTGGCGGGCTGCCCGCTCACCCTGGGCGAGGCCAAACCCCGGCCCCTGAGCAAGGAGACCACCCTCCTCGCCCGCTACCTGGTCTGCCTTCCCGGCGAGGGCGAGGGGGACTTTCTCGCCCGAGTCGCTAGCGACCTGGGCGGCCTGGATATCCGGCTGCGCAAGGCCCTGTGCGGCAAGTCCCTGACCCTGGCCACCCCGGAGGTCGGCCTGGAAAGCCGCAGCCTGCTGCTCGCCGACCTGGCGCCGGAGGAATCCCTTCGCCTCCAGCGCCAGGGCCTGGGTCCTCACCGGACCCTGGGCTGCGGGCTCTTCATCCCCCACAAGGGCATAGACTCGGTGCGCAAGGGGGGGTGAGACTCAGACGCCGAGCAGGAGTCGTGACGGGTCTTCCACCATATCCTTGATGGTGACCAGGAACTGCACGGCGTCCCGCCCGTCGATGATGCGATGGTCGTAGGACAGGGCCAGGTACATCATGGGCCGGGCGACGATCTGACCCTTCACCACCATGGGCCGCTCCTGGATCTTGTGCATGCCGAGGATGGCGCTCTGGGGCGGATTGAGGATGGGCGTCGACAGCAGGGAGCCGAAGACGCCACCGTTGGTGATGGAGAAGGTGCCGCCGGTGAGATCCTCGAAGCTCAATGAGCCCTCCTTGGCCTTGCGGCCAAACTCGGCGATACCCTGCTCGATATCGGCCATGCTGAGCCGGTCGCAGTTGCGCAGGATGGGCACCACCAGGCCCCGGGGGCTGCTGACGGCGATGCCAATGTCGTAGTAGCCGTGGTAGATGATGTCGCTGCCATCCACCGAGGCGTTCATGATCGGGAAGCGACGCAGGGCCTCCACCGCCGCCTTGACGAAGAAGGACATGAAGCCCATGCGCACGGTGTGGACCTTCTCGAAGGGTTCCTTGTACTTGTTGCGCAGGTCCATGATCGGCTGCATGTCCACCTCGTTGAAGGTGGTGAGGATGGCGGCGGTCTGTTGGGCCTGCACCAGACGCTCGGCGACCCGGGCGCGCAGCCGGGTCATCGCCACGCGCTGCTCGGGACGGCCGGCCTCCCCTCCCAGGGCCGGGGCCTGGGTGGCCAGGGACCGGGCGGCGGTCTCGGCGTCGACGACGGGGGCGCTGGCCTCGCGCTGATCCAGGTGGGCGACCACGTCGGCCTTGTGGATGCGCCCGCCCTTGCCACTGCCGGCGATCTCGGCGGGATTGAGGTCCAATTCCTTCACCAGGCGCCGGGCCGCCGGGGCCAGCACGGCCTCACCGGCCGGGGTGGGCTGGCTGGGGGCGGGGCCTCCCGTGGCCGGGGCCGAAGGCGGAGCGGCGGGCGCAGCGCCGGCGGCGCCGATCCGGGCGAGGACGGTGGCGGCGGTGACCGTCGCCCCTTCCCCGACCAGGACCTCGATCAACTGGCCATCGGCGGGTGCCGGCACCTCCAGGACGACCTTGTCCGTCTCCAGATCGACCAGGTTCTCATCTTTCTTGACCGGATCGCCCGGCTTCTTGTGCCAGGTCAGCACGGTGGCATCGGCGACGGACTCCGGGAGGGCGGGAACGAGGACTTCGGTGGTGGTGGTCATAGCGGGATCCTGGGATTTTGTTTTTCGTTGATCTGGCCAGAGAGGGCCTCATCGATGAGGCGCTCCTGTTGCTCGACGTGGACATGGCGGTGGCCGCAGGCCGGGGCCGCGGAGGGGGCGCGACCCACGTAGCCAACCCGCCGGTTATCCGCCAGGAGGCGGTGGAAACGGTGCTTGATCTGGTCCCAGGCGCCCTGGTTCTTGTGTTCATCCTGACACCAGATGATTTCGGTGGCGGCGGTGTAGGGGGCCAGGGCGGCCTCAAAGTGGGCCTTGGGCCAGGGATAGAGTTGCTCGAGGCGCAGGATGGCGACATCCGTGAGCCCCCGACCACGACGGGCCTCCAGCAGGTCGAAATAGACCTTGCCACTGCACAGGATGACGCGCTTGATCGCCTGGGGGTCCAGGTTGTCGGTCTCGCCGATCACCGGCTGGAAGCGCCCGCTCTCCAACTCGTCCAGGCTGGAGGTCGCCAGCCGATGGCGCAGCAGGCTCTTGGGCGTCATGACGATCAGGGGTCGCCGGTAGTTGCGCAGCATCTGGCGCCGCAGCAGATGGAACATCTGGGCCGGGGTGCTGGGGACGCACACCTGGACATTGTCCTCGGCGCAGAGTTGCAGATAACGCTCCAGCCGGGCGGAGGAGTGCTCGGAACCCTGCCCCTCCAGGCCATGGGGCAACAGCATCACCAGGCCACACTCCAGGTTCCACTTGGTGCCGGCGGAGGTGATGAACTGGTCGATGACCACCTGGGCGCCATTGGCGAAGTCGCCGAACTGGGCCTCCCACAGGGTCAGCTCGTTGGGCTCGGTGCTGGCGTAGCCATACTCGTAGGCCAGGACCGCCTCCTCGGACAGGACCGAGTCGATGGCGATGAAGGGCGCCTGGTGTTCGCTCAGGTGCTGCAGGGGGGTATAGCTCTCGCCGCTGGCCTGGTCATGGATCTTGGCGTGGCGATGGAAGAAGGTGCCCCGGCCGCAGTCCTGGCCCGAGAGGCGCACGCCATAGCCGGCGTCCAGCAGGCTGGCATAGGCGAGATTTTCACAGAAGCCCCAGTCGGCGAGCAGATCGCCCTTGGCCATCTTGCGCCGCTCGTTCCAGATCTTGCTCACCCGGGGGTGGAGTTCGAAACCCTCCGGAACCACCAGCAGGCGTTTGGCCAGGTCCTGGATTTGCTCCCTTGGGATGCCCGTGGCGACGTCCTGATCCCAGTCCTTGCCGGCATAGGCGCGCCAGGAGGCGCGATAGGGGTTTTCCAGGCCGCGCACGACGGGGCGGGCGATGGCCACCCCCTGTTCGATGGCGGCGCGGTACTTCTCCACCATGCCATCGGCCTCTTCCCTGGTGACGATACCCTGGGCGATCAACCGCTCGGCGTAGACCTCGCGGGAGGTGGGATGGGCGCGGATCTTCCGATACATCATCGGCTGGGTCACGGCGGGCTCGTCCGCCTCGTTGTGCCCCAGGCGGCGGTAGCAGATGAGGTCGATGACGACGTCCTTGTGGAACTGGTTGCGGAAGTCCAGGGCCATGCGGGTGACGAAGATCACCGCCTCGGGATCGTCGCCGTTCACATGGAAGACCGGGGCCTCGACCATCTTGGCCACGTCCGTGCAATAGGGCGTGGAGCGCAGGTCCAGGGGATGGCTGGTGGTGAAGCCGATCTGGTTGTTGATGACGACATGGAAGGTGCCGCCGGTGCCATAGCTGCGGGTCTGGGAGAGCTGCAGGGTCTCCGGGACCACGCCCTGACCACCGAAGGCGGCGTCGCCATGGATGAGGAAGGGCAGCACCTGATCGCCGGTGTGGTCGCGGCGCCGACGCTGGCGGGCACGCACCGAGCCCTCGATCACCGGGTTGACGATCTCCAGGTGGGAGGGATTGAAGCCCAGCACCACGTGGAGGTTGCCGCCGGGGGTCTGGATGTCCGAGGAGAAGCCCATGTGGTACTTGACGTCGCCGGCCTTGAGGCCGGCCTCCGGTACCCGCCCCTCGAACTCGTCGAAGAGGGTGGTGGGGGGCTTGCCGAGGATATTGATCAGGACATTGAGGCGACCGCGGTGGGCCATGCCGATGACGATCTCCTTGATGCCCTTGCGCCCGGCACGCTGGGCCAGTTCGTCCACCAGGGGGATCAGGGCCTCGCCGCCCTCCAGGGAGAAGCGCTTCTGGCCGACGTAGCGGGCGTGGAGATAGCGCTCCATCCCCTCCGCGGCGGTGAGCAGGGTCAGCAGCCAGCGGCGATCCGCGGCCTCCAGTTCCGGCTTGGCGCGATAACCCTCCAGGCGCTTCTGGATCCAGCGCTTCTGCTCGACGCTGGTGATATGCATGTATTCGGAACCGATGGCACCGCAATAGATCTCCTTCAGCAGGGCCACGATGTCACGGAGCCGCATGCGGTCGGGGGCATAGAGGGACCCGGTGTGGAAGGTCTGCTCCAGATCGGTCTCAGTCAACTGGTAAAAGGCCGGGTCCAGGTCCGGCACCGGTGGCCGGTCGCGCAGATGGATGGGATCGATATCGGCGGCCTGATGACCGCGATAGCGATAGGCATTGATCAAGCGCAGGACCGCGGCCTGCTTCTCCGCCGCCGCCGGCTCCAGGTGATCGGAGCGCCGGACCAGGGGGCGGAGATGGCTCTCCCGGGCCAGGCGGCGGAAATTCTCCTGGACCGGGCCGTGGGGGATGTCGTTGGCCGCCGCCCCGCGCATGAGATCGAAACGCTGACGCCACGTCAGCTCGACGCTCTCGGGATCGACGAGATAGCGTTCATAAAGATCCTCGATGAAGGCCGCGTTGCCTCCATAGAGGGCGCTCGAGGCGCGGAACTGCTCGATCAAGGCACTCATGGTGGTGAAACTCCTCAGCTTATGCCTAGCCAGGCGCGCGCCTCTGACGGACGCTTGCTCCCTCACCGACCCGCCACCCGGTCCACGCCAATAGCAAGCCCTTCCGGTTGGAAGGGCACCAGGTCACGAGTCGATTCAGCCAATGTATACCATAATAGATAAATTCATGGGCAACGGATTGCCGCCGCTCTCCCGGCATCGACCGGGAGCGACTCAGCCCCCAAGGAACCCCGAAGTTTTGCTTTACAAAACTTCCCGCCGGGGTAAACTTCATGCCCATTTTCGCCCTTGTGGTCTGTGCTCCCTCTCCTCCGGCAGACTTTCCTTGTTCACAGGTTCTGACATCCCGCCTCCCGGCCGTCCGCGGATGGATCACACTGCCAACCCTGTCCGCCCTTCCACCCCCGCGCGCGGTCGGGGTGAGCCCTCCTGTCGGCAGGACGGCCGTTCATGTCTCGCGGCGTGATTAACCTGCTTCCCGCCCCCCTCTCCCCTGCCCGGCCTCGGGGCCGAGCCGCCGTCGATTAAGTTGTGTATTGATTATTCGACCGTTTTCCCTTGACCAATACACACGATCCATTGAGATAGAAGAAACATGAATATTTACGTGGGCAACCTTTCATACGGTGTGACCGAGGATGAATTGCGCAATGCCTTTGGCGCTTTCGGTGAGATCTCCAGCGTCAGTCTGATTACCGACAAGTTCTCCGGACAATCCAAGGGCTTTGGCTTCGTGGAGATGCCCAATAACGCGGAAGCGGACGCGGCCATCAAGGCCCTCAACGAGACCCCCCTCAAGGGACGCAACATGCGCGTCAACCAGGCCAAGCCCCGGGCTGACCGTCCCCCGCGCAGCGGCGGCGGCGGTGGCGCTCGTCGTTATTGAGGCTGACCATCCGCCAGCCCCCACGGTACCAGGTCCCGAGGCCAGCCTGCCCCCTCAATCATCCCCAGCGCCCGGCCCTGCGCAGTTTTTCCGGGTCGGATACCGATACCGGGTGCCCCGGGAATAACAACGCCGCCATCAGCGATCCGCGTCTGGACCTGACCTGAAGCCGCCAGCCCCCCTGGCGGCTTTTTCATTGGTCAGGTCCTGTTTCAGGTCAGGTCACGCCCCGCGCCCCGGCCATCCCCGTCAGAAGGAATAGGCCAGGGCCGGGTCACCGATAGGGCCGCAGGTACCACCACTCGAAGGCGCGCTTGAGCCAGTGAAACACGGGGCTGGAGGGTAAGAGCAGGTTGTGCCGTTCCGTCCGGGCCACCAGCATCCCCCGATCATTGGCATCGACGATGCAAATCAACTCGACCTTAAAGGTCTCCCGAGGAGGCTGACCGTTCAATTCCGCCAGCAGATTCTTGACGGCCGTCCGGGCCTGAACATCGGCCATGTGGGCCTGCTTGGGCATCCAGTCCGGACCCGGATAGCTGCCGGAGTCACCGGCGACGTAGACCCGTTCCAGCCCGCTGACCCGACACTGGGCATCGGCCTGGATGAGCCCGCCCGGTGAACGGGGCAGGCGGGTCTGGTCAAACCAGGCATCTCCGGTCATGCCAGGCATGAAGAGGATGAGATCGGCGGGAAAGTCGCCCCCTTCGGTGCTGACCCCGGTCGCGCTGAACCCCTTGAGTTTATGGCCGAGATGGGTCGCGATATCCCGCTTGCGCATCTCCGCCATCAGACCCGCGACCGCCTTGGGCCCCAGCCGGTTGCCGGGCTTGTCCGCGGGGCTGAAGAAGATAAGCTTGAAGCGGTCCCGGCGGCCTTCCTTGCGCAACTGGCGGTCGATGCCGAACAGGAACTCGAACATGGGCCCGCCGCGCATGGCCTGGGGTTCCTGGGGATTGCCGGCAAACCCCAGGGCGATGGTCCCGCCCGGCAGCGCGCGGAGGCGATCGCGGATCAGTTCCGCAGCGGCGATGCCTTCACAGGGGGTGATGGCATGCTCGATGCCAGGCAGTTTCTTGAGGAAGCGGCCACCCGAGGCAATGATGAGGCCATCGTTCTCCACCGGGCCGGCACTGGTCTCCAGGACCCGGCCATCGGCGCTCAGGCCCGTGGCCGCGGCGGCCAGGTGCTGGACCCCCAGTCGGTGGAAAAAGCCGGCAAGGGGCAGGCGCAGGTCCTCCGGCCGGCGCAGACCCGAAGGAATCCAGATGATCCCGGGCAGATACTGGAATTCCGCCCGGGGACTGACCAGGGTGATCTGGACATCGCCCGCCTTGGCAAGGGCGCGGACGGCGGTCAGGGCGGCGAAGCCGGAGCCGACGACGGTGACGCGGGACATGGGACCTCCTAGTGGGGCGCTGGCTGGATCGACGAGGACGAAAAGGTGCTATACATAGCGCGTCCGGTTTTCCGTCCCAAAAGTGCGGGGCCGCAAAACGGGAATGGAGCCGCGCGGAGTTTATATCGCGACCATCAAGCCCGGAGCGGGGCGCAAGGTGGCGCCGGGTATTCTTTAGTCTGTTGGGGAGAGTGTAACGAATGAAGCCAAGAACCTTCGACACCATCGTCATCGGCACCGGCCCGGCGGGGGAAGGGGCCGCGATGAAGCTATGCAAGGCGGGCCAGAAAGTGGCGGTGATCGAGGCCCACGATCAGGTCGGCGGCGGCTGCACCCACTGGGGGACCATCCCCAGCAAGGCCCTGCGTCACTCCATCCAGATGCTGGCGGACTACCGGCGCCACCCCCTCTTTCATCATACCCGGGATCAGGTGGAGATCGAATTTCCCGACCTGCTCAAGGCGGCGGACGCCATCATCGACGCCCAGGTGCGCACCCGCTACCGCTACTACCAGCGCAACCGGGTCGAGGTCATCTTCGGTCATGCCCGCTTCCTCGACGAGCACCACCTCCAGGTCCCCCGCGCGGACGGGGTAGCGCAGGTCTTTGCCGCCGAGCACTTCGTCATCGCCACCGGTTCCCGCCCCTACCATCCGCCCGACGTGGATTTCACCCACCCGCGCGTGCTCGACAGCGACTCGGTCCTGCGCCTGGGCCATACCCCCCGCTCCATCACCATCTATGGCGCCGGCGTCATCGGCTGCGAGTACGCCTCCATCTTCACCAATCTCGACGTCAAGGTGAACCTGGTCGACAGCCGCGACCGGTTGCTGTCCTATCTGGATGACGAGATCACCGACGCCCTGAGCTATCACCTGAATCAGCAAGGCGTGGTCATCCGCCACAACGAGACCTATGCCACGGTGGAGCCCGGGGATGACGGCGTCATTCTGAACTGCCAGTCCGGCAAGAAATTCAAGACGGACCTCTTGCTGTGGGCCAATGGCCGCACCGGCAATACCGCCGACCTGGGTCTGGAAACCCTGGGCCTGACCCCCAACCGCCGCGGCCATCTCGACATCAACGGCAGCTACCAGACCGCCCTGCCCCACATCTACGCCGCCGGCGACGTGGCGGGCCCCCCGGCCCTGGCCAGCGCCGGCTACGATCAGGGCCGCTTCGTCGGCGGCCACATCGCCGACGGCGAGTGCGACTGGTCCCTCATCCAGGAGGTCCCCACCGGCATCTACACGGTGCCGGAGATCAGCTCGGTGGGCCGGACGGAACGGGAACTGACCGCCGCCCAGGTCCCCTACGAGGTCGCCCACGCCAATTTCCGCACCCTGGCCCGGGCGCAGATCACCGGCCATACCGTCGGCATGCTCAAGATCCTCTTCCACCGCGAGACCCTGGCCATCCTCGGCATCCACTGCTTCGGCGAGCAGGCCTCCGAGATCGTCCACATCGGCCAGGCCATCATGTCCCAGCCGGGCGAGGGCAACAACCTGCGTTATTTCGTCAACACCACCTTCAATTACCCCACCATGGCGGAGGCCTACCGGGTGGCGGCCCTCAACGGGCTCAACCGCCTGTTCTGAAGTCGGCTTTGTGGCCGGGGGGCCTGGGACCCGGCCCTTGCCCCCTCATCCCCAATTCCTCTCCGAAAAGTCGGAGACCGGGTATGTCAGTGAACGCTCCCACTGATAAGATTCTGATGTAAATGATAAATAATTTATCGAGTTTCGCTGATGCACGCCCGGGATGAGCTTTTCGGCGGGGACTCATCCCTACCCGCGACGCAACGCGACGACTAACCGCTAAGGCCGCCCCTCCCCCGCTATCAGGTCCTTGAGACTCACCCCCGCGAGGGCCTGAGACTGGGCGGCCTGAAGCCGTCGCATCAGGTCCCCGATGGGGTCCTCCGCCGGGATGGTGTCCTGACCCTCCTCCACATCGTCCCAGACCAGCTCCAGCAGGGCCCGCACGGGAATGATCTCCGCGGCGCGCGCAGGCAGGTAACGGCGGGGCGCCTCCCCCAGGGCATAGAGGAAGCCCCCCGCCACGAGCTGGTCCAGGGCATCCTGAACGGCACTGGCCGGTTGATCCAGGGCCTGGGCCAAACTCACGCCATCCCAGGGGGGCGCGGCCTCATGGTGGCGTCGGGCGATGGCGCTGGCCACCGCCAGCAGCAGGTGGGCCTGACGACCGTAGCCCGATACCCGCGCTTGCCTCCGCGCGTCCAACGTGTCCGGATTCTGCAGATGATAGGTCAGGCTGGCGCCGGCCAGGACAATCAGCCAGGCGAAGTGGACCCAGGCCAGAAAGAGCATGGGAATGGCAAACCCGGAATAGATGGCGGTCAGATGGGTCGAGCCAGCCATGAAGGTTGTGAACCCCCATCCCATCACCCGCCAGAGACTGGCGGCGATCACCCCGCCCAGCAGGGCATGGCGGAACCGCACCCGACTGTTGGGCAAGGCCCAGTAGAGGAAGGTGAAGCCGGCGATCAGGAGCATAAAGGAGGGCACCCAGTCGCTGAGGGCCAGCAAGGCGGCGAGCACCGGGCTGACCTGGATCCCCTCCGGCTTCAGGGTCAGCACCCAGCCAGCCACGCCCGAGGCCAGCAGCAGCAGCAAGGGGACCAACACCAGGCCAGCCAGGTAGTTGCGAAAGCGCGCCGCCAGGGAGCGTGACCGTTCCACCCGCCAGATGGCGTCGAGACCGTCCTCGGTCTGCCGCAACAGGGTGAAAGAGGTGTAGATCAGCAGCAGCATGCCGAAGGTCCCCAGCATGGCGACCTGGGTGTTTTCCACGAAGCGGATGAGCTGGGCGCCGATGACCTCACCCGGCTCACCGAGAGGCACCAGGGACTCGATCAGCCAGGGTTCGATGCTGTTGTGCGCGCCAAAGCCCTTGAGCACCGAGAAGGTCACGGCCAGGAAGGGCACCACGGACAGCAGGGTGGTGTAGGCCAGGCTCATGGTCCGCAGACTGAGGCCCCCGCGGGTGAAATCGCCGAGGATGGCCCGGAACAGAACGAACAGGGCGCGCCAGGGGGCTGCCCTGCCGGTGGTCAGTTTAAGCGACCTGTGCAAGGTGCTCGCCCCCCTCGTTCCGCACCCGGATCTCGCGTTGCGGTAGACCGATCGCGATCCCGGCGGCCCGCAACCGGGCGTCGATGGCACTCATCAGCTCCCCGCGGATCTGTAGCCGGTTGGTGAGGGTCGGCAGGAAAAACCACAGCATCAGGCCCATGCCGCGCTCACCGAACTCCTGTACCGTGATCACCGGCGCCGGGTCGGTCATCACGCGCGGGTCCGCGGCCACCACCTCATGGAGAATGCGCAGGGCCGTCTCGGTATCGCTGCCGGATGCGATGCTGATCAGGATCTCGCCCCGGTTGATCTGATCGGACAGGGTCCAGTTGATCACCTCGCCGGTGATCAACTGATTGTTCGGCACCAGCAGTTCGCGCTGATCCCAGGTGCGGATGGTGGTGGCCCGGATCTCGATGCGGGAGACCACGCCGCTCTGAGCACCGATGGTCACGGTGTCCCCCACCCGCACGGGCCGCTCGAACAGGAGGATCAGGCCGCTGATGAAGTTGGCCACGATCTCCCGCAGGCCGAAACCGATACCCACACCGAGCGCCGCCACCAGCCATTGCACCTGCTGCCAAGTGAGTCCCAGCCGTCCGGCTACCAAGACCACCGCCACCGCGGTGATGCCGTACCCGGTCAGGGCGATGAGGGTATAGCGCCCGCCGGCGCTGATGCGGGTTTTCTGGAACAGCAGGATTTCCAGCAAGCCCGGCAGGTGGCGGACCGAGATCACCGCCACGACGATAATCACCATCAGGACGGCCAGATCCGCCAGGGTGACCGGCAGGGTGGTCACCACCCCGTCCACCGTGGAGCTGATGTGCCACAAGGTGACGTGCTCCAGCCGGTTCAGCGCCGGCAGCACGTCGGACCATAACACCCAAAAGCCTACGGCGCCGGCGACGGTGAGCAGGGCATTGACCAGTTGGCGGGTCTGACCGTCCAGTGCCGCCAGGTCCAGGGCCTCGTCGTCCTTGTCCTCCTCCGATCTCCCCACCGCCGGGTCCGGGTCATCGCCTCCCTCACCCGGTAGGCCGGCCGGTCCCTGCCCCCGCGGCCTAGACCGGGGCCCCCGGGCCTGACGCAGGGCCAGTTGCTGGCGGGTCAGCAGCAGCCAACGCATGATCAACTGCTGGACCAGCACCAGCCCGAGCAGCAGACAGAACTGGCCGAGCCAGCGATAAAACAGGGTGCCCGCCGTGTATTGGAAGCCGGCGAGGGTCAGCACGGCCAGGGCCAGCGACACGGCCACGGCCAGCGGATACCAGAGATGACGCGTCCGGCTGGCGAGCCCCTCGGGGGCCGCCGCCAGGCCATCCCGCACCAGGCCACGCCGCGGATGCAAGGCGCTGGCCACCAGCAGGGCGAAGCTCAGGGTCAGACCGGTCAGAGTGAGCCGCCCGAGGGTCGCGGCCTCCACCTCGCCCAGGGCGTTCACCACCAGGGTGATGAAGCCCAGGGGGACCAAGGTCCAGATGGCTATATTCAGATAACGGGCCAGCCCGCGGCGATTGTGATGGCGCCAGCGGAAGTGGCGTTCGATCACCCCGCCTGACAGGCACATCATCCGCAACGCCAGCAGGTAATAGAATCCCGGCGCGAGGCGCTGCAGCGCCTCCCCCACCCCATGGGCAAAGGACGCCGTGTCCGGCTGGCTGGTCAGGACCAGCCCCAGCAGGGCCAGAAACAGGGGGGCCGGCATGGCGAGCAGCAGGGTCAGGACGATGGCCCAGAGCGTGTGGCCGAAGCGATGGCTACCAGGACAGGGCGAGGCTGGGGTGGGGGTGGGGGTGGTGGCCCGCAAGCGCCGCCGCAGTACCCGGTCGAGGGCCAGCAGGAGCAGGATCGTGCCCAGCCCAATCCACCCGGCCCAGCCGCCGGCCAGCCCCGCGCCCAGGGTCTGTGCTACCTGAACCCAGTTAGCGGGGCTGAGCAACTCGCCGACGACCGTCGGCAGCGCGGCGAAGCTCTGCTGGGTGACCGGCACATGGCTGCGCATCCACAGCAGGTGTTGGGCCAGAAAGACCCGATAGTCATGACTGAGCGTGGCCAGTTCCTCGGCCGCGAGATCGAGTTCGGCCAGGGCACGCAGATGCCGTTCCCCGGCCTCGATCGCCCGTTCCAGCAATTCCTCCCGGCGGCCCGCCTGTTCGTCCAACTGTGCCCGCAGCGCGAAGGCCTCCGGCGGGGGCAAGGCCGCCAGATCGGCGGCGTAGCGCTGCTCGGCGCCGAACTCCAGCGCCAGTAGCTCTTCACGCCAGCCCAGGAGGACCAGGGTCGACTCGGCCTCGGCCTCCACCCTGGCATTCGTCTGGCGGCGCAAATCCCCCTCCTCCGGCAGCCGCTCACGCCGATCCACCAGTACCCTGCCCATGGCGCGATTGAGCCCCGCCGCGGCAATGCGCTGGCGGTCGTGGGCAAAGTCCTGCGCCAGGGTGCTGGTGGTGGCGGTGGTCCGGGCACTGGTGTCCTGGACCTTGGCGGTTTCCTGGCTGAGGGCCTGGATGGCCTCGGCCAATTCGGTATTGACCCGCGCCAGCTCCCGCACCCGCGGATGGGCGTCGGCGCTCGCTTCCTTGGCGGCCTCCAGATCGGCCACCACCCGCGCGGCCTCGGCCCGGCGCAGCCGGTCCTCCTCCACCTGCAGCCAATCCTGGCGGGCCAGGGTGCGATTCAGGACGGCCTGGGCCTCGTCCCGCTGCGCCTGGGTCAGGGCCCGGCGGACATCGGCGCCCGCCAGCTTCAGGTCGAGCACCTGGACCTCGACCCGCAGGCGTTCCCGCTCGCTCTCCAACAGCCAGCGTCGCGTCTGCGTCTCCAGGCCAGCACCGCTGGCCGAGCGCAGCCCGGCCAGTTCGTCGTCCAGGTCCAGAGCCCGTTGGTTGAGGTTGGCCAGCTCGCGTCGCCAGCGCGGCAGGGCCTCCGCCTCGTCCCGTAACCCCTGCTCCAGGACCTGCAACCGCTCCCGGGCCGTGGCGACCGCCGCCCGTTCCTGGGCCAGCAGGCCTTGCACCGTGACCAGATCGGCCCCTTCGGGCAGTTTCACCGCCGGCTCGGCAGGGGTGACTGCCGCCGCCAGGCGCTCGCGAATGGCGGTCGTCTGCACCGGCGCCTCGGCCAGCAGCTCATTCAGACTGCCCAGGGTCGCCTTGGCCTCGGCCAGCGCGTCCAGATGCGCCAGGATCTGCCGGTAGGCGTCCGCGAGGCGCTCCTGATCCGCGGCGGCCAGGGCGGGGTCGGCCTCAATCTTGGCGAGTCTGGCCGCCACCTCGGCCCGTTCCAGGGGTGCGCCGCCGAGCAGGTTGGCATCCCCGGCCGTCACCGGGGCGGACTGCGACGCCTGGGGGCCACTAGCCCAGGCGAGGGCGAGGGCGAGGGCGAGGAGCAGCATCAGGGTGCCGGCAACCCGGTGGACGCTCACTTTCATGGGGTGCCAGCCATACCCCAGACGATGAAAGTCTCCACTGGAGTGTTTAACGCTAACTCTCATGAGGCGGCGCGCCACACCCCTATGATAATGAAAGACTCTCCTGTGACTTTCACGCTAACTTTCATGATGGGCCAGCCGCATCCCAGACGATGAAAGGCTCCACTGGTGTGTTTCACGCTAATCCAGGAAAGGGCGACAAGGCGATGGCGCATCATGGCATGCTCTGCGGCGAGGCTATCCGCGGCAGGGCGGTCAAGCGTTATAAGCGCTCATTCCGCCCGTGCCCAGGTGGCGACCATGGCCCCATCCGCCATGCGCATCTCCAGCCGCTCGCCGCTCCTCTCTAGAGTGACCGCCCTGGGCAGGGCCTCAAGAAATGCCGCCTCCTGGGCCATCAGGCCATCCGGCTCCGCGCAGAACTTGCGGGTGCTCCTGGCGGGTCCGATGGAGACGCGCTCGCCCTGGAACGCGAAGGGGGCACTGTAATGGTTGCAGCCGGCGGAGCCTTCCAATTGGCCTTCGGCGCCAAAGTGGAGGCTGATCTCCGTCCCTTCGACGAGGCTCACCAGGGCGCCCCGGCCGTTGTTGTAGCCCGTCGCCCGCCAGCGACTACCGATCAGGGCCTGGCCCAGCCCAGCCTCGATGGGGGTGAATTTCATGGTACCGCTGTCGAACTTCAGGTCGATGAAGAGTTGCCCGTCCTGGACAAAGACCAGGCTGACACCGCCCAACTGGGTCAGAAAGCGGTCCCCCAGGGAGTCATCGCCACAGGCCATCAGGGTCGTTGGCCCGAGTTCGAGATGCAGGCGACTCTCCTCCAGGCGGTATTGAGCGTGGGCGCGGTTGCAGTCCGCCTGAATGGCCAGGGTGCCATCGGGAAGGAAACGCAATTGATATTGTTCGGGCTTGGCCGGGCGAAAGAGCGCGCCATCGTTCATCTGGGTCTGCTGCCAGGACCAGGGGGCGGCGGTCAGGGCCGCCAGCTCGACGTTCAGGGGGGCCGTCAGGCTTGGGCCCGCGCTCAGGAGGGCACAGAGACCAAGACCGAGGGTAATGGGTAATCTCATGATGCGTGACTCAGGGGAAAAAGATTTGGTAAACGCCGACCCTTACCGGCTCGCCAGGGCTTTCGGCGCCAGCACATCGTACACCCGCGGCAGCGACACCGTGCGGTGACCGGAGGCGCGAAGGGACCCGATGGGGGTCTAGGCTGCGCGGACGAGGGGCATGTAGCCGTGGCTAAGCCGCGCGCGGTTATATCGGCGGCAACCCCAGCTCCCGCAGATACCCGTTGTGCTTCGCCGCCGCCGCGGCAATCCGCGCGTCGATCTGGACCAGTTGCGCCTGGACGGCGCCTAGGTCGATATCCGCTTCCTGCTCGGACGTGCTGACGTAGCGGGAGATGTTCAGGTTGTAGTCATTCCGCGCGATCTCCGCCAGCGGGACGCGCCGGGAGTAGCGCTCCTCCTCCGTGCGGTACTGGTAGGTGGCGATGATCTTGTCGATGTGCGCGGGCAAGAGGTAGTTTTGCCGCTTCCCTTTCTCGAAGTGCTCGCTGGCGTTGATGAAGAGCACATCGTCCGGCTTTTTGCACTTCTTCAGCACCAGGATGCAGACCGGGATGCCGGTGGAGAAGAACAGATTGGGCGGCAAGCCGATGACCGTGTCGATGTGGCCGTCTTGCAGCAACTTCGTGCGGATGCGGCCCTCCGCCCCGCCCCGGAAGAGCACGCCGTGGGGCAGGATGATGGCCATCGTGCCCTCATCGCTGAGGTAGTGGAAGCCATTCAGCACGAAGGCGAAATCGGCGGCGGATTTGGGCGCGAGGCCGTGGTTCTTGAAGCGGAAGTCCTCGCCCAGGGCCTCGGTCGGCTCCCAGCGGTAGCTGAAGGGCGGATTGGCGACCACGGCGTCGCATTTGAGCTTTTTGGCCGGGTTCATCTCGTTGAGCAGCGGCCAGTCATTGGTCAGGGAGTCACCATGGTAGATCTCGAACTCGGTGTCCTTCAGCCCATGCAGCAGCAGGTTCATGCGCGCCAGGTTGTAGGTGGTGATGTTCTTCTCCTGCCCGAAGATCATGCCGATGCCCTGGGGACCCAGTTCATGGCGCACGTTCAGCAACAGGGAGGCGGAGCCACAGGCGATGTCCAGCACGCAGTTCAAGCGCTGCTTCTTGCCGTTGGCGGGCTCCTGGCTGTCCAGGGCGACGATGCGCGACAGGATGGTCGAGCAGGTTTGCGGGGTATAGAACTCCCCGGCCTTCTTGCCGGAGCCGGCGGCGAACTGGCCGATCAGGTATTCATAGCCCATCTTTGTCACCTACACCCATAGAACTCCATTTGATCAGTGAGTTACGG
>CALMDH010000176.1:0-3090 GCA_937862735.1 uncultured Gammaproteobacteria bacterium
TCCAGACCATGACGGATCTCATGGAGGATCGGCAGGGCATTGCCCCATTCCTGAGCCGGCCGCGGCGCTTCCACGGCGATGGGGATACTGTCGAGGGCGGACATGATGCGTATTAGCGCATGAACAAATAATTAATTTCGAATTATACGAGACCCCCGGGAATCTTTGATTGACATGGCTCAGCTAAACTGCGGGGAAAAGACTTGCCAGGCCGCGACCTCAGTACGCCGCGTCCCAGGTATGCAGCAGGGCGCGGACGCGGGCCATGACCTCGGGCACCGCCGCCGCCACCGCCGGGCTGAGGTCCTCACCCCAGTCGATCACCGCCGGCTCCACCCCCACCAAGGCGCGGTGTTGGGGCAGGGAGCCCGTGATGCGCGCCATGTCCATCAGATCCATGAGGCTGACCTCATGGACGCTTTTGCCCGTACCACTGAGCTGGCGGTCCATGGCCTCCCCCTCGAAGACCCGCACCGTCCCCGGGGGCTCGCCCATGACGGCCGCGTCCACCACGATGAGCCGCGGGCTGTCAGCGATGGGGCCGGCCAGGGTAAAGCTGAGGGTACCGCCGTCAAGGAGCCCGACATCGCCGAGCCCGCCCTCCGCCTCCAGGCGGCGGATGACGATGACCCCCAGGGCCTCGTCAGTCATCAGGGTGTTGCCGAGCCCCAGGATCAGGGTGCGTGGCGGGGTCTCAGGGAACTCGGGCCCATTCGGACTGGGTCGCGACAGGGGGTGCAGTGGGGGGTTCATCGGGGTCGGTGACAACACGCGGGGCTTTCCTCACACGTAAATGCTGATCTTGCTCCCGCCCCCCTGGCGGGGGAGGGGGTCTGAACGGTCACGAACGGCCAAGGGGTTAAGAAGGCGGGCGGAGGGACCGGCGGCTTGCCACCGGCCGCCTTGATCCATTAGGCTGTTCTAATATATTCAGCCTGAAATCCAGGGCTACCTGATCCACGGAGAAAACAGCCATGTGCCTCGGCATCCCCATGCAGATTCGATCCATCGACGGCCTCCTCGCCCGTTGCGAGGCCAAGGGGGTGGAGCGGGAGGCCAACCTGCTCATGCTCGAGCACGAAGAGCTCGCCGTCGGCGACCACGTGGTCATCCACCTTGGCTACGCCCTCAACAAGGTGACCCCCGAGGAGGCCACCGCGGCCTGGGAGATCTACGATCAGATACTAGCGGCCGAGGCCGCGCCGGCTCATGACCCCGCGCTGGCCTGATTTCACAATCGGATGTAAATGGTCGCATCCCCCGCTGCCCGGGTCGCCTGAGCTGCCCGGGTCGCCTGAGCCGCCTGGGCCACCCGGGCCACCCGGGCTGACTGGGCCACCTGAGCCGGCTGGGCGGCCTGGGCTAGCGCAAGCCAGGGAGGCTCTTTCTCTCTCCCCCCCGGTGGGGGAGGGTTGGGGAGAGGGGGATCTGAATGGTTAGCCCCGGCCCCCAACCTTCAGAGGTACTGACTGGCGATCTTATACTGCCGATCGGACTCGGTCTCCTCCTCGCCCTCGTCCTGCTCCATCAACTCGCAGTTCTTCGCCATGCGCGCCTGGACCGCCGCCTTCCAGGCCGGATTGGTCTTGGCGGCCAACTGATCGGGCGGCGTCAGGGCCGCGGCGACGGCGGCGGCGACGAAATGGTCGGCCTGCCTCAGCCAGTCGGTATCCTTGCCGCACTCGGTATAGGTCTTGACCGCGTAGGATTTGGCCGCCTTCAAGGCATCGCCCAGTTCGGAGGCGGCGGGGTCGGGGCTCAGGGCCAGGGTGGCGGCACGACGCACCCGGTCATCCAGGCAGAGGTGCATGACGCTCGCGGCGAAGCGGGCGCCCATGAGGCGCTGCTGGTCGGGGCTCAGGGCATTGAGGGCGTCGCGAAGCTGGTGGTCATTGGCGATCTGGGTCATGGGACGGCTCCGGGGGTCTGGTCGGCGCCCATCAAGACGCGGACCAAGGCTTTATTAGCGTTTAAGCAAAGTCTAAACATTCTTGCCCAAGGGGTGCCCCCTCGCATTGATATAAGTCACAATGTCACCTTCGCCTCGAACCCGTCGGCCGGATCCCTCCCGACCTGGATCGCCCGACTTCAGGCACCATCCCGCCCAGGTACCATCGCCCCCCTGTAACTCCGCCTCACCCCCGCCGTAACCTCACCCCCGCAGTAAACCTGAGTTCGATCATGAAACGCACCGTCTTCTTTGTCTCCGAAAGCACCGGCATCACCGCCGAGGCCATGGGCCACAGCCTGCTCTCCCAGTTCGAGGGCGTGGACTTTGAACGAGTCTACATGCCCTTCATCAACACGGAACAGCGCGCCCGGGCCCTGCTGGACGTCATTCAGGAGGCGGCGGACCGGGATGGCGCCCGGCCGATCATCTTCAGCACCATGCTCGATGAACAGGTGCGTGAGGTCATCCAGAGTGGCCACGGCTATTTTCTGGAACTGTTCGACGTCTTCATGGAACCGCTGAGCCGGGAACTTGGCCTGCCGCCCAGCCGCAAATCCGGGCGCAGCCACGCCATCACCGAGCCCACCACCTATATCAAGCGCATCGATGCCATCAACTTCGCCATGTCCAACGACGACGGCGTGCGTCCGGACAACTTCTATCGCGCCGACGTGGTGCTGCTGGGTGTCTCCCGCTCCGGCAAGACCCCGACCTGCATCTACCTGGCAATGCACTATGGCCTGATGGCGGCCAACTACCCCATCACCGAGGAAGACTTCGAGAAGGGAGATCTCCCCCGGGAGATCTACGACGTCAAGGAGAAGGTCTATGGCCTCATGATCGACGCCCAGCGCCTGCACCTGATCCGCTCGGAGCGCCGCGCCGGCAGCGAATACGCCTCCCTCAAGCGCTGCCAGGACGACATCCGCCGCGCCCAGGTCATGTTCCAGCGCCTCGGCGTCCGCGTCCTGGACACCACCAGCCAGTCCATCGAGGAGATCGCCTCCCACATCCTCAAGGCCGTCAAGCTCAAGCAGCGCCAGGCCGTGGGGCACTGAGGAGGCTGAGTGGGAGCCGTCCCGCGCAAGTCACCGGGGCGTTGCGCGAGACCCAACCCGACTGAGACCGCGGGAGACTGT
>CALMDH010000177.1:0-15240 GCA_937862735.1 uncultured Gammaproteobacteria bacterium
CGACCGGCACCTGACCGAGGACGCGGGTCACGGTTGGCTGGACGCGCCGGAACAAGCCAACGCCATCCTCGGCTTTGGCACCCACCAGGGCCCGAAAGCAAGTCAGGCAGGCAGCGGTGAGGGCATCCCAGGGGAAAGCCAGGAAGGCAACGGAACGAAGGCCGGCAGCGATGGCTAGTTTCCTCTCCACCATCCCCATCACCCGCCCCATCCTGATCGCCCTGGTCATCGGTGGCCTGGGCGGCATGGCCTTCATGACCTTCCTGCTGGAGTTCGACCGCTACAGCAGCACCAACGAGTTCTGCACCAGTTGCCACTCCATGACCTACATGGAGGACGAGTATCGCAAATCGGTCCATTACAACCCGGTTTCGGGGGTCCGCGCCGAGTGCGGCGATTGCCACGTCTCCGAGGGCGTCTTCGCCGCCACCTGGGACCACATCAAGGGTGGCAAGGACCTGTGGAAGCAACTCTTCGGCGCCGATTACGATGATCCGGTCATCAACGCCCTGCACCTGCCGGAGGCCGCCTTCGCCACCCGCCAGTGGTTCCGGGAGACGGGGTCGGCGACCTGTCAGCGGTGCCATGTACTGGAGGCGATTCAGGGCAAGCGCGCCGACACCGCGGCCATCCACCGGGAGGAGACCGCAGGCAAGAGCTGCATCGACTGTCACGAAAATATCGTCCATCGCCCGGTGCCGAGCCAGGAGACCTTCAAGCGCGAGGCCTGGAACCGGATGATCGAGGAGGAGTTTGGGCTGGAACCGGGTACGGCGGAGAAACTGTTAGCCCGGTAACAGGCCCCCCTTGCGGCATTCCGCCAGACGCCGGGCGCTGCCCGGCAGCAGGGCGGTGACAAAGGTCACGGCCAGAATGGCCAGGGCCGCAAGCCCCGAGAACAGGGCCAAGGCCATGACCGGCGCGGGGAAGGCAATGGAGCGGCCGGCGAATTCCAGCACCAGACCGACGATGAGCAGAGAGGCGGAGAGTAACACCGCCGCCCGGAGGCGTTGGCAAGTGAGCATGGCTGTCTCCGATGAAGAGTAGATAAGTAAATACTAATACTCTTATCGGTGAACCGCAAGGACGATCCAGGACGATCCGGATGATTGACTCCCCTCCGAAAAGTCAAAATTCGGGTATATCAGTCAACGCTTATGGTGCTAACTGTCATGAGGGGCGCGCCACACCCCTGAAAATGGAAGACTTGGCTGTGACGTTCATGCTAACGGGCTGATGCGCAATTGGAATTGTTCGTGAGCATTCGCTGATATAGCCCTGGACAGGGCATCTGGCGGGGACTCATGATTCCAGGGCCGGATCAATTCGGCTTGGCCAGCGGTAGCTTTCGCAGTTCCAGGTAGTTGCGTTGCTCCAGAAGACGCTGGGCCTGGGCGAGCAGGGCCGCCTGGGGGGCGGGGAGATCCAGGGCGGCGAGGCGGTCGGTGGCCTCCCGGCATTTGCGGGAATTGCCGGCCTCGGCCTGATGGTGCAACTCCCTGAACAAGGTGGCGATGGTTTCCGGGCTGGCGGCGGCCTTGGGGCCAGGGTCGGTTGGGGGCGGGGTCCCGGTCGGCGTCGCGACCTGCTCCTTATCCCGGAGGCCGGGCGGGGCCTCGATCTCGAAGCTGAAACAGCTACCCTGACCCGGGGTGCTTTCGACCTCGATGTGCCCGCCCATGAGTTCGACCAGTTGTCGGCTGATGGTCAGGCCCAGCCCGATCCCGCCATGGCGGCGCCTGATCCCACCATCCAACTGGGTGAAGGGGGCGAAGATCTCTTCCCGCTGGGTGGGATTGATGCCGATGCCCGTATCCCGCACCGCGAAGCGCAAACGCCCGGGGGCGGGCCGCTGGACAAGGAGGGAGACGGACCCGGCGGTGGTGAACTTGACCGCGTTGTTCAGCAGGTTGGCCAGGACCTGGGTGATGCGCCGGGGATCGGCGAAAAAGTAGCGTTCCAGGCCGGGCTCCATCTGGGTGCTCAGGGTCAGGCCCTTGTGATGGGCCTCGATCTCCACCAGGTGCAGGGCCTTGGCGATCAGCGCGCGCAGGTCGAAGCTCGTCCTGTCGATGACCAGACGGCCGGCCTCGATCCGGGAAAAATCCAGCAGATCGTTGAGGATCCCCAGGAGGGAATTGGCCGCGCCATCGATCTTGCCCAGATAGTCCCGTTGCCGCTGGTCCTGGGCCAGCCCCAGGGCCAGATGGGTCATGCCGATGATGCCGTGCAGCGGCGTGCGGATTTCGTGACTCATGTTGGCCAGAAACTCGCTCTTGGCCCGGTTGGCGGCCTCCGCTTGCTCCAGCGCCCCTCGCAGCCTGGCCTGCTCCCGCCCGAGTTGCGCCATCTGGTCGAGGATCACCGCCTGATCGGCGCGGTTCTGGAGCAGGGCGCCGACTTGCTGGGCGAAAACGGCCAGGGACTCCCGATGGGCCGCGCCCAATCCGGGGTAGAAGTCGGCGCTGGCCACGTTGATCCCGGCAATCAGCAGGGCCAGGGGGGTGCCCGCGGGGCCCGTGCAGGCGCGCAGGGCCAGTTGATGCAGGCCCGACAGGCCCAGGTCGGCCAATTCCCCGGCGGACCAGAGGGCGGCGCAGGCGGCCCGACAGCGCGCGGATTGCAGCAGGGTCTCCAGCGCCCCCTGCCCCAGTCCCTGGTCGGCGATACCCACCACCGCGCTCGGCGCCTCCCGGGGCTGGCCCTGGGGGTCCGTGGGCCAGAGCAGGGCGAACTCCACCTCGAACAGCTCCAACACCGTCTCCAGGGTCACCTCGGCGAACCGGTCCGCGTCCGGAATGGCGATCGCCCGGGTGTTGTAGGCCTGGATACCGGCGAAGCGCTCCAGTTCCTGATCGAGCTGATTGCGCGCCTCGATGAGCTGTTGCTGGACGATGGTCAGTCGCGCCAGGTGCTCCTGGAGCCGGGCAATCTCAGCCCGCGTGGAGTCCTGGTCGCCGGGGATACTCATGGGCGCGACTCTGCGGCCGCTCCTGTCACCCCCACCGCGGCCTCCCCGGCCGCCCCCCGCTGCTCCGCGGCCATGGGTTTGCCAGGGGCGAGCAGGACGCGGATTTCGTCGAGCACCAGGGACAATTCCAGGTCGAAGCTGGCGCGGAGGGCCGGGTCGTCATTCTTTTCCAACGCCGCCGCCAGTTCCTGCAACCGGCTGGCGCCGAGATTGCCGCTCAAGCCCTTCAGGCTGTGCAAGGCGCGGCGATCCTCCGGGTTGGCGAGGTCCAGGCGCAGGTTGGCATAAGTCTCCACGAAACTTGCCAGAATCCGCTGGTAGAGTGGCGCGTTGCCACCCATCAGGGCCAGTCCCCGCGCCGGGTCCAGGTGGCCCTCGCCCGGATTGGTCGCCCCGGGGCCATCATGCGTGACGCGGCCAGGCGTGGCGCCGCCGGATATGTTGCCGCCAGGCGCGGGGGTCATGGTTGGATGTGGCGGAAGATGACCCGATTGCGCCCGCTGCCCTTGGCCTGATACAGGGCCTGGTCGGCGTCGTGCAGCAGGGCGTCGATGTTGCGGGTATCCGGCGTCCGGGAGGCCAGGCCGCAACTGATGGTGCAGCTCAGGGCGCCCTCCTCCAGGGGGATGACCAGATTAGCCACCGCCTGACGGATCCCGTCCATGGCCGCCAGGACGCCATCCGGATCGGCGCTGGGGAACAGGATGGCGAATTCCTCCCCCCCCAGACGGCCGAAGACCGCCTCGGGGGGGAGTTGCTCGCCGATGGTGTCGGCGACCAGCCGCAGGACCTGGTCGCCCACCGCGTGGCCGTGGCGATCGTTCACCTGCTTGAAATGGTCGATGTCGAGCATGACCGCCTGCAAGTCCCCCGGGGCCTCGAACAGGGCCGTCGCCAGATCAAAGAAGCGCCGGCGGTTGGCGATGCCGGTCAGGGCGTCGAAGTAGGCGAGGTCATGCAAGCGCTGCATGAGGAACTTCAGCTCCAGATGGGTCTTCACCCGGGCCAGCAGTTCCATGGGGCGAAAGGGCTTGGTGACATAGTCCTTGCCGCCGACCTCGAAGGCGCGACTGATGGCGGCCTCGTCGCTCATGGCGGAGATGAAGATGACCGGGATGGCCCGGGTGCGCTCGTCCGCCTGGAACTGACGACAGAGTTCGAAGCCATCGATGTCCGGCATCATGATGTCGAGCAGGATCAGGTCGACGGGGGAATGGTCCAGGATCCGCCAGGCGCTGGCGGCGTCGGTGACATCCCGCACGTCATAGTCCTGGAGGAGACTGGTGAGAATATCCAGGTTGTCGACCTTGTCGTCGACGGCGAGGATGATGGGGGTGTTGCCATTCATGTCGGTTGGTTTGGCCTCAGCGGTCCTGCCATTGGCGCATCACTTCCTGTGCCTGGGGCAGATGGTCCAGAAAGAGCGCGACCAGGGTCGGATCAAAATGCTGGCCGGCCTGGTCACGGAGATAAGCGACCGTGTCCTCGAGGGGCCAGGGCTGCTTGTAGGGGCGCGGTGAGTTCAGGGCGTCGAAGACATCGGCGATGGCGGCGATCCGGCCCTCGATGGGGATCTCCTCACCGGCCAGGCCCCGCGGGTAGCCCGTGCCATCCCACCTTTCGTGGTGGGTCAGGGCGATGGTGCGGGCCATCTCGAACAGCCG
Organism: uncultured Gammaproteobacteria bacterium; assembly: GCA_937862735.1. GTDB lineage: Bacteria > Pseudomonadota > Gammaproteobacteria > Chromatiales > Chromatiaceae > M0108. The sequence continues at coordinate 4,636 of CALMDH010000177.1, forward strand.
CGACTTACCCTGGTGTTCGCCGATGATCCGGGCCCCGGTCTCGCAGTGCTGCTTGATGATCGTCATTTCCTCGGCGGTCAGCTTCCCGGGCTTGAGCAGGATCTGGTCGGGGGTGCCGATCTTGCCGATGTCGTGCATGGGCGCGGCATTGAACATGAGGCGGCACTCCTCCTCGTTCCAGCCGCTGGCCCGGGCCAGGAGTTGGGTGAAGTGGGACATGCGGATGACGTGCAAGCCGGTCTCGTTGTCCTTGAACTCGGCCGCCCGCCCGAGCATCTGCAAGGCATGGAGGCGCGACTCCAGCAGGTCCGCGTGGATCAGGTCGATCCGCTCCTGGAAGGCGCGGTTCTGGTCACTCAGGGCGAGGTGGGTCCTGACCCGGGCCAGGGCGACGGTCGCCCGCACCGGCTTGGTGATGTAGTCCACCGCCCCCAGGCTGAAGCCCTTGACCTCGTCGACCTCCTCGGTCATGGCGGTGCAAAAGATCACCGGGATATCGCGCCACCGGGGGTCCGCCTTGATCCGCTCGCAGACGCTATAGCCGTCCATGCCCGGCATCATCACGTCCAGGAGCACCAGATCGGGTTTCTGCTTGAGGAGGGTGGCCAGGGCATCGGCCCCGGACTTGGCGAAGGCCAGGTCATAGTCGTTCTTGAGGATTTGCCGGAGCAGATTCAGGTTCGCCGGCTCGTCGTCGACGATCAGGATCTTTTGCTTGCTATTCATCGTCCGTACTGCCTTTTCGGAGGGTGGCTCTCAAGCGTTGGGCATGGCTGGCGGCCTCGGCGAAGTCGAAGCCGTCCAACAGTTCCTCCAGCGGCTGGAAGGTATCCGGGTCGAGGGCCTCCCGCAACCCCTGGATCACCTCGTCGTCCAGTTCCGCCTTGTCGAGGGCCAGGATGAGGCGGTCGAGCAGGCCGGTGATGCCCTCGACATCCAGGCATTGGCCACCCCTGGCGCCGCCGTCCGCGGCGGCCGCCTCGGCCGCCGGGGACTGGTCGAGCACCTCCAGGTCCCGCGCCAGCCGCGCCAGGCTGGCGCCCAGTTGCTCCATCAGGCTGGCGCAGGCGTGATCCCCGGCCTTGAGCTTGGTCTCAATGGCGTTGCTCAGCGTCGGCACCTCCCGCACGCCCAGGTTCGCCGTGACCCCCTTGAGGGTGTGCAGGAGCAGCCGGGCGTCCTCGTCGGCCCCGGTCGCCAGCAGGTGGGCGAGGCGGGCATGGACATTGGCGTAGTCCTTGCCGAGCTTGAGCAGGGCCTTGCGGTAGACCAGGGGGTCGTTCCACAGGGCCAGGCCGGCCTGGAGGTCGATCATCTCCAAACCCAGGCCCGCCAGGTGCTCCCCATGGATCTCCGCGCCGACGGGGGCGTGGGGGAAGGAGGGAAAGTGCCGGGCGATCTTCTGGTAGAGGTCGGCGAAATCGATGGGCTTGCCGACGAAATCATCGGCACCCGCGTCCAGGCAGAGTTGCCGGTCACTGTCGAGGACGCTGGCGGTGAGCATGATGATGGGCAGATGTGCCCCCGTCGCCTCTTCACGGGACCGGATGGCGCGGATGGCGTCGAAGCCGTTCATGACCGGCATGTGGGCGTCCATCAACACCAGATCGAAGGCCTGCTCGTCCAGCCGGGCCAGGGCCTCGCGGCCGTTTTCGGCGATGGTGACCAGGTGATGGCGCTGGGCCATGCGCCGCACCACCAGCTCCTGGTTGAGCTGGATGTCCTCCACCAGCAGGATCTTGAGCGGCCGGGTCCAGCGATCGGCCTTGGCCTGCTCCGCGTCCGCGCCCGCGCACTCGTTGATGCCGGTCGCGGTGGGCAGGGGGACGACAAAGTGGAACTGGCTGCCGACCCCCTCCTGGCTTTCGACCCAGATCCGCCCGCCCATTTCCTCGACGATGCCGCGGCAGATGGCGGTGCCCAGGCCGGTGCCGCCGAACTTGCGGGTTGTCGACTGATCGGCCTGGGAGAAGCGCTCGAAGATCTTGCCCAGGTTTTCGGGGGCGATGCCGATGCCGGTGTCGCTGACCAGGAAATGGATGTCGTCCGGGTCGGTGCCGGGCCTGATGGTCAGAGTGACGCTGCCCTGGGGGGTGAACTTGATGGCGTTGCCCAGGAGGTTGAGCAGCACCTGGCGCAGTTTGGTCGGATCACCCAGGACGCAGGACGGCAACCGGTCGTCCAGTTCCAGGAAGACGTCCAGCCCCTTGCGGGTCGCGTTGACCCCGACCATCTCCCCGATGCCGGTGGCGAGCTCCAGCAAGCTGAAGGGGATGGATTCGAGCTCCATCCGGCCAGACTCGAGCTTGGAGACGTCGAGGATGTCGTTGAGGATATGCAGCAGCGACTTGGCCGCCGTGGATACCGAGCGCAGCAGCTTGTACTGCTGCTCCTCGAGGGGCATCTCCAGCACCAGATCGGTCATGCCGATGATGGCGTTCATCGGGGTGCGGATCTCATGGCTCATGTTGGCCAGGAACACCGATTTGGCCTGGCTGGCCTGTTCCGCCGCCTCTTTGGCCACTTCCAGGCTCGCCCGGCTCTGTTCCAGTTCCTGGGTGCGGAGGCGGACCCGTTCCTCGAGTTCCTCGTTGAGCCGCTCCATGCGCTGGGTGTAGGCCCGCTGGGCGGTGATGTCGCGGGCGAGGAAGACACTGCCCAACCAGTCACCGTTGGGGGCGCGGACCGGGGTGACGCGGTTTTCAAAGACGTGGTCGGGCAGACCCGGGAAGTCGCTGGCCTCGAAGACATACTCCCGGTCCTCATGGACCGCTTGCAGGATCTGGCGCAACTGGTCGCTGTCCAGCCCTAGGGCGGTCCGCAGCACCTCCAGCGGTCGGCCGAGGGCCTCCCGCTGGCTCAGGCCGAAGATGGTCCCGGCGGCCGGGTTGAAGAGGGCCAGGCGGTGTTCCCGGTCGATGGCGAAGATGCCCAGGTGACGGGAGGAGTCGAGAATGCTGTTGAGGAAGGTGCGCTGCTCCAGCAGGGCCAGTTCGGCGCGCTTGAGGGCGGTGATGTCCTGGCGGACGATCAGGGCGCCCTGAAAATCCCCCGGCAGGCGGGTGGCGACCAGGTCGAACCAGTGGGTTTCCCAGGCGAGTGGGACCTGGACCTCCTGACGGAACTGGCTGCGCTCCCCCGCCAGGACCGCCCGCACCCCGACGGCGAAGGCTTCGCCCCCCAGGGCCGGGTCCCCATCCCCGGCCTGGAGGGCGGGGAAGTCCTGGCCTTGCCAGGCCGCGGCGCTGGTCCGGGGGCGCCCCCGCGCCAGCTCATAATCCAGCCAGGCCGCGTTGACCATCAGGACCTGGGCGGCGCCATCCAGCACCAGCAGATGCGGCGCCATGGCCGCGGCGATGGCCTGGAGCAGGCCGCGGCTGGCCGCCAGCTCCTGCTCCAGCCTTGTCAGGCGCTGGCTGGCCTGGCGCTGGGCGCTGATGTCGGCGATCAGGCCCTCGCGCCCGATGCAGTCGCCGGCCGCGCGCCGGGCCAATCCGCCATCACGCACCCAGATCTCGCAGCCATCGGCCCGCCGCAGCCGGTACTGGACGCTGTAACGGTCCCCCCGGCGGAGTTGCTGCTCCAGTTCGCGTGTAATCCTTCCCCGGTCGGCGGGAACCATCAGGGCATCGATAGTCAGGGCCCCGTCGCCAAGGAAGGCGTCCGGGGCCAGACCCAGCAACCCTTGGGTGTCACCGCTGATCTCCCATACCGGCGGCTCTTCCCTGGTCAGGACCCGATAGGCGATCAGGGGGCCAAGCTGGGGGGTCAGCAGCTCCAGGGCGGGGCAATCGACCGCGGGGGAAATCCAGTCGCTGGGAGGCACGGGGTTCATCCTGAGGGTCAGGGTACGGCGGGAGGACGATGGTAGCCCCCAGCCAGGGGGTGGGCGCCCTTGTGGCGCTGGCGATGAAATCCTTTCATGTCCATCTGGTTAGATCCAGGTCATAAGTTGTTCCCGCAACTGGCGGGCGGCGAAGAGGCTGTCCTCATCCCAGGCCCGGGAGTAGCCGTGGCGGACCTCCACCCACTTGTCGAAGGAATTACGCGGGGACAGGCGCTGGCCGTCCGGGGTCGCCTCCAGGGGTTTCTCGGGATTACCGGCCCAGGCGATCTCGCGCGCCTCCTCGGGGCGCAGCAGGTAGAGACTGAACAGGGCGTCACCCAGGGTCCGGGCGCGCAGACCGATGGCCAGGACCCCATGGGGCCGGTCTTCACGGCTGCCGAGGGCCTGGCTCAGGTCCTCCGGCAACTGGTCGAGGGCGGCGACCGGCTCACTCTGCTGCCGCAGCCACCAGTGGTGCAGGATCTCCAGGGCCCCGGGCTCCTGGGGCGCGCCGAACTGGGTCAGGTGCTGGTCGATGAAGAGGGCCCCGCTTGGCGCGCCAAACAACGGGGCCAGGGTGGGGAAGGCGCGGCCGATCGCCTCCGGCAGGCTGGCGCCCTGGCTGACGTTGGCCTTGATCGGCCCCAGGCAGCCTGTGAGGGCCGCGTGGATACCCCGTTGGGCGGTCTTGCGGAAGCCATGCAAGGCGGTCATGAATTCGCCGGCCAGTTGCTGGCAGCGCAACCGGACCGGGAGGGGGATGGTCCGCGGCTCGGGGTGATGGCAGGCGACCAGTCCCCAGAGCTTGCCCTCCAGCATCAGGGACACGGAAAAGGAGGAGCGTACCCGCATGTTGCGCAGGTATTGGGCATGCACCGGCGAGACGGAGCGCAGTTCCGACCAGGTGAGGTCAAGCTGGGTGCCAGCGCCCTGACGGCTCAGCAGGGGGACGGGGTCGGCGGCGGCGTCCGGGATGTGGCGGTAGGGGGTCTGGGCGTAGAGCCCCCGGGCGATGGCCGGGATGTCGGAGGCGGGGAAGCGCAGCCCCAGATAGGTGCCGGTCGCGGAGCGGACGGCCTCCGCCAGGACCTCGCCGGACCAGTCAGGGTGAAACTGGTAGAGCATCACCCGGTCGTAGCCCGTCAGGTCGCTCACCGCCGCCACCAGGCGCTGCTCCAGCCCTTGAAGCTGGGCGGCGTCCGCGGGCGGCTCCTGTGACAGGCGCGGCTGGGCGCCCCAGTCTTTCGCACCAAGGTCGTCCGCGCCCGTTTCTTCCGCCCCCGGGTCGTTTGCGCCCTGGACGTTCGCGCCCGGCTGGTGAGAACCCGGGTTGTCCGCACCCAACTCATTCGCACCCAACTCATTCGCACCCGGCTTCGATTCCTCCGCGCCTGGGTGGCTGGGCTCGAATTCCAGCAGCCAGCCCGCGCCATTGGGCGAGATCAGGACATCGAGCAAGCCACCGCCCAGGTCTAGGGCGCCGCTCATGGGCAGGGGCTTGCCGACGATGGTGGGCAGGTCCACCAGCTCGGGCAGATTCCGCTCCAGCCAGTCCCGGCCATCCCGACCCAGCAGGGCCTCCGGGGGCTCGCCGAGCCAGGCCTCGGCGTTGGCGCTGACGTAGCGGAAGGTCCCGGAGGCCTTGTCGATGAAGAGCAGCGCGCCGTGGGGCTGGATGAGCCCGGAATTGGCCAGGCGCTCCCGCTCACATTCCAGTACCTGAGAAGGATCGAAATCGCTCATGGGTCAAGACTCCGCCCGCGCCGCCGGCGTGGGATGGATGTGTCGGTAAACCGGCGACCCGATCTGGTGGGTCGTCGGGTGGGTGCGACGGGTTCTTCGTCGCGGCTGTCCGCCTGGCTGGGGCTTGCTGGTATGGAATCGTTCACAACCCCCATGCCGCGTGGGCTGGTGTCGTCAGTAAAAGCCGCTAATTCTCTTCCACCCTTCCCCTTGGTGGGGGAGGGTAGGGGAGAGGGGGTTCTGAACGGCCACGCTAGCCTCAGACATTGCGGCAAATGGCATAGATGGCCGTGGTGTAGTTGTGGTACTCGTTCTTGCCGCCCAGGCGGGCGAATTCACCGAAGCCATACATGCCGAGCCAGGGCGGGATCTCGCCATTCCGGGCCAGGGGGTACTGCATGCGACCCACCAGTTCCTCCTTCATCACCCGGTTGAAGAGGAAGCGACCCCGGGCCAGGCAGTCGGCGTGGAAGACGGCCACCACCTCCCGCCCGCCGATCCGTGCCACCATCTGGCCCATCATGCGGTCCATGTCACTAAAGATGCGCTCCTCGTCGCGCACCGTCAGCCAGAGGCGGGTGCCCTCGGGACAGGTGGTGGCGTAATGCATGGCCCCGTCCGGGTCGCGCTTGGTGACCACGCGCAGGATGTGCTCATTGCCGTATTCCTCCGCCAGCTTGGGCCGCAGATGCTCCGCCAGGGCGCCGATGGGGATGGTGTCGCCGCAGGTGGCGGTCTCCGGCAGGGCCAGGCGGCGGGTGTACTCGCTCCAGGCCGGGCGGCCGTCGAGCTGGAGGATGCGGTTCTCCTCCGACTTGGTCACCACCATGGGCTCGCCGATGGCGACGAAGCCGTGGGTGGCCTGGGTGACGACCTCCAGGGTCGGGTCGGCGAAGCCCACGGCATAGGCGGCGTGCTCATGGACCCGGTCATCGACCATCTGGAAGCTGGCGATACCCTTCATGTTGTCGGCGGAGGTGGCGCCGAAGATGGTCACCTCGGGCCCGAACACCGACTCGATGCCGGCGATGCAGCGGTCGTCGGCGATGTCGATCCCGGAGGCGAGGAAATACACCATGTTGACGCCGGGGTTGGCGGCCTTGAGCTGGGCGGCCAGTTCGACGGACTTCTGGTAGGAATTGTGGCCATAGATGCCATCGACGCTGGCGACGGCGATCTCCGCCGCGCCGCGCACCGCCATGATGGCCAGGTCCTTCATGGACTCGCTCACCCCCTCCTTGCCAACGACGCCACAGCAGGAGGAGCCGACGATGCGGGCGCTGGGGGCCAGGGCCTTGGCCTCGGCGATCAGGGCCGCGTAGTCATGGCCCATGGAGGCGTGGATGACCACCAGGTCGCAGTTGGTGGTGCCCTCGCCCAGGGCGGCCTCCAGGCATTCGGCCATGGCGCGGCGGGAGTTCACCATGCGGGTGCTGGCGGAGAAGAATTCAAGCATCGGTCGGGTCCTCGTCTACTGGTGGCGTCGCCCTCCGCGCGGGAACTGCCTGGTCGCCAGCGCCCGTGGGGGCGATCATTAGGGAAAAAATGAAAATACCAAGGTTTCGAGTGAATACATAGCCATTTCAATTTTCAGCCGGGTGGGCGGGGCTGGGGGATATCCCGTCCGGCACCAGGAAGCGCCGCAGGACCCCGAGAAGCTGAGTGAGGTCGATGGGCTTGCTTAGGTGGGCGTTCATGCCCGCCGCCAGGGCCCGGTCGACATCCTCCGGGAAGGCGTTGGCGGTAAGGGCAACGATGGGCACCGCCGGGTCCAGGGCGCGAATGGCCCGGCTGGCGGCGTAGCCATCCATCACCGGCATCTGCACGTCCATCAGGATCAGGTCGCAGGGGGATTGCCGGAACCGGTCCACTCCCTCCTGGCCATCATTGGCGGTGAGGATGACCAGGCCGGTACCCTCCAGCAGGCCCATCACGATCTCGCGGTTGATGGGATGGTCCTCGACCAGCAGGACCCGCCGTCCGGCCAGCCCGGCCGATCCGGTAGGAGCCGCCGAGGGAGTCATGCTGGATGGAGCGGCCAGAGTGACTGAAGTGGCGTGAGTAGCCGGACCGACTGAGGTAGTCGCAGTGGCCTGAGTAGTCGGCGCGGAGGGAATCGCTGGGCTGGCTGGCGGTGATACCCCGTTGGCCAGCGTCGGAGGAGGGAAGGGTGGGTATCCGGTGGATGGCATCGTCACCGTCACCTCGCTGGGACTCCGCAACGCATCGCTTTCCTCAACAGGCAGGTTCTCAGTCGAGCCAGCCTCGATCGCGGCCAGGTCAGCCCGCGGGCAGGCGGGGGCGGGAATCTCGAAACTAAAGCAGCTCCCCCGGCCGGGTTCACTGTCGACCTCAATCCGACCGCCCATCAACTCCACCAGGTGCCGGCTGATGGCCAGGCCCAGGCCAGTGCCACCGAAGCGCCGGGTGGTGCTGGTGTCTGCCTGGGTGAAGGCCTGGAACAGACCGCTTTGCTCTTCGGGCGTCAGGCCGGGGCCAGTGTCGTGAACCTCGAAGCGCAGCCAGTCCGGGCCCGGCCGCCGCGCCACCAGGCGGACGGAACCGGCCGCGGTGAATTTGACGGCGTTGCCGAGCAGATTGGTGAGGACCTGACTGATGCGCAGGCCGTCGCCCAGAAAACAGGCCTCCAGGTCGGGGGCCAGGTCCCGTTCCAGGGCGAGACCCTTGTCGTCCGCCGTGATCGCGACCAGGTGCAAAACCTTGTCGATCAGGGGGCCAAGTTCGCACGGGGTTCGCTCGATGGCCAGTTTCCCCGCCTCGATCTTGGAAAGGTCGAGGATTTCGTTGAGGATGCCGAGCAGGGAGCGGGCCGAGGTCTCGATCTTGCGCACCTGGTCCCGCTGCCGGGGGTCGAGCGGGCCGCGCAGGGCTAGTTGCGCCATGCCGATGATCCCGCTCATGGGGGTGCGGATCTCATGGCTCATGTTGGCCAGGAACGCGCTTTTGGCCTGATTGGCGACCTCGGCCTGGGTGCGGGCCCGGTTCAGTTCCGCCGTGCGCTCCTCCACCTTCCGTTCCAGGTTGGCATTGAGATCCCGCAGGATGGCCTCGGCCTCCTTGAGGGCGGCATTCTGGCGCTGGATGAAATGGGCATGGCCGGTCATGCCGAGCATCAGGATCTGCAGCAGGGCGACGAAGAACAGGCCCAGCACGCCGACGCCCCAGGCGATCCAGGATTGGTGCCCCTGGAGATAGCTTGGGGTGGCGAAGACCGACAGAATCCAGGCGTGATTGCCAACCCGCAGTTCCCACTGCCAGCTCGCGTCCTCGGTCAGGGTGGCCGGGGTACAGTCCTGGTCACTGGCGCAGTCCAGTCTGGCGCCAGTGGCGTCGGTCAGTTGCAGGCCCAGGCCGGCGGGCAGGGTGTCCCGGGTGGCGATGGCGATCATGCGGGGGATCTTCACCACGGCCGCCACGAAACCCTGGGGTGTGGAAGTGCCACGCGCGTTTAGGTCGGCACCCCCGGCGCCCCCATCATGGACAACGCCGCTCCCCTCTCCATCACTCCCATCATCGCTGTCACCGTTATTCCCTCCATCGCCCCCATCCGGCCAATCACCCCAATCCGCCCGAGCACCCCAATCCCCCCGCTTTCCCCAAGCCACCGGCATGACCTCGATCATCGCCGGGCCTTGGTCGGGGGCCTGCACCAGGCGGACCGGCGCGGCGACCGCCAGGTCGCGATGGGCCAGGGCCCAGTCGAAGGCCGCGCGGCGCACCGGCTCGGTGAGGTTGTCGAACCCCAGGACCTCTCGGTTGGGTTCCGCGGGGGCAAGGGTACGGACGGGGATATAACGGGGTCGGGGGCCCGCCGGCACCAGGGTCCCCTGGCCGTCGAGTTCACTGATCCGGAAGGCACCCGTCGCGGATTGTTGCGCCATGGCCGCCTCGTAAGCCGCCCGTTCCTCGGCGGTCACCAGGTCGCAGAAGCCGATGGCGAAGAGATCCGGGTTGTCGCGCAGGGTCTGGCGGGTGAAATAATCGAACTGGCGGGGGGTGAAATGGGGCGTGACCGCGATGAACTGCCGCAGGGAGGACAACAGCTCCCGATGGGTCGTCAGCCGGCTGCGGATGTCCTTGGCGATGGACTCCCCGGCATGGTGGATCCGCTGAAGCATCTCCTGGCGCTCCCATTGGCTGGCGCTATAGAAGGCCAGTATCGCCAGGCCCAGGGTGGCGACCAGGGGGATCAGGGTCCGGCGCCGACGCTCGCGCCACAGGGGGGAGGTGAGGTTGAGCAGCCCTAGGGTCAGGGGAGCGAAGACCAGGATGCCGATGGTGTCGCCGACATACCAGGTCCAGCCGGTATAAGCCACCGCCGTGCCAGCGATCTGGCCGCTGGCCCAGAGGGCGCTGGTACCGAAGCTGGCGGAGACCACCGCGGGCAGCACGCCCCCCAGGAGCAGAAAGCGGACGACCTGGGTCTCGCGCTCCAGCTCCCGCCAGGTCGCGCCCGTCAGGCGGCGCACCAGCCAGCCTCCCAGCCAGGCCTGGAGGCTGGCGCCGGTGGCGATCGCCGCCGTCACCGCCAGCAGGGTCCAGTCCAGCCCCTCCCCCAGCCAGTGGTCGCCGAGCCAGTTGAGGGACAGGTTGAGGGCCACCGCCCCCAGCCAGACCCCGGGGAGGGCGCGGTTGCCGAACCAGAGCAGGGCGGCCAGGGCCAGGCCAGCGGGCGGAAAGACCGGACTGGGCGAGCCCAGCAGGAGGCCCGCCACCCCCAGAATCAGGTAATAGAGAGCGATGCCCAGGGTGATGGCCAGCAGGGGGGCCTGCCGGCCGTCGTCCAGTGGGGTGGCGTTATCATCCATGAGCGCGGGAGCTTAACGACCGCAAGGTGCCGTTGCATTCCCCCTCATCGGCCCCCTCAGAGGGAGACGCCGCGAGGCGTTGCGGGGTCGATCAAGGGGCCACGCCTTTAAGGGGCCACGCATTCAAACAGATAATTGGCGGAAATATTGGTTTTAGAGGCTGTCTCAATATTAGTTTAGACTGCCAATTCACCATTACCTATATCA
>CALMDH010000178.1:0-4068 GCA_937862735.1 uncultured Gammaproteobacteria bacterium
CTCAAGCCGGCAGTTCCGCCGACTGATGGCTGAGCAATTCCTGCCACTGAATGTTCTCCCGTGACATGACCTGCGCGGCGGTCAGGGTCAACTGCCGCAGTCGCAGCCACCCCTCCCAGGTCGCTTCCGGGGTGAAGGCGTCCAGGGTGGCCAGCAGGGCGGCCAGTTCCTGTTCCGCGGCATGGGATTGCCCCGCCAGACGCCCGATCTCGAGTTTGACCCCGATCCCGTGCAGGGCCGCCGCCAGCGCCGGACCGAAGGCGGTAAAGATCAGCAGCCAGGCGGCATGCAGGACAAAGTGCAGCAGGACCGCCCCGAAGGTCAGGACAAACAGGATCAGGGCGGTCCGGTGCAGAATCACATGCTGGCGGTGTAACTGATGGTGCTTGGCGGCATGGTAGCGACGCTGACCGGCCACTTCCTCCCGCAGACGCGCCAGTTGCGCCTGCTGGGCGCTCAGCGTCGCGGGCAGATAGGGGGTCCCCCCTTCCGCCTGCGGCAGGCCCGCCAGGCTCAGGGTGCGTTGCAGATAACGCAGCTCCGGACTGACCAGGTCCAGGGTGCCATCCTTCACCCGCCACACCGGTTCCCGGAAATGCTCCGGGATCGCCAGCATCGGCAGGCAGGGGCGCAGATAGCGCAACTGTTCGGCGATGAAACGCTGGCTGATCCAGCGGCCATGCCAATCGCGGCGTTTGGCCAGGGTCACCCCGGCGACGATGGCGGTGATGAGGACCAGCTCGGTGATCGCCCAGCCATGACCATGCCCCCCGGGCCACAGACCGATGGCCCCCGCGACGGCGGCGAACACCGCCAGGGCGGCGGCGAGATAACTCAGCCAACTGAACCAGCGATGCCGCTGGCCCCAGCGCCGGGCGGCGGCGCTCGCGTGCTGGCGCCGGTTCTGGAGAACCGCCCCGCTGTCGCTCGCCGTCGCGCCTGGCACCGCGTCATCCACCGGGTGCAGGTCGGCGGCGATCTCCGCCCCCAGGGCCTGGGGCAAGGCCGCCGGGGCGAGAGGCGGCGTGAACAGGTCGCGCAGCAGGGCCGGGTCCGGATGGGGGGTGCGCAGGTGGGCCAGCCGCGCCGGGGTCAGTCGGGTGCGGTCGAGGAGGCGCACCTCCCCCTGGGTATCCAGCCAGAGCAGGGGTTTCATCATCTGGGCGGCCTGAAAGGCCAGGCGCACGGTCCCGCCGGCAATGCCCGCCGGGGCCGCCCCGTCCCACAGGACGATCACCAGGTCGGCGAAGGACAGCGCCACCTCATCGCGGATCGACAGGGGTTCATCGGCATGGAGGCACACGTCCGGCGCCCCCAACCACACCACACGTTCCGCGGTCTGCTGAGGGGGGGTGAGGGGTTCCGGACCGCCCGGTCCCAGCTGATGCAGGGGCAGGCACTGCCGCTGGGCGATATCGGCCACGGCGGTATCGGTCCCCGGGGCCATGCCCGTTAAAAGCCGCAATCGCCGGTCGTCCCCGCCGCAGGCGGTAATCACCGTTTCCAGGCGCGCGAACAGTTGCTCCCGGGCGGGTCCTGCCGGTAAGCGCGGCGCGCCCCGGTGGCCGGCCACCAGCACGGTCAGAAGCTGACTCATGGGTTACTCACCTATTGTTCGATCTTGAAGGCATTGCGCCGGTGGAGGAGCAGCCATTCCGCGTTCTCGTTCAGGGCATGCTTGCCCAGTTCCTTGACGCAGGCGCGAAACAGCTCCTCATCCCCGGCATGCTCGCGGAGGAAGTGGCGGGCGTTGCGGTAGAGGCCACCGGCCATCTCGAAACTATCCGCCTCCTCGCCATAGCCCAGGGTCTCGGCGTAGCCCTTGAGGACGGCGGCGATGAAAAACAGACTGGCCGAATAACTGGAGGCCCACTCCTCGATCACCGCCAGGTCGGCGGTGACATAGCCCCCGCCGGCCAGGGCGACCAGGAAGGCGCCGCCGGTCATCGCCACCCAGGCGCTCAGGTCGAAGCGGCGTTGCAAACGCCGGCGCTTGCGGGCATTGCCGCTGACCTGGGGCGGTTGGTCACCGATGAAATAGCGCTCCTGACTCTGAATCCAGTGCGTCTCGACCAGGGCCGGCTGGGCCGGGGGGCGCGGGGTGAGCAGATAGCTCATGAACCCCAGGGCGCGGGCCGCCTCCCGCACCCAGCCGACGTTGGACTTGACCAGTTGCAGATAATGCTCGGCCACGAGCTGGTCCAGCCCCGCCAGGCGCCAGAACAACTGGACGCGCGTCGCCTCGGCGATGGCGCGAAATTCCAGGAAGTGATTTTCCAGCTGGAAGATCGGCAACCAGAACAGCAGGAAATAGAGGGTGTACGCCAGGGCGATCGCCACCCCGTAGGCGATGATCCAGGGCTGCGCCGCCAACACCCCATAGGTGGCCTGGGACAGGGCGGCGATGATGGTGGCGGCCGAGGCGACCTGAATGACCTGCTTGCGTTGGCGCTGATAGGCGATCGCCAGCACGTCCAGTTCGGCGAAGCGGTCCGCCAGATAGGTCGATCCGGGGTCCAGCAACCCCTGGTCCCCGGACGGGATCAGCCAGCCCCGGGCCTGGTCGATGGCCGCCGGTCGGGTCTGGCGGGCGGCGGCCAGCTCCCGGTTGGCGTGGTTGATGGCCTTGAACACCCCCTCGTGGATAGTATCCGAGGGGGATGGCACGACGCGGGGCAGCGCCCGCTGCGGGGCCTTGTGCCGCCGCACGGGGATGTGGATCAGTCCCGTCTTCTCCGGGGCGGCCAGCAGTTCTCCCGGGCAGGGCGGCGGACCCTCACGGCAGCAGGCCACCACCAGGTTGGTGCCGCAGGCGCCGTCCCCCGGCTTGCGCTCCATCCCATCCCAGAGGACGATCACCGCCTGGGCCTGACGGGCGAGGAAGATGCCCTGCTCGCGGTATTGCTGGTCCCGCGGCTTGCGGACATCGGGGTCCAGGCGGTCCTTCCAGGGGATTTCGATCCGGCCCGCGCACCGGTCCAGCAGGCGCAGCAGCCGCTGTTGGGGTGCTCCGGGGGCAAAATCCCCGAGGAAGTCCGCCAGGGGCATGGGCAAGACCGCCACGACCTGCCAACCCAGTTCCAGGGCCAGTTCCGCGACCAGTTGGTCCGCGCCCTCGGCTAGCGCGGACAGCAGGACGCAGGGGGAGTGGCTGGCCATGGCCGCCAGGCGGTGCAGCGCGGCGATGACGTTGTTCCTCAAACTCGCCAGGTCGGCGGGTACCAGGTCCCGGTGGCCGGCAACGCCGATGATGAAGGGAATGGCGTTCAGGCTGGCAGGTCGCGTGGGATTGATTGGCTCAGCCCCGGTCATGCTTAACGGTTCCTTTTTCCGCCATTCCTGATAGACCTCAGGATCAATATGTTGGAAGGATTCTTCGGTTAGCAGATGGTTAGGCGAGAAGGTCATCAAGGCGGCCCTGTACCAACTGAGTTGCGGGATCATCGGGTCCAAGCTTTTCGAGGTGGATTGCCAATGCATTCCGGTAGGCATCCTCCGCCCCGCTGCGGTCACCCGTCGCCTGCAAGGTCGCCCCTAAGGCGCTGAGGGCGGACGCAGTTTTCAGGCTGTTGCCGCCGGTGAGGCGGCTTTGGCGGTCCACGACATCGTGAATCAGAGGCAAGGCATCATCAGCTCGTCCCGTTTTCCGCAGAGATAATGCAAATTTTTGCTTGATCCGAAGTGTTTCTTGGTCATCGGGGCCCACAGTTTCTTCTAATCTCGCTAAGACTCGCTGATAGAAGGGATGGGCTGCAGCCTGGTCGGTGGGATCTGCTGCCTTATCCAGGTAGCTTGCAATGCCTATGAGGCTTGTAAACGTGTCTGGGTGCATTGGCCCCAGCTCCTGCTCACTGATTGCCAGGGAACGCTCGTAGAGTGGGCGGGCAGCGGCAAAGTCAGCCGGGTCGCCGGTCTTTTCCAGGTAGTCGGCCAGATTGCTGAGGCTTGTACTCGTGTCCAAGTGCATTGGCCCCAGCTCCTGTTCACTGATCGCCAGGGCGCGCTCGTAGAGAGGGCGGGCAGCGGCAAAGTCAGCCGGGTCGCCGGTCTTTTCCAGGTAGTCGGCCA
>CALMDH010000179.1:0-16250 GCA_937862735.1 uncultured Gammaproteobacteria bacterium
GGTGCTTTGGGCCTTGAGACTCTTCCCGGATCGCCAGGGCACGCTCGTAGAGGGGACGGGCGGCGGCAAAGTTAGCCGTGTCGCCGGTCTTTTTCAGGTGGACAGCTAGGTTGTTGAGGCTTGTGGCCGTATCCGGATGGTTCGGGCCTAAAGACTCTTCCCGAATGGCCAGGGCGCGCTCGTAGAGGGGGCGTGCCGCGGCCAAGTCACCCGGGTCGCCAGTGTCCGCCAAATAGCTGGCCAGGTTGTTGAGGCAATGAGACGTGTTTGGATGCATCGGCCCCAATGCCTGCTCATTGATTGCCAGGGCACGCTCGTAAAGGGGGCGGGCCGTTACCCGGTCGCCGGGATCGCCGGTCTTATCCAGGCAGTAGGCTAGGTTGTTAAGGCTGGGGGCAGTAGCTGGGTGCGTCGCCCCCAGGGTCTGTTCCCGGATCGATAAAGCGCGCTCGCAGAGGGACCGGGCAGCAGTAAAGTCAGCAGGCTCACCGGTCATCATCAGATAGACAGCCAGGCCGTTTAGGCTGTCTGCCGTATCCGGGTGCATCGGACCCAGGACCTGTTCCCGGATAGCTAAAGCACGCTCGTAGAAGGAGCGAGCCGCGGCAAAGTCGGCAGGGTCACCAGTCTCCTTGAGGTAACTAGCTAATTCAGCGAGACTTATGGCCGTATCCAGATGCTCCGGCTCCAAGGCTTGTTCTCGGATTGCCAAAGCGCGCTGGAAGAAATTGCGAACTGGAGAATAGTCCGCCATCGCTGCACAAATACCACCCAGATCATGCATGGTCTTGGCTATCATGAGGTCGTTTGCAGGTAGCAAGCACTCCTGCACCCCCAGCAGGGACTCGTCCAGACGTCGAGACAAGCGATACCGGTCATAAGCTATCTCATGCATCCACTCCGCCAGGCCCAAGATACCCTCGCTAGCGCGCTTCACGGACGACAGGTCAAAGGCGCCAACAACCTGATGCCACAAACTACCCAGTTCCTTCTTGTCTTCTTCGGTGAGGGCCATCAGGGCTTCAGCGGTCACCTCCTTGGCGACCTTGTAAAGGTGGGCCGGCACCCGCAAACACCCCAAGTCACTTACCAACCTCACTCGACAATTTGCCTGATCCTCCCCTGCCAATCCCGCCAACTGGGTGATCTGATACAACGCTTCCACTGCACCACGCTCCTCAACACTCTCCCAATCTGAGCCATACCCTGGTTGGAAGTAGGCATAGAGTTGCTCTCTGATCGATGCCTCACCCGCATGGGCCAACGCCGCCACGCCGAAGATGCGGTGCATGGGCGCGCGCCGCCCATCCTTGTTGAGCAGGAAGGGCTGGAAGTTAGTCAGCAGACGCGACAAGTGAACCTGCGGCAACCGGGGTTTACCCTCCTCAGCGCTGAGTGCCTCGTTGAGCACTGGATCACTGGGCAAAGCCAACAGATCCGCCAGTTCGTGCTCGGTCAACCCCGCCCGACTGGCACCGAGCAGGGCCATGAAGCGCACCGCCAGGTCCGGCTGTTCCGGACGGTTGTTGTCCGGGTCGAGCAAGAAGGCATGCAGAAAGAGCCGCTCGGCATCCGGCTGGGCGAGGATGTCATCCAGGGTGCGGGCCAGGGTCGCGTGACGGGCGTCGAGGCGCAGTTCCTCCAGGGCTAGAGTCAGGAACAGCGGGCTGCCACTCTGGGGGGCCTGAGCCAAGGTATCGACCAACTGCGGGGCCAGACCCTTGCGGAAGCGGGTCAGGGTGTCCCGGATCAGGTGGGTGCGCAGCTCAGCGGTGAGCACCGGCACCGCGATGGTCTCAAAGGAGCGGGCGGCCTCCCGCCCCGGGGTACCGTCGGCGACGCTGGCGATGACCGTGGCGCTGGGGCCAGTGATCTCGGGGGTCAGCAGGCTCAGGTCCTTGCCGCCGTCACTGAGTTGATCGAGGGCATCGAGCAAGAGGACGTAACGACACTGCTGGCGGGTGGCGGCGTAGGCCAACCAGGTGGACAGGCTCTTGACCTGTTCTTCGGGCGAGTCGGGAATATCCCCGCTGAGGTCACGGATGAGGGGGTGAAGGGTCTGCAAGACGCGCAACACCCAGGCTGCCAGGCTGATGTGGGCATCGGCGCCGATGTAATGGTCGATGACCCGGTAGCCGGGTTGGGCGGCCAGGTGTTGGGCCAGATCAGCTATGAGCGCGCTCTTGCCCTGGCCGGAAGGACCGGTGAGGAGGATGGGGCCGAGGTGGGGCTGATCAGCGCGTTGGGCCAGGGCCGTCACCACCGCCTGGCGTACCTCCGGGCGGGGCAGGAAGTTCAGCAGCCGGTGGTAGCGGAAGGTGGCATGGGCCAGGTTGCTTTGTTCAAAGGCGCTGGGGATCTCGTCGGCGGGGAAGTAGCGATCGAGCTGCGCTAGCAGGTAATCGGCGATGGCCTGACCGAAGGCATCCAGGGTGGCGTAGCCATCCAGGCCCAGAAAGGGGGTGTGGCGGATGCGGTCCTTGAGGGTGGCCAGGCGACCGTCGGCGGGGTCGTAAAAGCGGCGGTCGCTGGGGTCGGGGTCGCGGCCGGTGGCTTGTTGATAGAGTTGATCGGTGAAAGCCGGGTCGCGTAACAGGAACAGGGCATGGCCGGCGAGCTTGTCCGCGGCGCCGGTGGCGAGGACGGCCAGGTCCATCTCCAGTTCGGTGACGCTGATACCCCGCTGTACCGCAGCCTGGATGGGACCGGCATAGGGCGATTCCCCATGCCGCTCCCAATAGGCGGTCAGGTCGTTATGGCGGGGAATCCAGCCATAGCGCTCCCCCAGGAAACCGATGAAGAAGGGCGGAAAGTCGCGGCAGCGATCGATCTCCTTGAGGCAGATCTCCACGGTGGCGCCATTCTGGGACTCCTCTTCGGTCACCCCCCAGCGCAGGTCGATCTCTGTGAACCCGACTTGCCGCGCCAGACAGGCCGCCCGCACTTTGGGGAAGACCTGCTTGAGCAGGTGATTGCGCTCGGCATCCATGTCCTGGAAGGTCGAGGACAGGAAGACACGGATCTCGCGGCTGGTGGGGGCGGTGGTCATGGTGAAACCCGTCAGATCTGGTGGAGGGTCAAGGGCAAGGTGATGGGGATCTTTGGCATGGGTGGTGACCCTGATTGGCAGCGGGCCAGGGCAGCACGATCCCAGCCTCTACCTCACCACCGCGATCTGGAAGTCCCTGATGCTCTGAGGTTTGATGGTCATGGGGGTTTGCTTGTTACCGGTCAGGGATTTCACGCGCTCGCTGAGATACAGATCAAGCTGATTGACGGTGATCTTGCCATCTTGCGTGTAGTCTGCTGCGCCCTTGAGGCCCTCCACCAAGGCTTTGGCAAAGGCGCCATTGCCCCATTGGTCATTTTCCAGGGGATACTGTTTACCGGTGGTGCTGGCGAAAACCACCAAGCCATTCTCAGCGGAGGTCAGATCGTTGATCAGGCCGTTGCTCTTGGCGACACCCCGTTGTTCACCCAGGATGCTTTCTGAATGGCCGGTATCAACGAAAACCAGGACCTTGCCGGGCAGGGCGTCAAGGCAGTTTTTGATCTCGAAGTAGGGGACGGCGGTGCGGCGCAGACGCTCGGGACTGGCATCCCGGGTCAGATAGTAATAGTCCCCATCCGGGTCGTTGACGCCGTGACCCGAGAGGTAGACGACGGCGATATCCATGGAAGTGACTTCTTGTCGTAGCCAGTCCAGGCCGTCGAGTAGCTCCTCGCTGGTCGGGTTTTCCAGGGTACGGACGATAACTTCACGGTAGAGCCCCCCCGATTGGCGCTGCAAAGCGGCACCAAAATCCTTGGCGTCCTTGGCCGCAAATTTGAGATCCAGGGCGTTGTCGTCATAGTCTGAAACTCCGGACACCAGGGCGTAGAGTTTGGGCTGTATCAATGGGTCTGAGACTGACGCGTTTCCTTGACCTGACGGACGGGCAGGGGGACTGCCGCTGGGGTGGTGTATCGTGCTGGTGGGGGGGTCCCAATCCAGGGCGGATGAGTAAGCGCGTTGATCGTCCGCTACTGCCGGGTCGCTGCGCGGGGAATTGCCCGCAGGGGTTTGGGCAGCGGGAGGGGGTAGCGGCGGCCGCGGGATTGCAGGGGTGGTGATTTGCGGCGCGGTGGCCAGGTGGGCGGCGGGCGATGGTGGAGGTTGGCTGACCGCGGACGCTTGAATATCACCCGGCGCGCTATGGGACGCCCCATAAAAAATCATGAGATTGAGCAGCACGGTGAAGGCCATCCACACCCAGGGGTATTCAGGCATAAACGCGGTACCGATCAGCGGCGGCCAGGGCTTACGCATCGTCAGACCGACCGCCACATACGCCATGGCGTAATAAGCGAACATCCAGATGCTTGGTGCGGCCGCCAGCCAGAACAGCAAGCCCCACCCCAGGCTGAACAATTGTTGGAACATCAACCACGCCACCAACCCGGCAATCCCGGGCCAGGGTAACGCGACCAGGGCCCACACGGCTGGCGCCCACCAGCGCAGGGCCCGGTGCGCGGGCAGGTGACCAAACAGGGGGCGGGCGGCGGCGTACCAGAACAGCATGCCGAAGCCCAGGTAGAGTTGGACGTACCCGCCGGGGGTGCCGAGATACTCAATGACCGATGCGGTCAGCGGCAAGTCGTGAATGAGCTTGAGCCCGACGAGGGCCGCGACGAGGGAGGAGAAGATTGCCTGCCGCGCCAGCCTCGCGCCCCGTGCTTTCTCCGCCAGGTCGTGTTCCTTGGCGCGGAGTTCAGCGTCCCCTTTGTCTATCTTGATCGGTTCCGGGACGGGGCGGCGGGAGGGATCAACCTTTGGGGTGTGACTTTTGTTGGCTACTCGGTGCGGCTTGACCGCGGGGGCCTCTCGATGCGGGGCCGTCTTCTCCAGCGCGCGCCGTGCCTCGTCGGCGAAGGCGATCACCCCCCGGGCATGAAATTGCGCGACGGAGGCACAGAGGCGATGGGTGCTGTCCGGGGGTGAGCCGGGGAAGGACTGGCCGCAGGCGGTGCAGACCGCCCCCTGCCGTTCTTCCAGTTCACAAAGTTCGCAGGGCAGGTTGAGGCCATGGGCGACGCAGCGCAGGGGAGCGCTACAACGTTCCTTGAGGCCGCCAAGCTTGACCAGCTTATCGACGCTGAGGGCAGAGAGGTCCGGGTTCATGAGGTGGTGACTGCCTTCACGCGGTGAATACGGTGGTGGTTCCGGGGGCGGGTTCGCCATCCGGCACGGGTCCGGTCACCGCGGGGGGCGACTCCGCCGCAAGAGGGGGAGTGGGGACGGGTGCCGGCAGGGTGGCCTCTGTTTCCGGCGCCGGTGGGGGCGCGAGGGTGGGATAGAGCATCGCCAGTTCCCCGCGATCGACGGGCAGGGGGATGAGGGCCGGGAGCGCGTCCGCGACCCCGCGGCCCAGATAGAGGTGATCGCGATAGTGCCGGTAGGCCTCGGGCATGGGCTTGAGGTCGTCAAAGCCGAAGCCGAGAAGCGTCAGGGCCGGATTGACCTGATAGGTGCCGTGGAGGGTGTAGCCCCGTGCCGGGTGCTCGTGACCGGTGATCAACCGCCGGACCGGGAACCAGTCCGGTTGCAGGGCGCAGAACGCCTCGAAATCCGTGTAGCCATACTGGGCGCCGGAGACGTAACGGTCGGGGATCTTGCGGCGGGCGGCATGGATGCGGGTCCAGGTGAAGTCCTTCAGGCAGGCGTCGCTATTCAACCAGGCCAGGAAGCTGGTCTCGTCCGGGGCGGCGGCCCCCGCCGGGTGGAGATCCCGCAGGGGAAAACCGCCGTGGGTGGCCAGGAGCCCATCGGGAAAAAGGATCGCGCGGGGCAGGCGCCGGGCGAGGTCGATCAGGAAGCGGCCCAAGGCACGGCGGTAGCCGCTGAACAGATCGCGCGGGTTGAGCACGGCCAACAACTCGGCGGGTTGGACCGTGGAGCTGAACCACCCGGCATCGTTCAGGGCAAAGGCCAGGTCATGATTGCCCGCGATCCAGGCCAGGCGCCCCGGATGCCGCAGTCCCCAGTCGAGGAGCAGGAACAGGCACTCGAAGGGCAGGTCGCCGCGATCGACGATATCGCCGAGAAAGAGCACCCGGCACTCGGGACAGGTGTCCTCGGCGTGGCGAAGCAGGGTGTGCAGGGCGAAAAAGTCGCCGTGGATATCGCCGATGAAGAACCAGCGGTCGGCTGGC
This sequence comes from uncultured Gammaproteobacteria bacterium, assembly GCA_937862735.1. Classification (GTDB taxonomy): domain Bacteria; phylum Pseudomonadota; class Gammaproteobacteria; order Chromatiales; family Chromatiaceae; genus M0108. The sequence continues at coordinate 6,193 of CALMDH010000179.1, forward strand.
CCCATCTCCTCGGCGGTGAGCCTGACCACGGGCTGCGCCGCGCCGAAATGCAGTAGCGGAAAGTCGGGGTCGTCCAGCCGGGCCGAGAGTTCGGGGAGGAGCCGGGGTAGCTCGGCGCGCAGGTGGGTCAGCGCCTCGTCCGCGGAGCGCGGGGTGGGCGCTGCCAGGGGTGGCGTGCTTAGGGTAGCGACCATGGCAGGGCGTCCTTCAGGCCAGGTGGACGATGAGGGGCAGCTTTTCGATGCCCTTGGCGGCATTGCCCACGGCGATGCGCATGCCGCTGGTCAGGACCCGGGGCGCGGTCAGGCGCTCGCCATTCACCAGGGTCTCGTTGGGGGTATCGGGCAGGGGCTGAATCTGCCACCCCGCGACGGGCGACTTGACGAGGGCGAACTGGCGGTCGGCGAAGAAGCGAGACTCCGGGCTCAGGGGCTTGAGCAGCAGGCGGCCGACGACGGTGTCGATGCTCAGCTTGAGGACCGGCTGGCCGTCCAGGTACAAGGTCACGGGCGCCGGGTGGGAGGAGAGGGTGGGCGCGGGTCGGGAGGGCGGCTTTTTTTCCGGTGGCGGGGCGCTCCCCGCCGCGCCCCGTCCGAACAGGGCGTCCCGGAGCGCCGCCGCGGTGGGCCGTTGGTCGAGCTGGGGGTGGAGGGCCTGGTTGACCAGGTCTTCGAGGTACCGGGGATGGTTGACCTTGGCGATGGGTTGCGCCAGCGTGAAGGGCTTGAAATGACCCTTGACCACCGCCTGCGCCAGGGCGGCGTCCTCGCCCCGGTGGGCGGCGAAGGGGTGCCCGCCTCCCAGGAGTTCGCTCAGCATCAGCGCGCAGGTGAAGACGTCGGAGCCTTCCCGGGGCGCCTCGCCGCGCAGGTGCTCGGGGGACAAATAGCCAGGGGTGCCGACGTAGCCGACCCCCTTGCCGTGCCAGGGGGCCTGCCGGTCGGAAAAGATCGACCAGTCGAGATCGATCAGCTTGAGGTGGTAGCTGCCGGCGGCATGGGGATTGGGCAGCAGTAACAGGTTGTCGGGCTTGAGGTCGGTATGGACGATGCGCGCCGCGTGCAGGGCGGTGATCCCCATCATCATCACCCGGGCAAAGGTGACGCGCTGCTCCCAGCGGGCGGTGGCGCTGTCAGCCGCCAGTTCGTCGAGGAAGTGGCTGAGGGCCTTGCCGTCGTCGATGAACTCGAAGACCTGGTGAAAGGTGCGGTTGGCCCGGCCCGCCGTGCCCTCGAAGAAGTCGATGAATTCGTAGCAATACTGTTTCAGGCCGTCATTGGCGGTGATGCGGTGCTTGAGTTCCTGCTGGTGGGCGACGAAATCCTCGTACCAGTCCAGGGCGCGGGTCGGCGAGAAGTAGCGCTTGAGGAAGACCGGCTTGCCCCGCTTGCCTGACCGGGCCTTGGCGGCGTGGGCGAAGGCGCCCTGGCTGAGCAGCGTATCGATGACGTAGGTATCGAGGGCGGACTGGATTTCCTCGGCGGGACCAAACTTGATCGGCATGGCTCCGTCCCCCGGGTTAGAGGACGGGGATCGCCGCGGAGGCCGAGATGCTCTTCGCCAGGGCTTCCATGACCTTGCGGAAGTTGTCCTGGTTGCTGGTGTAGTCCTTGAGGGCCTGGACGGGGTCTTCGTCGAGAGAACCGATGGGTTCCCACTCCAGACCGTTCATGGCCGAGAGTTCGCCATACAGGGGGGTGTCCGGGGCATAGAGGATGACCTTCAGCCGCATGGCGTGGTAGCTGTTGATCAGGTCATCCACCGAGGCGGTGTCGCCGTTGGCGGTGGTGTAGGTCGGCTTGCAACTGGCGTCGGTGAAGATCACCACCACCCGCGCCGCGTCGTGACGGTGGCGCCAACTGGTGGGCAGGGGCTGGGCGCCCGGCTCGGCCTCCGGCCACTGGGTGAGCTGGTACATGGCGTCGAGCAGGGATTCCGGCTCATCGCCGCCACCCATGGCTTGCAAGCCGGCGAGCTGGGCCTTGATTTCGTTGATATCGGCGGTGAAGGGATAGCTGACCAGCCACTTCCGGCCGTCCACGTCGCGATCCCGGTACCCCACGACGCGCATGCGCCAGTCCTTGATCAGGATGCCGCCGTTAGCGTCCGGGGTGTTGAGGGTATCAATGAACCCCGCGATATTGTCGGTGACGGCCGTCAGGCAGTCGTCCATGCTGCCCGTGGCATCGAGCAGAAAGACGATATCGGGAATGCCTTTCTTTTTGCCGAGTGATTCCTGCGTCATCATGATCCCCCCGCGTGGCGCGCACGCAAAAATAAAGATAAAAAAAACCAGCCGGAGATGGATGGACAATTATCCAGCCCGAGACGGATGGTATCCGTGCTTGGATAACAAAGGGCTTTCAGAAGAGTAAACGGTCACAGATTGAAGTCGCCTTCAACCGGGTACCTAAATTAATTAGCTGGACAGAGAACAAATCCGGGGGGCGGCGAACCGTATCCGTGGGGACGCCGACCTCAGATATTAACGGCGGTCAAGCGGATGTCGTGCCGACCTGCCTGCCTTTATCGTTATAGGTGTAGATAACCCTTCCCCTTTGGACATTGACCGTTCCCGAGGTATATCCAACCAGCCCCCGATCACTGCTGTTACCCGCGCTGACGGTGAAGATCTGCCGATTCTTTTCGTCGTACACGTAAACCACGGAACCGCGTTGCACGGCATTGCCAATGCTCATTTTTTTCTCCTGTGATCGTAAAGTTCGGATATGGGGTAAATGATAAAGATGAATATTATGAGTTATTGAATGGCCTGCAATATCCTCCCGTTAAACACGCCTTGAAATCGTGCCGCAAGAGGAAAGATGGACTAGCGGAAAATATCAACGCCAAAAATAAGTTCCGCCGCCAAGGTATAGTGGTCCCGAGGACGAAATGGCAAATGATCTACTAAGTGTCGGTAACTCTTTCGCGACATATGCATAGTTAGTCGTTGAAGGGCCTGGCTCGATTCGTCCCAGGGGTGTCCGTGGGGGGACAACATCAAGCGCTTATCATTCTTCTCGTTCGATGGGACCATGCTAAGGGCAAGTCCTCCCAAAATCCAGCAGCAGAAATCTATTATTTTCATACAGATAAAAAATACTTTTTGGCCACAAGGTCGGACCCTGGTTACGCACCAGGGTCGCGCCGGGCCTTGTGGGGCCTCACCTTGAAGCCTTGAGCGCTGGCTGACCAGCGCCGCAGAAAACAAAAGTGTGAAACGGGATCATTCTTTAGCCGTGGCTAAACTTGCTGCCCAGTGAACCTTCACCTATTTTCACCACCACAGACGCTTTGCTTGAATTGAGAATATTTTATCAAATTAGCCTGCTGGCAGGATTCTTTAGAGAGAGATTGAAATTTCCATAAATCAAAATGCGGGTCGTTTGAAATTAAATAGTAGGCTCTTGCGGTAGCCATGCCTCTGATATCCTCAGGCGCTTCCTGGCAATCTCGTTCTAGCACATAGGGTTTATAGATCTCGTTATATAAATAATTGCAATCATCTTCATCGGCTGGCTTGCTTTTCCACGTGGAGTTATCCCGGCTAATTGTCTGAGATTTATTGTGTAATGTTAGAACTTCATGAGCGCCTTCATGATACCCTAGATCGATCATGATCTTTTCCCCCTGTTGAATTGGCTCAATCTCGTTTTGCTGAGCCATGAATTCTTCCAGGACAATCGGTTTCGAGTCAGGCGTTAGGATCACGAAGAAAAACGTATCAATCGTCCCTGAACCCCCATCACTATTTCGGACCAGGATGATTTCACTGTCGCCAACATGGAAAACGCCTTCCAGATCCAGATAGCCGCCATCCTGCTGAAAGATTACCTTGTTCCTGTAAAAAACTCCTTTTTCTATTTCCCCGATTGACTTTATCTCGATTGTGCCATATTTGGTCTGCAATTTATCCAGGGCAAGCCCTGTCTGGGTAATCAGGATTAGTATTAAACAAACTACGTATTTCATAAAACACCACTCATTTGTCTATACAAGAAATGTTGTAAGTAATGAATTTATTGTGAGGTGGCAATTTTCGATTTATTCGGTAAACTAGAGTCTTTCACATTTTTTTGGGTGGCACTGCTAGAGTGGAGAGTTAGAGTGGTTTGCCAGATTTGGCGCTATCAAGCCCTTAACCGTATCGCTAACTTACTGAAAAATGAAATATTTAAGAATTGATGAGCTTAAATAAATAATGACGGGAGCACGAAAACCTGATCAGATCGTATCCTAGTACCCTCATTTGCAATCTATATCACGAACCACCCACCAGTTCTACACATCAATTCCGACAAAATCCGACGAAATCCGACATTTGCCCAGAGATTTTCTATGAGCATATAAGGATTACTTATGGCCTTCTTTGCCGGGTCCCACCACCTGATTCAACGAAGCATTTCCGTCCAGTCCCGCCCCGCTCGGGAATGACTTACGGCTGGGTGGTGACATTGATCTGGCAACCCGGTCACCAAAATCTTCCATGACTTTGAAGATCAAAGGGATGGGAGATAAACGGCACCCCCCGCCAGGCGGCACCCGACCCGGAACTGGGCCAGCGAGTTACGCTGGGGATTAACGCGCTGACCGCCGGTAGAGCCAAACCGAGGGCGCAATGGGGTTAGAATCCCGCCCAGCTTTCCACTTCAGGAGTGAATCAGCCCCATGGCCATCGAAATCGAACGCAAATTCCTCGTCGTCGGCGAGACCTGGCGCGACCAGGTGCAATCCTCCACCCATATCATGCAGGGCTACATCGCCCACACCCCGGAGGTGACGGTGCGGGTGCGCGTCAAGGGCGACCAGGGCTTTCTGACCATCAAGGGGGCCTCCCGGGGCATCGGCCGGCATGAATTCGAGTTCCCGATCCCGCGGGCGGAGGCCGAGGAGATGCTGCGCGAGCTGGCGGTGATGCCCCCCATCGACAAGGTGCGTCACCACATCCCCATCGGCAACCATGTCTGGGAACTGGACGTCTTCGCCGGCGAGAACGCGGGCCTGGTGATGGCCGAGATCGAACTGACCGACCACGATGAGGACTTCGTCCTTCCCGACTGGGCCGGTCAGGAGGTCTCCGACGATCAGCGCTATTTCAACGTCAACCTCGCCAAGAAGCCCTATCGCCAGTGGTGACGGATCGGGGGTGACGACTGACGTATCGCCGGAATAGCCGAGGTGATCTTTGGCAACTTGATCTCGGCTAAGTCCAGTTTGCCCCGTGGCAAAGGGTCCTGGTTCTTCCTACTGGTCGCGACTTGCTTGGCCCTGGGCGGCCTGACCCTGAAGGCCCTGGCCGGCGAGGACCCCATCCGCATGGGCCTGGCGGGACCGCCCCGCAACCTGGACCCCCGGTTGGCCACCGATGCCACCTCGGAGCGGATCAACGGCCTGCTCTACCGTCGCCTGGTCGCCTTCGACGCGCGCAGCCTGCCGGTGCCCTCCCTGGCGACGTGGGAGCAGGTGACACCGACCCATTACCGCTTTACCCTGGGAGCGGAGGGGCGGACCTTCAGCGACGGCCGTGCTCTCACCAGCGCGGACGTCAAGGCGACCTTCGACGCCGTCCTCGACCCCGCCCTGGGCTCCCCCCACCGTTCCGCCCTGGCCAACCTGGAGCGCGTCGCCACCGCCGGGGCCGACGGCATCGAGTTCCACCTGCGGGAACCGGACCCCTTGTTTCCCGCCACCCTGGGCCTGGGCATCCTGCCGGCGGACCTGATCCAGGGCGGCCACCCCTTCGCCCAGGAGCCGGTGGGCAGCGGTCCCCTGCGCCTGGTGGCCTGGCCCCAACCGGGCCGGCTGGTCCTGGAGCGTCGGGTGGATGGCCAGATCCTGGAACTGCTGACGGTCAAGGACCCCAACGTGCGGGTGATGAAGCTGTTGCGGGGGGAGATCGATCTGCTGCAGAACGACCTGTCCCCCGAACTGATCGGCTATCTGCGCGGCCGGGACGAGGTCGAGGTGGTCAGCGCCCCCGGGGTCAACTACTCCTACCTGGGCCTCAACCTGGAGGACCCGGTGACCGGGATCCTCCAGGTCCGCCAGGCCCTGGCCCATGCCATCGACCGCGAGGCGATCCGGCGTTATCTCCTCAAGGGCGGCGCCCGCCTCGCCGCCGGCCTTTTTCCCCCTGAGCATTGGGCCGGCGACCCGGACCTGACCGGCCCGGCCTATGACCCCGACCGCGCCCGGGCCCTGCTGGCGGAGCTCGGCTACGGTCCCGATCGCCCCCTGCGGCTCAGTTACAAGACCTCCAGCGACCCCTTCCGGCTGCGCTTCGCCACCGTCATCCAGGCGCAACTGGCGCGGGTGGGCATCGAGGCGCGCATCCAGAGTTACGACTGGGGGACCTTCTTCGGCGACGTCAAGGCCGGCCGCTTTCAGCTCTACGGCCTGACCTGGGTGGGCATCCGCACCCCGGACATCTTCCGCTACGTCTTCCACAGCGCCTCGCTGCCGCCGGAGGGGGCCAACCGGGGGCGTTACCGCAACCCCGCGGTCGACCGCCTCATCGAGACCGCCCGGGCGGAACCGGACCTCAGCCGCCAGGCGGCCCTCTACCGCCAGATCCAGGCCATCCTCCTGGCGGACCTGCCCTACATTCCGCTCTGGTACGAGGACCAGTTCTTCGCCGCCCGCCGTGGTCTCCAGGGTTATCGCCTGGCCCCGGACGGTAATTACGATGCCCTGACGGGGGTCTCCTGGCGCCAGCCCGCCACCACCAGGGATTAGCGGTGGGGTGCCGTCCCGAAACCCAGCGGCTTGACTTACCGCCCTCCCAACCCCACGGTTGCCCAAAGCATGAATTCCATGGAGAATTGATTCATCTCAAGCCAGGGTAGCCGCCGTGATCGATCCGGAAGGTTTTCGCCCCAACGTGGGCATCATTCTGTGCAACGCCGAGCGTCAGCTCTTCTGGGGCCGGCGCGTTGGTCAGAATGCCTGGCAATTTCCCCAAGGCGGCATCCGCTCCGACGAGACCCCCCTGGACGCCATGTTCCGGGAACTGGAGGAGGAGGTCGGCCTGCTGCCCAACCAGGTGACCGTCCTGGGCAGCACCCGTGGCTGGCTGCGGTACCGCCTGCCCAAGCGCTACATCCGCCACCATTGCGGTCCGATCTGCATCGGTCAGAAACAGCGCTGGTTCCTGCTGCGGGTCGATTGTGGCGAGGACGCCTTCTGCCTCGATCGCAGTCGCAAGCCCGAATTTGACGGCTGGCGCTGGGTGCGCTACTGGCAACCCCTGCGCGAAGTGGTCTATTTCAAGCGCCACGTCTACGAACAGGCCCTGGGCGAATTGCGGCCCCTGCTCTACCCCGAGGGCCTCAATGACTGGTGCGCGGGGCCCGGGACCAAGTCCGGGACCGGGTCAGGATCAGGGTCGGGGGAGGTTGAGTCACTGACGTCCGGGCTCTGGATTTGTCCCCCCGCCCCGCGGCGGTCCTTGCAACGGGGCTGACCGAAGGCTGAACGCCGCGCCCCCCGTGCCGGGCGTTGTTGTGGCCAAGTCGACAACCGATTTTTTTCCGCCTGTTCCCTTTGACGTCGCCAGTCGGGAGCCACCTACCGGCAGTCCTACGGCGTTAATCTGACAGTACTTTCCGCCCTTACCCGGGGCCACCAGACGCTGGATGTAGTTTTCATGCTGGAGCACTTACTGCGTATCGTTCAAGCGGTCAACGAGGCCCCGGATCTCGAGAAGGCCCTGGCGATCATCGTCCACAGCGTCAAGAAGGCGGTCGGCGCCGATGTCTGTTCCGTCTACCTCACCGATGTCGAGAAGCGCGAGCACGTCCTCCAGGCGACCGATGGCCTCAACCCCGGGGCGGTGGGGAAGGTGCGGCTGCCCCTCAACCGCGGCCTGATCGGCCTGGTCAGCGAACGCGCCGAGCCCGTCAACCTCGACGACGCATCCACCCACCCCCGCTATCTCTTCATCACTGAGACCGGCGAAAAGCGCTATCGCGGCTTTCTTGGGGCGCCCATCATCCAGAACCGCCGGGTGCTGGGGGTCCTGGTCCTGCGCAAGCGCGAGGCCCAGCGCTTCGGCGACGACGAGGTCACCCTGGTGATGACCATCGCCTCCCAGCTCGCCGGGGCCATCACCCATGCCAAGGCCAGTGGGGAGCTGGCCCGTCTCCAGGGCACGGAAGACCTTCCCAGCCGTTTTCTCCAGGGCCTGGCCGCTTCCCCGGGCATCGCCATCGGCACGGTGGTGGTCATCTATCCCCAGGCCGACCTGGAGGCGGTCCCCGACCGGGTGGCCAAGGACCCCGTCCAGGAGGAGGCGGACTTCCGCGCCGCCATCGCCGCCGTGGTCGGGGAGGTCGATCTGCTCGCCAGCCGCACCGGACGGACCCTGAAACCCGAGGATCGCGCCCTCTTCGATGCCTGGCGCCTCATGCTGGAGAGCGACACCCTGCTCGATGGCACGGTCGCGCTGATCCGGCGCGGCCAATGGGCCCCCGCCGCCCTGCGGGACGTCATCGCCGATCACGCCCGGGTCTTCGAGGCCATGGATGACCCCTACCTGAGGGAGCGCGCCTCGGATGTCCGCGATCTCGGGCGGCGCATCCTCATGCGCCTGCAGAACGTTGAGCCCAAGACCCCGGAGTATGGCCCCGAGACCGTGCTGGTGGGGGAGGAGATCAGCGCCATCCAACTGGCCGCCGTCCCGGCCCAGTGCCTGGCCGGCGTGGTGTCCACCACGGGCTCCAGTTTTTCCCACGCGGCCATCCTCGCCCGCGGCCTCGGCGTGCCCGTGGTCATGGGCGTGGCCGACCTCCCGGTGGGGCGTCTGGAGGGCAAGGAGGTGGTGGTCGACGGCTACCGTGGCCGCGTCCATCTGGCCCCGGGGCCCGTGGTCCGGGCCGAGTACCAGCGCCTGCGCGATGATGACCGCGCCCTGACCGATGAACTCGAAGGCATCCGCCCCCTGCCGTCCGAGACCCTTGACGGCTACACGGTGCCCCTGTTTCTCAACGCCGGCCTGGTCTCCGAGTCCCGGCCCCTGAGTAACGAGCAGTCCGATGGGATCGGCCTCTACCGCACCGAGCTGCCCTTCCTGGTGCGCGACCGGTTTCCCGGGGAGTCCTCCCAGTACCACAATTATCGCGAGGTGCTGGAGACCTTTCACCCGCGACCGGTGACCATCCGCACCCTGGATATCGGCGGCGACAAGCCCTTGCCTTATTTCCCCATCGAGGAATCCAACCCCTTCCTCGGCTGGCGCGGCATCCGCATCACCCTGGACCATCCGGACATCTTTCTCACCCAGTTGCGGGCCATGCTGCGCGCCAACCAGGGCTTGGGTAACCTCCAGATCCTGCTGCCCATGATCAGCTCGATGGGGGAGCTCAACGAGGCCAAGAAGCTGATCCGCCGCGCCCGGGACGAACTGCTGGAGGAGGGGCTGGAAATCCAGTTGCCGCCCATCGGCATCATGATCGAGGTCCCCGCCGCGGTCTATCAGGTCGAGGCCCTGGCGCAACGGGTCGATTTCCTCTCCGTGGGCACCAACGATCTTACCCAGTACCTGCTGGCCGTCGACCGCAACAACTCCCACGTCGCCAAGCTCTACGACGAGCTGCATCCCGCCGTGCTGCGCGCCCTGGAACTGGTGGTGGCCGGCGCCCGCGTCCATCGCCGCGAGGTGAGCATCTGCGGCGAGATGGCCGGCAACCCCCTGGCCGTGCCGCTCCTCATCGGCATGGGCGTCCACGCCCTGAGCATGAGCGCCGGCAGCCTGGTGCGCGTCAAATGGGTGGTGCGCAACTTCAGCCGCGCCAAGGCCCGGGAATTGCTGGAAAGCGCCCGTCAGTGCGAGGACGCCGGGTGTGTGCGCCGCCTCATGACCGAGGCCCTGGAAGAGGCCGGCCTGATCGGGCTGGTGCGGCCGGGAAAATGAGACCTGTCAGGAGTTAGCCCCATGGCCATCAAGTCCGACCGCTGGATTCGCCGCATGGTGGCGGAAATGGGCATGATCGAGCCCTTCGAGCCCGGTCAGGTGCGGGAATCGGCCGCCGGTGACCGCCTCATCTCCTATGGCACCT
>CALMDH010000180.1:0-40629 GCA_937862735.1 uncultured Gammaproteobacteria bacterium
AAGCGGCGGGCGATCGCCCGCCAGTCATGATCCTCGGCAAAGGCCCGGACTCGTTCCCGAGGGATGCGTAGCGCCCGCACCACCGCCCGGGACAGATCCTCGTCCAGTGCACCGTTGATGCCTTCACGGATCACATCCCGTGGTCCAGTGACGGGGAAGGCGGCTACCGGGGTGCCACAGGCCATGGCCTCCAGCATGACCAGGCCAAAGGTGTCGGTCAGCGAGGGAAAGACCAGGACATCGGCCTCGGTATAGGCCTTAGCCAGCCCCTGACCCTGGAGGTAACCACGCCAGATGACCGCGGGATATTGCCGTTGTAAGGCTTCGCGCTGGGGACCGTCGCCGACCACGACCTTGTGGCCTCTGACTTTGAGGCTGAGAAAGGCCTCCAGGTTCTTTTCCACGGCAACCCGGCCGACGTAAAGCAAGACCGGCTTGAGGTTGGCAAGGCGGGGCCGGGGGGAAAAGAGGCTGGTGTCCACCCCCCGTCCCCAGACGACCAGGTGCTCCAGACCCCAGTCGTGCAGCTCCCGGCGGTGGGACTCCGTCGTGACCAGCGTGGCCGCCGCGGGACGGTGGAACCAGCGCAAGAAGCGGTAACCCCACCCCAGGGGGAGCCGGTAGCGGGCGGCCAGGTACTCGGGAAATTTGGTGTGGAGCGAGGTGGTGAAGGCCAGGGAACGCCGGTTCAGGTACTGTCGCGCCATGAGGCCGAGCGGACCTTCGGTGGCGATATGGATGGTATCCGGCTGGTAAGCTTCAATCAGTTCTCCCAGACGCCAGGGATTGATGGCCAGGGAAATCTCCGGATAGCCGGGTAAGGGTACGGTTTTGAAGCGACCGGGATGGATCACGTCCATCCGTACCCCCTCACGCTCCAAACGATGCATGACGTTGATCAGGGTCGTGACGACGCCATTGATCTGGGGTTTCCAGGCATCGGTGATGATCATCAGTTTCATATTGCACCCCCCGTTAGTGATGGGTATTCGTATCCGGTAGTTCGCATGGGTTATCCTCGGTGTTAACGGAATTGGAACGATAGGGACTACCCATTTCTCTCGCTTTGCGGGTCGGTTAATAATTCATTAATTCTTGAGACTTCGATGCGGTTACATCGGATGAAGGCGTGGTCGTGTTTGATCTTCTTAGTTAGAGGATGAATGGGCCCCTTTTCCCGTGAGATAATTTCCCGGTCGCTAAGTGTGAGGAAGGGAGCATGCCACATCCCCGAAGATGAAAGTCCGTGACGTGACTTTCACGCCAGCCTCCAATCCGCGATCCCCCCGTCCCGTCCCTCCCATCCACCACAGCCGGCTACCGCATGCATCAAACCAATGATCCGCAAGGGCATTTGCGTCACGTCCAGGAATTGCTGGCGCGCCAGCGTCTGGTGGCGAACCTGGTTCACCGTCAGGAGATGCCGCGTCACGATCTGGTGGAGGGGCTGCTCCAGAAACAGCACCGCGTCGAACTACAGCAACGGCTGGATGCCCTGCATCCCGCTGACATCGCCTATATCCTCGAGGCCCTGCCGATCGAGGACCGACTGCGGGTCTGGGAGATGGTGCGCGCGGATCGGGATGGCGATATCCTCCTCGAGGTCTCGGACGCCGTGCGCGAGACCCTCATCGAGGACATGGAGCCCGCGGAGCTACTGGCCGCCGCCGGACACCTGGACGCCGACGAACTCGCCGATCTGGCGCCTGACTTGCCGCCCGAGATCCTGCGGGAAGTCATCGACGGCCTCGATCACCAGAGCCGTCGCCAGGTCCATGCCGCCATGTCCTACCCCGAGGATCAGGTCGGGGCGCGCATGGACTTCGACATGGTCACCCTGCGTCACGAGGTCAGCCTGGAGGTAGTGCTGCGTTATCTGCGGCGGCGCAAGGCCCTGCCGGACCATACGGATAAACTCTTCGTTATCGATCGCCACGAACGCCTGATGGGTATCCTGACCCTGGAGGCCTTGCTGACCCAGGACCCGGAGCGGACGGTGGGGGAGGCGATGGACCCGGGTGCCCTGCCGCGCTTTCGTCCCCAGGAGAAGGTGGCGGAGGCGGCACAGGCCTTTGAGCGCTACGACCTGGTCTCCGCCCCCGTCGTCGACGACCAGGGACGGCTCATGGGGCGCCTCACCGTTGCCGATATGGTAGATGTCATCCGAGACCGCTCGGAGCAGGAGATCCTGGGGCAGGCCGGTCTCCAGGAAGAAGAGGACATCTTCGCCCCCGTCTGGGGCTCGGTGCGCAATCGCTGGCTCTGGCTGGCCGTCAACATGGCCACTGCCATCCTCGCCTCCCGGGTCATTGCCGCCTTCGATGATGCCATTGGCCAGTTGGTGGCGCTGGCGGCCCTCATGCCCATCGTCGCTGGCATTGGCGGTAACTCCGGCAACCAGACCCTCACCATGATCGTCCGCGCCCTGGCGACGGGCCAGGTCGACCGCGGCGGTACCCGTCGCCTGCTGCGGAAGGAACTGGGGGTGGCCTTGATCAACGGCCTCTTCTGGGGGGGCTTCCTCGGCCTCCTGGCCTGGTGGCTCTATGGCAAGCCCGAGCTGGGCCTGGTCATGACCGCCGCCATGCTCCTCAATCTGCTCCTCGCCGCCACCGCCGGCGTCCTGATCCCCATGATCCGCCATGGCCTTGGCCATGATCCGGCCCTAGGCTCCTCGGTGCTGATCACAGCCCTGACCGATTCCGGGGGATTCTTCATCTTTCTGGGGCTGGCCAGCGCTTTTTTGCTCGGTTAAGCCGGGCTTCCCCGCTGGCGGTTGGGCAACACCCGCCGCGGTTGATTACCCCGGTCCCGATGGGGCGCGTCGTCGAGATCGACATCTCCCAAGGTGGCTGGACCGGTAGGCTTCCAAGCATTGTCCCCGGGGTCAGGAAGTCCGTCATCAAATGGTTATCCTCTCTTCACGAATACGTCATGCCGTCCGGATAGACTGTTCCTCGCAGTAAAAAAATGAATTCCCTCTCCTGGTTCAGGGACGAGCGTCAATGAGAGGTGACTCACGCTTAACCCTGAGGTCAGGATTCCATGTACCGCATCAGCATACACACTCGCGCCCACGACTACGCCATGATGTTAGCCGGCCTCGTGGCCCTCATCCTGATTATCGCTGGCCTGATCATTGCCGCAATCGCCTCGGATGTCGCCGAGCAAGATCTATCCCAGCGGGTTGCATCCCCCTCCGCTCCCATGTCTTCCCCAAATTCTCAAATCCGCGATTGAGCCTTCCTCCCCTGCGATCATTCAATTTCTTCTTTCTTTCACCGAGTTTCGGTTAGCCATGGAAGGCTGTTTGATCAGCCCCTGATGTGAATCCGGTATCGAGTTAAACCACCCGAAGATTAATCCCATGTACAGACATATCGATCGTACGCTTAAAACCAGTTCACCCATGCTGGGAGCGGGGCTCATTGCCCTGATTCTTATGGTCACATTTATTGCGCTCTTGGCGATGCATCCTGACGCCAAAGATCAGATGCGCGCATCGGTAGTGGCTGGACCGGCCCTGAATAATGCCGCCGGCCTTGATCGCCCATAATATCCCCGGTGTCCTCAATTGCCGGTAGGGTTTCAATATCCGGCATGGATTGGGCCTGAAAAAAAAGGATTTTTATCCGTCGACTCCTGCCATGACCAGGTCCTGGCGCACCTGGCTTTCACCGCGATCAGTGCACGCGGCCAATGACGATCGCGTAATGTCGTGGGCGCTATCGAGTCCTTCGTCATCTTCATGAAGGCCGCCACGTAACCGTTCACACCCTCCGCTGCCTGGCCTGAACTAGCTTGGACTGAACTAGCTTGGACTGGCCTGGCATGGGGAGCGCAAGCCGTAGATTCTCTTGTTCCCTCCACCCAGGTGGGGGAGTGTTGGGCAGAGGGAATCAAACGATTACGCCGCCACTTTCAAGAATTGGACCTGTCAAAAAATTCCTTCGCCCACTTCCCCATCCGCGACGTCGCCGTTTGAACGCCGGTTGAGTGATCAGGGTGGGCTCGACCCGCTCGCGGTCAACACCCTAATCTCTGCTCTGTTCCGTAAAACATCGTTTAGGCGAAACCTGAGCGGTGTCAGCACCCTGTAACGGGCTTGGGCCGCAACCTGAAGCGGTGATCACACCCTGGAACAGGCCTAGGCCGTGACCTGCAGGAGAGTCCGGATGCCGTTGGCGCTTTGTTCAAGGTCCCTGGCCACCGTGGCGGGGGACTCGCCATGGGTGAGGCGCTGGCCACTGGCGGCGATACGCTCGGCCTGGTTGAGCAGTTGGCCACGCAGGCTATTGAGCTGCTGCACCTGGGCCAGGGCGGCGCGGCGCAGTTCATCCAGGGCCTCGTCGCGGGTCTCCCCCGCGGCGGACTCGTGGAGCTTGCGCAGGGCCTTGGCCTCGTCCATGGCCGTCATCCACCAGTGCATGAAATTGGCGCGATGGTCAGCCAGGGTGTTCAGGGACTCCGCCATGGCGTTGATCTCGTCTCGGGAGTTGGCGAGGGTGGCGATGCGTTCCCGGGGGCTCTCGTGGGTCAGTCGGTCGAGCAGGCCAGCCATCTCCCGCACCGGGCGAACGATGCGCCGGGTGAGGAGCAGGGTGAAGAGGATGCCGAGCGTCATGGCCCCCAGCACCACCAGCAGGTTGACGCGCCCCTGGGCCTGGGTCGCCGTCGCCAGGCGCACCGAGGCTGCGGCCAGGTCCTGATCCGCCTGCTCCAGATTCTGGCGCGCCAGGGGCTCGATGGCCGCACCGGCCTGGTTGATGCTCAGGGTCAATTCGGCGATGCGGTCGTTCTTGGCCACCAAGGCGAGGAAGTCCCGCTCGTAGTTGTTCAGCAGTTCGCCGAGTTGGATCTGATCCTGGGCCGCGATCGTCGCGCTCTGGATCTGACCACGGATTTGGTTGGCGATGTCTCCGACCTGACGGACATAGGCCGCGTCACCACGCAGCAGATAGTCCTTCTCCCGCCGCCGCAACTCTAGGATCGCCGTTTCGAGCCCGGGGACGTAGTGGGCGGTGAGGATCGCCTCTAGCCGGTGGCCAGCGTCGCGGAAGGGCCCCTTGCCACCGGGCACCGCGTTGCCCGCCAGAACATCCTGGGCGTATTCCCGGAAGCGGGCGTCATAGACCTCCAGTTCGTTGATCAGGGCCTGGCGCACCTCTGGGTAGAACTCCGCCTCCCGGATCTGGTCGTGAAACCGCACGATCAGGCCTTCGACCCGCTGGACGTATTGGGCCTCCCCGCGCAGGAGCAGATCCTTTTCACCCCGGCGGATCTGCAACAGGGTGACATAGAGCTCGCCGGCCCTGAAGTTGCGCGACCGCTGCTGGAGTTCGTGGGCCGAGCGGCGAAAGGCCCCCTGCAGGCCGCTGTCCTCGTCCAGCCCCTTGACCCGCCAGGCCTCGGCGATGTCGAGAAAACCCTGTCGGTAGGTCGTGGCCAGTTCGCCCATCTTTTGGGCCGTCACCGCCAGCTCGGGATCGGGGGACATCCGTTGGGTCAACTCCAGGAGCAGGTTTGCCTGGTCCGTGACCTCGACCGCATCGGCTTCAAGGCGTTCAAGCAGAAAGCGGCTTTCCGCGAGGCGGGCTTGGTGGAGGTGGGCCTGGATGGCGAAGGCCTGATTGACGCGTGCCACGAAGCGGGATTGGAGTTGACCATAGTCCTGGATCAATGCCGCCTGGCCCTGATGGTATTGCCAGATGGCCGCCAGAAAGAGGATGGCCATCAAGCCGAAGCCGAGTCCGATCTTCTCACCGATGCGCAGACGGCCAAAGAGTTTGTCCATGCGAATTCCCCACAATGGGTAACTGAAGTTGGAGGAACTTTATGGCAAAGAGGTTACGGCTTCGTGAACCCCCCCTCCGGTCTGGTGGGGGCGAGCGTCTCATCCTGCGCAAAGTGGCGGCGGGGGATAGTCAACGCTTTAAGCTGGCCAATTCCCTCGGAAAAGCTGCTTCATCCCCCCAAACCAATCCAGCGCTGATCGTCATGAGGTGGCAGGCCACACCCCTGATAATGAAAGATATTCCCGTGACCTTCACGTTAACCGTCCTGGTCCTGGGGCTTGGGCCGAACGATGGCGCTGCGGGCCGGAAAGCGGCAGGCGAAGGTGGAGCCTCTGCCCGGTTCGCTGGAGATGATGAGTTGGGCATCGTGGCGGTTGAGCACATGGTTGACGATGGCCAGACCGAGGCCGGTGCCGCCCGAGGCCCGGGAGCGGCCCGTATCGACCCGATAGAA
Source organism: uncultured Gammaproteobacteria bacterium (assembly GCA_937862735.1). Taxonomy (GTDB): domain Bacteria; phylum Pseudomonadota; class Gammaproteobacteria; order Chromatiales; family Chromatiaceae; genus M0108. Next base: position 6,250 of record CALMDH010000180.1, read on the forward strand.
ACGTTCCGTCAAACGCGGGATATGCTCCTGGGCGATGCCTTCGCCATCATCGCTGACGGCGAAGACCGGCTGTCCCTCCCGCTTGCGCCAGGAGAGGTGAACCCGGCTGCCTGGGGGGGTATGTTGGATCGCGTTGAAAACCAGGTTGGAAAAGGCGCTGCGCAGTTCCACCGGGTTACCGACCAGGAGCAGGTCCGGGTCCAGGTCAAGGTCGAGGCTATGCCGTCCCTCGCTCAAGGCCTCGGCTTCATAGACGATGGCGTGGATTTCCGCGGGGACATCCGCCGGTTCGGTATGCTCGGATTGCTGGCCCATCTCCAGCCGGGAGAGCGTCAGCAGGTCCTCGACGATGGAGCGCATGCGCCGGGTCTGGCTGACCATCAATTCGATGGGGCGATGGTGGGCGGATGGCGTTAGCGGTGAGTCGCCCAGGGTTTCGAGGAATCCGGCGATGACGGTGAGGGGCGTGCGCAGTTCATGGGAGGCGTTGGCGACGAAGTCCCGGCGGGTCATGTTGAGGTGGTAAATGGCCGTGATGTCCCGCGCGACGATCAGGCGCTGGCTCTTGCGCTCGCCGAAGGGGGAGATGCGCAGTGACAGCTTGAGCGCCTGGTTGTGGGGCGGCGTCAGTTCCAGGGCACGGCCATAGTCCGCTCCTTCGATCAGCGGCGCCAGGTCCGGGTGGCTCAGGAATTCGCTGATATGGCAGCCCTCGTCCCGGGGCCATGAGAGGTTCACCAGCGCCTCGGCACCCTCGTTGGCCCACAGGACCCGCTGGGCCTTGTCCAGCATGATGAGACCGTCCGGGACTGAGTTGGCAACCTCGCGGAAGCGAAGGGCGTAACGCGCCTGGCGCTTGCGCCAGCGCCGAGCGTCCTGCTGATAGTGGGCAAGGGCGCGGTAGATGTCCCCCCAGGCGCCTTGAGGATAGGGCGGGGCGAGATGCCGTTGGCCGGCGATCAAACGGGTCAACTGAATCAAGAAGTACAGATGGCGGGCGATGAAAGGCGCTAGACCCAGGATCAGGGCCTGGTGCGGCGTACCGCCGGTAAGGAAAAACAGCAGCCCGATGCCGAGGCAACCCAGGCCATGGAGGAATTCAAAGGTCAGTGAAGGGATGCGCATTGGTCATATCTTATGAAGGGGGCCATGACGAAGCCATGACCGGAGGGTGGCTGGCAGCCCACGCTGAACAGGGCAAATCGCTAAACAAGCCATTGCAGTGGGCATCCCCTGGCGGGCTGTGTCCTGGCCGGGTGTCGGCCACCCCCTTTGGGCCGTGCTAGACTGCGCTGGACATCAGCCTGATGGCTTCAGGCGTGACGGCATGGGCTGAAGGATCTGCGCGCCTTCGCCGTGGTGGCCCTGGGGGTGGAGCGGCTGGTATGGCGGGCACTGTGAGGGAACCGAAAGAGGTGTCCCGTGACTTTCACGCTAAGGATCCATTATGAACACAAGATTGAGGTGAGAAATGGTCCCTTTGCAGGCCCTGATTTTTGATGTCGATGGCACCCTGGCGGACACGGAGGCGGATGGCCATCGGCCGGCCTTCAATCTCGCCTTTCAGGAGGCGGGACTGGATTGGGACTGGGACCGCGCGCTCTATGGTGAACTGCTGGCGGTGACGGGCGGCAAGGAACGCATTCGCCATTTCCTGGAGCGATGGCGGCCAGATGAGCTGGAGCGACCGGGGCTTACGGACTTCATCGCCGGGCTGCATCGACGTAAGACCCATCATTACCTGGAGCTGTTGCGCTCGGGGGCCATCCCCTTGCGCCCCGGGGTGCGGCGTCTGCTGGAAGAGGCACGGGCCGCCGGTCTGCGGCTGGCCGTGGCGACGACCACCACCCCGGAGAATGTCATCACCCTGCTGGAGTGCGCCGGAGGAGCCGAGTGGCCGGGCTGGTTCGAGGTCATCGCCGCCGGCGACGTGGTCCCGGCCAAGAAGCCGGCCCCGGATATCTTCCATTACGCCCTGGACCGCCTGGGTCTGCCGGCCGCGGCCTGCGTCGCCATCGAGGACTCTGCCCATGGCGTCCGGGCGGCCCTGGGGGCCGACCTCAGGGCCCTGCTGGTGACGGTCAGCACCTACACCGGGGGGGAGGATTTCCGTGGGGCGGCCCGGGTGGTGGCGAGTCTGGGCGAGCCCGGCGATCCGGCCGCCAACGGGGCGGGGGAGGGGGATTGCATCGATCTCGCCGCCCTGGTTGCCCTGCATGGCGGAATCTACGGTCCAGGGTAAAGGGGGGAGGCCTCCGGGATCGCCAAACGCTGGATGATCCCCGTGGTGCTGCGGTCCGCGACCAGGGGGATGAGCACCACCTGGCCGCCCCAGGATTTGACCTCGGGGGCGCCGACGACGGTCTCCTCGGTGTAGTCGGCGCCCTTGGCGAGGACATCGGGGCGGAGGTGGAGGATGAGGTCGAGAGGGGTGTCCTCGTCGAACAGGACCACGGCATCCACCGCGGCCAGGGCGGCGAGGACCCGGGCGCGGTCGGCCTCGGCGATGAGGGGGCGCTGATGACCCTTGAGGGCGCGCACCGAGCGGTCGGTGTTGAGCCCCACCACCAGCCGTTGCCCCTGACGCCGGGCCCGTTCCAGATAGGTGACATGGCCGACGTGGAGCAGGTCGAAGCAGCCGTTGGTGAAGACCACGCGCTCACCGGCGGCCTGCCAGGCCTGAACCCGGGCCCTGGCCCCCGCCCGGTCGAGGACCTTGGCGGCCTGCTCCAGGGCGGCCTCGCCGCTGATCGCTGCCAGCAGTTCCTCCCGGGTGATGGGGAAGGTGCCCACCTTGCCCACCACCACCCCAGCGGCCAGGTTGGCGAGGTGGGCGGTGTCGTCCCGCCCCAGCCCGGCGGCCAGGCCGGCGGCAAAGGTGGCGATGACCGTATCCCCGGCGCCGGAGACATCGAAGACCTCCCTAGCCAGGGCCGGGATGCGGCGTGGGCCCTTGTCATCCACCAGGGCCAGGCCAAGCTCGCTGAGGGTCAGGACCAGCAGGCCCAGGTCCAGGTCGCGGCGGAGTTCGGCCGCCGCGGCCAGGAGGCCCGGCAGGTCCGCCCGCGGCTGGCCGGTGGCTAGGGCGAGCTCGGCCCGGTTGGGGGTGATGAGGCTGGCGCCGGCGTATTTGCTGAAGTCCCGACCCTTGGGGTCCACCAGCACCGGGATGCCCAGGGCCCGGGCCGCTGGGATGAGGCGCTGGCACAAGGCGGCGGTGAGGACGCCTTTGTCGTAGTCGGAGAGCACCAGGGCCGCGGCGCCGGGCAGCAGGGGTTCAAGGGCCGTCCAGAGGCGAGACTCGTCCGTCGGGGTGAGGGGCTGCGTGGACTCCTCGTCGATGCGCAGCATCTGCTGATGGTTGCCGATGACCCGGGTCTTGACCGTGGTGGTCCGATCCGTGGCCGGGATCACGGCCTGGGTCTGGATGCCGTCCGCGGCCAGGGCGGCGAGGAGGGCGGTCCGGTCCAGGTCGTCGCCGGTGAGTCCCGCGAGCTGGACCCTCAGCCCCAGGTGGGTCAGGTTGCGGGCAACGTTGGCGGCCCCGCCAGCGCTCTGGGTGCGTCGCCCCAGCCGTACCACGGGCACCGGGGCCTCCGGGGAAATGCGCTGGACCTCCCCCCAGAGGTAGCGGTCGAGCATCAGGTCACCGACCACCAGGACCCGCCGGGCGCCGAAGCCGGAGCGGACCGCCTCTAGAACGGCCTCGGGATGCGTGAACACCCGCTATCCCCGGGCCGTCGCCGGGCTCGGCGGCGGCGGGGAGAGTGCCACGAAGTGGGCCTCGACCAGGTCGCAGAGGATGTGCCCGGCCAGCAGGTGCGCCTCCTGGATGCGCGCCGTGTTGTCTGCCGGGGCGATCAGGCAGGCCTCCGCCAGGTCCCTGAGGCGGCCGCCATCCCGGCCGCTGAGGGCGGCGGTGGCGATGCCCAGATCCCGGGCCCGCTCCAGGGCGCGCAGGACATTGGGGCTGTTGCCGGAGGTGCTGATGCCGATGACCAGGTCCCCCGGCCGACACAGGGCCTCGACCTGGCGGGCGAAGACCTGTTCGAAGCCGTAGTCGTTGCCGATGGCGGTAAGGGCGGAGCTGTCCGTGGTCAGGGCGATGGCGGCCAGGCCGGGGCGTTCACGCTCGAAGCGACCCACCAGTTCCGAGGCCAGGTGCTGGCTGTCCGCGGCGCTGCCGCCATTGCCAAGCCAGAAGATGCGCCCGCCGCTGGTCAGGGCCTGGATCATGAGCCCGGCGATCCGTTCCAGATCGCCCGCCAGGTCCGCGAGGGCGGCGATGGTCCGCTGGTGGTCGGCGAGATGCCCGGCGATGATCGCCGCCGGGGACCGTGGGGTGCTGCCGGTCACTCGGAGTAACTGCGCCGCAGGGTGCCCTGGTGATCGCGGGCGAAAAAGCTCACCCGGCCGGCGGGGATCACGGTGACGCCCCCCTCGGTGACCGTGAAGCGTTGACGGTCGGCCTCCGGGTCGAAGCCGATGCGGTCGCCAGGGGCGATGTGGTTGTGCCGGTCGACGATGACGCGCCGCAGGCGCGCGCCGCGACAGACCCGCACATAGTCCATGATGATGCAGTCCTCCAGTTCCACATCCTCCTCGATCACGGCCTCGCGGCGGATGATGGAGTTGGAGATCCGGCAACCCTCGTGGGTGATGACCGCCGCCGCCAGGAGGCTGTTGCGAAGTTCACCGCCCAGGACCCGCGCCACCGGGCCTTGATAGCCACTGGAGTAGATGGGCCACTGGGGGTTGAACATATCGAAGACCGGCTCGGCGCCCAGCACGTCCTTGTGGGCATCAAAATAGGCGTCGAGGGTACCCACGTCCCGCCAGTACACCTTCTGCTCGTAGGCCTTGATGCCCGGGATCTCGTTGGTGGCGAAGTCGTAGGCGAAGAGGCGGTGGGTGCGCAGCAGGCGCGGCAGGACATGGCCGCCGAAGTCGGTCTCGCCGTTGCGCTTGGCCTCTTCCAGGGCATCGAGGAGGACCTGGGTGGAGAAGATGTAGTTGCCCATGGAGGCGTAGGCCTGGTCGGGATTGCCGGGCATGGGGCTGGGATTGGCCGGTTTTTCCTGGAAGGCCTCGATGCGGCCATCGGGGCGGGCGGCGATGACGCCAAAGCCTCGGGCGTCCCGAAGGGGGACGGGGAGGGCGGCGATGGTGACGTCGGCGCGGTTGGCGAGGTGGAAGTCCACCATCTGGCGGATGTCCATGCGATAGATGTGGTCCGCGCCAAAGACCGCCACCAGGTCCGGAGCCTGTTCCTCGATGAGGTTGATGTTCTGGTGGACGGCGTCGGCGGTGCCCTGGAACCAGTGCTCCCCGCTCATCATCTGCGGCGGGACCACGGTCACAAACTGCTGTTGCAGCAAGGGGGAGATGGTCCAGGACTTGCGCACGTGCTCGATCAGCGACTGGGACTTGTACTGGACCAGCAGGTAGATGGTGCGGATGTTGGAATTGACGAAGTTGCTGAGGACGAAGTCGACGATGCGGTAGCGGGCGCCAAAAGGTACCGAGGGCTTGGAGCGGGCGGTGGTCAGGGGCTGGAGTCGGGAACCCTGGCCCCCGGCCATGACGAACGCGATGGTCCGGTCGGCTTTCATGTCATCCTCCTCTCAACATCTCAATACTGCGAGCGTCACGTACTAGGGGTTTGTGTGGGCACCGCCGGCTCATTGTCGCGCATTTTCGTTACCGGTCGGGGACCAGGCCGCGCCAGCCAGCCGTGAGCCCAGGATCAGGGGCGGCCTCTATTGTCCTCCAGAACGGTAGTGGCGAAAACTACCATTTTGCCCGGTCTCACCCGGAACAGTCTTGCTAACAATCTGAAAATATAAAGGATAAGGACGACTCCTCCAGGGGAGCAGGTTTTACCTGCGGGTCGCGATGGCGGGGTGGGCTGGTTGGGGGAGGCGATTGCCGGGAAGAGATCATCGTGGGGGCGCACGGGTGATTGGCGTGTCCGCGTCGCTCACCGGCCCGTCATGCGACGGGAAAATGAATGACTGAAGGGGGAAGGGTATAAAATCCCACCTTCATGGCGGTGGTCATGCTGTTACCCGCCGCAACCCGTACTGACTGGAGTTCTGGCAATGGCCGATTGGCCCCCCGTCCCCCGCCGTCCCGTCCTGCTTGTCATCCTGGATGGCTTCGGCGTCAATCCCGCCAAGGCGAATAATGCCGTGGCCCTGGCGCATACGCCCCATCTTGACCGCTATTTCGCCCTCAACCCTCATACCACCCTCCAGGCCTCCGGTCGGGCGGTGGGCCTGCCCGATGGCCAGATGGGCAATTCCGAGGTGGGGCACATCACCCTGGGTTCCGGCTGCGTCATCCGCCAGGACCTGGTGCTGATCGACGACGCCATCGCCGATGGCTCCTTCTTTCGCAACGAGGTCCTGGTCGCCGCCGCCCGCCGCGCCGCGGCCCAGGGTAGGCCCCTGCACCTATTAGGGCTGGTCTCCGATGGTGGCGTGCACAGTCAACTGAGCCATCTCGTCGCCCTGGCGGAGTTGTGCCGCCAGCAGGGCGCCATCCCCGCCCTGCACATGTTCACCGACGGTCGGGACACGCCGCCGCGTTCCGCCCTCGGTTATCTGCCGGAGGTGGAGCAGGCCCTGGCCGCCGCCGGCGGGCACATCGCCAGCGTCTCCGGTCGCTATTACGCCATGGATCGGGACAATCGCTGGGAGCGCACCGAGAAGGCCTGGCGTTGTCTGGTGGCGGGCAGCGGGGAACAGGCCGGTTCGGCCCGGGAGGCCATCGAGCAGTCCTGGGCCGCGGGCCAGGACGACGAGTTCATCCTCCCCACCCGCATCGCCGGCGGCGCCCTGATCCAGGACGGGGACTGCGTCCTGCATTTCAACTTCCGCAAGGACCGGCCGCGCCAGATGCTGCGGCCCTTCTTCCAGCCGGATTTCACCCACTTCGACCGGGGTGGGTTCCGGGGGGCGGATGTCACCTGCATGATGCGCTACGACCAGACCTTCGAACTGCCCTTCGCCTTCCATCACGAGGCGCCGGGCATCACCCTGGGGCAGATCCTCAGCGAGGCCGGCCTGCGCCAGTTCCACTGCGCCGAGACCGAGAAATATCCCCACGTGACCTTTTACTTCAATGGTGGCCGCGCGGAGCCCTGGCCGGGGGAGGAGCAGGTCCTCATCCCCTCGCCCAAGGTTGCCACCTATGACCTCAAGCCGGAGATGAGCGCCCCCGAGGTCGCCGATACCGTGGTCGCCGCCCTGGGGCGGCAGGAATACCCCTTCGTCGTCGTCAACTTCGCCAATGGCGACATGGTCGGCCACACGGCGGTGCGGGCGTCGGTCATCGCCGCCGTGGAGGCCCTGGACGCGCACGCCGGCCGGGTCCTGGACGCGGCCGTCGCCGCGGGCTACGCCGTGATCCTCACCGCCGATCATGGCAACTGCGATGAGATGGTGGACCCGGTCACCCAGACCCCCCATACCCAGCACACCCTTTACCCCGTGCCCTGCCTGGTCATCGATGAGGTGCCCTGGAATCTCGGCATCGGTGCCGGCCTGGACTGCATCGCGCCCACGGTGCTGCAACTCATGGGCCTGCCCCGGCCCGCGGCCATGCATGGCCATTCCCTGCTGCTGTCGCCGGCGCGCAACTGATGGCTTGCGCCAGCGTTGCCAGGACTGGGCGCCTTGATCGGTCGCTGATGCCCGGCTGGCGAGCAAGGGGGAGGCGCGCGGCGCCTGACGGGCCGCGCCGGGCGACTGACGTTAGGCCCGGCTGATGCGGGAATATCTCGCCCTCCTCCGGGACGTCATCGATCAGGGCCAGGACCGGCGGGACCGCACCGGGGTGGGCACCCGGGCCGTCTTTGGTCGTCAGGTACGGTTCAACCTGGCCGAGGGGTTTCCCCTGGTCACCACCAAGAAAATCCACCTGCGCAGTGTCATCTATGAGCTGCTCTGGTTTCTGCGTGGCTCCACGGACAACCGCTGGCTCCAGGCCCGTGGGGTCAGCATCTGGGACGAGTGGGCGACGGCGGAGGGCGAACTGGGGCCCATCTATGGTCGCCAGTGGCGCAGTTGGGCCGCCCCGGATGGCGCGGTCATCGACCAGATTAGCCTGGTCCTTGCCGCCATCCGCGCCAACCCCGACTCCCGCCGGCTGGTAGTCTCGGCCTGGAACCCCGCCGACCTCCCCCTGGAGGGTCTCTCGCCCCAGGAAAACGTCCACCGCGGGCGGATGGCCCTGGCGCCTTGTCATTGCCTGTTTCAGTTCTTCGTCCAGGACGGGCGCCTGTCTTGCCAGCTCTATCAGCGCAGCGCCGATCTTTTTCTCGGGGTGCCGTTCAACATCGCCAGCTATGCCCTGCTGACGCACCTGCTGGCCCAGCAGTGCGATCTGGAGCCGGGGGATTTCGTCCACACCTTCGGCGACCTGCACCTGTATCGCAACCACCTGACCCCGGAGATCGTCTTCGCCCAGCTCGCCCGGGAACCCCGGCCGCGGCCTCGCCTGGTGATCCGCCGTCGGCCCCTCAGCCTGTTCGACTATGAGTTCGAGGACTTCGCGTTCCTCGGCTATGACCCCCACCCGGCCATCCGCGCCCCGATCGCCATCTAGCTCGCGAGCGTCATCCGAGGGAGTCCACCACCCATGACCGCGGCCCTGATCGACTATGGTCTCTTCCTCGCCAAGACCCTGACCCTCCTCCTCGGCATCGGGCTGCTGGTGGTCCTCGCCGTCCGTGCCCGCAAGAGTGACCAGGCCGGGGGGGACCATCTGGAGGTGACCCACCTCAACGACCACTACCGTGACCTGGCCCACCAGTTGCGCCAGGCCTCCCGGCCGGACAAGACCTATCAACGCTCCCTGAAGGCCGAGCGCAAGGCGGACAAGGCCCGGGCGAAGGCGGCGGAGGACCGGGCCCGACTGTTCGTCATCGACTTCCAGGGGGACATCAAGGCCACGGAGTCCGCCGCCCTGCGGGAGATCATCTCCGCCCTGCTGCTGGAGGCCCAGGCGGGGGATCAGGTCCTGCTGCGCCTGGAGAACGCCGGCGGCCTGGTGACCGAGCATGGGCTGGCTGCCTCCCAGTTGACCCGGCTGCGGGCCAAAGGCATCCGCCTGACCGTGGCGGTGGACAAGGTGGCGGCCAGCGGCGGCTATCTCATGGCCGTGGTCGCCGACCAGATCATCGCCGCCCCCTTCGCCGTGGTCGGCTCCATCGGCGTCGTCGCCCAGCTACCCAACTTCCATCGGGTCCTGGAACGTCATGGGGTGGACTATGAACTGCATACCGCCGGGGACTACAAGCGCACCCTGACCCTCTTCGGCGAGAACACGGACGCCGGGCGGGAAAAGTTGCGGCAGCAACTGGAAGACATCCATGGCTTGTTCAAGGACTTCATCCATGAATATCGCCCAGGCCTGGACCTGGCCCGGGTGGCCACGGGGGAATACTGGCATGGCACCCAGGCCCTGGCCCTGGGCCTGATCGACACCATCCAGACCAGCGACGATTTTCTGCTGGCGGCGGCGGAGCAGACGGACCTCTACCGCGTCAGCTATGCCGTCCACAAGCGGCCCCTCGAACGGCTCCTCGCGGCCATGACCCAGGCCGTGCGCCAGCGGCTCCTCTGATGAGTCCCCGTGCCCGGGCCGGGTGATTGCCTGCCCATGACCACCTTGCCGCCAGGGGAACCTTTCCCGATGGTTGGCCGCTGGCGGGATCTGGTGCTGGCGCTGGTGCTCCTGTTGCTGGCTCTGCCTCAGGCCGGGGCCGCGGCCCTGACCTTGGCGGCCGGGGATCAGTCGCGCCCCCTGAGGGGTTATCTCGCCTTCCTGGCGGACCCCAGCGGGCGACTGGGTTTCGAGGAGGTCCGGCGCTTGCCGGCGAACGCCTTCGTCCCGTTGCCGGGGGATCTCAGCGCCGGTTACGTCGCTGGCGCCGCCTGGCTGCGCTTCGACCTGATCCGGGAGCCAGGAGCGCCGGAGACCTGGTGGCTCCACCTCGGCCCCCGCTACATCGACCATTTCGATCTCTTCGTTCCGGACGCCTTATCCGCCTCCTCCTACCGCCACCAGGCCCTGGATCTGGCACGGCCCTGGACCCAACCCCCTGACCTGGGGCATGCGGGCCTGGTCCCGCTGCGCCTGCCCGAGGGCGGCCCCCAGACCTTCTATCTGCGGGTCGCCAACGCCACCGCCCTCCAGGCGCGGCTCGAACTCTGGCAACCGGAGGCCTTCGTGCACTGGCTCCGGCTGGAATCCCTGTGGCAGGGCGGCTACCTGATCACCGCGCTGATCATCGTGCTGATGAATCTCTTCCATTGGTACCACCTGCGAGAGCCAGTCTTTGCCGCCTATGCCGGTTATGTCGCCAGCTTCGCCCTCTTCATGCTGCTGCGGGACGGCACCCTGTTGCTGGTCCTCCAGCCAGGCACCCCGCTGCCGCTCAAGTGGTTCCAGTTGGTGACCCAGGCGGTGCTGGTCTGGTTCGGCTATCGCCTCTTCGCCACCCTGGTGAAGCCGGAGCGGTTCTGGCCGCGCCTGGCACGGAGCTGGGGCCGGGTCAATCTGCTGGCGGTCGCCGCTGGCGCCACCCTGGTCGCGACCGGCGCCTTCAAACTGGCCGTCCCGGCGCTCTGGGGCTGGCTGCTGGTGATGATCGCCGTCAACCTGACCAGCTCGGGCCTGATCGTCGTCCGCTGGCGCGACCGTTCCGCGCTCTATTTCCTGCTCATCTTCGCCGTCCTGAACCTGGGCGCCATGGCCACCCTGCTCGCCAACTTCGGTCTGCTCCCGACCACCAGTTTTCTGGTGGAATATGGCCTGCTCGCCGGGACCCTGTTGCATTGGGTCCTCATTCAGATCCTCCTGGCGGACATCTTCCACCGCGTCAAGCGCGAGCATGAACGGGCCCGGGACCTGGCCCTCGCGGCCGCCCGCCAGGGCGAGGCGGAACTGGAGCGGCAGGTGGTGGAAAAGACCCGCGCCATCAGTATCCTCGCCCACCGCCACGAGGTCCTGCTCATGGCCGTGGGCGAGGGCATCTATGGGGTCGACACCGAGGTACGCACCACCTTCATCAACCCCGCCGCCCTGGCCATGCTGGGCTACGCCGCGGACGAGGTCCTGGGCAAGAACCCCCACGCCCTCTTCCATACCCGGCATCGGGACGGCCGCCCTTATCCCTTCGCGGACTGTCCCCTGCACCGCACCCTGGCGGAGGGCCGGGAGCGGCATCAGGAGGAATGGTTTATCCGCCGGGATGGCAGCCCGCTGCCGGTGGCCATGACCTGCGCCCCCCTGTACGAAGAGACCCAATTGATTGGCGCCGTGGTCGCCTTCCGCGACATCAGTGAGCAGAAGGCGCGCGAGGTCGAATTGCTGGAACTGGCCAACACCGACATGCTCACCGGGGTCGCCAACCGCCGCTTTTTCTATCAGCGCTTGCAAGAGGAAATCCGGCGGCTGCGCCGCGGAGGACGGCGGGAGGCCCGCTCGGCTCTGCTGCTCATGGATCTGGACCACTTCAAACGGGTCAACGATCACTACGGGCATGCCGCAGGCGACGAGGTGTTGCGCAACTTTGCCCGCCTCGCCCGCCAGGCCCTGCGCCAGGGCGATCTGCTCGGCCGGCTGGGGGGGGAGGAGTTCGGCGCCCTCCTGGCCGCGGAGGATGCCGCCGGGGCCCTGCGGGTGGCCGAACGCTTGCGCCGCGGGGTGCAGCAGGGTCCCTTCACCACGCAGGTCGGGCCTATCCCGCTGACCGTAAGCATTGGCATTACCGATCTCCAGGACAATGACCAGGCCCCCGAGGGTCCCCTCAAACGCGCGGATAGCGCCCTCTACGCCGCCAAGCGCAAGGGCAGGAACCGGGTCTGCGTCTTCGATTTGCTGGGCAATTGATTAACCCCGCTCACTTCTCGCCATGGGTGGGGGAACCCCCTTGCCCGCGCTCCCATGGCAAAATGTCCAACCAAGGCTCACCCTCGTGCCGTGATTTCGCAACCTGATCCGGGATGGGAACCAACACCATGCGTCGCGTGATCTTCAACCAAAAAGGCGGGGTGGGGAAATCCACCATTGCCTGTAATCTCGCCGCCATCAGCGCCGCCCGCGGCCGGAGAACCCTGCTGGTGGATCTTGACCCCCAGGCCAATGCCTCCCGCTATCTGCTCGGGGCCGCGCTGGCGGGTCGGACCCGGACCCTGGCCGACTGGTTCGACGACGTCCTGGCGTGTCGCATCTTTGGCCCCAAGCCCGGGGAATTCATCGTCGCGACCCCCTTTCCCAACCTGGGGCTCATGCCCGCCGATCCGCGTCTGGAGGAACTCCAGATCAAGCTGGAATCCCGCTACAAGATGTTCAAGCTGCGGGAGGCCCTGGACACCCTCAAGGACATCGAGGAGGTCTTCATCGACACCCCGCCGGCGCTGAACTTTTTCACCCGCTCGGCCCTGATCGCCGCGGACGCCTGCCTGATCCCCTTCGACTGCGACGATTTCTCCCGCCATGCCCTCTACGGCCTGATGGACAGCGTGCGGGAGGTCCAGGCGGATCACAATCCCCGGCTGCGGGTCGAGGGGATCGTCGTCAATCAATACCAGCCCCGCGCCAATCTACCGGTCCGCCTGGTCGAGGAACTACGAACCGAGGGCCTGCCGGTCCTGGATGCCTACCTCTCGGCCTCGGTCAAGATCCGCGAGTCCCATTCCCAGGCCAAGCCCATGATCCATCTCGATCCCCGGCATAAGCTCAGCCAGGAATTCGCCGCCCTCTACGATCTGCTCACAGGAGGGGACCCGGCGGCGTCCCTCAACGACTGGCCCTGAATCCGGCGGGCCCAGCGCCCATTCCCCACATCCGCCAGTTCCAACCAACGCGACAGCGCCACGACCTCAATCGCCTAAAGCCGCCGCGCGATCAGGTCGAACTCCGCCGCCAACTCCCGCCGGGGCCCACCGCCATGGCGGCTAACCAGCCAGATGGCGATCAGGGAGAGCAGGAAGCCAGGTACGAGCTCATAGAGCGCGAACAGGTCCCCGAGCAGGGGTGGCCAGGTGATGACCACCAGGCCGCCGGTGAGCATGCCGGCGAGGGCGCCGCGCCAGGTCATGCCTGACCAGTAGACCGCGACCAGCAGCACGGGGCCGAAGGTGGCGCCAAAGCCCGCCCAGGCCTGGGCCACCAGATCGAGGACATGGGCTTGCGGGTCCAGGGCGAGAAGGAAGGCGAGGATGGCGACCGCCACCACCGCCAGCCGGCCGGCGATCACCAACTGGCCGGGGGTGGCCTTTCGGGCCCGGAGACGGCGATAGATGTCCTCGGTAAAGGTGGCGGAGGTGACCAGGAGTTGGGAGTCCGCGGTGCTCATGATGGCGGCGAGGATGGCCGCCAGGAGGATGCCGGCGACCAGGGGATGGAAGAGCAGGTTGACCAGGTGGATGAAGACCTTCTCCCGTTCGTCGCCGAGCAGGGGGCTGTCGAGGAGCAATACGCCCACCAGGCCGGTGAGGATGGCCCCGGTCATGGTGAGCAGCGACCAGCCAACGGCGATGCGCCGGGCCTGGGGCACGGCCTCCGGCGCGCGGATGGCCTGGAAGCGCGCCAAGATATGGGGCTGGCCGAAATAGCCCAGGCCCCAGGCCGCCAGGGAGAGGATGGCGATGAACCCCAAGGGCTGCCCGTCGCCGGCGGTGAAGGGGTCGAGGAGGGCGGGGTTGAAGGCCTGGAGTTGGGTCAGGGCCGCCGTCGGGCCACCGAGTTGCCCCAGGGCGACCAGGGGGACGACGATCAGGGCGGCGGCCATCAGCAGGCCCTGGAAGACATCGGTCCAGGCCACCGCCAGAAAGCCGCCCAGGCTGGTGTAGAGGAGGATGGCCAGGGTCCCGGCAGCCACCGCCCAGACATAGGGCAAGCCGAAGACGGCCTCGAACAGCTTGCCGCCGGCCACCAGCCCGGCGCTGGTATAGAGCAGGAAAAAGATGAGGATGAAGAGGGCGGCCAGTATCCGCAGCCAGCCGCCGTGGTCCTGGAAGCGGTTGGCCAGGAATTCGGGGAGGGTAAGGGCGTTGCCGTAGGCCTGGCTGAAGACCCGCAGGCGCCGGGCCAGGAGGCGCCAGTTGAGCCAGGTCCCCACCAGGAGCCCCAGCGCCAGCCAGATGGACTCGAAGCCGCTGGCGTAGGCCAGACCCGGCAGGCCCATCATCAACCAGCCGCTCATGTCCGAGGCCCCGGCGCTCAGGGCCGCCACCCAGCTCCCGATGCGCCGCCCGCCGAGGATGAAGTCCTCGATATCCGTGGTCCGTTGGTAGGCCCGCCAGCCGATGATGGCCAGGATGATGAAATAGCCGGCGAAGGCCAGGGTGCGGAAGAGGAGGTCGGGGTTCACGGGCGGTTGTCGGCCTCGTCAGCTTCGGTATGGGGTGGGGGTTGTTTTATCTTGACTGGGTGTAACCTGAAAGTCGTAACCTGGCGCGACGCCACGCCATCAGGGTCAAATTATCATCAGTAAGGTGGACCGACGTGAAGGCCAGGCGCCCCCAGCCCGTCAGGACGGCGCATCCGGGGTGGTGGCGGGGAGGACCAATACTCCATCCGCGTCGGCATAGAGGAGATCCCCAGGGCGAAAGTCGACCCCGGCGAAGCGCACCGCCACCTGACTTTCGCCCAGGCCGCGTTTCTCGCTCTTGCGCGGCAGGGTGCCCAGGGCCTTGACCCCCAGGGGCAAGGTGGCGATGACGGCGCTGTCGCGGATGTAGCCGTGGACCAGGACGCCGGCCCAGCCATTGTCCACCGCCCGTTGGGCCAGCAGGTCGCCGAGCAGGGCGCAGCGGGGCGAGCCCTCGCCCGCGATCACTAGCACCCGGCCCGCGCCGGGCTCGCCCAGCATCTCCCGGACCATGGAGTTGTCGTCCGGGCAGCGGACCGTGGCGATGGGACCATGAAATTCGGTCCGGCCGCCGAAGTCGCGGAAGAGGGGGGCGCAGACCTGGGCCTGGTCGCCCCAGGCATCGCTCAAATCGGTGGTTTTCAAACTTTGCTCTGTCATGTCCAGTTCCTGAGGATCAGGGAAGTGATACCGCCAATGCCATGCATTATAGGGGGTGATTGTGCCTGTGGTCCTTGGCCAGCGCCACCACGGCGATAATTGAGTGGCGTCGGTTGCGCGGGGGCGACGCCCAGCGGCTGAGGGCATGCATTTTATGCTCGACCGAGCGCATTTTTCACCAATCAAACACTTCCTTGCCTATCTCCGTCAATTTTGTAAATGACCTTGTATCCTCATCGAGGGCAAATTCAATGATCCTTCTGGCAATGAACGTGGGGTCTTCCCTGGGTTCAAATCGTCCGCAGCCACCAATGAATTGGCCAGGATGAATAACGTTCACGGTAATGCCCTGTTCTTTCAATTCATTTCCGAGGCAGACCGAGAACATATTCATGGCCGCTTTTGCGATTCGGTAGGAATAGGGCATCCTTAGTGGCGCGATTTCCGGGCGCTGGTTAAAGCTTATGGATCCGAATCTTGAACTTATATTGATGATCCGCTTGTAATTTCCCAGGTTGATGTGATCCAGGAATGCTCGACAGGTATTTATGCAGCCAAAAAGATTGACATTGAGTAGATGTTGGACCTCCGAATTATTCAATTCATGTATCTGCCTCCCATGCCCTGGTATTCCTGCGTTGTTAATGAGTACATCAATGTGATCATGTATCTGGGCGGCGACCGCTTCCACTTCGCCTTGATTAACGATGTCGCAATAGAAATGTTGATAATTTGTTAAGGCGATCTCGGGGGACCCGCGGCGAGAAATTCCAAAGACAGCATGCCCGTCTTCGGCAAGACTTCGGGCAAGAGCTTTGCCAAGACCATTCCCAGTTCCGGTAATTAAGAAGTTCATCGCGTCTTCTCAGTCAGTTGTGGCAAGTCATCCTGTCTTCAGGTCTTGATCTCCCCGAGGAGGCTTGAGCCTACCCGAAGAGCGCTGGGGTGGAAAATTGTTGATCGAGGTCGACGTAAACAAAAAAAGCCGTGACCTGGCAGCAGGGCACGGCTCTTATTGTCAGCAGGGCCAACCCTCAGGTCGACCCCACCTTTCCTAGCTTAGTGGAACTGCTCTTCCTCGGTGGAGCCGGTGAGAGCGGTGAGGGAGGAGGCGCCACCCTGGATGACGGTGGTGACGTCGTCGAAGTAACCGGCGCCCACTTCCTGCTGGTGGGAGACGAAGGTATAACCCTTGTTGCGGGCGGCGAACTCGGGCTCCTGGACCTTCTCCACATAGTGACGCATGCCCTCGCCGCGGGCATAGTCGTAAGCCAGGTCGTACATGTTGAACCACATGTTGTGGATACCCGCCAGGGTGATGAACTGGTACTTGTAGCCCATGGCGGAGAGCTCGTCCTGGAACTTGGCGATGGTCTTGTCGTCCAGATTCTTCTTCCAGTTGAAGGAGGGCGAGCAGTTGTAGGCCAGCAGCTTGTTGGGGTTCTGGGCCATGAGGGCCTCGGCGAACTCGCGGGCGAAGCCCAGGTCCGGGGTGCCAGTCTCGCACCATACCAGGTCGGCGTAGGGGGCGTAGGCCAGGCCGCGACTGATGGCCTGCTCCAGGCCATTCCTGACGTTGTAGAGGCCCTCGGCGGTGCGGGTGCCGGTGATGAAGGGCTTGTCATTCGGATCGAAGTCGGAGGTCAGCAGGTTGGCCGCCTCGGCGTCGGTGCGGGCCAGGACCAGGGTGGGGACACCGCAGGTGTCGGCCGCCAGGCGCGCGGCGATGAGCTTCTGCACCGCCTCCTGGGTGGGCACCAGCACCTTGCCGCCCATGTGACCGCACTTCTTTACCGCGGCGAGCTGATCCTCGTAGTGCACGCCGGCGGCGCCGGCGGCGATCATGTTCTTCATCAGCTCGAAGGCGTTGAGGACGCCACCAAAACCGGCCTCGGCGTCGGCGACGATGGGCAGGAAGTGGTCGATGTAACCCGCGTCGCCCGGGCCGATGCCGCGACCCCACTGGATCTCGTCGGCGCGTTTGAAGGTGTTGTTGATGCGCCGCACCATGGTCGGGACCGAGTCATAGGCATAGAGGGACTGGTCGGGATACATGGTCTCGGAGGTGTTGCCGTCGGCGGCCACCTGCCAGCCGGAGAGGTAGATGGCCTCGACCCCGGCCTTGGCCTGCTGCATGGCCTGACCGGCGGTGATGGCGCCCATGCAGTTGACGTAGCCCTTCTTGGCCTGGCCATGGATCAGGTCCCACAGCTTCTCGGCGCCACGGCGGGCATAGGTGTACTCCGGCTGGACGGAGCCGCGCAGGCGGACGACGTCGGCGGCGCTGTAGCCGCGCTTGACGTCCTTCCAACGGGGGTTGGTGGCCCAGTCCTGCTCCAGGGCCTGGATCTGCTGCTCGCGGGTCATGTTGGTCATGGTCACTCCATTCAATGGTGTTGCGCTGCTCACGCAGCGATGGTTGTAAAGGGCTTAAAGGCCTGCCGTCTCATCGAGGATGGCGTAGGCGGGCAGGGTGAGGAACTCCTCGAAACGGTCCTGGAGGACGATCTCGCGCAGGAGATCGGCGGCGCGGTCCAGGCGGCTGGCCGCCGGGTCGCCGGCTTCACTTAGCTCCTTCTGGGCCAGCGCCAGTTCGTCCGCCAGGGCCTGCTCGAACAATGCCGGGGTGATCTTGCGGCCATCATCCAGGACGCCCCCCGGGTAGCGTACCCACTGCCAGAGCTGGGCGCGGGCGATCTCGGCGGTGGCGGCGTCCTCCATCAGGTTGTGGATGGGCACGGCGCCACGGCCGCCCAGCCAGGCCGCCAGGTAGCGCAGACCGGCGGAGACGTTGTTGCGCAGGCCGGCCTCGGTGATGGTGCCCTCGGGCAACTGGAGCAGGTCGGCGGCGCTGATGCTCAGGTCATCCAGGGTGCGGTCGAGTTGGTTGGGACCGGGCATGTGCTGGTTGAAGACCTCCATGGCCACGGTTACCAGGCCGGGGTGGGCCACCCAGGTGCCGTCATGGCCGTCACCGGCCTCGCGCTCCTTGTCCGCCCGCACCTTGGCGAAGGCGATCTCGTTGGCCGCGGGGTCGTCCTTGATGGGGATCTGGGCCGCCATGCCGCCCATGGCGTGGGCGCCGCGGCGGTGGCAGGTCTTGATCAGCAGGCGCGAGTAGGAACGCAGGAAGTGGACCAGCATGGTGACCTGGCCGCGCTCCGGCAGGCAACGCTCGGGGTGGGCGCTGAAGCGCTTGATGAAGCTGAAGATGTAATCCCAGCGGCCACAGTTGAGACCGCAGATGTAGTCCCGCAGCTCGTAGAGGATCTCGTCCATCTGGAAGGCGGCGGTGATGGTCTCGATCAGCACGGTGCAGCGGATGCTGCCGTGGGGCAGACCCAGGCGCTCCTCGGCGTAGCTGAAGACGTCATTCCACAGCCGGGCCTCCAGGTGGCCCTCCAGCTTGGGGATGTAGAAGTAGGGGCCACTGCCGCGGGCCAGCAGTTCCTGGGCGTTGTGAAAGAGATAGAGGCCAAAGTCGAACAGGGCACCGGACATGGGCTGGCCGTCGACCTCGACATGCTTCTCCGGCAGGGCCCAGCCGCGGGGGCGGACGATGAGGGTGGCCAGTTGGTCGTTGAGCCGGTAGTCCTTGCCCTCGGGGCTGGTAAAGGTCAGGGTGCGGCGGATGGCCTCGTAGAGGTTCTGCTGACCTTCCAGGGTCGCGCTCCAGGTGGGGCCGTGGGCGTCCTCGAAGTCGGCCATGAAGCACTTGGCCCCGGAGTTGAGGGCATTGATGACCATCTTGCGGTCCACCGGGCCGGTGATCTCCACCCGGCGGTCCTGCAGGTCGGCGGGGGCGGGGCGCACCCGCCAGTCGCCGGCGCGGATGTCGGCGGTCTCGGCCAGGAAGTCCAGGCTCCCACCGGCATCCAGGCGCGCCTGGCGGGCGGCGCGGGCGGCGAGCAGCTCACGGCGGCGCGGGCCGAAACGTTGCTCCAGGTCCACCACGAAGTCCAGGGCCGCGGGGGAGAGGACCTGCTGGAGGGCGGGGGGGACGGGGGCGAGAAGCTGGACCTGGGGCATGAACGTCTCCGGAGTGATGCGGGTTGATATTTGTTGTTGTCAGGGCCCGTGGACCTCTGTATTGTGCAGTGCAACAAAATGTAGTAAAACGATGAGTTAATAAAGTCAAAAAGTTCAATATAGATGTTTGCAGTTATCAATGATGCGGTGTCGGGGAGGTGGAGATGTCCTTAGCCTCAATGTCGACCATGACGTGGCCACGGCAGGCGGAGAGCGCTACCTTGTTGTCCAGCCCATCAGCGGTAGCCCGGGGGCTGTCTTGGGCCCCTAAGGTGTCGCCGCTCCTGCCAATTCGCTGGGAGATCCGGAAGATGAGTGACGAACTGCAAGAACGGGCCCATCAGATCGCCCGGTCCATTCTGACCGGCTTCGACCGGCATTATTCCATTTTTCAGGAGATCACCAGTTCCGCCCGTAAACGGTTCGAGCGGACCGACTGGGAGTCCGGCCGGGTGGCCTCCGCCAATCGCATCAATTATTACGACTTGCGGGTGCGGGAGACCGTCGACAAGGTCCGTTCCGCCTTCGGTATCCAGGCCCTCGACGAGCCCCTCTGGCAGGAGGTCAAGCGGGCCTATCAGGCCCTCCTGGCCCGCCACAGCCGCCCGGAACTGGCCGAGACCTTCTATAACTCCGTCTTCTGCCGGATCTTCGAGCGCAAGTACTTCAATAACGACAATATCTTTCTGGTCTCCTGCGTTGACCGCGAGGCCCTGGCCGCCGGCTATCGGGTCTATATGTCCTTCCATCCCCGGGATGGCGGTCTGGAGCATTGCGTTTGGGAGATTCTCTCCGCCTTCTATTTTTCCCTCCCCTTCGAGGATCTCCAGCGGGATACCCAACGGATCGCTGCGGCCTTTCGGGCCCGGGGTCCCTTCGGCGCCCAGATTCCGGACGAGGCGCGCATCGATGTCCTGGAGTCCCCCTTCTATCGCAACAAGGCGGCCTACCTGATCGGGCGGGTGGTGGTGGGCACGGACTGCCAGCCCTTCATCATCCCCCTGGCCAACAACGAGGCGGGGGCCATCTATGCCGATACCCTCCTGACCACCCGCCCGCAGATGGAACTGGTGTTCAGCTTTACCCGGGCCTACTTCATGGCCAAGACGCCGGTGCCGGCGGCGACGGTGGACTTTCTGCATAGCCTGATGCCCAACAAGTCCCTCTCCGACCTCTACCAGAGCATCGGCTTTCTCAAGCAGGCCAAGAACGAGTTCTACCGCGACTTTCTCGCCCACCTGGAGGACTCGGAGGATTGCTTGCAGATCGCCCCGGGGACCCGCGGCCTGGTCATGCTGGTCTTCACCCTACCGTCCTTCCCCTACGTCTTCAAGGTGATCCGCGATCGCTTTCCGCCGCAGAAGGACGTTACCCGCCAGCAGGTCAAGCAACGTTATCTCCAGGTCAAGCATCACGACCGCATGGGACGCATGGCGGACACCCTGGAGTTCTCCGATGTCGCCTTCCCCATCAACCGCTTCGCGCCGGAGCTGCTGGAGGAATTGGAGAAGGAGGTTCCCTCCCTCATCACCAGGGAGGGGGACATTCTGTTCCTCCGCCATCTCTACATCGAGCGGCGGATGAC
Source organism: uncultured Gammaproteobacteria bacterium (assembly GCA_937862735.1). Lineage (GTDB taxonomy): Bacteria > Pseudomonadota > Gammaproteobacteria > Chromatiales > Chromatiaceae > M0108. The sequence continues at coordinate 26,910 of CALMDH010000180.1, forward strand.
TCCGCTGGATGTCTATCTCGCCAAGGCCAGTCCCGATCAGCAACGTGTGATCCTGGACGACTGGGGTCTGGCCCTGAAGGAGCTCATGGGCGTCAACATCTTCCCGGGTGATCTGCTGTTCAAGAATTTCGGCGTCACTCGCCAGGGGCGGGTGGTCTTCTACGACTATGACGAGATCTGCTATCTCACCGAGTGCAAGTTCCGCAAGATCCCCCAGGCACGGACCCTGGACGATGAGATGAGCGCCGAGCCCTGGTACAGCATCAACCCCGGGGACGTCTTTCCCGAGGAATTCCCGACCTTTTTGACCAACAGCGAGGAGATCCGCCAGATCCTCTTCGCCACCCATCCGGAAATCTTCGATTATCGCTATTGGCAGCAACGCCAGAAGCAGACGGCCAGCGGGATCTGGGAGGATGTCTTTCCTTACGATAAGGCGTTGCGCTTTGAGCGTCCGGCGGCTGTTATCCCGGACGGAAACACTGCGCCGTGAGTATCACCGCCGTCAGATCGGAGCGCCATGGGGGCGGTCCGAAGCGAACAGAGCCTTGCCACGGCGCGTGCCGATAATTCAGTGGCCCCGTCTCGCCTGATTACGCTAGGATGAATCCACTCATCCCCCCGGGGTTGCGGGACTCAGCGGTTCTGACCTTGCTTCCCCATGAGGCTGATACTGTCTTGTCCCTATTCCTAATCAGTTGGTTTGATCCATGACGCGTAAATCCCATCCTCCGGAGCCCCAGAACGAACTCAGCGTCGCGGAGGCCTTTGCCCTGCTGAGTCTGGATTGGCCCGTCACAATCGACCCCTTGATCGCCTGGTCCGACGCGGATTTTGGTTTGGTGGGGGCTGTACTGATTGACCTGTCCCTGGCGGGATGTGTCGACAGCGATCTCAAGCATCTGACCTTGCTTGACGAGAAGCCCGACCTGGAGCCGGTTCAGGTCATGGCGTTGGCCTCCCTGAGGCGTCTGGGAAATACCGTGCCCCTGGATATGGCCCTCAATGCCCTTGCTGATCGGGTGGGGGATCTGCGGGCCGCAGGTCGGGCCAGCCTGGCGGCGAAGAACATTTGCCTAACGACCAGTACCCCCTTCAATTGGGATTTTCGGCAGTTGACCATCAGTCAGTCACGGAAGGCTGAGGTGGCCAAACTCCGGCAGTCGCTGCTCGGGTTGATCGAGTCGGATGAACTGCCTGATCCGAAGGAGGCGGCCCTCATCGCGCTGCTTCATGGTTGCGAGATCATCGGCCCGGTGTTGGGGGGGAAGTCTTGGCAGCACTGGTTGCTCGCCTATGGCGCCCGCATCGACATCATTCGCCGCATGGAGTTGGTCGGACATGCCGTGGTGACGGCGGTTACCGAGATGCGCTTGCGCCTGCGCACTTATCTGTTGGATGCGGGGCAGGATCAATCCACGACGGCAACGAACGACAAGGCGGGTGTCCCCAAGGAGGGGCTCTATCAGCGCAGCACCACCACGTGGGAGTGGCGGGCCTTCTGGCAGGAGGGCCAGATCGTGGAACTGCCCGTCTCCTGGGCCGAGATCACCCAGAACGCCGACGCCACCGAGGAGACCAACGACGACCAATACCTGTTCGTCCATGGCAAGCAGGACAACATCAAGATCCGCGGCAAGAACCTCAAGATCAAGCCCGTGCTTGAGGCCTTCGATGAGTTCATTGCCTTCGGGCCTAGTATCAAATTCCGCTTCCCAGAGAAGGCCATGTTGTTGTCCACCATCTTCCCCCGCCTCTTTGAAGTGCGTGGCAAGCTGCGTAGCGTCAATGAATTACTGCAGGTCATGACCGCGACGGGGTACCAGCCCGGCAAGATCACCGTGTCCAAGGTGCGGCAGGGCGTGAGCATGATGTTCGGGGTGCAGGTCGAATTTGCCCGCATCCAGGTCCTGGATAAGGTGTACCACTCCATCAGCCTGGAGAGCCCCTACCTCACCCCCCTGCGCATCCTCGCCAGGAGAATCGCGGTGGGTAAGGGGCAGGTGGCCGGCTATAGTGATTTCCTGGACCATATCCTGCGACCTGCCAATGCTGATTGAGGCGGGGTAGCCAGCAGAAGATTAAGCGTTCTCACCCTCTGCCGCCAGGGCTGGCATAGGAGATAAGTCGCAGCTTTTCTTCCCCCCCCCCCCTGGAGGGGGAGGTTTGGGGTGAGGGGGTCCTAACGATTTCGCTGGGAGGACCGCGGAAGGCCACCCGGGGAAGACCCAAGTCCTGGTGGGGTCGACTTCAGAGTAGGCCGGGCTGCCAATACTTGATGGCGGCCCCCAGGGTGCCGATCCCCAGAATCACGTAGACGGGATTGATGCGCGTAAAGAGCACGCCCATGAAGGCGGTCATGGCGAGGGCGATGGTCAGGGGACCATCCAACGCGGATTTGCCGACGGCATAGACGCCGGAACACATCAACCCGATGGAGATCGGTTCCAGGGCATTCTGCACCGCCCGTCGCCAGGGGGTCTCCCCAACATAGTTCCAGAAGCGGCCGATCCAGAAGCAGAGCACGCTGGAAGGTAGAAAAAAGGCCAATCCCACCAACAAGGCCCCCATGATCCCCGCCAGTTGGAAGCCGAAGATCACCACCATGGTCATATTCGGCCCGGGGGCCAGTTGACCGACGCTATAGACCTCCAGGAAGCGATCCGGGGTGATCTGAAACTGCTGATGCAGGACCTCCTGCATTTCCGCCAGCACGGCGGTCCCGCCGCCCACGGCCAGGAGGGAGAGGGTGCCAAAGGTCAGTACGAGGTGAATGAGTACGGAAACCATGGGTTCAGGCCTTGGGACGGAAGAGCAGGAGGGAGATGGGCACCATGATGAGCAGCACCATGGGTAAGGACAGGCTCATGATGCTCATCAGAAAAAAGGAGGCGAACACGATCAGCAGGGATTTGAAATGGTTGAATTGGCGGTGGCCCAAGCGGTAAGTGATGGCGGACAGGAGGCCCGTGGCCGCCGCCGCCACTCCCGCCAGCAGGAGGTTCGCCAGATGGTGATCGGTGTTTTGCAGATAGAGGATGCCCATCACCAGCACGAAGGTCACCCCGGGGATGAGCAGACCCAGGGACGCGACGATGGAGCCGAGGACACCCCGCAGGCGATCCCCCGTCAGCACGGCAATGTTCACCGCGTTGAGCCCGGGCATGGTCTGACTGATCGCCAGGCAGGCCATGAACTCGTCGTCATTCAGCCAGCGCCGTTTTTCGGTCAGGAGGATCTTCTGGTAGGCAACGATGCCACCACCAAAGCTGATGGCGCCGATCAGGAGGAATTCGAGAAAGATTTCCCAAAGACTGGGGGGTGGGGTGGGATCCGCGGGTTCATTCATGTCGGCGTGGCTACCTGATGGGGTTCTGAAGGTCGGGACGGGCGGGTGAGCGGGGCGGGCTGGCGGGCCCGCGGCGGACGGGAGGGGCATTATGGGTAAAGGTCTCCGGGCTGGCCATTAGTTTTTCCCCGCGCCTGGCGCGCGGCGCGCCGTCAAAAGGCATGGGAGATGCCGAGCTGAGCCCCGTGCCAATCCAGGAGATCATAGGTCTTCCGGCTTTCCGTCTGGATAAGGGGGTCCGCCAGATTGGCGGAATAGACCAGGAAGACCTTGGTCTGGCGGGAAAAGGAATAGTCACCGCCCAGGGCCCAACCGTGAAAGGCGAAATCGTCCTCGGCGCGTAGTTGGTCGTCGGTCGGGGCCTTGATCTCAAAGTCGCCCCTTTGTCGATTGGCGCCCACCTTGCCCTTGATCAGGAACCGGCCCAGCCGGTAGCCAAGCTGGAGTTGCCAGAGATCGGCCCGGTGATCGTCCCCCCAGAAGGCATGGTCCCAGTGCTCGAACATCCCCGTCAGGCTCAGACCCCGCCAATCCAGCAGTCCCAGGCCCAAACGCCACTTTCGCCAGGGGGCATCGGTCGCGTAGGTGTCCGGAGCGGAAAGATCGGTGCTGGTGGTCTCGAAGGCGAGACTGGCATAGAGGGGTCCCTGGGCATAAATGGCGGACAGGGAGAGGGCTTCCGCCAACTGGTTGGCGTCAGGATTGACGCCCCCGGGCAGTGTGGCCCCGCCACCCGCCAGGATCGCCGCGGCAATTTTCAGACCCCCGAGGCTGGGACTGCCGTAGTAGATGGAGTTGTCCGCGCGGTAATTCTGAAAGCCGAGGGTGCTGGCGGAATCCCCCAGGGTGTTGATGAACAGATCTAGGGGCGCGGTCGAAGACTTGAAGGGGGTGTCCTGACGACCGAGGAGGAGGCGGCCCCAAGCCCCGCCCAGTCCCAGATAGGTATTGCGCATGGTCAGGGTTTCGCTGGCCTGGAGATTGAAGGCGTCGTTGTTGCCGTCCGCCAGGCTGAGTCCCAACTCGACCCTGAACACAGCCTTAAGCCCCTCACCCAAGTCCGAGGAACCCTCCAGGCCGAAGCGGTTGGCCGGCCCGCGGGGGGTGGTGATGAAGGGGTTCTGCAACCAGGGTCGAACTGCCTTGTTGTCGTTGAGGCCAAAGCCCTTGAACCGGGTGGCATGACTACCCGCTGGCGGGTCGTCGGTCCCCTGATCGAGATAAACCAGGGCCACGTTCAGCTTGCCATAAAGCGCCACCTCAGCCCCAAGGGGCTGGGACAGGAGCGCGAGAAAGACGGCAATAAAAGGGGAGCAGCGGGTGATGGGCGGCAATTGACTCTCGGTCCTCAACCTGGATCGAAATACGATCGAAGGTAAGCGTTCTCATCCCCCCATTACCTGGGCGGGCAAAGGTAGTACAAGCCGCTGATGCGGTAGTACAAGCCGCTGATGCTACTGCTCCCTCCCCCCAGGCGGGGAGGGTTGGGGAGAAGGGGCTGAACGGTTACGATCGAAGAAGCCTGTCAGACGGCGCTCCTAAGGGGTTGGGTTGGCGGCTGGACAATGACCCGGCCTTGGGTATCCCGGGGTCTTACTTGTCCTAGTCTGGCCGGAGCTATGTCTGAATATTGGCCGGCATTGTGGCCGACCCGCCCCCGACTGCCAAGCCATCGCGCCGCCAGACATTCGCTCCTCCGGACGAAAACCGAAATCGACCGGTTAGATTTGGCGGCCGCGCCGGGGCAAGGTTAACCTAACGGCCGAACTTGGCTCGAACCCAACTCACAAGTCACAACTCGCAACTCACAACTCACAAGTCAAAACTGTCAGCACTCAGCAATTACCCAGCCGTACTTGTTCAGCCCCCCTCTCCCCAACCCTCTCCCGCCAGAGGTAGGGTTAAGAGAATCAGCACCTTGTGCCGCCAAGGCCCTTATCGGGCGCGAGAGGTCTGAACAACCCCCCCCGTCCCAACCCCAGCCGCAGTCATCAGCCCCCTCCTCAGCCTCCAGCCCTCACTCCAGGAATCCCCCCATGCGTCTTGTCATCGGTATCTCCGGCTCCTCTGGCGTCATCTATGGCATCCGCTTGCTGGAGGTGCTGCGGGAGCGGCGGGAGGTGGAGACCCATCTGGTCATCAGTCAAGGCGCCAAACTGAACATCGCCCTGGAGACGGACTGGAAACCCCGGGAGGTGGAGGCCTTGGCGGATTACGCCTACGCCGACCGGGACCTGGCGGCGCCCATCAGCAGTGGCTCCTTCCTCACCGCGGGCATGATCATCGTGCCCTGCTCCATCAAGACCCTGTCCGGGGTTGTCAACAGCTACGCGGACAACCTGCTGGTGCGTGCCGCCGACGTGAGCCTGAAGGAGGGGCGACGCCTGGTCCTGGTGCCGCGGGAGTCGCCCCTGCATGTCGGCCATACCCGGCTACTCCACGAAGCCGCCACCCTGGGCGCCCTCATCTGCCCCCCCATGCCCGCCTTCTACAACGCCCCGCGAACAATCGCCGACCTGATCGATCACAGTATCGGCCGCCTCCTGGACCTCTTCGGCATTGACAATGACCTGGCCCGCCGTTGGGAGGGACCCATGGGGACCCCTGAGGAGATCCAGGTTGAGACCTAAGTTGAGAACCCTACAGTTACCCAGATAGAGACCCAGATAGGGACTCAGATAGGGACCCAGGCTGAGATCCAGATGGGGCCTCAGGCCAGCGATTCCCGCCGGTCCGGAAAGGGGTAAAATGCCTCTGCCGGCGCAGACCGCCTTCGGTTCCCCCATTCCCAGGAGAAGAAAATGACGATCGATCCCCAGTTACTGGCAAAGGAAGTGGTGGATGGCTTTATCGAACTACTCCCTGGTGAGGTGGGCGCGCAAATCGACAAGGCCCATCGTGAGGATCTGGAACTGCTGGTGCGGGAGGCGGTGCGGGAGGCCGTCAATGCCTCGGTGGAACGTCTGGAGGAGGTGATCCGCGAGTTGCGCACCGAGACGGGCCGCACCCAGCTCGAACTTTGAACCTGGTCCCGATCCCTGGCGGGCGGTTGACGCCCCCCGCGTTCAGGGTCTGGTTCTTTCCTCATCCGGGTCGGGCGCGGTGGCGGGCTGGCCAGGAACCCTCCGCCCCGGCTGCCGGCGGCGGCGCCAACCATGGAGCATCGCGTCATGACGACTGAATCCCGTTCTCCGCCCGCCAGCCTCGATCGCCGGCGCGCCGGGGTCCTGCTGCATCTCACCTCCCTGCCCGGTCGCGGCCCCTGTGGCAGCCTGGGGCCCGAGGCCCATGCCTTCATCGACTTTCTCGCCGACAGTGGCATGAGCGTCTGGCAGATGCTGCCGGTCGGTCCCACCCTGAGTGAGCGCTCTCCCTACCAGAACAGTTCCGCCCATGCCGGCGAGCCCCTGCTGATCGCCCTGGAACCCCTGGTGGAGGCGGGCTGGCTCGACGACTTGCCCGTGGATGACACCGAGGCGGCCAAAATCGAGGCCCTGTCCCTGGCCTGGGCGGGGTTCCAGGCGCGGGCGAACGAGGCGGAACGCGCGGCCCTCGCCGCCTTCAGCGCGGAGAATCGCTACTGGCTGGCGGACTATGCCCTGTTCCGGGCCATCCATGACGATCGACGCCAGGGCTGGTGGCAGTGGCCCGCGGGTCTACGCGACCGCAAGCCCCAGTCCCTGGGGCGGGCCCGGTCCCGCCTGGCGGCGCGGATCGATGCCATCATCTTCGAGCAGTTTCTCTTTTTCCGTCAGTGGGCCTGGCTGCGGGAGTACGCTACGGCGCGGGGCATCAAGCTCTTTGGTGACATGCCCATCTTCGTCGCCCATGACAGCGCTGAGGTCTGGGCCCGGCCCCAGGACTTCGACCTCCATCCCGACGGCAGCCCCCGGGTGGTCGCCGGGGTGCCACCGGACTATTTTTCGGCCACTGGCCAGCGCTGGGGCAACCCCCTCTACCGTTGGGACCGGATGGAGGCCGAGGGCTTCCGCTTCTGGCTGGACCGCATCCGCACCCAGTTGCGCCTCTTCGACCTGATCCGCATCGACCACTTTCGCGGTTTCGAGGCCTATTGGGAGATCCCGGCCACGGAGGAGCATGCCATCCATGGACGCTGGGTGCAGGCCCTGGGGGACGAGCTCTTCGAGCGCCTCCACCAGCGCTTTGGTCCCCTGCCCCTGATCGCCGAGGATCTGGGCGTCATCACCCCGGAGGTCGAGGCCCTGCGCCGCAAGTACCGCTTCCCCGGCATGAAGATTCTTCAGTTCGCTTTCGATGGCGGGGCGGGCAACCCCTATCTGCCCTTCCATCACGATCGCGACGCCGTGGTCTATACCGGTACCCACGACAACGACACCAGCCTGGGCTGGTACCTGTCCCTGGACGCGGCGGTCCAAGCCTACGTGGATGAGTATCTGGGGCATTCCGCCGAGCCCATGCCCTGGCCCCTGGTGCGCGCCGCCCTGGCCTCCCGCGCCACCCTGGCGGTGCTGCCCATGCAGGACCTGCTGGAACTGGATGGCGTCCATCGCATGAACGTCCCCGGCACCGCGGAGGGCAACTGGACCTGGCGCTTCGTCTGGGACATGGTCCCCGAAGGGCTGAGCCAGAAGGTGCGGCGGATGGTGGAGATCTACGGGCGCTGAACCGTCAATTTTCGGGCTTTCCGGGTCGGGTGGCGTCTGACGGGGGACGCCGTGAATCCGTCCCTGGAGGCTTGCCGCCAGCATCCTTGCTGGCGACACCCCCGCCAGACGCCACCCGACCCTCTCGCCGCAGGTCAGGTATCGAGGGGCCTCGGGATCAGCCATCGCCATGCGGAAACACAGGAGACCTACTTAACCCTCATCCCGGGCTCGGCGCCGGCATCCGGGGCGAGGAGGAAGATGTCCTCGCCGCCGGGGCCGGCGGCTAGGACCATGCCCTCCGAGACGCCGAAGCGCATCTTGCGCGGCGCCAGGTTGGCGACCATGACCGTCAGGCGACCTTCCAGGTCCTTAGGGTCATAGGCGGTGCGGATGCCGGCGAAGACCTGGCGGGTCTCGCCCCCCAGGTCGAGCTGGAGTTTTATCAGCTTGTCGGAGCCTGCTATCGGGCTGGCCTCGCGGATGAGGGCGACGCGCAGATCGACCTTGGCGAAGTCGGCGTATTCGATCGGGTCGGCGAGGGGGTCCCGCACCAGATGGCCCTCGGTGCGGGTCTCGTGGGGCTTGGTCTTCTTGACGTCGCGGGCGGCCAGGTCCTCCTTGCTCGCCGCTAGCATGGCCTGGATCTGCTTGGGATCGACCCGGGTCATCAGGGGCGTGAATTCGCCGATGACATGGCCAAGCAGGGGCCGTTCCAGGTCCGCCCAGGTCAGGGCGGGGAGGCGCAGGAAGGCCTCGGCGCCCTCGGCGGTGCCGGGCAGGACCGGGCGCAGGTAGCCGATGAGCAGGCGGAAGAGATTGAGGCCCTGGGAGCAGATGGCCTGGAGCTCGGCCTCCCGCGCCGGGTCCTTGGCCACTACCCAGGGGGCCCGTTCGTCGATCCACTGGTTGGCGCGGTCGGCCAGGGCCATGATCTCGCGGGTGGCGCGGCTGAACTCGCGGCGCTCATAGGCCTCGGCGATGCTGGCCCCGGCGGCGACAAAGTCCGCGAACAGGGCTGTATCCATTAGGTCGCCCGCGAGACGACCGGCGAAGCGCTTGGTGATAAAACCGGCGCAGCGGCTGCCGATGTTGACCACCTTGCCCACCAGGTCGCTGTTCACCCGCAGGGTGAAGTCCTCCAGATTGAGGTCGATGTCCTCCACCGTGGGGCCCAGCTTGGCAGCGAAGTAGTAGCGCAGATACTCGGGGTTGAGGTAGTCCAGGTAGGTGCGGGCGCGGATGAAGGTACCGCGGGACTTGGACATCTTCTGGCCATCGACGGTGAGGAAGCCGTGGGCCAGGACCGCCGTCGGCGGGCGGAAGCCGGCGCCGTGGAGCATGGCCGGCCAGAAGAGGGCGTGGAAATAGATGATGTCCTTGCCGATGAAGTTGTACAGCTCGGCCGTCGAGTCCGCCCGCCAGAAGTGGTCGAAGTCCAGCCCCGGGGTGCGGTCGCAGAGGTTCTTGAAACTGGCCATGTAGCCGATGGGGGCATCGAGCCAGACGTAGAAGAACTTGCCCGGGTGGTCGGGGATCTCGAAGCCGAAGTAGGGGGCGTCACGGGAGATGTCCCACTCCTGGAGGCCGGCCTCGAACCATTCGTCCAGCTTGTTGGCGATCTCCTTTTGCAGGGCGCCGCCCTTGGTCCAGGCGCGCAGCATGTCCTCGAAGTCGGCCAGCTTGAAGAAGTAGTGGTCGGACTCGCGCTGCTCGGGGACGGCGCCGGAGACGGCGGAGCGGGGGTTCCTGAGTTCCGCCGGGGAATAACTGGCGCCACAGGCCTCGCAGTTGTCGCCATACTGGTCCGCCGCCCCGCACTTGGGGCACTCGCCCTTGATGAAGCGGTCCGGCAGGAACATCCGCTCCACGGGGTCATAGGCCTGGGTGATGGTGCGCCTGGCGATATGGCCGGCGTCCCGGTTGCGCTCGTAGATGAGGGTGGCGCAGTGGTGGTTTTCCGGGGAATGGGTGGAGTGGTAGTTGTCGAAGCCGATGCGGAAGGCGGCGAAGTCGGCCTGATGCTCCACGGCCACCCGGGCGATCAGCTCCTCGGGGGTAATGCCCTCCTGACGGGCGCGCAGCATGATGGGGGTGCCGTGGGCGTCGTCGGCGCAGACGTAGTAACAGTGGTGGCCGCGCATCTTCTGGAATCGCGCCCAGATGTCCGTCTGGATGTACTCCACCAGATGGCCGATGTGAATAGGACCGTTGGCGTAGGGCAGGGCGCTGGTGACCAGGATGTCTCGTGTATCGTTCATGACGCGGATTCTTGTGGTAAGGGGTTTCCGTAGACTGCCGACGGGTCCCCGCGGGTCTGGTGCCGTGCCGCGAACGGCCTGGCCAAGGGGGGCAGCTAATGGGTAGCGAGTATCGCATGCGGGGGCGCCACCGGGCCATGTAGCTATCGTCAGCCCAGGCTTGAAAAGCGCGGGGCCAAGACCAAACTCGCCCCCATCGTCGGGCCGACCCGCCATGGCCGGTCTGAGATCCGCTTTGTACCCTGTTTTCCCTCCCGGAACCGGCCCGTCACACGGGTCCCGCCCCCAGGGCGGCGGTCGCGGGACCCATTCATCGGAGTGTTTCATGTCAGACGTCACCAAAGAAGCCATCGAAGCCGCCCTCAGAACCTATGTCGAGCCCAGTCTGGGGCGTGACCTGGTCGGGGCCGCCTGCGTCAAGGGCATCGAGATCGAGGGTGGCCAGGTCCAGGTCAAGGTGGTCCTGGGCTTCCCGGCCAATGGCGTCCTCGACCAGATCCGGACCGCGCTTCAGGAGCGGATCGCCGCCGTGCCCGGGGTGTCTGACGCTCAGGTGGACGTCTCCTGGAAGGTCGTCGCCCACTCGGTGCAGAAGTCCCTCAAGCCCATCGACAACGTCAAGAACATCATCGCCGTGGCCTCGGGCAAGGGGGGCGTCGGCAAGTCCACCACCGCGGTCAACCTGGCCCTGGCCCTGTCCGCCGAGGGGGCCCGGGTCGGCATCCTCGACGCCGATATCTATGGCCCCTCCCAGCCGCGCATGCTGGGTATCTCCGGCCGGCCCGAGTCCAAGGATGGCAACAGCCTGGAGCCCATGAATTCCTACCACCTCCAGGCCATGTCCATCGGTTTTCTCATCGACGAGGAGACGCCCATGATCTGGCGCGGGCCCATGGTCACCCAGGCCCTGGAGCAACTCCTCAACGACACCAATTGGGCGGACCTGGATTACCTGGTCATCGACCTGCCGCCGGGCACCGGCGACACCCAGTTGACCCTGGCGCAGAAGGTGCCCGTCTCCGGGGCCGTCATCGTCACCACCCCCCAGGACATCGCCCTGCTGGATGCCCGCAAGGGGCTGAAGATGTTCCAGAAGGTGGAGGTGCCGGTGCTGGGCATTGTGGAGAACATGAGCATCCACATTTGCTCCAAGTGCGGCCACGAGGAGCACATCTTTGGTTCCGGTGGGGGTCAATCCATGGCCGAGCAATACGGGGTGGATCTGCTGGGCTCCCTGCCCCTGGATATTCATATCCGTGAGGAAACGGATAGCGGCAAGCCCACGGTGGTCGCCCAGCCAGAGTCCCGCGTCACCCAGATCTACCGGGAGATCGCCCGCAAGACGGCGGCGAAGCTGTCACTCCAGGCCAAGGACTATGCCGCCAAGTTCCCACGCATCGTCATCCAGAACAACTGATGCCCTGTCCACGGCGCGCCGCGGCGTTCAGGACGCCGCGAATGCTGGCCTGAAGGGTGAGCGAATTGGTCAAAACTGCTTGACGACATCGGTACCCGTTAAGACCCCACGCGCCCCATGAGGTCTTCTGTGGCACCAGTTGCTGATACTCCCACTCCCTCCCCCCTGAGGATGGGGTTGGGTAGAGGGGGATGAATGGTTACTGACATTGTAGGGGGGAGGATGGATGGTCACGTCCGCGGAACTGGCGACCTACTGTGAGGAGCTCCTGGCCGTTGCGGCCTTTGAGGACTATTGCCCCAATGGGCTCCAGGTCGAGGGCACGCGGCCCGTGCGGCGCCTGGTCACCGGGGTGACCGCCAGCCTGGCCTTGATCGAGGCGGCCATCGCTGCCGAGGCCGATGCCTTGCTGGTGCATCACGGCTGGTTCTGGAAGGGAGAATCGCCTTGCCTGATCGGCCTCAAGGGCCGGCGGGCCCGGGCCTTGATCAGCTCCGGCGCCAGCCTCCTGGCCTATCACCTACCCCTCGACGCCCACCCGGAGCTGGGCAACAACCGTCAGTTGGCCGAGCGACTGGGTATCGAGGCCCCCGAGCCCACCGCCGCGGGCCGTGGCCTGGTCTGGCGGGGCCGATTACCAGAGCCTCTGGAGGGCGAGGCCTTCGCCCTCCGGGTGGCGGCGGCCCTGGGCCGGGTCCCCCTGCGTATCCCTGGTCGCGGTGCCCCGCTGACGACCATCGCCTGGTGCACGGGCGCCGCGCAGGGCTTCATCATCGAGGTGGCGGCCCTGGGGGTGGATGCCTATCTGAGCGGGGAGATTTCGGAACAGACCACCCATCTGGCGCGGGAACTGGGTCTGGATTATTTCGCTGCCGGCCACCACGCCACCGAGCGCCTGGGTATCCAGGCCTTGGGTGAGCACCTGGCGGCGCGTTTTGGCCTCGAACATCGCTTCCTGGACATCGACAATCCGGCCTGAAGGTGCCGCCATCGCCTCCCCGAGCCCTGGCCAGCGTCCGCTGGTTTTCCCACTGACCAACCCCTGATCTCGGCTATAATCCCGGCCAGCCAAAACTTGGGGCTCCCGCGAGGGCCTGCCTTCGTTGGAGCAAAGGATAAATAGCCGTGGGTACGAATCGACGATCCGTGATGACTCTCTTCTCCGACCCCGCCTGCCCATTCTGCCACCGCGTCCGGATTGTCCTTGCCGAAAAGGGCATCGCGGTGGATATCGTGGATGTCGATGCCCAGAACCTCCCTGAGGAAGTGATGGACTTCAACCCCTACGGCACGGTGCCGACCCTGGTCGATCGTGACCTGCGCCTGTGGGAATCCCGCATCATCATGGAGTATCTGGATGAGCGCTTCCCGCACCCGCCGCTGATGCCGGTCGATCCCATCGCCCGTGCCACGGCCCGGCTGTTCATGTATCGGGTTGATCAGGACTGGTACCAACTCATGGGGCGGATCATCAAGGGCAGCCGCCCGGAGGATATCGCCCAAGCGCGCAAGGAACTGCGTGAAAGCCTGATCGTCACCTCGCCGGTGTTTGGTGCCAAGCCCTATTTCATGAGCGACGAGTTTTCCCTGGTCGATTGTTGCATCGCGCCCCTCCTGTGGCGGCTGCCGATTCTGGGGGTGGAGATCCCGCCCAACGCCACCGCCATCCACCAGTACATGAAGCGAATCTTCGATCTGCCGTCCTTCGCTGCCGGCCATGGAGAGCGAAGCGAAGGCCGGTAGTCCCCGGTAGGCGTCGGCGCGGGCGTCTGGCCGGCGTGGCGGAGGGGCGAAGTCCCGAAGCCGCAGAGGCCAGATGCAAGCGCATCCGATACGCCGTCAAGCCATTCGACGTAGGGCCATGGCGAAGTCCGACCGCCCCCTTGGGGGCACGTCGTGACGTAGCCGTGGCCCGGAGCGGGGCGAACCGGGGCACAAGGGTTGTCGCCGAGCGCAAGGCGAAAGGGGGACTGGGAAGTCCCGTTTCGCATCCTGAGCACGGCGACACTCCGACCGGCACAGCCTGACGGAAATCGAACGGGAAATGCCGCACGAGACGGCCAGACCT
>CALMDH010000181.1:0-20054 GCA_937862735.1 uncultured Gammaproteobacteria bacterium
GGTATGGCTGGATCAAACGCGGTCAGGAGCAGACCCTCCCGAGCAATACCGGTCGTCAGCGTTTGAACATCAATGGCGCCATCAATATCGCCTCGCTGAGCGCCGAGGTTCGATTTGATGACACCATCAATGCCACCTCGACGATCGCCTTATTTCAGCAATTGGAAGCCGCGAATCCGACCGCTTCCCGCATCATCGTGATCTGCGACAATGCTCGCTACTATAAAGCGAAACTGGTATCAGCGTATTTGGAGCACTCGCGAATTGAATTAGAGCCGCTGCCACCCTACTGTCCGAATCTTAATTTAATCGAACGATTATGGAAGTTTTTCAAGCGACAAGTCTTGCATAATCAGTATTACGAGACATTCGCAAAATTCAAGGAATCATGCGAAACATTTTTTGATGAGCTGGATCTGTATACGCCCCAGCTAAGAACACTTCTTACCGAAAATTTCCAGATAATTGGCAAATAAAAGCCGAAAACTCGAATACGTCTACTATATAAGTTTCCGATTCATGACGAGCACCCCACACATATTGACGCTGCACTTGTGGAAGATACCATCCTCCATTAGGGTCGTTAATCTTATCGAGTGCTTCACGTATAGAGATACCTGTGTATGACATTTATTTCTCCAGAATTATTGTTACTCAGTAGGTATGCTTGACGAAGGATTATTTATATCCTGTGCCGCTTTCGAAAAATTACATAGGGTTACTCATTTATTCTCTTTAATGGGTACACAATGCTTAATTAGACATGGGTTTATTTGTCTTGTCAATGGTAGAGCTTGTTTAGCTACCATAAAGTGTTTAGCTTATGATGGTTCTTTTTGAGTGCTTTAAGTCACAGTAACAACAGGAATTAGATTATGATCATCTAACCATAAATATATATACTATTTAAATTCCTGGAGGGTATGATATGATTTTTGAATATAATGAAGATTTAGAAAACCAAATTCTAAGCTCCATGAAAGAGAAAATTTCAGATGAGATTGTTGTCATTGTAGTACAAAACGATTATGAGTATGCGAAAGCTATAGAGATTTCTAATAAATATGCTGGCCATATTACGATTGGAGTAGCATATGACGGACTTCCAGCCTCCGATTAGCCTAACGCTTTGAGATTAATTGGGAAACACTTGATTCAGGCCAATGGCGTACCCGGAACAAATTCTTGGGGCCTGCACTTCCAGTTCTCGGACAAGGTCTGGAAACAGGGTGGCAATGATACGGAGGGCGCGTTCGGCTCTTACACCCACGGGGCGATTCTGAAGCAAATCCAGACGGTGCAGGACGACTTCAGCTACTGGCCAGGCGATCCGGCTAGCGATTACGGCATCCTGACTATCGACAAACTGGAGCCCACCTCGACCTACAACCCCGTGATCCAGGCCTATCAATAGCCTCTCCGGCGGGTTCCTGCCTCCCAGGGGCCCGCCAACCATTGATGGTTCCCAGCGCAGGCAAAGCCTGTCTCAAGCGCTGGTTACGCCGAGGGGATACCGAGACGGGCGGCGCCCCTAAGGTCCCGGTGGGATTTGAGCAAAGAAGGCCGCGAAATCCTCGGTCACCCGGGCATCAGGGTCATCCTCGGGCCTCGCGATGACATCAAAGGCCTTGTTCCGCGCCGCGGGTAACAACAGGGCCTGCACCAGAATCTCGGCGACGTCCGCCCGCGGGATGACGGGGCGCACCCCCGCGGGTGGCTGATTGAGCAGTTGATCATCCTTGCCCGCCAGCAATTCGCGCCGACCGCCGGGGGCATCCAAGAGCCCACCCGCCCGCACGATGGTGTAGTCGATGCCGGAAGCCCGGAGATATTGCTCCGCCTTACGCTTCCAGATCAGGATGTTGCCATTCCCCATCTGGTTAAGGGGGTGCTGGTCGTTGGTGCCGCCCAGGGAGCCCATCAAAAGGATGTGATTGACCCCGGCGGCCCGGGCCGCATCGATCTGGTTGACCTGGCCGTGATAGTCCACCTGCTCGGGCCATTCGCCCTCGGCGTAGCTGAACGCGGGTGGCTGACCGGGCTCCGGCGGGGCCTTCATGACCGGGATGGCGCTGGTGAGGATGACCAGGGCCTGACAAGCCTCCAGGGCCGGGGCCAGGTCAGCGGGATTCTTGATATCACCAAAGCGGAAATACGGGCTCACGCCAAACCGGTCCTCGACCTTGCGGGGCGATCGGGCGAACCCGCGCGCCGCGAAGAGGTCGGGTCGTTCGAGGAGCTTTTCGAGCACTAGGGCGCCCGTGCGTCCGGACGCGCCGGTGACGAGAACGGGCAGGGGCCGTGACATGCAAACCCCTGGGGACAGCAGGATCGGAGCCATCAATAGACCTCGGGAATGAAGCTAAAGGGGTAGTCGACCATGGCCCGTTCGACCAAGGGGTCATCGTCAGAAATTTTGGGCCTGCTCCTCGGTGCAGAAGCCCATGACCCGCTCGACCCCGGCACGGTTATACCAACTGCGGCCGAAGATGACGCACACCTTGAGAATTTATTGTATCACCCACTCCCGACCAGCCATGCTGCTTCCATGCCGGCTGGCCGGGGCCAATGGTCATCGACGTGGCGGAGGCTGGTCTGGTGGGGGCGGTCTAAGTGAAGCGATAAGTTTAGGCTATAGATTATTCTTATGCACCCATAGAATAATTCAGTGCTAATGTCGGATTTCGTCGGATCTTGTCGGAATTTATGTCTTAAATTCCAGCTAGTAAGGTGGTATAACCCTTTTGAAGTGACGGCTAAGGCCACGGTAATCAATGGTCCTGGCGTAGCTAGGAGGGGTCATGGAGATCTTCATAAGATTCAACCGAAAGAATGTTGACGATCGTCAAATCGATACCCTGATTGGCCTGAGCAAGGGCCTTACCGCCGATGGCGTCATTTCCCAAAGCGAGGCTGAATTCCTACTTACCTGGCTGGTTCAGAATCGCGCTGCAAGCCAGAACCCAATCATCGGCAACCTCCTCAGTAAGGTTTCGACCATACTCGCGGACGGGGTTCTGGATGCTGACGAAGCGCACGAGCTCCTTCTGACACTCCGTGGCATCACCGGGGAACACGCCGAGATCGGTGAGTTGGCCAAGCCCACCACGCTCCCGGTCAATCTCCCACCGAAACCCATCGTCTTCCAGGAGCGATCATTCCTACTCACCGGCACGTTCGCCTTCGGAACACGCAGACAGTGCCAGGAGGCGGTCGAATCACTGGGTGGCCTCATCGCGAACGGTGTCACTAAATCCCTAAACTACTTGGTTATTGGAAGCTACGTTACCGATAGCTGGGCGCATGAGACCTTCGGAAGAAAAATCCAAAAGGCAGTCGAATATCAAGCTCAAGGGGTTCCATTAATAATAGTCACTGAAGAGCACTGGGCAAATGATGGACAATTTCCTACCTGTAAACCTTAATCATAAAATTAGCCCATGTAAGAGATCTGGTCAAAAATTGAGAAATAGAGTGCAAAAGTTCAGCTTTTCGCAAATATATTGCAATCATCCACCAAACAACTTGAATCAGTTTTTTTCAAAATAATTTAACCATCGATAAAATTGCTTGCCCTATTATTCAAGGCTTACTGTGTCCCACCGCCCATGATGAGGTATTTTAAAATGAGAATCTTTTTTGCTAATTATGCGAGATTGTTCATTGTGCTTGGCGCTATCTACGCTTTGATGTTTTCCAATATTACATTGGCTGCGGAAAGAAGTCTGTGCGGTATCGTCTCCAAGGCTGATGTATCTGAAAGCGGGGATTTTCTGAAATTTTCAGTCAAACAGGGAAAGAAACAAGAAGAGTTTAGCATCTATATAGAAGACGAAGTGATGAAATTCTCTGATTTAATTTGGGAGTCCTCTGAGAAGAACAGCGAGATTTACATTTCGTTGAATGATGGGAAAATAACTAAAATTGCAAATAAATGTTCTTATGCTGATGTGCCAAATGAGCCAAATGAGCCAAATGAGCCAAATAAAGGTTTCTTTAGCGGTACATTTGCTTCAGCAAGTCCAATGGGTAATGTGGTAGTGGCCGATGATGCTAGTCCGATTTTTGATTTTTTCAAGAAAAGACCTGTTGAATGGGAAAAATTGAATGATGATCAATAGATCGCACGAATTAAAAACACAGATCCTCTGACTGGTAAATACAATGAAACTGCTATTTTGTTGGTGAGAGAAATGAGTTCAGGCAAAAAGATTAATAGCAAGTTTTTGCTCATGAGCAGGGTAGTTCACAATGGAAAAGAAGTGCCGGCGTCAGAAGTAAATTCACTAGCTATGCAAATGTATATAACGGAGCGTCCGCCTGGTATGCCATAAAACGAAAATAATTAAACAGCCAAAAACGCGCGGCAGAAAAACTCACTGCATCTAAAATTTACCTGCTGAGTTAGATGCAGTTTCTTTCAAAAAAACAATATAAAGGTAATATTCACAATGTCCAGCAAAGCGTCACGAGTAAAATCCAGAAGATGTGATATTTTTCATTTAAAGAATGTTATTGCTGTTATATTATTAGCACTGTTGATTGTATCGCATAGCGCTTATGCCTTTAAAGCCACGGTAGCCAAAACAACAGCAAAGGTTATCGCTACACTGATTGATAATTCTAAAGCATTGGCTGATGATGAAATAATCAGACTTGCACAACTATCTGATGAAGTTGGAGGAACCAAAAAGGTTGGTGATGAACTTGGAAAACTTAACCTGCCAGAAGATGTATTGGAAGATGCGTATATAAGAATCGCCCTATATCAAGGAAAGATTTCAAGATCAGAGGCCGAGGGAATGTTTCAACGACTTGCAAATACTGACGGTTTTAGAACAACCTTGCGAAAAATAATAGGAAATAATCCCAACGGAACAAAAGGGCATTTAAATGAACTAAGAATTGCTGATGATGCTGCCAAAAATGGTTACGAAGTAGTAAGTATTGGGAAAAAATTTGATGACGGATTAAAAAAAGGACTAACTGATATTGATATAGTGCTCAAAAAAAATGACAAAACATTTATTATTGAAGCTAAAGATTACGGAATTGGAGACAATCTTGACATTATTAATTATCGCAAAGATCTGGATACACTCATTGCGTATCAAAAGGCAGGTAATTCCGATGCGATCCCTATTTTCTCAATGACCAATAAACCAATTGATCCAAAGTACTTAAAGTTGCTGCAATATGAGGCAGATAAAAGAAATATTAATTTAATATTTGGTTCTGCAGAAGAACAAATAGAACAAATAAAAATGCTGGAGAAAATCCTGTGAACAAGTGGCTAAAATATCATTTAATATTCATATTTGTAATCTTTGTTATTCAGACAGACACAGCAATTGCTGGTGACGATGTTGCTACATTTGAAGCATTCTATAAAAATTCATTGTCTATTGGTCCATTTGGCTGGACCATGGCAATTTTAAGTGGACTCATAGCTGGTGCTTTAATTATCTTTTCGGGGGGGGCAGCCATTCCAGCCGTTCTTCCGATGGCATCTTTTGTCGGAGGTACCCTGGGACTTTCTGGCGTGGCGGCTACCAATGCGGGATTGGCGCTACTTGGTGGTAGCTTGATAGGGGTGGCAAGTGTAACTGCTACTGCTGCTGCGGCATTCACGTTTAGTACAGAAGTGGTGCTCGAATATTCGGCCACGTGGGCCTTAAATGAGTACGATTACCGTAAATTAGTTGATAGCAGCAAGAAATTACCAACTTTACCTATACCATTGAATGATTCTGGATCTAAAGCGTATAAGTTGGCAATAGAAAAACTTGAAAATATTGATAAAAACAAGCCGTTATTCGACGAAGATAACTTACTTGTAGTTCGTCAAGCAATTGATGTCTTAAAGAATTCCCCAGATGAGCCCAAAAAGGAGAAAAGGGCAAAAAATGAAATCCTACTTGCAATACTCTATTTTATTTCAAATGATTATATGTTATCAAGAGACCATGCAATTAAGGCAATTTATTTAGCAAATACCTTGAATGAAAAAAAGACTCTCCCAGAATATATTTATGCCGTTACTGAGTTATATGAAAAAAAACCATATATCAATGCAGCTCTAGCAAGTTTAAGATACTCGGTGACGGGAGAGCCCGACAATCCGCTTGTACCTTTGATGTTCTCAATTTATTTAGATCGTTATGTTGTAGTTTTTAATGACAACTTTAATGCCGGAGACCATTTTGAAAAGGTTTTTTATATCATGCAACAGGGGTCACTTGCGGATAATTATTTAACAAATTATATAATTTTGCTTTCCAGGTATTTTATTCGACTTAAAACCGAACAGCAAAGAATCTCGTCTCTTACCCAGTCGAATATTGCTGCTATCAGAAACAGCCACAAGACATTACAATTTGTTCAGTCATCCTTTACTGAGTATAACAAACTATTAGAAGGTGGTGAGCGGGTTATCCATGAACTCTTAGCGATGAAAAATGATTTTGACGAGGAACAACGTTCGCAGCTTATAGAATTCAATAAACTGCTTCTCTCGTATTATAAGGACCGCGAGAGATTAAGTAAGTTAATTGATGAACTCAGAGCTTACCAAAAGCCCACTTAAATGGTGCTTAGACAGCTCTTTGTGTTTCCAATTCTTTTATTTCGAGTAGATCAATGAAAAGAACTATTTCTGTGACATTATTGGCATTGAATGCCTTGTGTGGTTCCCTTAGCGCAGCACCAAAATGGGATACCTATAATTGTGAGTATATGGACCTGGAAAAGGATATATCATTGACAGGCCGTTGCCGGAAGGAGGAAGCCAAGTTTAATGATAACTTTGGCTATCAACTGATCTGGCCATCAGGAAATAAAGTGTCAGTCGAATACGTCAATTCAGAAAGCGGACATCATATTTGGAAAATAAACGGTAAATCAGCGGCTGCCATTGAAATAACACGAGAGCAGCTGCGTGGTTTCACGCTGGACCTGAATCAATTTCTTGAGTGGCAGGATAATCCATAGGCAATATTGGCCATAAATTAAATAACTAAAAAGGTAATGATCATGTTATATCAAAAGGTATCCGTGCTGGCAATTGGTATAGCCATGGCAGTAACTACTCAAGCTGCATCCTTTGACTGCGCTAAAGCGAGCACCTACGTTGAAAAAGAAATCTGCGGTAATGAGAGATTAAGCTCGCTTGATGAAGTTCTGGCTAACAACTATAAATACATGCTGGCTGCTAACATCGGTGAGGGTGTAGTTAAAGACTTGCGACAAACACAAAATCAATGGCTAAAGCAAAGAAACAACTGTACAACCAGTGAATGTATTGAAAACGCTTATTTAACTCGGATTAATGCGGTATGTGACTATCCCGTTATTTCTGGCGTTCATCCTGCTTGTACTTATGCTGATGATATATAGCCATATCCAGTCAAAATGATACCACCAGGGAACAACTGCGTGCTGAGTATAAAGTATTTAGGGAAAAATCATTCGAAGGTACCATGCCGGATAAAATGTGCGTGAGTGTGGTCATGGGTGGCGAAAAAAATATTAATCATGCTACCAATATCACTGACGCTCACTGTTCCCAACTTAGCAAGTATTTTGAGGAATCAGTGTTTAACAAGGGCTGTGATGTTAAAAACGTACTTGATTTAATGGTTGAAAACCCAGTACCACTAGCTGGTCAAGTATTTCCTCTTCAGTGGATCAGCCTTGATGATGTAATTACTTCCGTTGAGCCTTTTCGCGCATCATCGCGGGCTGTGTTAAAGACCTGCCAGTTTTAACTGATAAAATTGTCTAAGCTTTGTGAGTTGGTGATTACCTCCTGCGCTGGTTGTGTCTAGTGTGGGAGGTAACTGATATCTGTTGTTGAGGATCGCTAGGGGGAGGTGGAGGATGCGGGGAAGGTGAGTTTTGTGAGTTTCGGAGGGGGTGTGGGCGGGGGAAACGGAGGGTTTGTAGCGGGTGCAAGAAGGCGTTGGAAGCGTGTTTATATATTATTGATTTATAATAGAAATGTGAGTTATGTGAGTTATGTGAGTTTGTTTACACGTGCTGCGCGTCATGTACTTTGTATGTAGTTTTTACTTTTTTTAATTATTATTTATTTTACTTAAATTATTAAAAAACTCACAAAAATACATATATATTAATAATAACAAAGTAAAATATAATGTAACAACAACACAACACACTAAAATAACTCACAGAAACTCACAAACTCACATCAACCGCTTAACGCGCCTCGATTAAAACTAAACCAAGAATATTTCACTTAGAATCATTTTAAACCAGGTTCTTAAATAAACTCGGACATAAACATAAACACAACCGCCATCCTCACGCCTTCTTATCCAAGAAAACATTTATCCTCATCAGAATCATCATTCCTAGTATTCCCCAGATTTTTTTGTCTAGTGTACAACTGAAGACGATATTGATTAGCCGCATGAGTGGTAGATCACATTATCCACAAACTTTATGCTTTCTAGATCAAAATCACACTTGACTAAGAACCCAGTAATTCACTTTTACTTTTCAAGTAAAGAGTATACCTGGGCTTGATAATATGCGGATAGGTACCATCAATTACTTGTGTAGTACAGCTAGACTTGTTTAAATACTTGAGTTGTGACGAATCAAACAACACAATCCGCTTGTCTGTAATTTTTTGAACTACCGTCCAATGATCGTATAGACCACCCAAACCTAATAATATTGCACGATTGGGTTCCGCCAAAAAACTGGCCATGGAGGACCAAAATAACTCCAAGGGGATTGTTCTTACCCCCTTGAAGGGCTTTTCTTTTATCAGGTTAAGATTGCTGACATCGGTAATAATGCGGCCAATCGTGCTAAAATTAATGCCTGCGGTGGTTATTTTAAATAAACTGGATTCCAACGCCAAATAACTTATTATTTCACAAAACAGTAACTGACAGTACTGATTATCATACTGATGAATGAGGCGGCTTGAATTGATGATGCTGTAAAGACCACACAAGCTGTCTAGTTTACCCTGCTGATAAGGCGTCATGGTCAATCACCCTCTAATCATGGTTGTTGTAGCAATTAAAGTTTTTTATCAAGCACACTTGCCTGTTAATGAATGGACGAATGGTTAGGGTCTTTTTTAGTTAGCCACGCGGAGATCCTGATTTTATTTACTAGGGCCTCATCCACACAAAAGCCAACATAGGTATTATTTGCCTGTGTTGCTGTTTCATCTCTTAAGTTAGCCCTTAGCATACCCAACGCTTCATTCACGGAATAACCAGCATTCAGCGACTGTATGACAGCCGCCACCCATTCCACGTCATACTGTTGCGGGCCAACCGTCACCACCACAAACACGGCTGTCGCTTCCTCCACTGAATATCCGCACTGGTAAGCATAAGGAATGACTTGCTCACGCCAAATGCTGTTAAATTCCTTGGTTCCCTCGCTAATTATCGATAAATAGCCCAAGTTAAACGGCTGGTCAGCTACTTCCTCATAGAGGAAGCTAATATTTGAATTTAAGCAATAAGTACTTAGTAAGCAGGGCTCAAAATTGACATGAATGATATCTAATAAGGCTTGCAGAAATTCCGTGGGACGATGGTACTGGTTGGCTACTTCAAAACAATATTTGGCAGGTTCCTCCCCCTGATCAGTCACACTATATTCAGCGGGCTTCAGGGTCTTTTCTTGTGTGATTTCCATAAAGTCATAGATGCCGGTCATGACAGCTTTTAACTGGCTGACGAACTGCTCAGCATCACTGACTTTAATATATTGCACGTTTAACTTGCGTTGCTCTTGAATTTCTGTCCTCCCTTGTGTTTCTGACGCGAGTTGATCATCCAAAACTTCGTCAGCGCATTTATCTGCCGTTCGCGTGGAAATACTGAGTGGTTGCTGGCTCAAAAAAGCCATTTTCCAACAGAACAGAAATTCGTCATCTCCTCCCGCGTTCATGGGCAAATGCAGGGCCACCGCATTAAACCCAATTTCCGACATTTGCGCTATTTTGCTGACGCCGAAATCAAATACCTCCACGTGCTGGTCCATTATTTCTGGCATGACCAAGTTTTCAATGGTCGTTAGGACTTGACGGTGGGTAAAACCAAACTGCCGCGCCATATCCGCGGAGGTGGCATAAATAGTCATCATGGGGTTCACCATTGGCCATGTGTGATGGCCAGTCCCTTAACGGGCTGACGCATCACAGACAAAACGAGTCCAACACGGGCTAAGCGTGCGGGAGTATTGAATCAAGGGTGGGAAGGCCGTCCTTGGCCGCCTAAGGCGGTTACACGCCGTTACAGGCGGGAATGATGGTATGGACTTATGGTTGAGCGTGGGCGGCCTCCCTGCGCCCCTTACGAGCCCCCCACGGGCTGTGTGACCCTGCCTTACGGCTCCTCACCCACCAGCCGGGCTACGGTGGTGTCCAGGGCCTGAGCCAAGGCGATAGCCTGCTCAATCCGTAAAGCGCGCCGGCCGATCTCCCACTCCGAGATCTGCGACTGCGGCACCCCCAGGCGTTGACCCAATTCCTCCTGCTTGAGGTCCAGCTCCACGCGACGCACCTTGATGCGATGGCCCACTTGCTTACGTATGTCCGCCGCGTTCATCTTGCCTCCTCGTCTGGCTGATAGACGGATGATAACCCTTACCACCCTGTCGCTGAGCGCCTGGAAGGCCGCCGGTGGGCGTCCCTGCCCATGGCTTAGGTCAGGTGATCACCAGGCGATGGGTCTGGACCAGCTTGGCGCCGGGCACCTCCTTCCCCGCCTTGAGGGCGGCGCTGATCTCGGCCTTGAGGAGGGTGGTGACCGTTTGCGTCAGCCAATAGTCCGCGGGGATCAGCCGTTCGTCCTCCAGGACCACGGCGGGGGGATTGGCTTGCAAACGCATGGCCAAATCCGGGGCTTTGGGCTTGAGTCCCGTCCGCTCCAGTTCCCCGCGCAAGTACCCCTTCAACCACCCCGCCTGGCGTAGCGCCGCCTTCGCCCTTGAATCCATGCGCTGCTTGGCCTCCTCGATGGCGGCGGCCTCCGCTTCCAGGTGGCGCACGTAGCGCGCGATATTCAGCGCCTTCTCCTCCCACGCGCCCGTCAGGCCCTCCAGGGTATCGGCAATCGCCTCCGGTGGCAGGTCGGGCTGGGCGGTGAGGTCGTCCAGGGCTTGGAGGTAGTCGTTCGAGATCTCGTAAAGTTTCAGGGTTGCGGGCATGGCAGGGACTCCGGCACAGCAGTCGTCACGGGGACGGAGAGCAGCAGCGCCTCGGCTTGCGCCTCCAGCTCGGCGGCGGTAGCCAATTCCTGGCGATAGGCACGGTAGTCGTCGGCGTACTGGGCACTGGTGCGATACTGTTCTGCCTGGGTGCGTAACCCCGCGATCTGGGCGCGGAGGGAAGGCGACAAGCCTCGCTCCCGGGCCTTGCGGGCCTGAGCCTCTTGTTCGCGCACCGCGCGGCCTTGCGCCAGGCAGCGCTCACCACGGGCCAGCAGCAAGTCGAGGTGCAGGGCACGTAACTCGCTCATATCGGCCTGTTCATCCAAGGTCTCCGGGGGGATGGGGCAGTCCAACTCTTGACAGAGCCGCAGGATCGACAGGCGCACGCCACTACCGCGGCACAAGTCGATGGACGCGCGCCGGCCATCCTCACTCAGGGTGAAGTGCAACATAGGGAATCTCCGGTAACGCCCCCGGGGGACGGGGGCAGGTGAGGGGGCTAGGCGGGCTCGGCTTCCGCTTGCAGGATCAACTTGCGATCACTGCATTCGGCGGTCAGGAGATCGCGATCTTCGGGGGTCAGCCGGGCGATGTGCTCGCGTTGTTGCCGCCACCAGCTATTGAGTTGGGCGGCCGTGGGAACCTGGCTGACACTGGCCAGGAGGCGGTTGAGGAGGATTTGACTGTCCGCCACGGGATCATGCCCCTGGTCCAACCAGCCGCTGAGCGCCTGGCCCGTGGCGACGGAGGGGACGAAATGGCTGCCATCAAACAGCCGGGTGCGATCCTTAGTGGCGGTGGCGACATGGCCCTCCACCGCCAGATCCAGGACGGTGGTGAACTCATACTCGATCCCCTCGCGTTGCACCGGGGCCAAGCCCACCTTGACTGGTTTCTTGCGGCCATTCTCCTCGACCAGGTCGTAGGCGGTTTTGGTGCGCAGGGTGACGATGACATGCAGCTCGGCCCCAAGGATGGTATCGACCAACTGGTTATGCTTGGGCGTCACTTCCCGCCAGGCGGCGAAGGAGTTGCCCCCGCGGTTGGCGGCCGTGGCCTTGTCATGCAATTCCAGCACCCCGCCTTCCCCCACCCAGGCGTGGGTGAGGCTGTCGATGATCAACACCGCGTAGCCCGCCTGCTCGGCGGCCTGAATCCGCTCGATGTAGCGCGCCGGGCTAAAGGGGGGCGCCAGGGGGGCCACGTCATAGCGGGTGAGATCGGCGTAGAGTTCGCCACTGCCACGTTCGGTATCGATCACGGCGATGGGCCCCTCGGGGGCCAGGCCCTGGGCAATCAGCAGCGCGCTATAGGTCTTGCCCGAACCGGAGGGACCACAGAGCGCCAGGCGCAATTTGGCTTGGCGACGTTCAGCTTTACGGAACATACTAAGGACTCCTGAATGTTGTCGGTACAACCTGAAGGAACCGGATGCTTGAGAGGTTGCCGCCTCTCAAGCGTCCACCCATCAAAACGGGGCTTCCCCGTCGATGAGGGCCAGGGCCGCGGAACGGGGTTCAATCCCCCAGTAGGGCGGCTGCTCGCCCAGGGGCAACGCGGCGCTGATGTGGCTGAGGTGCAGGGTGATCTCGCCGAGCCGTACCCCGTGATGATCGAAGAACTCCAGCCGTTGCCACCAATGCATCTCCAACGGTTTGCCCTGCAAGCTGCAGCCATCGGCGCTAATGGCCACCCGCGCCACATCGTGGATGTTCATGTGAAAACACATGGCTCAATCCTCCCCCGGCTGCATGATGGTCGCCACCGGCTCGCCGTGATCGCCCGGCCCGATGGCTAACTTGAGCACTACCCGTTGGGGCTGGGTCCCGCCCAGGGGTACCCGCAGCACGCCAAAGGTCACTGCCGACGCCTGGGGATGTTCCAGCGCCTTCCACACCGCCAAATAGAGCACATCCCACAACCGCCCGGTCTCGTCCTGGCTGGACTCCTCCTTCGGCCAGGCCACGCAATCCGCCCACACCGCCGCGGTCATCGCCACCGGGACCTTGAACCCCGCTTCCTTGGCCAGGGCCGTGACATCCCTCAGGACCCCATCGGCCAAGGCTTGCGCGCGGGTATAGACGTGGATGACCTCCGCGTCCGCCCATAATGCTGACATCGACATGTCAACCTCCATACTTGCTAACAGCGGGACAAACCCCGCCCGTTCCGCCCTGAGTTACCGGACGGTACCCCCAGTGATGAACGCTACCCCTGGCCAGTGGCTGGTGTGATGGCCAGCAAGTGGCATTATCACTGTTATACATATTATATACGCATTATCCATATTTGTCAAAAAAGAACTATTATTCAGATGGTTAGTCAGTGTGGGCGCATGGCGGGGTGTAGGATTCATCCGGCCAAATGGATGTCAGGGGACCGTCCTGATCGCCGTCTTCGCAGATGACGATGAAGCCTTCCTCGTCGGCGTTATAGGGCTTGTCGGGGTGGTCATAAGGGACAATCAGACGCTCCACCAGGGTTTTGGCGGGGAAATAAAGGGAATGATTAGATGAGAGTTGACGAAGGTCGGTGGGGGTTTTGATGGTCAGCATGGTGCTTTCTCCGGTTGCGGTGCCTTGTTACGGGCATAAAAAAACCCGCACGAGGCGGGTTTATGAAGGGGGATAGGGGGTATCCTAAAGGATAGGTTTTAGTGATCCTTTAAAGACTTAAAAATATTTATGCGGTAGAAGTATTCCTGCCACAAAATGCGGAGGTGCTGTATTTGATTTTGGATTTCACCCACTAATAAAGGCCAGGCCTCTGCCTTAATAATTATGCTGCTTAAAAGCATTCCATTTTGCAATCATATAGTCACCCTGAAATGTAAGATCGCCAATTTTTTGAAGTAATAAATACCATTTCTTCAACATAACCATGTGATCCTCGTATTCTTTCATGATACGTAAATGATGATCAAACATCCGGTTATCAAATTCCGTATTATATTTTACTTGAAACGTTCCTTCACTAAAATCTGATTTATCTAGAAGCGCATCATGATGATGATATTCCTCTGAATGACGTTTTAGTTCGCGCGCCTTTTTGGTTGATATTTCATGAACGATCTTATTACGAATTTTCTTAAAGCGCACTATGTCTTCTGCGTACTCTACAATTGGTTCGATTTGTTCTGAGTACTCCGCGATTAAGTTATGCGTAACCCCGCCCAATTCTTTTTTCTCGCATAGGTTCTTCATGTAATTCTTGAAGTCATGAAATGGGCGAGTGAATTTATCATTTTTATTATATTGCCACCCATCATAATTACGAGTTATAATAAATTTTCTGATTCTGTCAGAAGCAATGCTAGAAAGAATTAATGAACTATTGTAATGTAGCCAAAAAAGACTTGACTCATCAGGAAAGGAGGCATTGCTTTTTGTTCTCGCATAGAGCTGGGATAACCCAATTGAGTACCATATTTGATCCATTAACTCTAAAAATTCATGAACAAGGATCTGAGCACTAGGTGCTTCATTATTTTCTCCATTTAAATCAAATGCTGGCCATTCAAGTTCCTGTTGCATAGCATAGCCTAAGAAGCCATCGCGGGGATTGTTCTCGTCCTCCCATACTTGAGTTTCGATCCTAAAGATGCCGAGGGCCTTAGCTGCATCACCAACTTCCTTCTCAAGATACTCTAATACTTTATCTGTCTTCAAAAATTTTGTTACACTCATGATTTAAATCACTTCACACGTGGTTTCAGTTTCACGGCGGATAACTGAGTGGTATTTATTTTAAAAGGAAGATTTTGTACTTCTGAAGAGAGAGCCAATTGATTTAGTGATCAAGATTTACTGATAGGCAAAATATTATCTCCTGGTCTGGAGACGCACCATCACTTGAAGTTACAAATCTTTCTCGCAAGCGGCCAACGTGGTGTTTCGGGTATTAAGTTGCTCCAATTGCCATCAAGTGACAAATGATAGGGTGAAATTTCTCCTGATTTCAATACATTCATGCTTTCTAAAATCTTTGTTTTATTATTTTTGCAATCATAAGAAATTAATGAAAGTGTTTTTGTATATGGTCCGTTGTTATATTCCCACTTTTCCCAAACATCAACAATATTGCCGTTTTTGCTAATCGATGCGATATCTATATACTTAAATACTGTTTCTGATGAATCAATCAAAACCCATTTATGATCTATGTCTTCACAATATGAAGATGTTATGGGGAATAACGTGAGCAGAATAACTAATTTTTTTACCATGGTGGCTAGCCTCAGTAGTTAAGCGAGAAATGAAATTACCAATTATAGATTGTATTAACCATATTAATTATCTGGCGCCAGACGGCCAAAAAGTAAATAATACTTGCCCTTGACTAGCGGAAATGATGTGACTGACTTAACACCAGATACTAACCAGTTCTTCCTGAAATGAAAATTTAGCTCACTCTAATGCTAAAGGCAGTTATCAACGAAGTGCTTTATTTTATTTTGCACATTTCCAATCGTTGCGTCTGCCCCCCAAACCATATAAGCATCATTCCCAAGCCAAGCAGATATAGTTGTTGCGGTTAACAACTTGTTTAAGT
Source organism: uncultured Gammaproteobacteria bacterium (assembly GCA_937862735.1). Classification (GTDB taxonomy): domain Bacteria; phylum Pseudomonadota; class Gammaproteobacteria; order Chromatiales; family Chromatiaceae; genus M0108. The sequence goes on from CALMDH010000181.1 coordinate 15,757, forward strand.
CAGATTTAGTAAGCTTACGGGTAACCCAAACAGTGCTGTCTGCCACAGATACATTTTTCATATTTTTTTGTTCTTGGATTATATTATCTCCAAATTGCAAATAAGACATAGTAGAGCTAGCGAAACGAAGTTTGGCAACTTGCGGATTAGTTACTATACCACCCATTATTGAAATATATTTATTTTCGCAGATTATCAGAAATCTACCTGTAACCTCCGCCTGCACTTGCTCAATCTTTAAATATGGGTTTTTTCCAGTTAGCTTAATTTCGGCCGTTGTCATTTCCTTCCCATTATTAGAAAGATTTAATTTTAGCGCATTTTCGGCGTTGAGCCAGATTATTTCTTCCGGCTGTGCTTTTGTTGATATAGTAAAAGAAAGCGCATCAACATCCATGCTTTGCAAGTATGCCACAAGCACACCACTCATTTCCTGCGAGTCACTCGATGATATATTATTCTGAGAGGACGAAAATTGATGAAGTCCTAATAGCTCTTTGTTGCCGTAATAATATCTGTGTATCCCGCCAGCGAATGCATATGCGCATGCACTTGCGCATACTCCTTCAAATATATGTGCTTCCTCTTTAAATGAACCTATTGCTGTTTCAAAACCCAATTTTCTTATCAATTTCCCCAATGCTAATCCACCAAGCAAATTTCCGCCTTTTGAGTTAAAATATATCCTAGCCTCCTTGATCTTGTTTGTTTTAACGAACTTCTCAAATTTATTAGCTGTATCTTTTTCTATATCACCAACTGCATATATTCTTTCCATACTCCCCTGCTGCATTCTCCAGACTAGCTCATTATTTTCTTTATGTTTGTAAATTTTAAATTTCATGCCCCCGTCTGCCGCTGAAATGTTGCTACAATTTATCATGGCAAAAAATGCCAGGAAAATAAATGGCATCAACCTATAGTCATTCAAAGCAACTACCTATAACAGTTGTCGGATAATGTTGTTTTGGGGCAATGAAATATGGCAAGCGCCACGACTCAATTCAGACCCCATCCCTTGGGACCATATTTTATACCATCCTTTGCTGAGTAATAGTAGACATCAATTCCGGCTGGGTGGCCGTGGGTGATTACTCACCCACGGCTCCCACAGATCCGGACGTGCCCAATTCGGGCATCCGGCTCCTCAGCCTAGACGCGCTACGTGGCGTAGATGCTATGAACCACCCGCGCCGGTGGCAGGGGAAAGCGTTGGAGCAAACGCGCGAGGTCCGCCCAGTTCAGGCGGGTCTTATGGGAGCGGCGGTTGAGCCATTTGTGCCAGCGCCGCGCGGCTTCATGGCGAAAGGCCGATAACGCGTGGCCGTTGCCGGTGATGCCGTAGTAGGCGTAATGCCCGCGGAGCTTCAAGCTCAACGCCCGGTGCTGCTCCGCCACCGGTTGGTGGCGGTGATCGCGGCACCATTCCCCCATCCGCCGCAGGGCGCGACTGAGGCGTCCTTTGGCGGTCTTGCGCTGCACCACCCAGCGCCCCTTCCGGGAGCGTCCCCAGTGGTGGGTAAAACCCAGCAAGTCGAAGTGGCCCGGTGGGTCTCCGGCTTCAGTGCCGGTCGGACGTCGAAAGTCCACCAGCCGCGTCTTCTCGGGGTGGAGGGTCAGCCCGAAGCGCGCGAAGCGCTGGGGCAGGACCGCCAGTACCCGTCGGGCGTCGTCCTCCCGCTCGCAGGCCAGGAGCGCGTCGTCGGCGAACCGGACCAGGAAGGCCCGTCCCCGCAGTCGCGGTTTGACCTCCTGCTCGAACCAGAGGTCGAGCACTTCGTGCAGGTAGATATTTGACAGCAAAGGACTGATCACGCCCCCTTGCGGGCTGCCCCGCTCGGGATAGGTGACGATCCCCGCTTCCATGACGCCGGCTTGCAACCACTTGCCGATGGCGCGACGGATCACGCCGTCACGTACCCGGTGGTCGAGAAAGGTCGCGAGGTGCTGTTTGTCCAAGGTGTCGAAGAAGGCTTGGATGTCAAGATCGATCACCCAGCCGCCCCCCATGGCCATCAGTCCCTGCCACAGCGCATCCAGCGCCTGATGGGGGCTGCGCCCTGGCCGGAAGCCGTAGGAGCCGTCCAGAAAGTCTTGCTCGTATACCGGCTCCAAGGCCATCAGAACCGCCCGTTGCAGGATTTTATCCTCCAGCGTCGGGATGCCAATGGGGCGAGTCTTCCCCCCGTCCTTGGGGATGTGGACACGTCGCACCGGGGGTGCCCGGTAGCGGCCGCTCTTGAACCGTTCGAGCAGGTCGCTCAGGTTCTCCGTGAGCTGTTCGGCGTACCTCGCCGCCGTGACGCCATCCACCCCGACCGCGCCATCCTGGCGGGTGCGCCGAAACGCCTCTTCCAGCCACGTCAGGTCGATGGGGTGCGCCAGGGTGTTCAGCACCATCGCGGGCGCCTTGCCCGCCAGTGTCGCGATCTTCTGTTGTCGCGTTGAGAGGGTCTCGCGCTCTGATACTCGCGTCATCTATCCCTCCAGAAGGTGTCTAAGCCGGTCGGCCGCTTCCCTCCCGCGGGTCCTCTCGGGTGAGTTCCCCGCGCTCGGCGGTACTATCAGCCGACTCCGATTGCTCCGTCGTCTTCGCGCCGCGCTTCGTTGCCTTCGCTGGGCGCTACCTGACCGGGGGTCCTCTTCGCTCCCAACGGCCGGACCAGGTGCCGTCGGGCCTGGGCTGCTGGTAACGCGGCGCCCGCACCGCGATGACGGTCAGGAACGGCGGAGCCCTCCCAGGTTCCTGGGTGACCCTTGCGGACATGCCCTGCTCTTCGACCCCGGCGGAGTGGCGATACCAGGCGCTACGGTACCGTCACTGTGGCCTTCCGCTATTCGTACAGCGTCGGCTCCGCAAACTCGCTTTCGAGGCTCAATCACACGGCCTGCACGCCCCCTGTGTACGCTTCGCAGCCGGGGTCGCCCCCGGACCACGCAACACTCGGTTCCGGTGGATCGCCAGTCCTTACCGGTCCGGGACTTTCACCCGTCGGGTCACAATAAGAGGTTTCCGGTCGTCAGGTTTCCTTCTTCACGTCCTTCCCCCTCTTCCAGGCTTGGCCTGGCGCAAACGAATTCCGACATTCGCCCCTACTCCCGTCATGGTCTTTTCCTCCCCGCCTCCTGCTCCTTTTAGTCCCACTTCCTGCTACTTTTACAGCCAGCCGCTATAACGCACAGATATCTATACAGATTCCCCAAGCCCCCCTGCTCCTTGTAGAGGTCCTAAGAGTGCAGATCCGGGCAAAGTGCAAGATAGCGAACGCTTTTCTCGACTCTTTTACTCCGCTTGGTGGCCTTACCCACACCCTTCCCACGCTCTCCAGTGGCCGTTTTGCCGTCGTCGGGTCTGTCCCCTTCGCTCCCCCTATTCAGTAAAACCAACCTCGCCCACGCCCTATCGCCCACACGCCCACACCCCACCCAATGCGCCTTCACCGCCCATGGCGACCGGGGGCGAGAGCCGCGACCCTCACCCCCGTCACCCTACAGCCCGGACGCCACCGACACCGTCTCCATTGCCTGACGCAGGGCCTCATCGGTCAGGTGGGCATAGCGCTGGGTCGTCTTCGCCTGGGCATGCCCCAACACCTTGCCGATGGTATAGAGACTGACCCCCTGGCTGGCCATCAGACTGGCCGACGTATGCCGTAGATCGTGCCAGCGACACTGGGGCACGCCCGCCTGGTTCCGCGCCGTGTCCCAGGCGTGATAGAAGGAGACATAGGGCTTCCCGGTCTGCGGGTTGGGCAACAGCCAGGCCGAATTCCTCGGCAGTCCCTCCAGAATCGCCAGGGCGGTTTGCGACAAAGGAATCAGTCGTTCCTTGCCGTTCTTAGAGCGTTCGGGGGGCACCCTGAACAGCTTGCGCTCCAGGTCCACATCGCTCCATTCCGCCCGGACCAGCTCATTCTTGCGGGTACCGAGGAGAATGCTCAACGCGACGAAGGGCCTCAATTCGCGGTTGGGGCTGTCGTCCAAGGCTTGCATCAACTTGGCGATCTGCCCCTCGGTCAGAAACACCTCCCGATGATTGTTGACCCGGAACAACGGCACCGCTTGGGCCGGATTGTGGTCACAGCCGGGGATACCCCAGGCCGCGCCCTGCTTATAGATCCAGCTCAACAGCCCCAGCATCCGATTCAAGGTCGCCGGGGCATAACCCGCCGCCTCCTTCTCCTTGATCCAGGCCATGATCGCCGGGGATTTCACGGTATCCAGGTGCAGTTTCCCAAACGCGGGCAACAGGTGATGCTCCAGGTGGGAGCGATCGGAAGTCCAGGAACGCTTGTGCT
>CALMDH010000182.1:0-3818 GCA_937862735.1 uncultured Gammaproteobacteria bacterium
AAATTTCCAGATAATTGGCAAATAAAAGCCGAAAACTCGAATACGTCTACTATAGCGTCGGTGAGTTTGGCCGACAAAATCCAGTACCGTCAGACAATCCTTGCCGTGCGCGTGCCGCAAGCCTCGTCCGAGTTGTTGCAGAAATACGGTCAGGCTCTCAGTGGGACGTAGGAAGAGCACCAGGTTGATCTCGGGGATGTCAATCCCTTCGCTCAATACATCGACGGTGAAGAGAAAGCGCAGCTGTCCAGCACGTAGTTGGCGCAGATGCTGCTCACGCTCCTCCCTTGGGGTAGTGCCTACCACGGCGGCAGCAGAAATCCCGGATCGGTTGAAGTGCTCCGTCATGTAGTGGGCGTGATGCACACCCGCACAGAAGCCGACCCCCCTCACTTCGTCCAGGTCTGGCTGGTAACGTCGCAAGGCATGCAAGATCAGATCGACCCGCTGCTGGGCTCGAATGTCATCGCCGGTGAAGACTTTTTCCAGGGCATCGACTGAGTAGCGACCATTGCGCCAGAACTGTTCACCTGATAGGTCGATATTGTCACTCACACCAAAGTAGTGGAAAGGACAGAGCAGCTTCTCGGCCAGCGCCTCCGGCAGCCGGATTTCGGCGGTTATTTCGCTACCAAAATCGGCCAGGATCGAGGAGCCATCCATCCGCTCAGGGGTAGCGGTCAGCCCCAATAAACGTTGTGGCTGGAGATGCTCGAAGAGGGGCCGGTAACTGGCAGCGGCGCCATGATGGGCCTCGTCCACCACCACATGACTGAAGTGCCTGCGGCCGAGTTGGCGCCAGGGTTGCAGGCTATTGAGGCTCTGCACCGAAGCGAAGACATACCGCCATCCCTCAGGTTGTAATCCGTCCACAAATAATTCGCCGAAGTTCTGGTCGCGTAACACACTGCGGAAACAGTCCAGCGCCTGCTGCAGGATCTCCTTGCGGTGCACCACAAACAGCAAGGAAGGCGGCTTGCCCTCGGTCAAGACCTGCTGGCGATAGTCGAGGGCGGCAATCACCGTCTTGCCAGTGCCCGTGGCGGCGACGACCAGATTGCGAGTATGGCCATTCTGACGAGCGGCTTGCAGAACTTCCAAAATCCGCTGCTGAAAAGGCCGAGGGATAATCTCTGCGAAGAAACGTGGGCCACCGCTATCGGGCTGGCGATAGCGGCCAATGGCGGCTCGAAAGCGGCTAAAGTCGACCTCACTGAAGGGTTCGAACTCCCGACTCTCCCAATAGCTGGCAAACTCTGCACCAAAGCGGTCAAGGATGTGTGGCATGTCTTGTGCCGTAACCTTTACCGTCCACTCCAGCCCTTGGGTCATGGCAGCATGGGAGAGGTTGGCCGAGCCGATATAGGCGGTGGAAAAACCGCTATTACGCCAAAATTGATACGCCTTGGCGTGAAGACGTGTACCTGCGGTGTCGTAGGAGAGACGCACCTCGATATTGGCTTGGCTAGCCAGCCACTCCAGTGCTGGGGGATCGCTGGCCCCCATATAGCTGGTTGACAGAATACGTACTGGGACCTGGCGCTCCCGTAGCTGTTCGAAGGCAGGTATCAACAGTCGTAACCCTGACCACTTGATAAAGGACACGAGTACATCAACCCGATCAGCAGTGGCCATTTCGGTGCGCAACTCATGTTCGAGCGGTGGATCGCCGCCCTGACCAGTTAATAGAGCACTGTTGCTGAGCGGGGTAATGGGGCGTGGTTGCGACCGGGTGTGGCCTAAGACTTCGGTCAGCACAGATCTTTCACTAGCCAACAGTCGCCGCCGTAGCAAATAATCAAGACCGTCCTGTGCCGCCAATAATTCAATCAGTCGATTGAGCAGTGGGATACGATCGGTTGGTTCTAGTTGCCGCAAAGACTTCTGTACCAACTGAGCAACAAATTGAGCGTAGGTGTGAGGAGAAGATTCATCGTCGATCTGGCGCAAAATCGCCCTAAGCTCTGGGGTGGCAGCAATACGTCCCTGCAGCTCCTCATCCAATAGTTGTTCATAGAGCCCCTGTGGCAATGGCTGCAACATCACTTGTTCTCCTCATGCCAGGCCTGGATCAGCTAGCTAGCGATTCCGCTCAACCTACAGTCAAAGTTCATCATCGCTGGATTGGTTCAACAGCTATCGAATAGTTGGCTTCCTAGAGAAAGTGGAGGGTCTCACCGGGGGGCTGGCCCCCCGGGGAAGCCGGTGGGGAGTCAGGTGCCGGGGGGGAGATAGCGGGCATTTAGCGGCTCTGCAGGCAGTAGTTGCCGGAGCTGTAGTAGCCCGGCGGGCAGGGGCCGAGCTTTTCAATGACCGTCTTGCTATCGGGCCGCCCCAGGCAGTAGTTACCGCTGGAGTAGTACCCCGGCGGACAAGGGCCGTCCTTGCCGATGACGGGCTTGGCGCTTTTCTTGGGGACGCAGTAGTTCCCTGAGCTGTAGTAGCCGGGAGGACAAGGGCCGGTCTTGGGCACGGGCTTGTGGTCCGCCGCCACGGTGAGCAGCGGGGGGGGATAGGAAGGCGAGGGCGGCAAGCACAGCAGCACGGCGGAACACGGGCAACACCTCGGACTAAGAAACCAGGCGCAATAATGCCTGGCAGGTTAGACAGAGTGCGTCCAGTTCCGACACAGCAGTATCCATAACGGCATGGTCGGCGTTCCGGCTGGCGCGGGGTGGGGGGGGTCAGGCCCGGCTCTCTCAGGTAACGGTACGAAACCTGAGATGAGGGATGGGGGTGGCCTACCACGCCCAAGGCGGCATTATGCCTTGCAGGGATGAATTGTGCGCGGGGTTTGGGGGGTGGCCAGTGGAAGTCTCAGGGCACGAAGGGCAAATCCCTTGACGTGGCCAGATCCAATTGATCGTCGTATAACCCTTGACCCAGGATTACGCCGAGGGGGATGCGCCCTGGTCCCGATGCGCCGCCCAACCCAGGCAGGCCAGCCACACGGTCTTGGGGACGGGCTTAGCTCCGAATAGGTAGTAGTTCAGCATCCGCCGGCTGATGCCAATGGCCTGCGCGGCGCGTTCCTGCGTCAGTGCGTAGTCGTGCATCCAGCGCAGCAGACGCTCGTGGCCAATACCACCCGCCTGCTCAACGGCCAAGTGACGCAGGTTGTCAGCGGCCAGTTCCAGCTCATCCTCGATCCAGACGACATACCCGCCGCGCGCATCCAGGTGGGCCGTGGCGAACAGGGCCGGACTTTCATTTTCTCTTGGATGGCCGGCACTTTCATGACAGTTAGCAACGATCCTCTGCTGACACAGCTCCGACTGCGTTTATGGAGATACCCGCATGAGTTTCGATGAACAGCCGATCACGCAAGCGCCCGTCGAGGCCCTATCGCCACCCCTTTACGAACGCTTCCGCACCAGCCGTACCCGCGATGAGGAGCTCGATTTTCTCCGCAAACTCGGGCTGGTCGCCCTGGATGACCAAGGCCAGCCCCATCCCTCGGTAGCCGGCATCCTCATGGCCTGCCAGGACCCCCGCGACTGGATGCCCAATGCCTTCATTCAGGCGGTGGCCTACCACGGCACCTCGCTCCCTGCGCCCGGCAGCGGCTTTCCCTATCAATTGGATGCCCGTGACATCACCGGCCCGCTGGATGAGCAGGTCAGCGAGGCCTGCCGCTTCGTCGCCCGCAACATGAAAATCGGCGCCATCAAGACCATGGGGCGGCGGGATATACCCCAGTACGACCTTACCGCGGTCTTCGAGGCCATGGTCAACGCCGTGGCGCACCGGGACTATTCGATCTATGGCTCTAAGATCCGCCTGCGGCTCTTCGCGGATCGGCTGGAGATCTACTCGCC
>CALMDH010000183.1:0-14103 GCA_937862735.1 uncultured Gammaproteobacteria bacterium
CCGTGCTGCGCTCGGATTTCCTCACCCAGGGCCCGGCGGTGCCGCGTTTCGAGCAGGCCGTCGCCGCCTACTGCGGCGCTGCTTACGGGGTGGCGGTCAACTCCGCCACCAGCGCCCTGCACCTCGCCTGCCTGGCCCTGGGGCTGGGGCCAGGGGACTGGCTGTGGACCTCGCCCAACACCTTCGTCGCCTCCGCCAATTGCGGGCGCTATTGCGGCGCCCGGGTGGACTTCGTCGACATCGACCCGCGCACCTATAACCTCGACCCCACGGCCCTGGCCGCCAAGCTGGTGGTGGCGGAGCGCCAGGGCCGGCTGCCCAAGGTGGTGGTCCCGGTGCACTTCGCCGGCCAGCCCTGCGACCTGGTGGCTATCGCCGCCCTGGCCCGGCACTATGGCTTTCGCGTCATCGAGGACGCCTCCCATGCCATCGGTGGCCGCTACCGGGGTGAGCCCATCGGCAATGGCCGCCATGCGGACATCACGGTGTTCAGCTTCCATCCGGTCAAGCTGATCACCACCGGTGAGGGCGGCCTGGCCACCACCAATGACCCGGACCTGGCCGCGCGCATGGCCCGCCTGCGCAGCCACGGCATCAGCCGCGAACCCGCCGAGATGCGGGGCCAGATTCCGGGTCAGATTCCGGGCGAACTGGATGCCCCCTGGTACTACCAGCAACTGGAGCTGGGCTTCAATTACCGGCTGACGGACATCCAGGCCGCCCTGGGTCACAGTCAACTCCAGCGCCTCGACGACTACGTCGCCCGCCGCCAGTACCTGGCGGCGCGTTACGACCGGTTGCTGGCGGCGCTACCCCTGCGGCTGCCCTACCGCGATCCCGCCCACCGGTCCGCCCTGCACCTCTACCCGGTGCAGGTCCCCGGGGACCGGCGTCGGGTGTTCGACGCCCTGCGCCAGGCGGGTATCGGCGTCAATGTCCACTACATCCCGGTCCACACCCAGCCGGACTATGCCCGTTTTGGCTTCCAGCGCGGCGATTTCCCCGTGGCCGAGGCCTATTATGAGCGGGCCATCAGCCTGCCCCTCTACCCCCTCCTGACCGAGACGGAACAGGATCAGGTCGTGACGGCCCTGCGCGACGCCTTGGCCTGACCTCATCGGGCGCGATGGCGATCCGGGGAAAGGGGCTGACGGAGCCTCGTCGATAGCCCCCTCAGGCCCCCTGCCCTTGCCCAAGGAGTAAACGAATGTCTCCCAGCATCCTGGTGATCGCCGCGCATCCGGACGACGAAGTCCTCGGTTGTGGTGGCACCCTCCTCAAGCTGGCCCATGAGGGAGCGGAGATTCACCTCGCCTTTCTCGCCGACGGCATCGGGGCGCGCGATCCCGATCCCGCCCAGCGCCAGGCGGAGCTGGACCAACGGCGGGCCGCCGCCCGGGCCGCGGCCGATATCCTGGGCGCGGCCTCGGTCCATTTCGACGATCTGCCCGACAACCGCCTGGACGGCGTCCCCCTTCTCGACCTCACCCAACGCGTCGAGGCCCTGATCGCCCGTCACCGGCCCGTCACCCTCTTCACCCACCACGGCGGGGATCTCAACATCGACCATCGCCGCACCCATCAGGCGGTGATGACCGCCTGCCGACCCCAGTCGGGCCACCCGGTGCGCACCCTGCTCTGTTTCGAGGTGCCCTCCAGCACCGAATGGCAGCCCCCCGGCTCCGGCACCCCCTTCACCCCCAACTGGTTCGTGGACATCGGCGCCACCCTGGACGGCAAGCTCGCCGCCCTCACAGCCTACGCGGCCGAGGTGCGGGAATGGCCCCACCCTCGCTCCCGCGAAGGCGTCGAATACCTGGCCCGCTGGCGCGGTGCCAGCGTTGGCTGCCAAGCCGCGGAGGCCTTCATGCTGGCGCGCCAGTTGGGTTGACCAGGCCAGGACAAGTACCCTCTTCATTCAGCCTCAATGCCTGACCGGCCTTGGTCAGGTCGCGTACCCGTTTAGACCCCCTCTCCCCAACCCTCCCCTGCCAGGGGGGAGGGAGTAAGCGAGTCAGCACCTTGTGCCACCAAAACCCTCATCGTGCGCGAGGGGTCTGAACAAATACGAGGTCGCCCTGCGGTTCCTGGCTGGCGATAAGGCTATCGTTTCAATCTCGTCGATGGTGCTCGTTAGGGCAAGCCGCTGGTTCTCTAATACCCTGCCACCTGGTGGGGGAGGCTTGGGGCGAGGGGGTCTGAACGGTTACCTGGACACCTTATCCATCCGGGGATATTGAGGATTCATCCCTTGGCGCGGGAGCGCGGCCCAACAGCGTCGGTTGCGAATAAAAACAACACCTCATTCCCATGCCGTTCCCACCTGACGCAAGGCGCGAAACGCCCATCTGAAACCCGATCAACATGGCGCTTAACCAAATACGAAGAGAACACCACGAGGCCCGTTAAATGCCCTAACAGTAGGGACAATCAGTTGATGGATCTTGAATTAAATAAAAGCATTCCTTCCAGCATGAAAGCCGGTTGAATGAAAGCCCTTAAAGGAAAATAGTCATGAAGAATCTGGATTTTATGCCCCCATAAGTCCCCTTCGGGAGCTGATACCCAGATCTTTTCACCAGGCCCCGTTTACGTCATCATCTCATTGCGTCATCAACCTCTCTTGCTATTGAATGCGCTTGCGCCGGAAGCCTTCAAAGCCTATCATTCGCTCCCCTTGAAAGGCTCGGAATGCGCGCTGCGCTTGTCTTGGCCCATCATGGCTTGACGGCGCGGCCATTTACTCCGCGCGATATTCACCTTTATCCACTGAGACGGGTATTTCCCGCATTAAAAACTATGGCTTCTCATACACAGGCAATCGAAGCGTTCGTGGCCGAGGTCGTGGCCAGGAACCCCAATGAGCCCGAATTCCATCAGGCCGTTCATGAGGTCGTGCAATCGGTCTATCCAATCTACGAGGCCTCCGGCGCCTATCGCCAGGCGCGCATCCTCGATCGCATGGTCGAACCGGAGCGCGTGGTCCTGTTCCGCGTGCCCTGGATCGACGATCAGGGCCAGATCCAGATCAACCGCGGCTACCGCATCGAGATGAACAGCGCCATCGGCCCCTACAAGGGCGGCCTGCGCTTCCATCCCACCGTCAACCTGGGCGTCCTCAAGTTCCTGGCCTTCGAGCAGGTCTTCAAGAACAGCCTCACCACCCTATCCATGGGCGGTGGCAAGGGCGGTTCCGACTTCGACCCCAAGGGCAAGAGCGACAACGAGGTGATGCGCTTCTGCCAGTCCTTCATGACCGAGCTCTATCGCCACATCGGCCCCGACACCGACGTCCCCGCCGGTGACATCGGCGTCGGTGGCCGGGAGATCGGCTACCTCTTTGGCCAGTACAAGCGCATCGCCAACCGCTTCAACGGCGTGCTCACCGGCAAGGGTCTGTCCTACGGCGGCTCCCTGATCCGTCCCGAGGCCACCGGCTACGGCGCCGTCTATTTCGCCCAGGAGATGCTGGCCACCCGCGGCGAGGGCGTCGAGGGCAAGGTCGCCACCGTTTCCGGCTCCGGCAATGTCGCCCAGTTCACGGTCGAGAAGCTCCTGCACGTTGGCGCCAAGCCCATCACCCTCTCCGACTCCGGCGGCACCATCGTTGACGAGGATGGCATCGACGCCGAGAAGCTGGCCTGGGTCATGGACCTCAAGAACGTCCGCCGCGGCCGCATCAGTGAATACGCCAACCGCTATCCCAACGCCCGGTTCCTGTCTGGCCAGCGTCCCTGGGGGGTCAAGTGCGACCTGGCCTTCCCCAGCGCCACCCAGAACGAGATCGACGTCAACGACGCCAAGACCCTGGTCGCCAATGGCTGCGTCTGCGTCTCCGAAGGGGCCAACATGCCCACCACGCCTGAGGGCGTGGAGGTCTTCCTCAATGCCAAGATCCTCTATGGCCCGGGCAAGGCCGCCAACGCCGGTGGCGTCTCGGTCTCTGGCCTGGAGATGACCCAGAACGCCGGGGTCGTCGGCTGGCCCGCCGAGGAGGTCGACATGCGTCTCCATCAGATCATGAAGTCCATTCACGCCAACTGCGTGCGCTATGGCAGCGACGACGGCGGCTTCGTCAACTACGTCAAGGGCGCCAACATCGCCGGCTTCGTCAAGGTGGCCGACGCCATGCTGGCCCAGGGCTGCGTCTGAGACCCTGCTGCCAGGAAAATAGGCCTTAGGGGCCCCACGAGGGGCCCGAGGGTCTGAATGGGGGCCGGCTCCATCTGGGAACCGCCCCCCTTTTTTTTGTCTATTGCTAATCCAATTCTTGCTCTAGCCGGGTCGGGTGACGTCTGGCGGGGGACGCCGTGAATACTTCCCTGTAGGCTTGACGACCGCATCCCTGCGGTCGACACCCCCACCAGACGCCCCCCGACCCTCCCTCGCCCGACCACGAACCCGGGTGCCTTAGGTCTATGACCCTCAGAGCCCTAACGCGGCAGATCCGACCGGCCCATCAGGTATTCGTCTACGGCCCGGGCGCACTGGCGCCCTTCGCGGATCGCCCAGACCACCAGGGACTGGCCGCGACGCATGTCACCGGCGGTGAAGACCCGGGGCACCGAGGTGTGATAGGCCTGGGGACCCTCGGTGCCGGACAGGACGTTGCCACGGCCGTCGAGTTCCACCCGCAGGCTGGCAAGCAGGCCCTCGCGCACCGGCTGGACAAAGCCCATGGCGAGGAAGACCAGGTCGGCCGGCAACTCGAAGTCCGACCCCGGCACCTCGCTCATGCGCCAGGCGCCGCCCTCGTCCCGGGTCCACTCGACCCGGACGCAGGCGATCGCCCGCACCCGGCCCTGGCCGTCATCGAGAAAGGCCTTGGTCGACACCGACCACATGCGCTCGCAGCCCTCCTCATGGGAGCTGGAGGTGCGCAGCCGGTTGGGCCAGTGGGGCCAGGTGAGGGCCTTGTCCTCCTTGTCCGGCGGGCGGGGCAGGATCTCGAGCTGAGTGATGGCGGCCGCGCCGTGGCGGTTGGAGGTGCCGATGCAGTCGGAACCGGTGTCGCCGCCGCCGATCACCACCACCCGCCGACCCGCCGCGGAAATCAGTTCGTTGCGGTCGCCGGCCACCCAGCGGTTCTGGGGCTGGAGGAAGTCGAGGGCGAAGTGGATGCCGGCCAGGTCGCGCCCGGGGATGGCCAGGTCGCGGGGCTGCTCGGCGCCGCCCGCCAGGACCAGGGCGTCGAAGTCGTCCAGCAGGCGACTGACGGGCAGGTCGCGGCCGACGTGGGTCTGGGTGTGGAAGGCCACCCCCTCGGCATGCATCTGGGCGATGCGCCGGTCGATGTGGAACTTCTCCAGCTTGAAGTCCGGGATGCCGTAGCGCAGCAGGCCGCCAATGCGGTCGGCCTTCTCGTACACATGCACCTTGTGCCCGACCCGGGCCAGTTGCTGGGCGCAGGCCAGGCCGGCGGGGCCGGAGCCGACGACGGCCACGCGCCGGCCGCTGCGGTGCTCCGGGATCTGGGGCTGGAGCCAGCCCTCCTCCCAGGCGCGGTCGACGATGGCGCACTCGATGGTCTTGATGGTGACCGGGCGGTCGTCGATGTTCAGGGTGCAGGCCGCCTCGCAGGGGGCGGGGCAGATGCGCCCGGTGAATTCCGGGAAGTTGTTGGTGGCGTGGAGCACCTCGCTGGCGCGCTGCCAGTCGCCGCGATAGACCAAGTCGTTCCAGTCCGGGATCAGGTTGTTGACCGGGCAGCCCTGGTGGCAGAAGGGGATGCCACAGTCCATGCAGCGCGCGCCCTGCTGGCGGACATCCCCCTCGCTGAGGGGGATGACGAATTCCTGGTAGTGCTGGAGCCGGTCCGCGACCGGGGTGTAGGCCCGCTCCTGGCGGGCGAATTCCATGAAGCCGGTAGTCTTGCCCATGATCGGTGCTCCTCCTAGGCGGCCAGGGCCTGGGTGGCCTGGGCTTGTTCGGCGTACAACTGGGTGAGGGCGCGGCGGTAATCGACCGGCATGACCTTGACGAACCTGGGCAGCAGTTCAGCCCACTGGTCCAGGACGCGCCGGGCGACGGGACTGCCGGTGGCGCTCAGGTGCCGTTCCACCAGTTGGCGCAGGCGGATGGCGTCGAAGCGGGTCAGGTCGTGACTGACGTCCACCCGGCCGTGGGCCGCCAGGTCGCCGCCCTGGTGGTAGCGCGCCTCCAGGGCCGCGTCCTCGGGGGGGATGGGCTCCAGCTCGACCATGGCCTGGTTGCAGCGCTGGGCGAAGTCGCCGGCCTCGTCGAGGACGTAGGCGATGCCGCCACTCATGCCGGCGGCGAAGTTGCGCCCGGTGGGGCCGAGGCAGACGACCAGGCCGCCGGTCATGTACTCGCAGCCATGGTCGCCCACCCCCTCGACCACCGCCGTGGCCCCGGAGTTGCGCACGGCGAAGCGCTCGCCGGCGACGCCGCGCAGGAAGCACTCGCCGGCGATGGCCCCGTAGAGGGCGGTGTTGCCGATGATGATGTTGTCCTCCGCCCGCGCCATGCCGGTAACCGCCGGCGGCCGGACGATGATCCGTCCCCCGGACAGGCCCTTGCCGACATAGTCGTTGGCCTCGCCCTCCAGGTCCAGGGTCACCCCCCGCACCAGCCAGGCGCCACAGGACTGGCCAGCGGTGCCCCGCGCCCGGATCTGGATACGGTCCTCCGGCAGGCCGGCATGGCCATAGCGCTCCGCCACCCGGCCGGAAAGCATGGCCCCCAGGCTGCGGTGGTGGTTGCGCACCTTGATCTCCATCTGGACGGGCTCCCCCCGCTCCAGGGCCGGGGCTGCCTGGCGGATCAGTTCATGGTCCAGGGCCCGGTCCAGGCCGTGGTCCTGGGGCTCGCACTGGTGGGTGGCGACGACCTCTCCGGGGGCGGCGGCCACCGTCGCCGGGCGCAGCAGGCGGGAGAAGTCCAGGCCCTTGGCCTTCCAGTGGCTGATGGCCCGACGCACGTCGATCAGGTCGGCGCGGCCGATCAGCTCATCGAAGCGGCGCACCCCCAGGCGCGCCATGAGCTGGCGCACCTCCTCGGCGACGAAGAAGAAGTAATTGATCAGGTGCTCCGGCTGGCCGGTGAAGCGCCGGCGCAGTTCCGGGTCCTGGGTGGCGACCCCCACCGGACAGGTGTTGAGGTGGCACTTGCGCATCATGATGCAGCCGGCCACGATCAGCGGGGCGGTGGCGAAGCCGAACTCGTCCGCCCCCAGCAGGGCCCCCACCACCACGTCGCGGCCGGTGCGCAGGCCGCCGTCGACCTGGACGGCGATGCGCCCCCGCAGGCGGTTGAGGACCAGGGTCTGGTGGGTCTCCGCCAGGCCAATCTCCCAGGGGGAGCCGGCGTGCTTGATCGAGGTCAGGGGCGAGGCGCCGGTGCCGCCCTCGTAGCCGGAGATGGTGACGTGGTCGGCATGGGCCTTGGCCACCCCGGCGGCGACGGTGCCCACCCCCACCTCCGACACCAGCTTGACCGAGATGCGCGCCCGGGGATTGACGTTCTTCAGGTCATGGATGAGCTGGGCCAGGTCCTCGATCGAGTAGATGTCGTGATGGGGCGGCGGGGAAATGAGGCCCACCCCGGGGGTGGAGTGACGCACCCGGGCGATCTGGGCGCTGACCTTGTGGCCGGGGAGCTGGCCGCCCTCGCCGGGCTTGGCCCCCTGGGCCATCTTGATCTGGATGTCGTCGGCGTTGACCAGGTACTCGGTGGTGACGCCAAAGCGCCCCGAGGCGACCTGCTTGATCGCCGAGCGCTGGGGGTTGGGCGAGCCGTCGGCCAGGGGCTGGAAGCGCTCCGGCTCCTCGCCGCCCTCACCGGTGTTGGACTTGCCCCCCAGGCGGTTCATGGCCACCGCCAGGGTGGTGTGGGCCTCCTGGGAAATCGACCCGAAGGACATGGCGCCGGTGGCGAAGCGCTTGACGATCTCCTTCGCCGGCTCGACCTCCTCCAGGGGGACAGGATGGCGGTCCAGGGCCAGCTCGAACAGGCCGCGCAGAGTCAACAGGCGCTCATTCTGGTCGTTGATCGCCCGGGCGAATTCCTCATAGGTCTTCCAGTCATTAGCCCGGCTGGCGTGCTGAAGCTGGGCGATGGTCTCTGGCGTCCAGGCGTGGGCCTCGCCGCGGACGCGGAAGGCGTAGTCACCACCCACGTCCAGGGCGTTCTCGTAGAGGGGATTGGCGCCGAAGGCATCGGCGTGCCAGCGCACCGCCTCCTCGGCGATCTCCCGCAGGCCCACGCCCTCGATCCGGCTGGCGGTGCCGGTGAAGTAGTCGGCGACGAAGTCGCTGGACAGGCCGACGGCGTCGAAGATCTGGGCGCCGCAGTAAGACTGGTAGGTGGAGATGCCCATCTTGGACATCACCTTGAGCAGGCCCTTCTTCACCGCCTTGAGGTAGCGCCCGTGCAGTTCGGCCTCGCTCAGCCGCTCCGGCAGCTTGGGCCGCAGGGCGGAGAGGGTGTCGAAGGCCAGGTAGGGGTTGATGGCCTCGGCGCCATAACCGGCCAGCACGGCGAAGTGGTGGACCTCCCGCGCCGCCCCGGTCTCGATCACCAGGCCGGAGGCGGTGCGCAGGCCCATGCGCACCAGGTGGTGATGGACCGCGGCCACCGCCAGCAGGGCGGGGATGGGCAGATGGTCGGCGTCCACGCCGCGGTCGGAGAGCACCAGGATGTTGAAGCCGTCGCGCACCGCCTTTTCCGCCGCCGCGCACAGCAGGGCCACCGCCGGCTTCATGCCCGCCGCCCCCTGCTCCACCGGGTAGCAGATGCTGATGGTCTTGGTGCGGAAGGCGCCGCCGGTGTGGTCCTCGATGTGGCGGATGCGCGCCAGGTCGGTGTTGGTCAGGATGGGATGGTCCACCTCCAGGCGCAGGTGGCGACCGCCGTCGTCGATCCCCAGCAGGTTGGGCCGGGGGCCGATGAGCGACACCAGGGACATCACCAGCTCCTCGCGGATCGGGTCGATGGGCGGGTTGGTGACCTGGGCGAAGTTCTGCTGGAAGTAGTTGAACAGCGGCTTGGGCCGGTTCGACAGGATGGCGATGGGGTTGTCCGCCCCCATGGAGCCCACCGCCTCCTCGCCGGTGGTGGCCATGGGGGTCATGAGGAACTTGAGGTCCTCCTGGGTGTAGCCGAAGGCCTGCTGGCGGTCGAGGAGGGTCTTGGGCCCCGCCGCCATGGGGCCGATGTCCGGCGGTAGCTCGCGCAGGCGGATCTGGGTCTGGTCGAGCCAGGCCTGGTAGGGCTGGGCCCCGGCCAGAGCGGCCTTGAGCTCGGCGTCGTCGATGATCCGTCCCTGCTCCAGGTCGATGAGGAACATCTTGCCCGGTTGCAGGCGCCACTTGCGCACAATGCGCTCCTCGGGGATGTCGAGGACGCCCATCTCCGAGGCCATGACCACCAGGTCGTCGTCGGTGATCAGATAACGCGCCGGGCGCAGGCCATTGCGGTCCAGGGTGGCGCCGATCTGGCGGCCGTCGGTGAAGGCGACCGCCGCCGGGCCGTCCCAGGGTTCCATCAGGGCGGCGTGGTATTCGTAGAAGGCGCGGCGTCCCTCGTCCATGAGGGGGTTGCCGGCCCAGGCCTCGGGGATGAGCATCATCATCGCGTGGGCCAGGGAGTAGCCACCCATCACCAGCAGCTCCAGGGCATTGTCGAAGCAAGCCGAGTCGGACTGGCCCTCGGGGATCAGGGGCCAGATCTTCTCCAGGTCCGGGCCGATCAGCCTGGAGGCCATGCCGTGGCGGCGGGCGGCCATCCAGTTGAGGTTGCCGCGCAGGGTGTTGATCTCGCCATTGTGGGCGATCATGCGGAAGGGGTGGGCCAGGTTCCAGGTGGGGAAGGTGTTGGTGGAGAAACGCTGGTGGACCAGGGCCAGGGCGGAGGTGAACAGGGGGTGATGCAGGTCGGGGTAGTAGGCGCCGACCTGGTCGGCGAGGAACATGCCCTTGTACACCAGGGTGCGGGTGGACAGGGAGGCGACGTAGAAGCTGGACTGGGGCAGGCCGGCGAAGCGGATGGCGTTATCCATCTGCTTGCGGGTGACGAAGAGGTTGCGCTCGAAGGCGTCCGCGTCGGGGTGCTTGTCCCCCGCGGCGATGAAGAGCTGGGTGACCACGGGCTCGGTGGGCCGGACGCTGGCACTCAGGATGCTGGAGTCCACCGGGACCTCCCGCCAGCCAAGGACCCGGTCGCCGCCGGCGGCGACCTGGCGCTCGATCACGGCGCGCACCTCGGGGTGGCGGGCGCGATCCTGGGGCAGGAAGAGCATGCCGACGGCGTACTGGCCCGGGGCGGGCAGCTCGAAATCGAGCTGGGCGCGCAGGAAGGCGTCCGGGATCTGCACCAGGATGCCCGCCCCGTCGCCGGCGCGGGGATCGGCCCCCACGGCCCCGCGATGGGTGAGGCGGACCAGGATCTCCAGGCCCTGCTCGACGATGCGCCGGCTTTTGACATTCTTGATGTTACAGACGAAGCCGACACCGCAGGCATCATGCTCATAGGCGGGATCGTAGAGACCCTGGGCGGGGGGCGGGGTATGAAGGTGCATCGCTGACCTCGTGGAAAACCTGAAATCCTGGTGACGACAGCCTGTGCCTAAGAGGCGCTTCGCCGGGCCTTGGGGATGAATGCCAGATTCGTGCCAGATCTATCCTCCGCCTGGGTTACCAAGCCGCGGGCTGGCGAATTTGCCTGAAATGCACTTACAGGGCCTTAACTCCGCGCCGGTGGTACCGACCTTGGCGGCGGGGCGGCCAGGGCCCGCTTTTCAGTCTAGACGCTGAACCATGTGCTCGCTGAGAGTGCACGACCGGGATAAAGCGCACCATGAGGGTGCAAACCAGGTGACGGCCCCTGGGCATGCCTCCCAATGGGGACCTTTTCCACCCCCCAGGCCCCAAAAGAGGGCATCCACCTCGCCAAGACCTTGATTGCCGGACTAGTCACGGCTACTCTTACGCGCCCCTGGTTTTTGCCTCATCAATCATCGCGGCGGGCTGGCCATTGGCAAGCCACCGCGCCGCGACCTCGCCGAAGAACGTTGCTGTCATGAAAATCGGTGTCCCAAGAGAGACTTGCGCCGGGGAGACCCGCGTCGCCTCCACCCCCGAGGTGGTCAAGAAGCTGGTCAAGACCGGCTTCAAGGTCCTGGTCGAGGCCGGCGCCGGCGTCGCCTCCCACTACCCCGACGAGCAATATCGGGAAGCGGGCGCCGAGATCGTCGATCGCGCCAGCGCCTTCGCCGTCGACATCCTGCTCAAGGTCCGCAAGCCGGACACCGACGAGGTCGCCGCCATGCAGGCCGGCGGCATCTTCCTGGGCTATGTCGAGACCTGCGGCGAGGACGAGATCATCGGCGCCATGGTCAAGAAGGACATCCGCGTCATGGCGGTGGAGCGCATTCCGCGCATCTCCCGCGCCCAGTCCATGGATGCCCTCTCCTCCCAGAGCAACATCGCCGGCTACCGCGCCGTCATCGAGGCCGCCGCCCACTACGGGCGCTTCATGCCGATGATGATGACCTCCGCCGGTTCCGCCAAGCCCGCCCGTCTGGTGGTGCTGGGCGCCGGCGTCGCCGGCCTCCAGGCCATCGCCACCGCCCGCCGTCTGGGCTGCGACGTGTATGGCTACGACGTCCGCCCCGAGACCAAGGAGCAGATCCAGTCCCTGGGCGCCAAGGCCATCGAACTGGACATCGGCGAGAGCGGCTCGGGCAGCGGCGGTTACGCCAAGGAACTGTCCGACGAGGCCAAGGCCCGCCAGCAGGCCGCCCTGGCGGACGAGCTGGCCAAGGCCCACATCATCATCTCCACCGCCCTCATCCCCTGCCGTCCGGCGCCGATCCTCATCACCCCCGAGGTGGTGGGCCGCATGCGGCCGGGATCGGTGATCGTCGACCTGGCGGCGGCCAATGGTGGCAACTGCCCCCTCACCGAGAAGGACCAGGTGGTGGAAAAGCAGGGCGTGATCCTGGTCGGCCATACCAACTTCCCGGCGATGGTCCCGGCGGACGCGAGCGCCTTCTACGCCCGCAACCTGTCGAACCTGCTCGACATCATGGTGGACAAGTCCCCGGATGGCCCGGTCCTCAAGGACCTGGACCAGGACGAGATCACCCAGGCCATGCGCGTCGGCGTCTGATCGCGCCCGCCCCACGAACCTCACCCGGAGTCAGCCGATGTCCGAGACCCTTCTCGCCCTCTACGTCTTCGTACTGGCCTGTTTCATTGGCTATTACGTCATCTGGGGCGTCACGCCCTCCCTCCACACCCCCCTGGTGGCCCTGACCAACGCTATCTCCGGCATCGTCATCGTCGGCGCCCTGCTGGTGACCGGCCTGGAGAGCGCCGGGACCACTGCCGAGCTCATGGGCTTCGTCGCCGTGCTGCTGGCCTCCATCAACGTCTTCGGCGGCTTTCTGGTAACCCACCGGATGCTGTCCATGTTCAAGAAGAAGGCCAAGTAAGGAGCCGCCCATGGAACTCTCGGTCAACCACCAGGCCCTGGCCTACCTCGCCTCGGCCATCCTCTTCATCTTCGCCCTCAAGGGGCTGACCCATCCCGCCACCGCCCGGCGCGGCAATCTGTACGGCATGGTCGGCATGGCCATCGCCATCGGCGCCACCCTGATGGGGGCGGAGGTCCAGTCCTACGGCTTCATCATCGCCGGCGTCCTGGCGGGCGCGGTCATCGGCGGCATCCTGGCGGCGCGCATCCAGATGACGGCCATGCCGCAATTGGTGGCGGCGCTGCACAGCTTCGTCGGTATGGCGGCGGTGCTGGTAGCCATCGGCACCTTCCTCAACAAGGCCGCCGCCAATGCCCTCAATCCGGTGCTGATGGGCGAACTGTCCGCCGGCATCATCATCGGCGCCATCACCTTCACCGGCTCGGTCATCGCCTTCGGCAAGTTGCAGGGGCTCATCAGCGGCCAGCCGGTCAAGTTCGCCGGCCAGCATGCCCTCAACGCCGCCATCGCCCTGGCCACCATCGCCCTGGGCGTGCACTTCGCCATGACCGGCAGCGTCTGGTCCCTGACCCTCATGACCCTGCTGGCCTTCGTCATCGGCGTCACCCTCATCATCCCCATCGGCGGGGCCGACATGCCGGTCATCATCTCCATGCTCAACAGCTACTCGGGCTGGGCGGCGGCGGCGACCGGCTTCACCCTGGGCAACAACCTGCTGATCATCGTCGGCGCCCTGGTCGGCTTCTCCGGCGCCATCCTGTCCTTCATCATGTGCAAGGCCATGAACCGCTCCATCTTCAACGTGGTGTTCGGCGGTTTCGGCAGCGGCGACGGGGGCGGCGGCGACAGCGCCGGGGCCCAGGCCGCGGCCAAGGGCGTCAAGTCCGCCTCGGTGGAGGACGCGGTCTATTGGATGGAGGACGCCAACAAGGTCATCATCGTCCCTGGCTATGGCATGGCCGTCTCCCAGGCCCAGCATTCGGTCAAGGAGCTGATGGAGCTACTGAACGCCCGCGGCGTCGAAGTCAAGTTCGCCATCCACCCGGTGGCCGGGCGCATGCCGGGGCACATGAACGTGCTGCTGGCGGAGGCCGACATCCCCTACGACGCCGTCCAGGAGATGGACGAGATCAACCCCGAGTTCGCCACCGCCGACGTCTGCCTGGTGGTGGGCGCCAACGACGTGGTCAACCCGGCGGCCAAGACCGACAAGTCCAGCCCCATCTTTGGCATGCCCATCCTGGAGGCCGGCAAGGCGCGTCAGGTCTACTTCCTCAAGCGCTCCATGCGCCCCGGCTACTCCGGCGTCGACAACCTGCTGTTCTACCAGGACAACACCTCCCTGGTCTTTGGCGACGCCAAGGACACCATCGAGGGGATGTGCACGGCACTGAAGGGCGGCGGGCACTGAACCTAGGACCAGGGCACTTGCCCACGGGTCCGATGCTCAAGGGCGGCGCAAGCCGCCCTTTTTGTTTGCGCACTACTCGCCCCAGAGAGTCCCCCTGCTTTCGGCGCCAATCCAGGTTGGTCATGATTCCAACCATGCGGAAACCCTTTCCAGGAGGGTCACCGCTGGACTAAGCTCATTCTATACCCGTCCTATTTGAAAAATCGGTTTACTGTACCTCGGTAACTTGCGGGTA
>CALMDH010000184.1:0-41742 GCA_937862735.1 uncultured Gammaproteobacteria bacterium
AAGTCAAGATCATTGCTACGGGCAAGGTAGAAATACCTCTGGTGGTTCGTGGTCTCGCCGTAACCCAGGGTGCCCGAACCGCCATCGAGGCGGCTGGCGGCAGCGTCGAATCATAGCTGGAGTTAGATTCGACATGGTGAAGAGTTCGTCTCCCATGACCGAGGCCCTTGGTGGGCTTGGTCGTCTGACCGAGTTACGACAGCGTCTGCTGTTCGTCCTCGGTGCCTTGCTGGTATATCGCATTGGCACCTTTATCCCGGTCCCTGGCGTTAATCCGGAGGCCTTAGCGATACTCTTCGACCAGAACCAGGGCTCCATTCTCGACATGTTCAACATGTTTTCGGGCGGTGCCTTGGAGCGCGCGAGCCTCTTTGCACTGGGCATCATGCCCTACATCTCCGCCTCGATCATCATCCAACTCATGACTTCCGTCATCCCGGCACTGGAACAATTGAAGAAGGAAGGTGAATCGGGGCGCCGCAAGATCACCCAATACACTCGGTACGGCACCGTGGGCCTGGCGACGTTCCAGGCTATTGGTATTTCGATCGCTCTACAAGGGCAATCGGTGGGTGGATCATCCATCGTCGTTATGAGTGGTTTTGGCTTCGTCTTCACCGCCACGGTCTCCCTGGTCACGGGTACCATGTTCCTCATGTGGCTGGGGGAGCAGATAACCGAGCGTGGCATTGGCAACGGCATCTCCATCATCATCTTCGCTGGTATCGTTGCCGGCTTGCCCTCCGCGATTGGTGGCACATTGGAATTGGTGCGCACCGGGGAGATGAATGCCCTTGCCGTGCTGGCCTTGTTTGTCCTCGCCCTGGGTGTGACCGCCTTCGTGGTCTTCGTCGAACGCGGTCAGCGACGCATCACGGTCAATTACGCCCGCCGTCAGCAAGGCAGGCGCCTCATGGCGGCGCAAAGCACGCACCTGCCACTGAAGCTGAACATGGCGGGCGTCATACCGCCGATCTTCGCTTCCAGCATCATCCTTTTTCCCGGCACGCTGGGACAGTGGTTTGGTCAGTCGGAGAATACCCGTTGGATCGCGGAAATCACCAGTAAGCTATCCCCGGGCGAACCGGTATACGTGATCGCCTATTCCCTCGCCATCATCTTCTTCTGCTTCTTTTACACGGCACTGGTCTTCAACGCCAAAGAAACCGCCGATAACCTGAAGCGTTCTGGTG
This sequence comes from uncultured Gammaproteobacteria bacterium, assembly GCA_937862735.1. Classification (GTDB taxonomy): domain Bacteria; phylum Pseudomonadota; class Gammaproteobacteria; order Chromatiales; family Chromatiaceae; genus M0108. The sequence goes on from CALMDH010000184.1 coordinate 1,194, forward strand.
CCTTCATTCCCGGCATCCGTCCTGGCGAACAAACGGCACGCTATATAGACAATGTCATGACCCGGCTTACGGCCGCGGGGGCTATCTATATTACCGCTGTTTGTCTCATTCCTGAATTCCTCATCGTTGGCTGGAACGTACCCTTCTACTTCGGTGGCACCTCTCTTCTGATCGTGGTCGTAGTGGTGATGGACTTCATGGCCCAGGTGCAAGCTCACCTCATGTCCCACCAGTACGAGGGACTGATGAAGAAGGCCAATCTCAGGGCACCTGGCGGTGGTCTCATGCGCTGAAGCATGAGGAATTAATTCTTCACAGCAAGCTTTCGGGAGAACCACAATGAAAGTACGTGCCTCAGTCAAGAAAATCTGCCGCAACTGTAAGATCATCAAGCGCAACGGCATCGTTCGCGTGATTTGCAAGGATCCCAAGCACAAGCAACGTCAGGGTTGATTTGCTGGTTGACACCTTGCACCCAACTGTTAAACTGCGCGATTACTTGCGCCTAGCTTAAGTGGATTTGGAGACAGAAGAGCATGGCCCGTATTGCCGGTGTTAATATTCCTGACAGGAAGCATGCCGTAATCGCCTTGACGGCGATTTATGGCGTGGGCCGTACTCGGGCGGCCGCAATCTGCGATGCAGCTGGCATCGCCCAAACCCTGCAAATGCGGGAGCTCTCCGAAGAGCAGGTGGATAAACTACGCGCCGAAGTTGCCAAGTACACGGTCGAGGGTGACTTGCGTCGTGAAGTTTCCATGAATATCAAGAGGCTGATGGATCTGGGCTGCAATCGGGGCATACGCCATCGCCGTGGCCTCCCGGTCCGGGGTCAACGCACCCGCACCAACGCCAGGACCCGGAAGGGCCCCCGTCGTCCCATCAAGCGCTGATCCTGAACCACGTTTTTTCGCGGTAAGAGTTAATGGCAAAACCGACACGCAACGTCAAAAAGAAGGTCAAGCGTCAGGTGGCTGATGGGATCGCCCATGTCCACGCTTCCTTTAACAACACGATCGTGACCATCACGGATCGGCAAGGCAACGCCCTGGCTTGGGCTACCTCTGGTGGCTCAGGATTCCGCGGTTCCAGAAAGAGTACCCCCTTCGCGGCTCAGGTGGCGGCTGATCGTGCCGGACAGGCGGCAAAGGAATATGGCGTCAAGAACCTTGATGTTAACGTCAAGGGCCCTGGTCCTGGCCGTGAAAGCGCAGTTCGCGCCTTGAATAATGCCGGATTCAAAATCACGGGCATCCAGGACGTGACTCCCATCCCCCATAATGGCTGTCGCCCGCCGAAAAAGCGGCGCGTCTAAATCGCGGTTAACTAGGAATCGAGATGGCAAGGTATACAGGTCCAACCTGCAAGCAGGCACGTCGTGAAGGGGTTGATCTGGCCCTCAAGAGTCGTGCTCGTTCCATTGATACCAAGTGCAACCTGGAAAAAGCTCCAGGTCAGGCCGGTGACCGTCGGCGTCGGGTTTCCGACTACGGCATACAATTGCGAGAAAAGCAAAAGGTACGCCGTATTTACGGCGTGATGGAAAAACAGTTTCGCAATTATTACACCCTGGCTGCCGCGCAAAAGGGCGCAACGGGTGAGAATCTCCTGCGGATTCTTGAGCGGCGGCTGGACAATGTCGTTTATCGTATGGGCTTCGGTTCCACCCGGGCTGAGGCGCGACAGTTGGTTGCCCATAAGGGAGTCCTTGTGAATGGCAAGGCCCTCAACATCCCTTCATACCAGGTGCAGGAGGCGGATGTCATTGAGGTGCATGAAAAGGCCAAGAAGCAAGTCCGGGTACAGAACGCCCTTGCCCTCGCCGAGCAATATGGCTTCGTGGACTGGGTTCAGGTGGACACCAAGGCTCTGAAAGGGGTCTTTAGTCGGATTCCTGATCGGTCCGATCTCCCCGCCGATATCAACGAGTCCCTGATCGTTGAGTTGTACTCCAAGTAGGCACAGGAGAGGGTTTTTGCATGCCTGAAGCTGTCAGCGACTTCCTCAAACCGCGGATCGTCAAGGTTGATCCTGTTGACGGAAGCCCAAGTCACGCCCGGATCTCCCTGGAGCCGCTTGAGCGCGGTTTTGGGCATACCCTCGGGAACGCCTTACGGCGGATCCTGTTATCCTCCATGTCGGGGTGCGCGGTCACTGAGGTTGAGATTCAAGGTATTCTTCATGAGTACACCACCCTGGAAGGCGTGCGTGAGGACGTCCTCGAGATCCTTCTGAATCTCAAGGAATTGGCCATCAGTCTCCACGGTAAGGATGAGGCCACCTTTACCTTGCACAAGACGGGCCCAGGCGTCATCACCGCGGCGGACATTGCCCTCGACCACAGCGCGGAGATTGCCAACCCGGATTTGGTGATCGCCAATCTGACGGGCAACACGGAATTGAGCATGGTGCTGACGGTGCGGCGGGGCAGGGGATACGAACCCGTTACGCAGCGCGAGTTGGAAGGTGGCGAGGAAAGGCCCATCGGTAAACTCCCCCTGGACGCCTCTTTCAGCCCCATTCGTCGCGTGGCTATCGATGTCCAGTCCGCGCGCGTTGAACAACGGACCGATCTTGATCGTTTGGTTATCGATCTGGAGACTAACGGGACCATTGATCCCAAGTCTGCCGTCCAGCAGGCGGCTGCTATCCTGCGGGATCAGTTGGGCAGCTTCGTAGCCTTGGAACGAACCTCCTACGATGAAGCGGGCGCCACGCTTGAACCCGAAAAGCCTGTCTTCGATCCGATGTTGCTGCGCCCCGTTGACGATCTGGAACTCACCGTCAGGTCCGCGAACTGCCTGAAGGCCGAAAACATCTACCTCATTGGCGATCTGATCCAGCGTACTGAGGTTGAGCTGCTCAAGACTCCAAATCTGGGTAAAAAGTCACTGACCGAGATCAAGGATGTCCTGGCGATGAGAGGCCTGTCCTTAGGTTCCCGGCTTGAGAATTGGCCCCCTGAGAACATCGACGAATTAGCGATCAAGTAGTTTGGCCCTTGTTCCGTCACCAGTGCCCTGGGCGAGACTTCTTGTTGCAGCCTAAACACGTAAATAAGGTGCGCCACGGGCGCCAACTTTCTGGATTCAGGTAACCACCCATGCGTCATCGTAAGGCCGGAAGGCACCTCAATCGTAACAGCTCTCATCGAGAGGCCATGTTCAAGAACATGGCGAATTCTCTTTTCCAACATGAGCTCATCAAGACCACCCTGCCCAAGGCCAAGGAGTTGCGCCGTGTGGCCGAACCCTTGATCACCCTGGCAAAACAGGATTCGGTTCACAAGCGGCGTCTAGCCTTTGCTCGCCTGCGCGATGACGCAATCGTCGCCAAGCTTTTCACCGAACTGGGTCCCCGTTATCAGGACCGGCCCGGGGGCTACTTGCGCATCCTTAAGTGCGGTTTTCGTCCCAGCGATGCCGCCCCGATGGCTTACGTTGAACTGGTCGACCGTCCGCCCGCCGAGGCCGTGAGTTCCGACTAGTCAGACAGTCGCCTTCTCTCATGGTGCGACACGATGAAACCGGGCTTGCCCCGGTTTTTTCGTCGCTGGATACTGGTTTTGCTGAATCGGAAAAGATCGCCGCATGCTTGACTGTCAGCGCGTAGCCCTGGTTACCGATTTTGGTCTCGCCAGTCCCTATTTGGGGCAGATTCACTTGCTTCTGGCCGCGGGGCTGCCCGCGTTGACCGTGATTGATCTGATTTCTGATCTCCCGCCCTTCCGTCCTGACCTGGCTGCCTATCTGCTTCCTGGCCTGGTACGGGATGTCCCCTCATCCACCCTCTTCCTGACCGTCGTGGACCCGGGTGTGGGTGGTGATTGTCAGGCGGTGGTCATCGAGGCTGACGGTAATCTCTTCCTGGGCCCTGACAATGGTTTGCTGGCGATGATCGCGCGACGAGCCCGTCAGTGTCAGGTCTGGCGTCTCGATTGGCGTCCAGCCCGGCTTTCCGCGACCTTCCATGGGCGCGATCTGTTTGCCCCCGCCGCCATCGCGTTGCTGCGGCGGGAGCCCTTATCCTTGTCTCCCTTGACAACAGCGGACCTGGCGGGGAGCGCTTGGCCGGCGGAACTGCCGCGAATCGTCTACCAGGATGCCTACGGTAATCTGATGCTGGGGATGAGGGCGGAAGAAATCGGGTCAACGGCGTTATTCACCCTTGCTGGATCTTCGCTATCCTGGGCGCGGACCTTCAGCGCGGTCCCGGAAGGTCAGGCCTTCTGGTATGAGAACGCCTTCGGGTTGGTGGAGATCGCGGTCAATCAGGGGTCAGCTGCCCAGAGCCTGGGTCTCAAGGTCGGCGATCGGGTCACTCTGGGCGCCGCGTAACGGGCTGAGGGCCGAGTCGTCCTTTCGACTGTTCCTTACCTCATCATCAAGGTTTCATTCGGTTTCCCGCCATCCCCCCCCCGCCTCAGATCTAAAGATAGCTAAGGAGTCTATGCATGAACAATATTCGCGTCGCCGTGGCTGGTAGTGGGGGGCGCATGGGCCGTACCCTGGTGCAGGCCGTCGCCCAGGCCGAAGGCCTGGAACTTCGTCAGGCGACGGAGCGGCCCGATAGCCCCCTTTTGGGGTTGGACGCCGGTGAATTGGCTGGGGTCGGAAAGCTGGGCGTGGTGATCCAGCCGGCGTTGGACGTCAGCCAGGATGCCTGTGATGTGCTCATCGATTTCACTGCCCCCAGTGCCGCCCTGACCCATCTGAGGGCATGCCAGCAGGTGGGTTGGTCCTTGGTACTGGGCACCACGGGCTTCGATGAGCCGGCCCGCGCCTCGATTAGTGCAGCGAGTCGGGACATCGGCATCGTCTTCGCACCCAACATGAGCGTGGGGGTGAATCTGTGCTTCAAGCTGCTTGATATCGCCGCCCGGGTCCTGGGCGAGGAAGCGGATATCGAGATCATCGAGGCTCATCATCGCCACAAGGTGGACGCGCCCTCCGGCACTGCGCTACGCATGGGGGAGGTCGTGGCCGCGGCTCTAGGCCGCGATCTGGGCGAGGTTGCCGTTTACGGGCGTCAGGGCCAGACCGGTCCCCGTCCGCGTCAAGCCATCGGCTTCGAGACCATCCGCGCCGGCGACGTGGTCGGCGAGCATAGCGTCTGGTTCGCCGCCGACGGTGAACGCGTCGAAATCACCCACAAGGCCTCCAGCCGCCTGACCTTCGCCCAAGGGGCGGTGCGCGCAGCACGCTGGCTGGCCGGCCGGGGGGTAGGCCTCTTCGACATGCAGGATGTCCTGGGGTTACGGAATTATTAGCCGTCACCGCTCGGAGGACGCGTGCCCTCATAAGGGTCAGCGGGATTTCCCGCCTGCCTCGCGCCCTCAGCGCTGCCGGGAGCGATGGCTCTTATCCGGGTTACGCAGCAAGACATAAACGGCTCCGGTACCCCCGTCCCGGCGGGTGGCGGAGCAGAAGGCGAGGACTTCCGGGCGCAGGCGCAGCCAATAATTCACCTTGCGCTTCAGAATCGGCTGCCGCTCCTGGGAGCCGTATCCCTTCCCATGGATGATCTGGGCGCAGCGTACCCGGCGCCGGGCGCAGGCCGCCAGAAACTCGTCACAGAGTTGTTCGGCGAAGGTCGCGGTCAGGCCATGCAGATCCAGTTCCAGTTCCCTGGGGATGGCCCCCCGCTGGAGATCGTGCAGGACCCGTTGCTGAACGCCGGGTTTGGCGTAGAAAAGGAATTCATGGGTCTCGACCTCTGTCTCGGCCAGGCTAAGTGGCTGGTCATCCTCCGCCAGGTGTTTGGGTTGTTCAATGGGATAGGGCGCGGGCCGCCGGCGCCAGGGTTCCGGCAGCTCGAGGTCAAGCGGAGCCGCGTCTTCCACCTCGGCGCGGAAGAGTTGGCGTTCATCAGGATCAGGGGGGCGGCTCACGATGGCTCAGAGGCTCATACCAGTTGCCAGTGAGTATACCCCCTGGGCGGGGTTGACGGCGGGTCCGCCAGAACCCGTTCCTGAGCGGCCGGTTTGGGTTATGAACCGCTGGCACCCGCCGGTGTCACCTCCTTGCGCCGGCCAGGTAGTGGCTGGCCAATTCCAGTATGATAAGCCCGCTTCCGCCACAGGGTTCCAGCATGCGTATCCTCCTCAGCAATGACGATGGCTATCAATCCCCCGGGCTGCTCATCCTCGCCCAGCACCTGGTGCAATTCGGTTCGGTCACCATTGTCGCCCCGGATCGCGACCGCAGCGGTGCCAGTAATTCCCTGACCCTGACCAGGCCCCTGCGCGCTCATGAACTGGGGAATGGCCACTATTACGTCGAGGGCACCCCCACGGACTGCGTGCATCTGGCCATCACGGGACTCCTGGAGGAGGAGCCGGATCTGGTCATCGCGGGTATCAACCATGGCGCCAATCTGGGCGACGATGTCCTCTATTCGGGTACGGTGGCGGCGGCTACCGAAGGCCGTTTTCTGGGTCTGCCGGCAATGGCGATCTCCATCACCTCCCATGAGCCCAAGTATCTGGAAACGGCGGCCCAGGTGACGGCCAAACTGGTGGCCAACCTGGATGCGGAGGCCCTGGGTTCCAACCTCATCCTCAACGTCAATGTGCCAGACCTGCCTTACGCGCAGTTGGCCGGGATGCAGGCCACGCGCTTGGGGCATCGCCACAAGGCCGAGCCCGTGACCAAGGCCCAGGATCCGCGCGGGCGGACCATCTACTGGGTCGGCCCGGCCGGCGCCGAGGCGGATGCCGGGCCAGGAACGGACTTTTATGCCTCGCGTCATGGTTTCGTCTCCGTGACCCCCTTGCAGGTAGACCTGACCCGCCATGGCCTGCTTGAGCCCCTGTCGGAATGGCTGGAGGCCTGTGCTTGAGGGGGGGGGACGCGACCCACTCCGCTGGCGGGGAAGATGCCGGCGTCGGCATGACCTCGGCGCGTACCCGGGAACGGTTGCGGCGGCGCCTGATAGCGGCAGGCATTCGTAACGGCGACGTATTGGACCTCCTGAGCCGCCTGCCCCGCCATCGCTTCGTGGATGAGGCCCTGGCCAGTCATGCCTATGAAGATGCCGCCCTGCCGATCGGTCATGGCCAGACGATCTCCCAACCCTACACGGTGGCGCGCATGACCGAAGCCCTGCTGGAACCGCGTCGCCCTCAAGCCATCCTGGAGATTGGTACCGGTTCCGGATTTCAGACGGCCGTGCTCGCCTCCCTGGCGCGCCGGGTTTACAGCGTCGAGCGGGTCGCCGCCCTGCTGGAGACGGCACGCCGTCGACTGGCTGAATTGCGGCTGCGCAATGTCCGCCTGCGGCACGCCGACGGTGGCCTCGGCTGGCCGGAGTATGCCCCTTTCGATGCCATCCTCGTCACCGCCGCGCCCCCTGGCATCCCCCGGGCCCTGGTGCAGCAACTCAGGATTGGCGGATGCATGGTGCTGCCCATGGGGCTGGGTGCCGAGCAGGTGCTGGTGAGACTCATCAGGACCCCCGAGGGCTATACCCCGGAGATTCTGGAGCCGGTCAACTTTGTCCCCTTGCTGAGCGGACTGGCCTGAAGGGCCGGACTAGCCGTCCTGTTGCGGTGGACGTGAACCATGGGGTGTCTTTATCATTCCGATCAAGACCCTGATTAGCCTCGCCCCAGACGGTTCCGTCCCCATGTTCTGGTGGCCGCGGGCGAGGAAATGGATAATAAACCCCCAAGAATCGAGATCGTGGATGGGCCGGGAGGGCAGGATATGATCCACTTCGCAATCATTCTGGATGTTGTAGCGCCAGGTAACCTGACGGCAGTTTGCGCGGCGGGATGAGCAGGCGTCCCTTCGCGGGTCACTCCCCATCGGGTTCCCCGGCGGTGAGTTTTCGCGTGGCCACGGTTGAGGAACGCGAGGACCTTGATCAGGATGATGACCTTGACCCGGCCTTGGTCAACCTGACCCAGCCGGAGGATGAAGGGGCGGGGGACCTGCCACAGGTCCTCGCCCCAGACGAAGGGGGTGATGAGGACACCGAGGCGGTGGGTGAGCGGTCCCCCCTCACGGCGGACGATGCCGATCTCGACGCCACACGCATCTATCTCAACGAAATTGGGGCCTCCCGCCTGTTGACGGCGGAGGAAGAGGTGCGCCTGGCCCGCCTCGCCCAGGCGGGCGACTATGAGGCCCGCCAACGCATGATCGTCAGCAATTTGCGTCTGGTGGTCAAGATCGCCCGGCGGTACCTCTACCGTGGCCTGCCCTTGCTGGATCTGATCGAGGAGGGCAACCTGGGCCTCATCCGTGCCGTGGAGAAGTTTGACCCGGAACGCGGTTTTCGTTTCTCCACCTACGCTACCTGGTGGATCCGCCAGACCATCGAACGGGCCATCATGAATCAGACCCGTACCGTGCGTCTGCCCATTCATGTGGTCAAGGAGATCAATGTCTATCTCCGCGCCTCGCGGCTCCTGTCCCAACGCCTGGACCATGAGCCCAGCGTCGAGGAGGTGGCGGCGCTGCTCGAGCGCCCGAGCGCCGAGGTCAAGCGCCTGCTCGGGTTGAATGAGCATATCGCCTCCGTCGATACCCCCTTGGGCAAGGATGCCGACAAACCCCTGGTGGATCTCCTGCAGGATGAGGACGCCACGGATCCCTCTGACCGGATTCAGGACCAGGAGGTGCGGGTTAACCTCGACCACTGGCTGGCCAAATTGAGCAGCAAGCAGCGCGAGGTGATCGAGCGGCGCTTTGGGATCCATGGCTATGAGAACAGCACCCTGGAAAAGGTGGCGGAAGAACTGGGTGTGACCCGGGAACGGGTCCGACAGATCCAGATGGATGCCCTGCGCCGGCTGCGGGATATCCTCGAAAAAGAGGGGTTCTCCCTGGAAGCCTTCTTCAAATAACTTCTTCCCGAATAGGGGAAAGCCCTTCGATGCCATCCGGCCGCGGGTTCCCTCGCATCCCCCCTTCTCGCCCCCCCAATCTGACGCAGATCAAAAAATAGTCAGTGATTTCCCCCAAGTCAGGGGTTAGCCGACTGCCTGACCTTGACTTTAAGGGGCTGATCCTTTGTTATTGCCGCCGTTATGCCAGGGACCGGGCGTGGCTTGGGATGCGGCACGGAATGGTCATACCTACATTGTTTCTCCAGTCATTTCGGGGAGGTTTTATGGAAACTGGACTCGAACAGAAGTACAACTTCGACGTTGTACGCTGGTTCACCGTCATGGCGGTCGTCTACCTGGTGGTAGGCGCGGCCGTGGGCGTCTACATCGCGGCGGAATTGGCCTGGCCATTCCTGAATTTCGATATTCCTTATCTGACCTTCGGGCGCCTGCGCCCCCTGCATACCAACGCGGTGATCTTCGCCTTCGGCGGTTGCGCCCTCATGGCCACGGCCTTCTACACGGTCCAGCGCACCTGCGGTGTCCGCCTCTGGAGTGACAAACTGGCCTGGTTCGTCTTCTGGGGCTGGAATCTCATCATCGTCTCCGCCGTCATCACCCTTCCCCTGGGACTGACCGAGGGCAAGGAGTACGCCGAACTGGAGTGGCCCATCGACATCCTCATCGCCGTGGTCTGGTTGGCATTCTCCTTTAACTTCATCATGACCCTGGCGATCCGCAAGACCTCGCACATCTATGTGTCGAACTGGTTTTATCTGGGCATGATGGTGATGATTACCTATCTGCACGTGGTGAACAGCCTGGCCATCCCCGTGGGTCTGTTCAAGTCCTACTCCCTCTTCTCCGGCACCCAGGACGCCATGATCCAGTGGTGGTGGGGCCATAACGCCGTCGGCTTCTATCTGACCGCCGGGTTCCTGGGCATGATGTATTACTTCGTGCCGAAGCAGGCCAATCGCCCCGTCTACTCTTATCGCCTCTCCGTGATTCACTTCTGGGCCCTGATGTTCGGCTACGTCTGGCTGGGCGCCCATCACCTCCAGTACACCGCCCTCCCAGACTGGACCGGCTCCCTGGGCGCCGCCGTGTCCATCGCCATGATCATCCCCTCCTGGGGTGGCGCGGTGAACGGCATGATGACCCTCTCCGGGGCCTGGGATAAGCTCCGCACCGACTATGTCCTGCGCTTCCTCATCGTCGCCCTGGCCTTCTACGCCATGTCGACCTTTGAGGGCCCGGTCATGTCCCTCAAGACCGTCAACGCCCTGTCCCACTACACCGACTGGACCGTCGGTCACGTGCATTCCGGCGCCCTGGGCTGGGTGGCCGGCGTCGCCATCGGCTCCATCTATCACCTCATGACCCGTCTCTGGCACACCGAGATGTTCTCGGAGAAACTGGTCAACTTCCACTTCTGGACCCTGACCATTGGCACCGTGGTGTACATCGTCGCCATGTGGGTGTCCGGCATCATGCAGGGCCTGATGTGGCGCGCCTTCGACGAGTATGGCAACCTGGCCTACACCTTCGTCGAGACGGTGGATGCCATGCATCCCTACTACGCCATGCGCACGGTGGGCGGCGGCATCTTCCTCTTTGGCGCCATCATCATGCTCTTCAACGTGCTGATGACCGTCAGCAAGTCCGTGTCCTCCGGCAGCCTGCAGAAGGCCCGCCTGGCCACTGCCTGAGCAAGAGGTAATAGACCCATGGCTGAAAATACCCCCCCCAAGGGCCTTCAGGACCGCCTGGAGCGGAATATCTGGGCCCTGTTGATCATGGTCGCCATCGTGCTCTCCGTCGGTGGCCTCGTCGAGATCGTGCCCCTCTTCTATCTGAAGAACACCATGGAGCACAACCGCTATCCGGAGATCGTCTGGAGCAAGGTCGGTCAGGAACCCATCGTCGCCGTCGGTGAAGCTGGGGCCCTCAAGGCCAACTGGAAGCCGGGTGATGGCATGCGGCCTTACACCGCCCTCGAACTCGCCGGCCGGGACATCTATACCCGCGAGGGTTGCTACACCTGCCATTCGCAGATGATCCGTCCCTTCCGCGATGAGAAGGAGCGCTATGGCCATTACTCCCTGGCTTCCGAGTCCATGTTCGACCATCCCTTCCAATGGGGCTCCAAGCGTACCGGTCCTGACCTGGCGCGCGTCGGCGGCAAGTACTCCGATGAGTGGCAGCGCGCCCATCTGCGCCGGCCCCAGGCCCTGGTGCCGGAATCGGTGATGCCCGCCTATCCCTGGCTGGACAAGGCTTCCCCGGATCCCGAGACCATGCAGGCCCACATGCGGGGCCTGAGGACGATCGGCGTGCCTTACACGGACGCGGATATCCAGGCGGCGCCAGCCTTGCTCCAAGGCAAGACCGAGATGGATGCCGTGGTGGCCTACCTTCAGGTCCTGGGCACCATGGTCAAGCTTGACGAGAGCAAGGTCTATCGTGACTAGTCTCAGCGAGTATTTCCACACCGATTGGGAGGCAATGACCACGAATGACTGGATCGGCACGATCCTGACGGTGGTCATCTTTATCGCGATGGTAGTGGCGTACTTCCAGGTATTTCGTCCCAAGAACAAGGACCGGCTCGAATCCCAGCGCTACGTCCTGTTCGATGAGGACAACAAAGATAGTGGAGAAAAAAATGGCGGGACCTAACCCCTTTCCCGGTGAAAACAACACCGGTCACTTCTGGGACGATAATCTCCGGGAGTTGAACAATCCGCCGCCGAGTTGGTGGATGATCGGCTTCTGGGCATCCATCGCCTTCGTCATCGGTTATTTCATCCTCTATCCCATGTGGCCCATGCCCTATCAGCCGGCGGAAGGTGATGGTTTCACCAAAGGCGTGATGGGCTGGACCCAGATGAAGGAGTATCAGGAAGGTCTCCAGGATTTGCAGGCAATGCGCGCTCAGTACGAGGAGCAGGTTGCCGCGAAGACCGCCGAGCAGATTCTCGCCGATCCGGCCTTGACGCAGTACACCATGGCATCCGCCAAGGTGCTCTTCGGTGACTACTGCGCCGCTTGTCATGGCAGTGGTGGCCAGGGGAACCCCGGCTATCCGGTGCTGGTGGATGATGACTGGCTCTATGGCGGCAGCATTGCCAAGCTAACCGAGACCATTACCTACGGTCGTAAGGGTGCCATGACGGCCCATAAGGACATCCTTTCCCCCGCCGAGGTTGATGCCCTCGCGCAGTTCGTCGTGGATCTCAGCCAGGGCAAAGCCACGGATCAGGGTTGGGCGCTCTACAACTCCAAGGGTTGTAATGCCTGCCATGGACCGACGGCAAACGGTATCCTGGCTGAATTGCCCGGGGGTGAGGTCGTCACCGTGGGTGCCGCCAATCTAACCGATGGCATCTGGCGCTTCGAGCCGGGTGGCCTGGAGAGCGCCAAGCACACCATTCTCTATGGCGTGAACCAGGTCGGGGTCGAGGGTACCCGTGATGCCGTTATGCCCGCGTTCGCCGAGACCGGTAAGCTGGATCCGGTGGAAATCAAAAAGCTGGTGGTTTATGTCCACGAGCTAGGTGGCGGCAAATAAACAGGATGCTGGACCCGGGGCGGATCTTTTCCGCCCCGGACGTTGGTCTTGTAAGCGGTAAGCGGAGGAGCGCAGCGTGAGCTTCTTTTCAAACATGATGAACTGGGACCCGGTGATGTGGATGTCCATCCTGATGGTCATCATCGCCATTATCATCATCATCTTCCTTGGTTTTAAGGTGAAGGCCCTGATGGACAAGGACGCTCGGGCGCATAAGAACACCTGACGCTTAGCCGTCAGGCGGAATGAAAAGGGGGCGATTGCCCCCTTTTTTTTTTGGCGTCGGATTGACTTCACTTCCCGAATGCCGATTCCTCCCACCGCGTCCCGCGATCACCTGGGGGTAAGGGGCCGCCGAGGGCTTTAGGGCCATGTAAATGGCTGGGATCGCTTGGGAGTTAGTTGCGTTTGCGCAATGCCGGGACGGCCCTTTTAGGCTAAATTTTTATATTGCGTGGCGGGTCTGGCCGGCCGGTTCCATTGCCTGGCGATGGCATTATCTGGGAGAGGATTCAGTGAGCAACGAGCAGAGCGACAAAAGCACGGCGGCGGAAGAGCTTTATGCTGAAGCCGGCCAGTGGCACGTCAACACGGGTGGCGAGACCATCCATGCCAAGCGCATGCCTGGAAAATGGCGCACCATCAAATGGGTGTCCGCCGCCATCTGGATCCTGTTTTTCCTCGGCCCCTACGTGCGCTGGGACGGACGCCAGGCCATCCTCTGGGACATCCCGGCGCGCCAGTACCATATCTTTGGTGCCACCATCCTCCCCCAGGATTTCTGGATGCTGTCACTGTTGCTGCTCTTCTTCGCCATCTTGCTAGCAGTGGTGACGGCCCTGGCGGGGCGCGTCTGGTGTGGCTTCTTCTGTTTCCAGACAGTCTGGACCGACGTCTTCACCTGGATCGAGGAAAAATTGGAGGGACAGCCGGCGGCCCGGCGGAAGTTGGATAAAGGCCCCATGGACTTCACCAAGTTCCGCGTCAAGGCGCTCAAGCATCTGGTTTGGGCCCTGATCGGCTTCGCGACCGGATTCGCCTTCGTCAGTTGGTTCGTCGATGCCCCGACCCTCTGGGTCGAGTTCTTTACCGGCCAGTCCGGTATCGCCGCCTATGTCACCGTGGCCCTCTTTACCGTCGGCACCTATGTCCTGGCAGGCTGGCTGCGCGAACAGGCCTGTTTCTGGCTTTGCCCCTACGCCCGTATTCAGGGCGTCATGATCGACCGCACCACCATCCTGCCGACCTACGACTTCCACCGCGGCGAACCCCGTGGTCGGGTCAAGAAGGGCCAGAAGGAGTCGGAGCGGAGCACGGGCGACTGCGTCGACTGCAATCAATGCGTCGCTGTCTGCCCCACAGGCATCGACATCCGCCAGGGCCAGCAGGAGGGCTGTATCACCTGCGCCCTGTGCCTGGACGCCTGCGACGCCGTGATGGTCAAGCTCGGCCGGCCCGTCGGCCTTATCCGCTATGCCTCCCTTGACGAACTGGAGGGCAAGCCCGTCAAACCGCTCCTGACCCGTCCGCGGGTCTGGATCTACACCGCCATTCTCCTAGCCGCGCTCTCCGGCATCCTCTACGGTTTGACGGCCCTGGATCCGATGGAGCTCAAGGTTCTGCATGAACGGGCGCCCCTCTTTGCCACCCTTACGGATGGTTCCATCCAGAACAAGTACACCCTGAAGATCCTCAACAAGCAGAACGAAGATCTGGAGGTGCGGATCAGTGCCTTTGGTCCCGAGGGTATGCAACTGATCGGCGCCGATGAAGCCGTGAAGGCTCGCAAGGGCTTTGTCTCTCCGGCCATGGTCTTCGTCAAGGTGCCGCGTAAGAATCTGAAAGCGGAGCGCGAAGACGTTGTCTTCCGCATCGAGGCCACCCGGCCCGATGGCCAGGTCATCGCCACGGAACGTACCAGTATCTTTATCGGCCCCAAGCCACAGCCCTGAGGGTGGTGGGTGCGCTAACAAAGGCTGGCCGCCAAGGAATGAACGAGAGGGAACTGTTCCAAGGGGGATGTGGCGAGACCTGGAACTCTGGGTAGCCTCCCAGGGAGCCTGAAAGGGATTTCCGGGCCCCGCAGTGCCTCTCGATTCTTTCCCGTGGTGGACGCGGCGTGGTTACAATATCGGCCATTGCCTTTTGTATCTCCCGTTGGAGCTGATGGTGCCATGACAGACCCCCGCGCGCAGACCAAGTCCATGCCTGCCTGGAAGAGTCCCTGGGTAATCGGGTGGATCGCCCTGGTCTCGGTGGTCCTCGTCGTCAATCTCACCCTGGTCATTCTGGGGGTATCCACCAATCCGGGCCTGGTGATCGATAATTTCTATGACCGTGGTCAGAATCACGAAAAGAACTGGGCCAGCAAGCAGGCCCGTGATCCCGGCTGGGTGATGCAGGCCGATGTGCCACAGGATTTGGTGGTTGGTGAGCCTAAGTCCCTGCGCTTCTTCCTGGTCGATAAGGCCGGACGGCCGGCGGCCGTCGAGGAGGCACACTTTTACGCCTACCGCCCCTCGGATTCCCAGCGGGATTTCGACCTGCCCATGATCGAGGAAGGACCTGGCCGTTATCGGGTGGACGTCAACTTTCCCCTGGTTGGGGCCTGGGACACCCTGGTGGCCGTCCGCCATGGCGGGGAGGAATTCACCCATGGCCGCCGCGTTCAGGTGCCGGGCCCAGCCATCAGAATGGCGCTGCCGGCCGTTAATTGAGCTTTCTTCCCTGCCAGCCAGTTGCCGGATCTTGGCTGGCGTCTCTAGCTGACCCGAGCCCCTTCCGCGCGCGGATCGCTGGCGGTGACTGATCCCACGGCTCCCACCCCCGCCGCGACCTCTATCCCGATGGGGTGCTTCCATTGTGGTCTGGAGGTAACCCCCAAGGCCATGGTTCAGGCCCCGATTCGGGGTATCCCGCGCGTGTTTTGCTGCACCGGGTGCAAATCGGTGTGCGAGGCGATCCATGCCGCGGGGTTGGAGGGCTTTTACCAACGCACGCCCGAGGGCGAACTCCTTGGCCCCCCCCCGGAGCCTCCCAAGGACCTGGCCCTCTACGACATCGACGAGGTTCAGGAGGAGTTCGTGGACTCCCTGGGCGAGGTCCGGGAAATCAACCTGCTGGTGGAGGGCATCCATTGCGCGGCCTGCGTCTGGCTGATCGAGAATAGCCTGAAAGCCCTGCCCGGGGTGGCCGAGGCGCGGGTCAATCTCACTGGCCGGCGCCTGTGGTTGCGCTGGGATAACCGTCGCCTCAAGCTGTCCCAGGTCCTCAAGCGCCTAGGGGAGATCGGCTACGTTGCCATGCCCTTCGATCCCGAGGTGGCGGAGGGTTCCCTGCAACGGGCCAATCGCCGCCTGCTCTACCGCATGGCCGTGGCCGCCTTTGGCATGATGAACCTGATGTGGATCTCCATCGCCCTTTACGCGGGGGCGGATGAGGGGGAGTTCCGCGGCCTCTTCCACTGGATTGGTTTTGCCATCGCCACGCCCGTGCTCCTCTATTCGGGTTGGCCCTTTTACCAGGGCGCGGTCCGGGGGGTGCGGGCCCGCAGCCTGACCATGGATCTGCCCATTGCCATCGGCGTCTCGATTACTTACCTGTACTCGCTCTATGTGACGGTGACGGGCACCCAGATCAGTGATGTCTATTGGGACACGGTGGTCAATTTCCTCTTCGTGATCCTGGTCGGGCGCTTTCTTGAGTCCATCTCCAAGCGTCAGGCGGTGGCCTCCACCCAGCGACTCCTCGACCTCCAGCCCAAGGTCGCGACCGTCCTGCGGGATGATGAGGAGGTGCTGCTGCCGATGCGCGCCCTCAAGGCCGGCGAGACGGTCCTGGTGCGGCCGGGGGAGAAGGTCCCGGTGGATGGCCTCATCCTGGAGGGTGAAAGCCAGGTGGACGAGTCCATGCTGACCGGTGAGTCACGGCCCGTGCTCAAGGCCCAGGGGGACCGGGTGGCGGCCGGCACCCTCAACGGTTCCGGCGTCCTGCGGGTCCGGGTCGAGGGCCTGCTGCGCGACACGGCCCTGGGTCGCATCATCGCCCTGGTGGAGCAAGCCCAGGCTAGCAAGGCCCCCATCCAGTGCACCGCCGATCGGATCGTGCCCTGGTTTGTCGCCGCCACCCTGAGCCTGGGGTTGGCCACCTTCCTCTTCTGGCTGGGTACGGACCTGGAAGTGGCCCTGATGGCGGCCACCGCCGTGCTCATCATCACCTGTCCCTGCGCCTTCGGCATGGCCACCCCCATGGCGATTGCCGTCGCCTCGGGACTCGGCGCCCGACATGGCATCCTGGTCAAGACGGGGGCGGTGCTGGAGAGTTTGTCGAGCATCGATCACTTCGTCTTTGACAAGACCGGTACCCTCACGGAGGGCCGGCCGGCGGTGACGGCCATCGCCAGCGCCGCTGGCCTTTGGCAACGGGGGCAGGGGAGCGCCCCGGGGTCCGGGGCCCCGGGCGTGCCGGGGGAACTGGACCTCTTCCACCATCGGGACCCGGGAGCGGCTGATGCTTCGGCCACCGCCGGCGCCGGGGAGTCGCTGGGTGAGGTGTTCGACTATCTGGCCAGTCTGGCGGCCCTGGAACGGTTTTCCGAGCATCCGATCGCCCAGGCGGTGCTGAATCTCTGCCAGGAGCGGGTTATAGCCTATCGCCACCTGGAGGTAGCAGAGGCGCGGACCCAACCGGGTCAGGGCATCCGGGGTCAGGTGGCGGGCCGGCTGATCGTTGCGGGCACCGCCGATTGGCTGCGCACCCAGGGCATCGCGCTTGACCAGCCCAACCTGATCGCGGCGGCCCATGCCTTCAGCACCGGGGGCGCCACGCCGATTCAGGTGGCCAGCGATGGTCGCCTGGTGCTGGTCCTGGCCATCCAGGATCGATTGCGGCCCGACGCCGCCGAGGTGGTCGCCGGTCTCAAGGCCCAGGGCATCCGGGTGACCCTATTGACGGGTGATCGTCAGGCCGTGGCGGAGCGGATCGCCCAGGCCCTGGGCGGGGTGGAGGTGATCGCCGAGGTCCTGCCCGAGGACAAGGATCGCGTCATCGCCGGCCTCCAGGCCCAGGGTCAGCGCGTGGCTATGGTGGGTGACGGGGTCAACGACGCGCCGGCCCTGGTCCGCGCGGACGTGGGCATCGCCATGGGTAGTGGCACTGACGTCTCCATCGCCAGCGCCGATATCGTCCTCATGAAGGCCGAACTGGCCAAGGTACCCCAGGCCGCGGCCCTGTCCCGACGCACCCTGCGCACAATCCGCCAGAACATCGGCATCTCCATTGTCTACAATCTCATCATGGTGCCCCTGGCCATGGCCGCCTTGGTGACCCCCCTGGTCGCCGCCGTGTCCATGCCCCTCAGTTCCCTGGCCGTCATCGGCAATTCCGCCCGCATTCGTCAGCTTTTTCAGTCACCCAGGCGCTAGTCGCCATTGCAGAGGGTCGCATCTGAACCATGGACGTCATTTATGGCTTGATCCCTGGCATGATCCTGCTCGGCCTCGTGGCGGTCATCGTCCTCTTCTGGGCCGCCCGCTCCGGCCAGTTCGACGATCTGGAGGGTGATGGTCAGCGCATCCTCATGGAGGAGGATGCCGTGGACCCCCGCCGTTTTCCCGATGCCGAGGGTGCGCCATCCGCCCGTGAAACCGGCCAGGATCCGGCGCCCAAGGCCACGAAAAGCCCGGACGCCGTCTGACGTTCCAGCGGGTAACTGGTCGGGCCTAGACCTGGCACCCAAGGCTCCGGCAAGACGGTCTGATGGCTGACGCTCGGGGTAATGGCCAGGACACGGCTGCCGCGTATTAAACAGGCAGCCTGCCGGCTGAGGCACAAGGAATACCTGACCAGGACCTCACGGCCAAGGCGTCCGTAAGACCGAGGAACGGCTTACAGTCGGCCAGGGGGCAACGAAGGCCTTGCTCCAGCCGGGATGAACAGTGCTGACCCCCGCTAAAAGGCCTGGCCGGTGACGCCGATGCTGTCTGGGCCCAACAGATAGAGATAGGCCGGGGTGACGGTGTCGGCGGCGGGCAGTTCGTGGGGGTTCTCCCCGGGATAGAGGCGGGCGCGCAGGCCGGTGCGGATGATGCCGGGGTCCAGGCTGTTGACGCGCAACCGGCCCTGGTCCTTGGTCTCCTCGGCCAGGGTCTGCATCAGGCCCTCGATGCCGAATTTGGCCGCCGCGTAGGCGCCCCAGTACGCCAGGCCGCGCCGACCGACCCGGTCGGCGGTAAAGACGATTGATGCCTCGGCGGCATGGCGGAGCAGGGGCAGGCAGGCCTGGGTGAGGAGGAAGGGCGCGGTCAGGTTGATGCGCACCACCCGCTCCCACTCGCTGACGTCATAGTCATCGATGCGGCTGAGGAAGGGGGCGAAGGCGGCGCAGTGGGCGATGCCATCCAGCCGACCGAATTCCCGGGCCAGGGTGGCGACGACGCCCTGATAGTGGGCCTCGTCCGCACCTTCCAGGTCCAGGGGCAGAATGGCGGGTTCCGGGGCGCCACTGGCGACAAGGCGGTCGTAGAGGGGGCCCAACTGGGATTCTTCCAGGTCGGAGAGAATGACCGTCGCCCCATGGCTGGCACAGGCCTTCCCTACCGCAGCTCCCAGGCTATCGGCGGCGCCGGTGACGAGGATGACGCGTCCGGTGAGGAGATCGGGATCAGCTTGATAATGTTCCATGGCAATCGGGCGGAAGATGGCTTGGGCGGTGATGGGGAGGGTAGGGGTGACGACGAGTCCCCGGATCAGGACCCGGGTTTGGCCCAGGGCAGGGGCCCGGTGGTGCCAGGCCTAACTGACCATTGGCTTTCCCGCCAGGCCAGCCAGAGCTTGCGCCAGGGGGTGAGGCTCAGCCGCTGCTCCGCGACCTGAAAGGACAGGGCCTCCAGTTCGTCCAGCAGACTGGCGAGAACGCGGGCGCGCAGGCGCAGGCCGGCGGGCAGGCCGGCGAAGTTCAGGGGCCTGGCCAGGAGGGCCCGCGCCTGCTGCGCGAGTTCCGGCAGCCACTCCGGCAAGCGGGCGCGGTGTTCGGCCAGGCGCAGCCGGTCCGGGTTCAGGCCCGCCGCCCTCAGCCGGGTCAGCGGGATGGGTGCCCGACCCTGGCGGGCGAGCCAGCCACTGTCGCGAATGCGGTAGACCAGGGCGCAAAAGGTGCCGAGGCACCGTGCCGCGGCCAGAGCGTCCGGGTCCTGGTGGCCCTGGACCCGGGCCAGGAGTTCGAAATGGCCACCCAGATCGGCGTCGCAAGCGGCCTCCAGGGCCCCGGCATCCCGCAGTTCACGGGCGAGGATTGTCGCCTCGACCTCGTCGGTCAACCCGAACAGCGGGGCGATGGGCAATCCCGCCCGGGCGACCAGGGGTTGCAGGGCGCGGTTCAGGGGATGGTTGGGGACGCCATCCACCAGGCGCTGGGCCTCATCCCGCCACCATTGCACCTTGAGCCTCGCCACCCCGGGGTCCCTGACCTCCTCCAGGATGGCGCGCACCTGGTGGCGCCAGGCGGCCAGACGGGCGAGGTCATCGCGCAATGCGGGTGGGGAAAAGCGGATGCTGTAATAGGTCGAGGAGCCCGGGGGGCAGGCGAGGTTGGGGAAACCCCAGGGGTCGGGACTCAGGGACTGGGGTACGGTCATGGGGGCTGGTCGGTGGGCTCCGATCCGCGTCTCAGCTATCCCACGGGCGCCGGCAGGCGGCCAGATAGTTGACGTCGAGGTCCCGGGGGTCGAGACGATACTGACCCAGCAAGGGCTGATAGGTCATGCCCGTCAACTGGTTCAACTCCAGTCCGGCGGCGCGGATCCAACGCCCCAGTTCTGCCGGACGAATGAAGCGGGCATAGTCGTGGGTCCCGGGGGGGAGCCAGCGCAACAGGTACTCAGCACCGATGATGGCCAGCAGATAGGACTTGGGGTTGCGGTTGAGGGTGGAGAAGAAGACCTGCCCCCCGGGTGTGACCAGGCGCGCGCAGGCATCAATGATGGAACCAGGGTCGGGGACGTGCTCCAGCATCTCCATGCAGGTCACGAGGTCGAAGCTGGCGGGGGCCTCCGCCGCCAGGGCCTCGGCGGAGATCCGCCGGTAGAGGACCTCAACGCCCGTCTCCAGGGTGTGCAGTTCCGCCACCCGCAGCGGCATCTCCCCCAGATCGATACCCGTGACCTGGGCGCCGCGGGTGGCCATGGCCTCGGCGAGGATACCGCCGCCACAGCCTACGTCCAGGACGCGTTTCCCCGCCAGACCGGCTACCTGATCGATGAAATCCAGGCGGACGGGGTTGAGCTCGTGCAGGGGCCTGAACTCGCTGTGGGGGTCCCACCAGCGGGCGGCCATGGCCTCGAACTTGCTGATCTCGGCCTGATCCACGTTGGGGTCGGCATGGCTCATGGGGGCATCTCCGCCTGGGTAAGGGGCGGTCCGGATCTTGCCGCCTATCGAGCTATTTTAGAGGATGGATGCGTCTAGGGCATGAAAGGGGTGAAAGCGGACATGGGCCGGGAAAATTGATTCATGTGGCTACGCATGATGCCCACGCCGCCAAGCATGTTATGGATGCGGGTATCCAGGATCAGCATGGCGTCACCGACCAGGCGCATATTCTCCTCGACGCTGCTCATGTCCCCGGCCATGAGCCGGGTATTTTCCCGGATTCGTGGCATGGTGGCGGCCATGGATTTCATGCGGTCGTTCATGTTGTCCATGTGGGTCATGTGGCTGTCGAAGGCCTGCATGTTGATGGTGATATCCGCCATATCGTTATCCACCCCAATCAGGTGGTCGTGGATGGCGTACATATCGGTGATGATCTCGTTGAAATCCTGATAAAGCAGCCGGGCGTGGTAAACGTCGAACGCGGCACCGCCCAGGATCAGGAGCGAGGCGGTGATGAGCACGATGTCCGTGATCCTGAAATGGCGATGGCGCTCGTCAAGGTGGAGCTGAGTCGCCCGCCCCAGGCGCTGGATGACCTCGACGATGGCCCGCCGGGGGTCCTCACGCTTTCTGATCATGCTGGCATTCCCTCCAATGGAGGCTAGGGAAAGGGAAAGAACTTGTTCATGGTGCGCGCGGGCTTGGCCATCTGGCCCATCTCCGCGCTCATGATTTGCACTTCGTTGTTCATCAAGTCCATGTTGAACGAGACGTTGGCAATATGGTTGCGGACCGTGGCCAGGGTGGCATCGATGCCGTCGACGTTGGCGCGCATCTGATTCATGTCCACCAGGATATTGCTCATTTCCACATCCATGACGGCCGTGCGGTAGTCAAAGTTCTCCAGCAGCGCGACGCGATTTTCGATGGAGTCCATGAGCCCGTTGATGGCGGTCATCTGGTTGCTCACCGAGATGAAGTGCTCTTTCATGCCATCGACGACGCCGGAAATGCGCGAGACCTGAGAGGTCAGGGTGAAGAGCAGCAAGGAGAGGGAGATGGAGATGGCGGCCAGGATAAAGGTGCCCGCCTGGATGGCGTAATTCAGCCGATTACCCAGGGTACGGGTGAGTTCGATCTCACTGAGGATGATGCCCTCGAAGGAACTGAGCGCCCGGCGGTACTGCTGTTGCAGGATGGCATCGTCAACCGCAGGGCCGGGTTTGTGGTCTTCTTCCGTCATGGAGTCCTGCTCGTCTGGGTTCTGTGGCGCTGGCCTGGAAGGGTGGGTCCGGGGCCGAAGCTATTTAAGTAAATTCTAACGTTTCTGCGCTTGCGCCGTTGGTAAATTTTCGCCGTCGCCGCATTCTATCATTATGAAATTCATTGAGTTGGTGCGGTAAAGGCCGTAATGGGGGCGCTGGGATTCATTGCTGTAGGGTGCGTCCGCCATCGACGGCAAGCACCTGGCCGGTGATGTAATCCGCCTCACGCACCAGGAAGAGGACCGCGCGGGCGACGTCCGCTGGCGAACCCGGTCGTCCCAAGGCCGTCCGGCCCAGGAGTTCGTCCTTGATGGCTGGCGTGGGTCCCTCACCCGCGGGCCAGAGGATGATGCCGGGGGCAATGCCATTGACCCGGACCGCCGGTCCCAGTTCCCGGGCCAGGGCCTTGACCATCATGGCGTTGCCGGCCTTGGCGATGGAATAGACGGGGTAGTCCTTGTGAGGCCGTTCGGCATGGATGTCGACTAGGTTGACGATGCAGCCCTGGGTGGCGCGCAGCAGGGAGGCGGCGGCTTGGGCGAGGAAAAAGGGCCCCTTGAGGTTGGAGGCGAGGAGGTCATCCCACTGGTCGTCAGTCACCTGACCGAAGGGGGTGGGATAGAAGCTGGAGGCGTTATTGATCAGGATGTCCAGGCGGCCGCGGAAGGCCTGAATGCGGGCTATCAGGTCGGGGAAGGCCCGGCAAAGGTGCAGGTCGGCTTCGAGGAGCAGAACCGAGCCCGGCCGGGTCCGTTCCAGTTCCCGTTGCAGGGCCTGGGCGCCGTCAGCCGAACGGCGATAATGGAGGGCGAGATCCGCCCCCGCGGCATGGAGGGTCCGGGCAATCTCGGCGCCGATGCGATGGGCGGCGCCGGTGACCAGGGCGACCTTGCCGGACAGGTCTGGGGGGGCGTTTCGGGGCGGGGAGGGGGATGTCTGGGCCAAGGGCGGGTCTGCCTGTATCATGGGTTTTTCTGATTTTAGCGATTTCCCAACCCCGACGATGCCGTTATCCGTCCCCTCGCTGATGTCATCCGGCACTGGGCCCCTGGCGGGGGAGGACCTCGCCGCCCTGACCCATAGTCGTCAGTTGGTGGATCTGATCGGTGCTGAGGCTGCGGCCCGGGGCGGTAGTCTGTCTTTCGACCGCTTCATGGACCTCGCCCTCTATGCCCCCGGGCTTGGCTACTACGTTGCCGGAGCCCGCAAATTCGGGCCCGGGGGGGATTTCGTCACCGCCCCGGGCCTCTCGCCCCTGTTCGGGCTCTGCCTCGCCCGCCAGTGCCAGGAGGTGCTGATGGCGCTGGGCGGGGGTGAGGTGCTGGAGTTGGGGGCCGGCGAAGGCGAATTGGCGGCGGATCTTCTCGATGGTCTCAGGGGGGCGGATTGCCTGCCGACGCGCTATCTGATCCTGGAGCCGGGGGCGGAGTTGCGCGAACGCCAGCGGGACCTGCTGGCCGCCCGTCACCCGGACCTGATCGGACGCGTTCATTGGCTCACGGGTCTGCCTGAGGGTTTTAACGGCGTCCTGGTGGCCAACGAGGTCATGGACGCCATGCCGGTCAGCCGGTTTCAGATCGACGCCGCGGGCAAGCCGGCCGAAATCCGGGTCCGCCCACCCGCGACCGCGGCGGACCCGGGTTGGGCGGAGGTGCTGGCGCCCCCGGAAGACCCAGCCCTGGAGGTGGCGGTCGCTGACTTGCAGGCCCGCGGTCTGGCCCAGATGCCGGGCTACGTCTCCGAGATCAATCTTCGGCTAGGTCCCTGGCTCGGGGCACTGGCCGGCGCGCTGCGCCAGGGGCTCCTGCTCCTGATCGACTATGGCTATGAGGAGGTCGACTATTATCGGGCCGAGCGGGGCATGGGGACCCTCGTCTGTCATTATCGCCACCAGGCCCACGGTGACCCTTACGTCCATCTGGGTCTCCAGGACATCACGGCCCATGTGGATTTCACGGCGGTGGCGAGGGCGGGCCTGGCGGCGGGTCTGGAGCTTGCCGGCTACACCACCCAGGCCCACTTTCTCTTGGCCCTGGGGTTGGACGAATTGCTGGCGGAGCGCCTGAACGGACCCGGTGGGGAGGGCGATGCGGGCCTGAAACTCCTGCTGGGCGCCAAGCGGTTGGTGATGCCCGATGCCATGGGCGAGCGATTCCGGGTCCTGGGACTGACCAAGGGGATGGCCCCGGCGGGTGGCGAATCCTGGCGGGGCTTTGGGCTACGCGATTTGCGCGGCCGGTTGTAAGTCAGGCGGGCAAGTGATGCCCCGCCCGGCTATTGGCCGCTGGCAAACAGGGAGGGGCTGGGGCGATCGCCACTCGCCAGGTTGTGATTGGCATGCGCCAGACGGGTCGCAACCAGTTCGCCATAGGCCT
Organism: uncultured Gammaproteobacteria bacterium; assembly: GCA_937862735.1. Taxonomy (GTDB): domain Bacteria; phylum Pseudomonadota; class Gammaproteobacteria; order Chromatiales; family Chromatiaceae; genus M0108. The sequence continues at coordinate 25,611 of CALMDH010000184.1, forward strand.
GAGCCCCATTGAAGCCAACCAGGGCCGGGGCGAGGGGCTCGCCCTCGGGGCTCAGGAAGAGGAGGGTAGGGGTGGCGAAGATGTCATAGCGCGCCAGGAAGAGACGGGTACGGATGCGCTCGCCGTCGAAGTCGGTGACCTTGCCGCCGGTATCACGGGAGATTTCCCGGGTGATCGCGCCGCCCGCGAGGGTATGGCCGGTGGCGGGGTTGTCGAGAAATTCCCGGTGCAGGCGCTCGCAGTAGCCACAGTCCGGTCCCGTGACCAGGAGGGCGATGGGCTGTCCCCGTTCGCGGGCCTCGGCGCCAATCCCGGCCCAATCGTAGTCGCCTTCGGCTGCTACCATAGCGCTAGGCGCCACCAGGGCCAGAAGCAGGATAAGGGCGAAGGGGTACAGCATGATGGGGAACAGCGTTAAGGGTGAACTTTCTGCCCTTAAGAATATATTTTTTTGCTTATATGAGCAAGCGCTAATATTTCTGAGTGCTTTCCTGGGCCTTGACCGGACGGGTTCGCCAGGTCGGCCGGGTCTGTCATCCGGACTGGGTCGGCCGGGTCTGCCAAGTGGCCCAGAGGGGCTGGTGGAGGGGGGCGGTTTGACGACTATTTCTTGCTTAACGGCAACGGGGGGGTGGGGTAATGGTGACTGAGTTCCTGGCCTATCTGGGGACCGGGGTCTTATCCGGGCTTCTGGCGGGGCTCCTGGGGGTCGGCGGGGGGGTGATCATCGTGCCCGCGCTGATTCTGGTCTTTGGCCATCTGGGTTTCGCCCCCCCCTGGCTTGCCCATCTGGCGGTCGGCACTTCACTGGCCAGCATTATCGGGACTGGCTGGTCTTCCACCTTGGCCCATCACCGACGTGGGGCCGTGCAGTGGGGTCAGTTCCGGCGGCTGGTACCCGGCATCATCCTGGGGGCCTGGGCGGGAGCGGCCATCGCCGGCCTCTTGCCCCAAGCCTGGTTGCAGCGGTTCTTTGGCGCCTTTCTGCTCTACGTCGGGCTACGGATGTTATGGCCCCGGGAGCGAAACCGGCGCCTGACCCATCCGGGGAATTGGGCCATGGCCATGGCGGGGGGGGGAATTGGCGCCCTTTCGGCCATCGTTGGCATCGGTGGCGGTACCCTCACCGTGCCTTATTTGGTCAGGACGGGTCTGGATCTGCGCCAGGCGGTGGCGACCTCCAGCGCCTGTGGGGTGCCCATCGCCCTGGCCGGGGCCCTGGGCTTCATGATCAGCGGCTGGGGGCGGGAAGGTTTGCCCGCGATGAGCACGGGCTTTATCTACTGGCCCGCGATGCTGGGTATCCTGATCACCAGCGTGCCCATGGCACCCATCGGCGCCCGGCTGGCCCATCGCCTGCCGATACCCATTCTCAGCCGGGTTTTTGGCACCCTGCTGTTGCTGATGGCGGCCAAGCTGCTCCTGGGCTGACCACCTGGCGGGATCACTTCGCGCGCTGCTCGGTCGCTTCAGGGGCCCTGGTCGTTTCGGCGGCGGGTTGTTCGAGCCACAACCGCCGGTAGAGGAAGAGGGTTCCGGCCGGGTCCCGCAAGGCGAGCCGCCCCTCGGACTCGGCGAATTCGAAGGGCCGAATGTGCTCGTTACCGGGGTTGTACAGGGCCAGGCGGTCTCCCTGTAACTGGATGTAGCCATCCACGTAATGACTGGCGCCGGGATAGATCCGGAAGCGGTTGCCCTGCACGATCAGTAATTCCCCGTTCCGCCCCTCCCAGACGCCATCCAGGCGGGAGGGAGTACCCCAGGGCATGAAGCTCGCCGGGGTGTCGGGCATCTTCATGCCCTCGGTCATTTGTTGCAGGGCCGCGCCACCCTTTTCCATGCCTTGGTCCATAAGGGACTTGGGATCGGTGGCACCCGGCATGCCGCTCAGGGGGCTGGGCATCATCCCCGGCATGACGCCAGGGACGGAGCTAGGCATGGACCCGGGCAGGGCAGGTCCCAGGAAGCCCATGGCCTCCATCATCTTCGCCATGGCCTCCGCCATGGCCGCCCGTGGCGCGGCGCTGACATCCTCGGCGGTTGCGGGTACCGTGCCCGCCAGCAGGGCGAGCACGGCCAGCAACGCCCGGGCAGGGCCAAGGGCTCGGGTCATCGGAAAGGTCTCATGGCGGCTGTTTGTAGGGTCCACACCAATGGCCGACCTGGGTCAGTCCAGTATTGATCGGGTCAGTCTAGCAAATGCCGGCTCCGGGCGTCGTCATGGATGGCGGCTATTTCCCCCGAGGCCAAGGGCTGCCGCGCTATGATGCTGGTTTTGGTGTCCCGAGCGCGTGTCCTGAATGCCATGAATGCCATGAGTCCGCTATTGACCGACCTCAGCGGGATGCTGCGTGCCGCCGCGGCCCGCGAGATTTTGCCTCGCTTCCAGCGCGTCGCTGTCCAGGCCAAGGCCGATGGCAGTCTGGTCACCCAGGCCGATCTGGGGGTGCAGGCCATCATCCGCGCCGAGTTGGAACAGGCCTTTCCCGGTATCCCCTTGTTGGGGGAGGAGATGTCGGGCGAGGAGCAACGAGCCTTGCTGGCCGGTGCCGAGGGGGGGATCTGGTGCCTGGACCCCCTGGATGGCACCAGCAACTACGCCGGCGGTTTCCCCTATTTCTGCATATCCCTGGCCCTGCTGCGGGGGGGACGGGCGCGGCTGGGCCTGGTCCTGGACCCGGTGCGGGACGAGTGCTTCGCGGCTGAACGTGGGTCAGGAGCCTGGCTGAATGGAATGCCCTTGGCGCCGCCCTTCGCGGGCACGGACCTGGGGGATTGTCTGGCGATCGTGGACCTCAAGCGGCTGTCGCCGTTACTGCTCGCGCGCCTCGGGGGCGGGGCACCTTACCGTTCCCTGCGCAGCCTGGGCTCCGTCGCCCTGGAGTGGTGCTGGCTGGCGGCGGGTCGGGCCCGGCTCTACCTGCACGGTGGCCAACGCCTGTGGGACTATGCCGCCGGACGGCTCATCGCCCGCGAGGCGGGGATCCGGAGCCAATTACTGGAGCCAGGGGGGCAGCCAGTGACCGATGAACTGGCGTTAACCCCCCGCCTGGCGGTGGCGGCCGCCAATCAGGACCTGCTGGCCCAATGGAGCACCTGGCTGGGCTTGGACGCCGGTTTGCGGCTTAAGCCGTCTGATGGATAGTGGGTGACGGCCACTTGCGGGCCCCGACTGAGCTTTTTAGGCCTGGACTGTGAGCCATAAAGACAGGACTTTGATTTGTCGGGCAGGGCCCACAATTCCAGCCCAGACCCGGAGAACTTCGCGCCGGGCCACCGGTATCGCCCCCCGGTCGATCCGGTCCATCCCTAATCCCAGTTGGACGTCAACATGAGCGATAAGATCACCAATTACGACATGGAGCTTGGTAGCGGCATCGCTGCCTTCGAGGCCAAGCATTTTGCCCGCGCCGCGGGTCTGCTGTCCCCCCTCGCTGAGGCGGGTGACCCCCAGGCCCAGTATCGCATGGCGATCATGGCCCAGAATGGCCTGGGGATGCATGAGAACCAGGGGCTGGCCTTCCGCTACATGAAGGCGGCGGCCGAGGCCGGTCTGGATATCGCCCAACATGGCCTGGGCTTTATGTACATGGAGGGGGAATGCACCGATAAGGATCCCGCCTTGGCGGTGCACTGGTTCCGCCAGGCCGCCGAGCAGGGGCTGGCCGGTTCCCAGACGACCCTGGCGATGATGTACGAAGAGGGGCGGGGGATCGAACGGGACCCGGAAGAGGCGCGCAAATGGTACCGTCGGGCGGGTTTCGACGAGTTCGCCTGACTCATCAAGTGGGGTGAGGTGTTACCGGTTTGGAGATCTGGCCGATCACCGTCTCGTCACTCGTCCTGGTGCGGTCCTCAAGCGCTTGGCGATGGCACCCCTCCTGCCAGGCCCTACAGATCCTTTTCTGGCCCTCAGCCATGCCTGAACGCTATTCGATCATCTGACTCAGGCCATGGCCCGGTTGGACCATGGGCAGTACGTCCTCGGTCTTTTCAATCCAGATATCCACCAAGGCCGGGCCTGGCTGGGACAGGGCCGCGCTGATGCCTTCCCAAAGGTGCGCGGTATCGGTGAGGCGTGAGGTGCGAATCCGGGGGTAGACCTGTTCCAGACCGAGGAGGTCGGGTATCTGGCGGCGGCAGGCGGGGTCTGTCAGGGTGCAATCGGGTTTGCATTCAGCACTGCGGGCCAGGCACGTCTCGTAGTGATGGCCCTCGTCCATCATGTCTTCCCACTGCCGCACCATGCCGAGGAAGCTGTTGTTGAGGACGAACATCTTCACCGGGATGCGGTTGGCGGCGATGGTCCCCAGTTCCTGGATGTTCATCTGGAAGCTGCCGTCACCGTCGATGAGCACCAGGGGCTTGTCCGGGTTGGCGTACCAGGCGCCGATCGCCGCCGGGAGGCCAAAGCCCATGGTTCCCAGCCCGCCGGAACTGATCCATTGGCGAGGGCGGGAGAAACGGTAGTACTGGGCCGCCCACATCTGGTGCTGACCGACGCCCGTGACCAGGGTGGCATCGCCCCCCGTCAGGCTGGAGATGGCCTCGATCACTGCCTGGGGCTTGATATGCTCGGACTGGAGGTAGGGTTTGGGCATTTGGGAGCGCCACGTGGCGACGCGCGCCAGCCATTCCGGGTGCCGGGCGGACCGGCCGCTGGCTAGCCCGTAGTCCAGAAAGTCCTTCAGGTCCGCGGACAGTGACAAGTCGCTGCGGATGCGTTTGTCCAGTTCCGAGGGATCGATGTCGACGTGGGCGATCCGCTTGCCCTTGGCGAAGTCCTTGACCGCCACCCGATCGTCGAAACGTCCCCCCAGGGTCAGGATCAGGTCCGCCTCGCGCAGGGCATAGTTGGCCGGTATCGAGCCATGCATCCCCGGCATCCCCAGGAAATAGGGGCGTTGAAAGGGGACGGTGCCCAGGGCATTGAAAGTGGTGGTGACCGGGACCTCGAAACGCTCGGCGAAGGCTTGCAACACCAGCGCCGCCTCGGCATGGATGATGCCCCCACCGGCCTTGATGACCGGGCGCTGCGCCCTGGTCAGGGCCTCGAGGATGTCCTCCGCCCGGCTAGTATCGAAGGCCTGGGCTTCCCGATGGCGCGGGCGGGGGCGGTTAGCACTGACGACCTGGGCCAGTTGCACGTCCTTGCAAATGTCCACCACCACGGGCCCGGGCCGACCGCTTTGGGCCAGGGCAAAACCCTCCCGCAGCACCCATTCCAGGTCGCGGATATCCTTGACCAGGTAGTTGTGCTTGGAGATGTGGCGGGTGATGCCCAGGGTATCGACTTCCTGGAAGGCATCGGTACCAATGGCGAAGCTGGGCACCTGACCGGTGACGAAGAGGGTGGGGATGGAATCCTTGTAGGCGTCGGCGATGGGGGTGACCAGATTGGTGGCCCCGGGTCCCGAGGTGGCCAGGGCAACCCCGACCCGACCACTGGTACGGGCATAGCCCTCGGCCGCGTGCCCCGCTCCCCCTTCCTGTCGGCAGAGGATGAAGCGGGGGGATGGTTCCCCCCGCCGCATGCGCTTGTTCAGTTCGACATGGAGGGGAATGACGGCGCCACCGGTGTGGCCAAAAATGTATTCCACGTCAAGGTCGACGAGGGTATCGAAGAAGAGGCTGGCACCGGTACGACGAGGGTTGGACATGCTTGAAACCGCCAGGTGAAAAGGACGAGGATATCCTGAAGCCCTTAGCCGGTTGAAATCAAGAGGGGTTCCATGCGCGACAAAGGAGGGGTTATCCCTGGCGATGGCGCTGGCAGCTCCCGCGGGTACCGCGCGAGAGAGGCCGCCCTGAGGCCGTTTTTCGCGTGCAGGTCATGGCGAAGTCATTCATTTGAGGGGACAGTTCGGAGGCGTGACGGGCCTACTCGTACTGAAGAGAGATGCTTCGACGGCTGGGTAGGTCTAATTGATCGTCAAGCGGCTTTTTTCGCCGGCTTGTAGAAGATATGCCCACCGATGCGGGTAGTCTTTTTGTGGACCCGGGACCAGTGCGGCTTGACACGGGTGGCGTGGAAATAAAGGGCCCCGTGGGTCGGGTCCTGATGTTGGCCCTTCAGGGCCTTACGGGCGATTTCCAGGGCATCCTGCCAGGCATCCGAGTCTTTCTCCGGCTGGGCGTTTGGCCGCTGGCATACCCAGGAGAACTGGCAACTCTTGTTGTTGCGCTGCTTGACCACGCCGCAGACCGAGGTGGGAAAGGCGGTTGATTTGACCCGATTCAGGGTCACGGCGGCGACCGCCTGCTTGCCGATATAGGGCTCAGCGCCGGCCTCATGATAGATGTTGAGGGCCAGGCACTGGAGTTCCGCATCCTGGCTCCTGGTGCCTTTGGCTGTGGTGGGTTTGAGAGCGCGCTGTTTTTTGGTTTCGACCCGATTTTTCTTGGGGGGCGGGCTGTCTCCATCCCCACTGCCCTGGTTTGGGCCATTGTCCAGATCCTCGTCCTGGACGACGGGGTTCGGGGCATCATGGGCCAGGTTGGCCGATACCGGGTTCATCGGGGCACTGGCCATCAGGCTGGCCGTAAGAATCAGGGTGCGAGCATCCAGGTTCATGATGTTGTTCCTCTCTTGACATTATATTACGTCAGGAATTGTTAATTCTAAGGGTTTTCCCTATTCCTGGTCAAGGCGTAGGAATTTCAGTTGCTGAAAATGTTTTTTAATCAGACTGATAAGTTCTGATTGAACGGGTCACCTTAAGCGGTAAACAGGTCATATCGGCGGTTACGGACGGGTGCATAACCAGGTTTGATCGGATATACCACGTCTGGGAGGCCACTGACGGGATCGGGTAGCCGCTGAGGTCCCAGGGGGGCGCTCGGTTGTTCAGGGACGGGGGATAGTCATGAGGTTTGACGTCAGCCTGTAGACGCGCTCCATCATGCGCGTCAGCCCACGTTCCCGGTAGCGCGGGGTACTGGCCAGCAGGTCGTGGGCCACCAGTTCCTGGATGTGGAAATAGGCGCCATGCAGGGCATTGACCTCGGTGGGGGTGACGGCGAAGGGCGGCCCAGCCCATTCCGTTTGCTCGTAATCGAGGGTCACCAAGAGGCCCCTGACCTCCGTCTTCGCCGGGAGGAGGCCATGCAGATGGCGAACGTAGGCCGGACGCATCGCCGGTGGCAGGGCGATCAGGGAGGCGCGGTCGAACAGGGCCGTCACGCCAGACACCAGATCGGGACCAAGGTCGAAAAAGTCCCCACAGAGGATTTCCAGTTCGTCGACCCGGTAGCGGCGGAAGGGTGGCGCGGTGCTGATCTCGGGGCTCAGGCCGTTTTCGGCAAAAAAGGCCTCCACGCCCAGGGGGCTGATCTCGATCCCCAGGACGCGATAGCCTTCGCCCGCCAGCCATAGCATGTCCCGGCTCTTGCCGCACAGGGGGACGAGGACTCTGGCCCCGGCGGTGAGTCCCAAGGCCGGCCAGAAGCTCTGAAGATGAGGGTTAATCTCCTCCTGGTGCCATCCGGTCTCCTCCTTGAGCCAACGTTGGTGCCAAAAATCGGGATGCATGATGTCTCATAACCTCTTCAGTGAAATCGGTTCAGGGTATGGCCAGTCCCTTGGAGGCTCAGAAAATACCACCTATAGGTGTAGCGGATGCCTGACTGACAATGAGAGGGTTTGTCTTAAGAAACCGAAAAATTGACTTTTTTTAAGTTCCCGGTGGTTGTTACCTCAAGCCCCTGAGGCTCTCTGCCGCGGCGGTCAGCGTTGCCTGGATGTCAGCTTGGCTATGGGCGGCGGAGACAAATCCCGCCTCAAAGGCCGAGGGGGCCAGGTATTGGCCACGAGCCAGCATGGCATGGAAAAAGGCGCGGAAGCGGGCTACGTCACAAGCGGTGGCACCCTCATAGTCCTTGACCTGTTCCGCCTCGGTGAAGAAGAGGCCAAACATGCCCCCGACCTGGTTGGTGGTCAGGGGGATGCCGGCGGCCCTGGCGGCGGCTTTCAGCCCTTCGGTCAACTGGCGGGTCTTGGTCCCCAGGTCCTCGTAAAAACCGGGCGCGGAGATAAGTTCCAGCGTCTTGAGGCCGGCGGTCATGGCCACCGGGTTGCCGGAGAGGGTGCCGGCCTGATAGACCGGGCCCAGGGGGGAGATTTTCGCCATGACGTCGCGGCGGCCACCAAAAGCGCCCACCGGCATGCCGCCGCCGATGATCTTGCCCAGGGTGGTGAGGTCCGGGGTGACCCCGTACACGGCCTGGGCTCCGCCGAGGGCAACCCGGAACCCGGTCATGACCTCGTCGAAAATCAGCAAGGCACCGTGGGCATCGCAAATCTCGCGCAGGCCTTCCAGGAAACCGGGGACCGGCGGGATGCAGTTCATGTTGCCCGCCACGGGCTCGACGATGATGCAGGCGATCTCGTCACCCATGCGGGCAAAAAGGTCCCGGACCTGATTGAGGTCATTGTAGGCGAGGGTCAGGGTCAGTTCGGCCAGGGCGGCGGGGACGCCGGGGGAACTGGGCTCGCCCAGGGTGAGGGCGCCGGAGCCGGCCTTGACCAACAGGGAGTCGGCGTGGCCATGATAGCCACCCTCGAACTTGACCAGCCGGTCGCGCCCCGTGAAGCCGCGTGCGAGGCGGATGGCGCTCATGGTGGCCTCGGTACCGGAACTGACCATGCGGACCAGGTCCATCGAAGGGACGAGTTCGCAGACCTTGTCCGCCATGCGGGTCTCGAGTTCGGTGGGGGCGCCAAAGGAGAGGCCGGATTGGATACGCTCGCTCACGGCGGCGATGACCTCTGGGTGGGCATGGCCCAGGATCATGGGACCCCAGGAACCGACATAGTCGATGTAGCGCTGGCCGTCGGCATCGTAGACATAGGGTCCGGTGGCGCGCTCGAAAAAGACCGGGTCCCCGCCGACGCTGCGGAAGGCGCGCACCGGGGAGTTGACGCCCCCGGGGATGTGGCGCTGAGCGGCGGCGAAGAGGTCGTGGGATCGGGACATGGCGCAAATTCTCCTGGTCAGGGGGGACGAGGTCAGGGAGCGGGTCGAGGGGTGAGCCCCATCGCCGGTCAGGCAAAGAGGTGGTCGAAGGCCCGGGCGGCGGCGCTCACGTCAGGGGCGGCGAAGATGCCGTTCACCACCGCGAGCAGGTCAGCGCCAGCGGCGATCAAGGGACCAGCATTCTCCGGGGTGATGCCGCCAATGGCAACCAGAGGGAGGTGGAGTTCGCGGCGGGCCTGGCGCAACAGGTCGAGACTGGCCTGGACGGCGGAGGGTTTGGTGCCGGAGGGATAGAAACGGCCGAAGGCCACATAGTCGGCCCCTTTGGCCTGGGCGGAGTGGGCCAGGTCGAGGCGGTTGTAACAGGAAACGCCGATGATGGCCTCGGGACCCAGCAGGGCACGGGCCTCGGCCAGGTCCGGGTCGTCACGACCGAGGTGGACGCCATCAGCCCAACTGGCTGCGGCCAGGGAGGGATCGTCGTTGACGATGAACAGGGCGCCTGCCGTCTGGCAAAGAGCACGCAAGGATTGAGCCTGAGAGAGGCGTCGGGACTGATCCTGGCCCTTGTCGCGGTACTGGATGAGTCGAGCGCCCCCTATCAGGGCTTTGGTGACCAGGTCCGCCAGATCTTCCCGCGGTTCTTCCGGGGTGATGGCGTAGAGACCGCGCAGGGGGGTCATGGCGGGTTATCCCCATGGGTTAGGGATGCGGGGCGGGGTGTTGCTGGACCGGGTTCAGTGCTGGTCTGCGTCTCCTGTCCTGCGCGGTGAATCGGGGCGTTGGCATGCCGCGCAGTCCTGGGGTCCATGCTTGGCTGCGGCACGCCCCTGGCCCCGAGGGGAGGCTCAAGGCGAAACAGGCGGTCAGGGGTCCATTGATACCTTCCGGTACGTGTGGCCGCCTGGAGGCTGTGCCAGGTGAATTCCTGGGCCTCGGCAACGGCCGGTTTCAGAGCTTGACCCAAGGCGAGGCGGGCGGCGATGGCGCTGGCCAGGGTACATCCCGAGCCATGGTAGTTATGTGGCAGGCGGGGCCAACGCCATGCCTGGTAACTGCCGTCCTGGCCATAGAGGTGGTTGATGACCTCGGCGGTCTCGGCGTGGGTGCCAGTGATCAGGACCCAGCGGCAGCCGCTGGCCAGGATGCGCCGGGCGCAGTCCTCGGGGGCCTGGGCCCCGCTCAGGGCCTGGGCCTCGGGGAGGTTCGGCGTTGCCAGCAGACAGCGGCTCAGGAGGTGAGCGCGTATCTGATTGAACAGGGCGGCGTCGACGACGGATTGTCCCGCCCCTGAGGCGAGTACGGGGTCCAGGATCAAGGGGAGGTCCGGGTGTTCGTCGGCGAATTGGCAGAGCCAGCGGGCGAGGTGCGAACTGCCGATCAGGCCCAGTTTGATGGCCTTGACCCGGCTGTCCGCGAGGATGAGACGGCACTGGGTCTCAATCTGCTCTGGACTCTGAGGCCAAAGACCCCGGATGCCCGCGGTGTTCTGCGCCGTCAGACAGGTGATCACGGTTGCCGCATGGATGCCGGCGGCTCTGGCCGCCTCGGCATCGGCCTGGATGCCGGCGCCGCCCGTCGGGTCGTGGCCACCGATGCACAGGAGGATGGGGGATAGCTCTAGATCTGCCATGTCGCCAGTCGCAAGGCGGGGTAAAACGCGATATTTTACAATCTTTTTAAGATAATTTTGCCCCTTCATGCGGCCGGATGGGGTGCTGCCTTTCGAGTTCTGAAGGTGCCTGATCTTGAGCGGTGGAGGGCTTTGCGCTCGATTCTCCGCAGATCTGGTGAGACCCGCCCTGCTGGCATGGCCGCGGGTTCTTTGATATTCTTGAGTCAAATCCTTGGCTTTTTCGGAGACCATTCCATGTTGGCTGCCCTCACAGATCAAGATCTGTCCCTGACCCATCCGGCCCAGAGCAAGATGGGCGAACTTTTTGCGCAGGTCGAGGAGAGCATCCAGGGCGTGCGCGTCTTTGCTACCCCAGGTGGGTGCAGTGGTATCAGTTTCGGCATGACCTTCACCGATAGCATCAACGACAACGACGGCGTCCTAGACTGTGAGGGTTTTAAGGTCATCGTCGATGACGGCACCCTGCCCTACCTGCGGGGTGTCGAGATCGATTTCGTCGATCGGGGCGATGGAGCCGCTACCTTTGTCTTCAATAACCTGCCCTCCATGGGTGGGGGGTGCGGCAGTTGCGGCTCCAGCGGGGGCGGTTGCGGATAAGTCAGTTTTTCTCCGTATCGCTGAATCGCCGCGCCTGTTTTCGGGCGCGGCCCCCCAATCTCCCACTGACTGGCCATCCTCCGGTTGTCGTCAATCGGCTTGGCATCCAAGGCGAATGACCCATTACCTAGGCCCCCTAATAGCATGATCAGAGTCGGTATCGTTGGCGGCACCGGTTACACTGGCGCGGAACTCCTACGCCTGTTGGCCCGCCATCCCCGGGTAACACTGGCTGCGATCACCTCGCGGGGTGAAGCTGGGCTGGCCGTCGCCGATCTCTTCCCCCACCTGCGCGGCCGGGTAGACCTTGCCTTCACCGAACCCGATCTGGGGCGCTTGGGGGAGTGCGACCTGGTCTTCTGCGCTACCCCTAACGGTACCGCCATGAAGATGGCGCCGGAGTTGCTTGCCCGTGGCGTCAAGCTGATCGATCTGGCGGCTGATTTCCGGCTTAAGGACCCCAGGGTGTGGGAGCATTGGTATGACATGCCCCATGCCTGCCCCGACCTCCTGGACGAGGCGGTTTACGGGTTGCCCGAGATGCATCGTGAGGCGATTCGCGGTGCCCGCCTCATCGCCAATCCTGGCTGTTATCCCACGGCCGTAACCCTGGGTTTTCTGCCCCTGCTCGAACGGGGTCTGGTTGATCTGGACTGGCTGGTGGCCGATGTGAAGTCGGGCGTCAGCGGTGCTGGGCGCAAGGCAAGCGTGGGGATGCTCATGGCCGAGGTTGGCGAGAGCTTTAAGGCCTATGGGGTTGGGGGGCATCGCCATCAGCCGGAAATCCTTCAGAACCTCGCATCCATCGCCAGGGGCGAACCGCGTCTCACTTTCGTGCCTCACCTTCTGCCGATGATCCGGGGCATCGAGGCGACCCTATACGCCCGGCTGGGAGAACCAGGTTACAAACTCCAGGATCTCTATCAGAATCGCTATCAGGGAGAGCCTTTTGTGGATGTCATGCCTGCCGGCACCTGTCCGGACACCCGGTCAGTCCGGGGTTCCAACGACTGCCGGATCGCGGTCATGGAACCACAGGGACAAGGGATTGCCGTCGTGCAGTCCGTCATTGACAACCTCGTCAAAGGCGCGGCCGGTCAAGCCATCCAGAACATGAACCTGATGTTTGGCTTTGAGGAGACCCAGGCCCTGGAGGGCTTGGCCTTGCTGCCCTGAGGGTGACTGGGCATGTCCAAGGCCTGGCGCGTCCCCTCACCCCGTATCGTTCTTAATCCGGTATGGGGATGGACGAGCAGGCTGATACTGGGCGCCTTGCTGTTGGTCATCATCATTGGGGCCTTTCTTGCGGGCGTCCTCGCGACCCGGGAGGAGGCCAAGGGCCTTGCGGCCTTGATTACAACCCTGACTCGAGAAAATCTCTCCCTGACTGAGCAGTTAGACGCGCTGCGAGCCGACAAGGCTACCTTGGAACTTAGCCAGCGTCTGGACCGGGATACCTTGCTCGCCGCTCAAGACGGTTTGAAGCAGGAACTGGAAAATAGACTGGCGCTTGAGAAGGAACTTTCCGCCCTCAAGCGGTTGATTCGCCAAGGAGGAGGGGGGATTCTAAGGATTCAGGATGTTATCCTGACACCCACGGCGGAGGACGGAGTCTTCGCTTACAGTTTCACGGTCAGGCAGTTGATCCCGGATTATCAGGAATCCCTGGCCAAGGTGACGATCAAGCTAATCGGCCGGCGCAACAATGCGCCCCTCGAACTGGGGATAGACCCGCTTCCCGGCTCCTCGCCAGAGGGCTTAAAGCTGAAATTCAAACATTTTCAGCAGGTAGAGGGAAAGCTGCAAGTCCCGTCCGATGTTGAGGCCGAGGGCCTGTTAATAGAAATCGAACCCTTGAGCAAAATGCTTATCCCGACCACTGAGTCCTTTCCCTGGCCACTCCAGCCTGAGACCCGATCCGTTCCTTCCCCTAAAGATGAAGAGCTATCAGCAGGTTAGGGATGGGTAAAAAGAAGAAATTCAGGTTCCCGCCCTACGAAACGCTGATCGGCAAGGGAACCCAGATCGAGGGTGATCTGCGTTTTGTCGGCGGGCTACACATCGATGGCCATGTCCTTGGCAACGTGATTGCCGGAATTGCTCCAACGGGGGAGGCAGCGGTTACCCTTTCCGCTACCGGCGTCATCCAGGGCAATCTGGAATCCCCCTATGTGGTGCTCGATGGTCGGGTGGAAGGTGATGTTCATGCCAGCGAACGCGCTTTGCTAGCGGCTGGAGCCCGTATTCTCGGGTCCCTCTACTATGGCGCGCTGACGATTGACGATGGAGCTCAGGTGCAGGGTGGATTGGTTCACCTTGGCCATGAGGTTGATGCGCCCGCCCCCCCAAGTGCTGCTGATGGGAAACAGGACTTGGCCCCCTCATCCACCCGGCCTTGAATATCGGTTGCCGCAAGCGCATTTCACCATCCTCACATCTCGTTTATCTCTGAGGTTCTAACCCATGACCGATGTTTCCCCCCTTGAATCTCCGCTGATTTTCACCTCCGCGGCCGCCGCCAAAGTAGCCAATCTGATCGCCGAGGAAGGTAATCCCAGCCTCATGCTTCGCGTCTATATCCAGGGCGGGGGTTGTTCAGGCTTTCAGTACGGCTTTACCTTTGAGGAGACGCTTCAGGATGGCGATACCGAGGTTATCACTGATGGGGTGAAATTGGTCGTCGACCCAATGAGCATGCAATACCTTATGGGGGCCGAAATCGATTACACCGAGGGATTGCAGGGGGCACAGTTTGTGATTCGTAACCCCAATGCGACCACGACTTGTGGCTGCGGATCCTCTTTCTCAGCTTGATGATCAGGCCTCTCCACGAACAATGGTCATTGCCGGGAACCCCGTAGGAGGATATTCAGATGGGGGCTGAATCCATGGGCTTGGGCGGAAGGGTCAAGGGGATGACATTCCGGTTCAGGTCATGATTCAGATCGCCTGTGCTACCCCACAGCCCTTGGAGCCAATCGGGCAGATAAATGAGAGCTAGACCGATCACCAGGGCGGTGACGAACACCAAGGCCAACGGTAAGAATAGACGGCGATTGCGCTTCCTGTAATTTGGTTCGACCTGGCGATACTTGTAATCGTACATTATCGAGACGAGACTCTTGTCGAAATTTCAGGAAAATCAGACTGAGTAGTCTAACCCCGAAGCCACTGATTTGGAAACCACTTTCTCCTTCCGCGTTTCCAGCCTCCTCTGATGAAACCCTCTACAGCAGGTAAGGACTACCATCAGCACCTTTTTCAGCCGGAGATCCTGTCCATGATTGCTGTTGACGATGCGTTGAGCATCCTGTCCCGGGGAACGGAAGAAATCCTGGTAGAAGACGCCCTGCGCGTAAAGCTGGCCAAGGGGCGGCCGCTGCGGATCAAGGCGGGTTTTGATCCCACGGCTCCCGATCTGCACCTGGGACATACGGTCCTAATCAATAAGTTGCGTCAGTTCCAGCGGCTTGGTCATGAGATACTTTTCCTCATCGGTGATTTCACTGGCATGATCGGTGATCCAACGGGAAAAAGCGCTACCCGTAAGCCGTTGAGTAAAGAGGAGGTTATGGTTAATGCCCGTACCTATCAGGAGCAGGTCTATACCATGCTCAGTCCCGAGCATACGCGAGTGGTGTTTAACTCCACCTGGATGGGGGAGATGCAGGCGGCGGACCTGATTCAATTGGCGGCCCGCCATACCGTGGCCCGCATGCTTGAACGCGATGATTTTTCCAAGCGTTTCAAGACTGGACAGCCGATCGCCATCCATGAGTTTCTCTATCCCCTGGTCCAGGGCTATGACTCGGTGGCCCTGCGAGCGGACGTGGAATTGGGTGGTACCGATCAGAAATTCAATTTGTTGGTTGGTCGTCAACTTCAGGCGGCTTATGGCCAGGAGCCACAAGTAGTCATCACTTTGCCCATTCTGGAGGGACTGGATGGGGTACAGAAGATGTCCAAGTCCCTCGGTAATTATATCGGGATTTCTGAGCCCCCCGAGCAGATGTTTGGCAAGCTCATGTCCATATCGGACGAACTCATGTGGCGGTATCTCGAACTGCTAAGTGACGTCCCTCTGGAAGAAATCGCAACATGGCGACGCTCGGTGGCCGACGGGCTCAATCCCCGTGATATTAAGTTCCGTCTTGGGGAGGAAATGGTGGCGCGCTTCCATGGGCAGGCTGCCGCAACCCGAGCCAAGGAGAATTTCATCGCGCGATTTCAACAGGGGGCTATCCCTGAAGATATACCCGAAATCTTGCTCCCAGGACGGGCCGGTGGACTTGGGATTACCCATCTTCTTAAGGAGGCCGGGCTGGTCAAAAGCACCTCAGAGGCGATGCGCTTGATAGAACAAGGTGGTGTGCGCCTGGATGGACAGCAGGTAGAGGACAAGGCCCTGCTAATTGGTTCAGGGACTAAATGTATTTTGCAGGTCGGCAAGCGTCGTTTTGCGCGCGTCAGCCTTGCGTCTGTAGCGAACTGAAGATACCCATTTTCCCCCAGACCCCCCCCTTCGACAAAGCCATTGCCGGTCATAACTCACCGTTAACGAAGGAATTTTTATCCCTTACCAGTCCCGAGCCCCTCGATCTGTGCTATCCCTTCAGCCTGAGCTTGACAGAGTGCTGCTAGGCTGTAGAATGCGCGCTTCTCGTTGGGCCCCTGAGCGGCCCGCGAGACGGCGCCGGGAGCGGCGGCCACTTCTAAGAGTGGTGAGGAGCAGGGAAGCGGCCATCACGGAAGAGCGCCGCGGAGCGCGCACTGCGGGCCGAACCCCCCGGCCAGGAAGCCTGGTAGGAGGTAGGTTCCAGCCCGGAGGCGCGCAACCGGAGAGTCAGGGCGCCGCCGGCGCAAGAAGGTCTTGACACCGTCGCCGAGATCGCTAGAATAGGCGGTCTTCCCTGACGGGAAGCCA
>CALMDH010000185.1:0-16118 GCA_937862735.1 uncultured Gammaproteobacteria bacterium
CCCCGATGGCGGTCGTGGCTTGAGAAGGGAAGGGCGCCAAAGGGCACCCTTTTTGGTGGGGGGTTGGCGCCGGCTGAGGCGGTGGCGGGGGAGAGGGTAGAGTCACCAGCCTGTCCAGGCTGAATTCGTTCCCTTTCCCTTGGGCTTAGGAGTCTGTCGGACTTAGCCTCGCACTTTGTCGCTACGCGAAAATTTGAGGTTTCATCGAGATCAAGTGCTCCAGATTTCGCGCAGAAGAAGCGAAATCGATCAATTTTTGTCCAACTTGGCCTACACGCGCCTGAAGTCCGACAGGCTGCTAGGTCGGAGACTCGGGATTGGCCGGTGCTACCGTGCGTGGCGACCTTGGTCTGGGTACAACCACCGGGAGAGGATACCGCGCAGGTGGGCCATGAGATCGGCGCGCGGCGGGAGCAAGGTGGCCGGTAGGGTCTGTAATCCCAGATCGGTACAGGTAGCTTGGCTGAGGCGTTGCCGCTCCCGTAGTTGCTGGCCTAAGAGGATTTCAGGTGGATGAGGTGGATGCCGGCCGGAATCGCCGCCACCAGCGACCAGTGGGTAGGACCAGGGCCAGGACCAGGCCCAACACCGCCACCTGATACCAGAGGCTGCCCAGCCAGGGGGGGGTGGCCCCGGATTCATACCAGTTGGTCGCCACCCGTTGGAGGTTGAAGAAGCTGATGTAGGTCAGAAAGGCGATGAACATCCGCCAGGTATTGCGTTGCCGGGGAGAACGGGCGGTGAGGGGCACGGCGAGCAGGGTGAGGGTGATGATGGCGAGGGGACTCGACAGGCGGAACTGGAATTCCGCCAGATCCTTGAGATCTCCGGAGACGAGCAGGGCCTGGGTGGGGTAGGTGGCGCGCTTCTGACTTTGGAGGTCATCCGCCTGCCGGGGTTGCAGGCGGAGACTGTAACGATCGAATTCGCCGATGGCATAGTTGGCGGTACCCGGCTTGCCGTCATAGCGCCGGCCGTCAAGCAGGGTGACGAATTGCCGTCCGGTCCCCTCTTCCTCACGCAGCAGGCCTTCCCGACTGAGGATGGCCTTGGTGACGTCCTCGCGCTGGTCGTGAATGAAGATGTTGCGCAGCCGGCTGCCACCCTGGATCTCGTCGACATAGAGGGTGATCCGGCCCTGGTCGTGTTGATAGAAACGCCCGGCCTTGATCCCGAACAACTGTTGGGCCTCGTCCTGCTGTAGGGTGCGGATCTGCATGAGCTCGCCGACGACCAGTGGCCGCACGTGCAGGGTAAGCCAGGCCGCCAGCAAGGCCACGGGGACGGCGGCGAAAAACAGGGCGCGGTAGGTGCGGATCGGTCCGATACCGCAGGCGGAGAAGGCGATCAGCTCGCTGTGCTGGGCCATTCGTCCCAGGGCCAGGAGCACGGCGACGAAGAAGACGGGCGGCAGCAGGCTTGGCAGGTCACTGAGGATGCGCAAGCCCATGAAGCGCAAAACGATGTCGGAGGCCAGGGCGCCGGCGTTGATGTCCTCCAGGGCGCGGAGCATGAGCAGGCTGACCACGATCAGCAGGACGGTACCCAGCACGGCCAGGAAGATCTTGGACACCTCCCTGAGCAGATAGCGGTCGATGACGGCGATCATGAGGTCATCATCACTTTGTCAGTGGGCCGACACAGGGACCCGCCTGCCAGTCGAGGGTCATGCCGGGGGCGATGCCTTGGCGCGCGGTGAAGCCACCCCGGGTCTCGAGCACATACTGGGCGGGACCGTGGGAAGGGTAGCGCTGGTCGGAGAAGGGCTGGGTCTCCCGAGCGATGTGGACGATTCGCCCCGCGCCATCGGCGAACAACATGTCCAGGGAGCCCGGGGTGTTGCGCATCCAAAAGGCGCGAGGTGCCGCCTCGGGGAAGACGAACAGCATCCCGCTGGCGTCATCGGTCAACACCCGTTCCATCAGCCCCTGCCGCTGCGCCGCGGGGGTGTCCGCCACTTCGGCCTGGAGACGGGCCACCGGGATCTGGCCCGCCTTGAGGATCTCCAGGCAGGCATCCGGGCGGATAGCCTCCGCTTGGGCGGAAAGGGCCAGGAACCCCGCTACCAAGAAGCCACCCAGCATCAGGCTAATGCGGTGGGGAGGTCGCGGCGCGATCGCCAGCGCCGTTCGCCATGGCTCCCGTTCCGGCCGCGCCGGTCTCGGGTCCTGTCCGCCTAGGTAACGCCTCATGGCGATTCAACTCACTCCCGTCCAATCACGGACATTAAAAAGGCGTCAGAGGGCTAGTTCCCGCTTTGTCCCCGCAGGGGCAAACTGACCTCGGGAACGAACTGACGGACAGCTTCGAAGCATCGGCATCCACATATCCCATCTTCCCCCGCGCACCCACCTCAGACGCGGCTGAGGATGTGCCGGTTTAGGCGCCATCCGGGTCCGCTAGGGCAGATACCAGTCCGAGGGTGGCAGGGTGGCCGGGGGAGTAGCCTGGGGCTTGGCAACCGCTTTCTGGCCCCTGGACTCGACCGTCAACAGTTCCAGCAGCGACCCGGCGAGCGGGTCATGGCGCAGACCTTGGGCGCGACGCAGCTTGCGCATCGCCGCCGCATCCTCCCCGTCGCTCAGGTGACGCAGGGCCTGGCGCAGGTGCTGCTCCGCCGCCGTTTCGACGGCGAAGAGCAGGCCCAGATCCATGCCGCAACGGCGGCAAACAGGGCCTTCCTGGACCCGGGCGTGGCAATTGGGACAACGTTCCATGGGCTGACAGTGGTTGATCAGGGAGCTGGTTGCGTTGCTGGGAAGGTGCCGGCTGGTCCCCTCATGACTGGAGGTAGAAGATCAGATCCGAGAGGGCGGCCATGGTCTCCTCCAGGGCGATGAGGTCATCCCCGGCCAAGGCATCGCGCACCGCCTCAATGCCGTTGATCAGGTCCTCGCGATCTTCGGCCCCGGCACCTTCCATGAGTCGTTCGGCCTTCTCGATCAGGGCCTGGGCCTTGACCGACTCGCGCTGGCCTTCCTGGGCGTCGCCACCGGCGATCAGGGCCTCGATCCGTTCCCGGGCCGCGCTCATCTCCTGTTCCTCGAAGCGGGAGGTGGCGTTCTCGATGGTGATGTGCTTTTCCAGGCCGGTGCGCTTCTCCCGCGAGGTCACCTTGAGGATCCCATTGATATCCAGGGAGAAGGTGGTGACGATGACATTGCCCGCCGGCACTTTGCTCAAGCCCTCGATCCGGAAGGAGCCGATGCGGATGTTGTTCAGGGCGTCGGGGTCCTCGCCCTGGTAGACGTTGACCTCGATGGTCTCCTGCTCGTCATAGACGGTGGAGAAGGCCTCACTCTTGGTGACCGGGATGGGGCTGTTCTTGCGAATCAGCGGGATGTAGGTGTAGGGGTACATCTCGCCGTCGAGCACGGAGATGGCGTTGGTGCCAAAGGTGTAGGGGGTGACATCCACCAGTACTTGGGAGACCCGCTGGCCGGCGATGACCGCCGCCTGGATGGCGGCGCCGGTGGCCACGCACAGGTCGGGGTCGAGTTCGCCGCGGGGCTGGAGGCCCAGATCCTTCTCCAACCGGCGCTGGATCAGCGGGGTACGGGTGGCGCCACCCACCAGCAGGACTTCGTCCAGGTCCGCCACCCGCAGCTTGGCCCCTTCCAGGGCGATATGCACCGCGGCCAGGGTCTCGTCCACGTAGGACTGGATCATGGCCTCGTAATCCTCGCGGCTCAACTCCAGGCTCAGGTGCACGGGCCCATCCTTGCCCTCCAGCAGGTATTCCTCCTCGACGCGGGCGAAGGGGGCGTCGGAGAGTTGGATCTTGGCGTTTTCGGCGGCGCGGGTCAGGCGGGCCATGGCCTGGCGATTGGCGGTGGGGTCGACGCCCCGCTCACGCTTCAGCCAGTCACCGAGGTGGTCGAGGATGCGGGCGTCGAAGTCGTCACCCCCCAACTGGTTGTCTCCATGGCTGGCGAGGACCTCGACCACGTCCTTCTCCACCCCCACCACCGAGACGTCGAAGGTGCCACCCCCCAGGTCGTAGACCAGGATGTGCTTGCGCCCAACGTGCTCGACCTCGTAGGCGAGGGCGGCGGCGGTGGGCTCGTTGATGATGCGCACCACCTCCAGCCCGGCGAGTTGACCGGCGTCACGGGTCGCCTGGCGTTGGGCGTCGGAGAAGTAGGCCGGCACCGTGATCACGGCCTTGGTGATGGTCTCGCCCAGATGGTCCTCGGCGGCGCGCTTCAGCCGTCCCAGGATCAAGGCCGAGATCTCCTGGGGGGTGAAGCTCTCGTGCCCCATGGCCACCCGGGTGTCCTCACCCATGCGCCGTTTGATGGACTTGACGGTCCGATCCGGGTGCAGGACGTACTGATTGCGGGCCGCCTGGCCCACTAGCAGGGTGCCATCGTCCGCTAGGCCAACCACCGAGGGCAAGAGTTTGGAACCGTCCACCGCGATGACTTCGGGGCGGCCATCGCGGATCACCGCGACCTCCGAGTTGGTGGTACCCAGGTCGATGCCGATGATGATTTCGCTCACAAATCTTGCCCTATCGGATAGTTGAACATGGTGGGGAGAGGGGGGGGGGGGAAGCAGACTGGCGCGCGCTCAGGCAGGCGGCCAGGTCGAACCCGCCGAGGATGGCGGGGCGTCCCGGCTGACGCTCATGGCGGGTCTTTCGCCCTACCGCAGGATGAAGGTACCAGGTTCTTGCATGCGGATAACCGGTCATACGGATAGCGGACTGGGACTCAGGCGAGCCGGTTCACGATGACGTCCGCCGGGCGCAGCACGCGGCCGTCACGACGGAAACCCGCCCGGGCCACGGCGACCACCTGGCCGTTGGGCTGGTCGGGGGCGTGGGCCGTGTCCACGGCCTGCATGACATGGGGGTCGAAGGCCTGGTCCAGGGCCTCGATCTGGGTCACCCCACGGCCTTCCAGCAGGGTGTCCAGGCGACGGAGATTCATGGTCAGACCATCCGCCATGCCGGCAACGAAACGGTCGGCACCCCCCCGCCGCGCCAGCCAGCCGGGTTGGTAGCGTGCGGCCTGTTCCTGGCCGGCCTGTAGGCGATCACGCAGTTCGAGCAGTTCCAGCAGCAGTTCCTGCTCAGCCTGGCGACGCTCGGTGGCGGCGCGTTCGCGCTGGCGATCCAGATCATCCTGCAGGCGACGGTGGGCGTCGCGCAAGAGATCAAAGAGCTCGCCAAACTGGTCCAGGGCCGCCTTGACCTGGCGGGACTCGATCTTGACCTCGTTGCGCAGCGCCGCCAGCTCGGTGAGCAGGGAGAAGAGGTCCGGGGCCTCGGCCGGGGTCGGGAACCCGGGCGGCAAACCGACCGCTTCCTGCTGCTCCAGGTGCTCCAGGTGGGTCGCCAGGCGCGCCAGCAAGGTCTGGTGTTGTGGTTTCATGGCAGGAGCAGGGCCCGGAATTGGGCCAGGGTCGGCCGCCCGGGGGGACCCGCCGGGGCGACGCGGTCAAGCAGGTCGAGGGGCCGTGGGGGGGTGATGTCGAAGAGCTCCCACGCCAGGCGGTCGCGCTGGGTGCGCAGGGTCTCGTAGGCCTGCCGCAGGTCGGCAAAGCGCCGTGGGTCGCGGTCCGGTGGGCAGTGCTTGATGGCCGCAAGGTAGGCGGCGTGGACCACCTCATCGCTGGCGTCGTCGGGGATACCGAGGATCAGGTAGGGGTCACGCATTTAAAAGAGATCCAACTGGGGGCTACTGGGGCTCACACCGGGTTCGTCCCCGTCACGGGGCGCGGGACCCGCTTGGGTGGCGGGTGCCGGTGTCTCCGACCTGGCTCCGCGCCCTGGTTTGCCTGATGGCTGGCCCGCCACGGGGGAGGCTGAGGGACCCGTCGCCTTCGGGCCTCCGGGTACTGGAGGTGGTTGGGGGCTGGCAGTGCCTGGGCGTGGTTCGGCTGAGTTTTTGGGTTTGGGCTGCCGCCGGACCGGGGGCGGGGATGGGGTGCGGGGCCCGACGTTGGGCTGAGGGGAGGAGAGACCAGCGAGCTGAGAGAGCATCTCGATCACGTCGGGGGGGAGGTCGCTGAGTTCGCCACTCGCGAGCATCCGGCGTATGCCACCCGGTACATCCTTGCCGAAGATCTTTTCTAAATCCTTGAAGGACGGACCCAGCATCAGCTTGAAGATCTGGAGCAGGGAGTCGGGATCCATCTTGGCGATTTCAGCGGCCAGCTCGTCATTGGGGATGACGTCCTCGTCCTCCTCCCCGAAATCTTCAAAATCACTGAAGGGATTGAATTCGCTGTCGAAATCGAAGGGGGACTGGTCCTTGAGCAGTTCGAGGAGACGGTGCGTGGTGCGCTGGTCACCCTCCGCCCGCGCCTGGGTCAGGGCGTCCTCCAGGGGGCGAAGGTCATGCAGGAAGCGGCTGCCGGGAGCGGGCAGGGTGGTCTGGGCCTCGTAACGGTGGAGCACGAACAGGGGCCTCTTGGGCCAGCGTCGCAGGGCGGCCTTGGCAAATTCCAGGCGCAGCTCCGCCAGGCCCGCCAGGCGCAGGGTCTCGCAGACGGTCTCGTAGTCCGTGGCATCCAAGGGGAGGCGCGCCGCCTGGCGGAGCGCGCCTTGGAAGGGTTGCGCGACCCGCGCCAGCCGGCGACCCTGGACCTTGTCCTCCTGCTCCAACAGGGTGCGCAGAATGCGGCAATAGGCCAGCAGGTCCTCCCGGACCGGTTTGGGGATCGGGGTCAGGCCGATGCCCTGTAAAAAGTGGTGGGGCGAGAAGCCCAGGCTTTCCGCCTCCAGGGCCAGGGTCAGACGGCCGGTGATGCCTCCCCCCAGGCGGTTGCAGGCCAGTTGCAGGGCCGCCCGATCCGGTTTGCCCAGCAGGTGCTGGGAAAGACCGCGGAGGAGTTCCACCCGGACCTGGTGCTCGGCGCCCTCGGCCCAGCGGTCAGCCTGGTCCAGTTCCTTATGAGCCAGGTCATGGCGGTTGCGCTTCATCTGCTTGCGGGCATGGGCCAGGTGAGCGCGAAACAGGTTGTGTCGGGCGCGGCGATTGATGGGGTCACGGTCGAGGATGCGTTTCGCCAGGCCCGCCGCCTTTTTGAAGGCATCCCCGGCGATGGCCAACTCCAGGGCCTCATTGAGGACCTCGGCATCCTCCGGCCAGCGTTGAAGGATCCGCTCCATGAGGGGGCGGGCCAGGGTGAGGTTGCCTTGGTTCCGGTAATGGCGGAGCAACAGTAGATAGCCCGGGAGGTAATCCGGGTCCAGTTCCAGACTCTCGGCCAGCTCGCGCTCGATCATGGGCCGCATTCTGCTCTGAAGCAGGCCCAGCCGATCCGCCAGCCGGCGTTGGATCAGGGCGATGCGCAGGGCATCCGGGCTGCCCGGGGCCGGCGAGTGGCCAGGACGGGCGATGAGATCCTTCACCTCCGTCCAGAACGTATAAACGTCCCGGGGCGGGAACTCCCGTTCGTCAATCAGGGTGCCGAGGAGGGCATGATCGAAATCGTTCAGTTCCTGGCTCAGGGCGGCGGGGGCCTTGTGGGGGTAGAGGGCGAAGCCCAGGGCGCGCAACATGTGGTGCCACCAGTGTTCGCTAAAGCACTGGCGATAGCGGCGCAACAGGACGACCATCTGCCCGGGGTCGGGCGGGTCGCCGAGACGCTGCGTCTCCCGCCACAGTTGCCGGCGGCGCTCGGGCCAGCCCCGCAGGCTCATGACGAAATCCCGCGACGGCTGATTGGCCCTGCCCAAGGCTGGCAACAGCTCCTCGTCCGGCAGCAGGCTGAGGCGGAGCGCGGCGGCCAGGGGGGCGAAGGGGGAGTCGGCGGCGACCCGCTCCAGCAGTTTTCCGCTGGCGATCGGGTCCTTCTCCCGGCTCATCAGGGCCTTGAGGAGGGTGGTGAAGTCCCGGTAGGGGGAGCGGAAGGGAATGGCCTTGAGCTGGACCGCTGCCGCCTCATCGTCGCCGGCGCACCAGGCGGCGAGGGCGGCGCGGGCAGTGCTGCCGTCGCGGAGCAGAGGGTCCTCGGCGAGGGCGGGGTCCGTGGCCAGACCAGGCGGGAGTTCCTCCGTCAGCCAATAGGCGGCGAAATGGCCCCTAACCTCCGCCAGGGCGGCTGATTCCCCGCCTGCCAGGAGCGACCGGTAGCCCGTCAGGGCGGCTTCGGACTGGCCAAGGCGCAACAGCAAGGCCAGATGGCGCGGATCGGGCGCTAGCCCCGGGCAGGCCTGCCGGCGATTGTCCCAGATGGTCAGGGCCTCCTTGCCCATGCCCTTGGCCTCCAGTTCCAGGGCGCGACCGCGGTACGCGGCCGCCAGACCCTCCCGCCAGACCTCGGGGGGTTCGGCGCGGGATAGGGTCTTGAACTGCTCGATCGCTTCCCGGTAACGCCCCGCCGCCAGGGACGCCTGGGCCTGAGCGGCACTGGGCGCGACCTTGGTCATCGCTGACTTACCGGGGGCGTGAGGGTTTCTACGATCGCGTGGCATGGTGGGGGGGCTGAGAGTGGGCGAGTTTAGAGGGGCAACAGGGGCATTCTAACCGCTTCGGCACGAATTTGACGGCGTGGTGAGTGGAATGTCGCTGGCGCCGGGAGCGCATGGTAAGCAGGCGGGGCGTTCGCGGCGCCCGCTTGCGCCGGGAGGCCCGACCCCGCGCGGGGGCGGCGTCCACCCTCGGCCTATCTCCACTCCGGGACAAGGCAAATGGGATGGCGATGCGTATAAAATGCGCGACTTGCCACCGGGTCCCTGGGCCACGTGCCCACGCCGGTGGACCCTAACCCCTTTCGGGACCTGGCCCCGCCGTTGACGAGAGACCCATGCGTTACGAGACCGACGACCTGCGCATCCGCGCCATGAAGCAGTTGATCGCGCCGGAGGACCTGATCCGCCTCTACCCGCTGACGGATGCCATCTCCGCCACCGTCCATCACACCCGGCGGTCGATCCGCGACATCCTTCACGACGAGGATGACCGCCTGCTCGTGGTCGTCGGCCCCTGCTCGGTCCATGACGTCACCGCCGCGCGGGACTACGCCGAGCGCCTGCGCCCGGTGCGCGACCGCCTGGACAAGGACCTGCTGGTCGTCATGCGCGTCTACTTCGAGAAGCCCCGCACCACTGTGGGCTGGAAGGGGCTGATCAATGACCCTTACCTGGACGGCAGCTTCGAGATCAACGAGGGCCTCAAGCTGGCCCGCTCCCTGCTCGTGGACATCAATGGTCTTGGGGTGCCGGCGGGGACTGAGTTTCTCGATCTCATCAGCCCCCAGTACATCGCCGACCTCATCAGTTGGGGGGCCATCGGCGCCCGCACCACCGAGAGCCAGGGCCACCGGGAACTCTCCTCCGGTTTGTCCTGCCCGGTGGGCTTCAAGAACGCCACCAGCGGCAGCCTCCGCATCGCCCTGGATGCCATGCACGCTGCCGCCCATCCCCACCACTTCCTGTCGGTGACCAAGGAGGGTCGCTCGGCCATCTTTGCCACCGCCGGCAACCCGGATACCCATGTCATCCTGCGCGGTGGTAATCGCCCCAACTATGACACCGAGAGTGTCAACATGGCGGCGGATGAAATGGAAGATGCCGGCCTGCGACCGCGCATGATGATCGACTTCAGCCACGCCAACAGCCGCAAGAAGCCCCAGAAGCAGGTCGACGTGGGCCGCGACGTCGCCGGCCAGGTGGCCCGCGGCGATCGGCGCATCATCGGCGTCATGATCGAGAGCCACCTGGTCGCCGGCCGCCAGGACTGGCGCCCCGATACCGAACTGACCTATGGCCAGAGCATCACCGACGCCTGCATCGGCTGGGACGACA
The DNA here is from genome assembly GCA_937862735.1 of uncultured Gammaproteobacteria bacterium. Taxonomy (GTDB): domain Bacteria; phylum Pseudomonadota; class Gammaproteobacteria; order Chromatiales; family Chromatiaceae; genus M0108. Next base: position 9,761 of record CALMDH010000185.1, read on the forward strand.
CCGAGCCCCTGCTGGTGGAACTGGCCGAGGCCGTCCGCCGGAGGCGGACGGTGGCCTAAGGCACGGCGACCCCCACGCGCTGGTTGCCGTGCGGAGGTCCTTTCCCTTGCTTAACCATGGAGGGTTAGCGTGAAAATCACTAGAATATCTTTTATTATCAGTGGGTTGCCTTGCCGCCTCATGCCAGTTAGCCCGGCAAACCCGGTGAGGGAAGGGTGCAAGGCAGATCCTGGGGGTTGAGGGGCAGATCTTCGCCATGAATGCCAGGGATACCAAGGGTCGCCACCAAGGAGGACCGATGGAGATTTCCGTTGCCCATCTTGTAGTGCGCTTCCTGGAATATCTGGGGGTGGATACCCTCTTCGGCATGCCGGGCGCCCATATCCTGCCGGTTTACGATGCCCTTCATGGTTCCCGGGTGCGGAGCATCCTGGTGAAGCATGAACAGGGCGCCGCCTTCATGGCGGCCGGACTGGCGCGGGTCAGCGGCGGGGTCGGGGCCTGTATCACCACGGCGGGACCCGGGGCCAGCAATCTGGCCACCGGCATCGCCCATGCCTACGCGGACCGTCTGCCAGTCATTGCCATCACCGCCGAGGCCCCGACCCTGATCTTCGGTCGCGGCGCGCTCCAGGAGAGCTCGGGGGAGGGGGGCAGTATCAATCAGACGGCGCTCTTTTCCGGCATCACCCGCTATCACAAGCTCATCGAGCGGACCGACTACCTGGCGACCGTGCTCAACCAGGCGGTGCGACCTCTGCTGCTGGACGAGGTGGGTCCCGTGGTCCTCAGCATCCCCGTCAACATCCAGCGGGAGATGGTGAGCGCTGAGATCCTCGATGCCCTGCCGGATGTCGGGCGCCTGCGCCTGCACCGGCCCGAAGTGGCACCCGCGACGGTGGCGGCCTGTGCGGCCTTGCTGGCGCGGGCCCGGCGGCCCCTGGTGCTGGCGGGCTATGGCTGCACCCAATCCCGGGAGGCGCGGGAGGCGTTGCAAGCGCTGAGCGACCGGCTGCGGATCCCGGTCGCCACCAGCCTGAAGGGCAAGGGGGCCATCGACGAGCGCTCGCCCCTCGCCCTGGGGTCAACCGGCGTCACCTCCCTGGGGCATGCCCGGCATTACCTGGAGCGGGAGGCGGATCTGGTCCTGATGCTGGGGGCCGGCTACAACGAGCGCACCAGCTACCTGTGGCATAAGGGCCTGCTGGAGGGCAAGACCCTCATCCAGGTGGACCGCAACTCCTCCCAATTGGAAAAGGTCTATCGCGCGGACCTGGCCATCCAGGCCGATCTGGGGCGCTTTCTGCCCGCCCTGGAGGCCGCCTGCCGGTCACTGCCGCCCAAGGAGGCGCCGGACCTGGCCGCCTTCAAGGCGCGCCGCGACGGGGAGGCGGAGGAACGGGGCGAGCGGGTCTTCGACGCCCGTTTCGATCGGGTCAAGGCCTTTTTCGGGCTGCTGGAAGCACGGTTCGGCGAGGGCGTGGTCCTGATCGACGACAACATCCTCTTCGCGCAGAACTGGTTCAGGACCCGGCCCCAGGACCTCTACGTCCCCAATACCGGGGCCTCCTCCCTCGGCCATGCCATTCCGGCGGCCATCGGCGCCAGGCTCAAGACCGACAAGCCGGTCTTCGCCTTTTTGGGGGATGGCGGTTTCCAGATGTGCTGCATGGAGATCATGACGGCGGTCAACTACCAGATTCCCCTCAATATCCTGCTGTTCAACAACCAGACCCTGGGCCTGATCCGCAAGAATCAGTACCAGCAGTTCGAGGGGCGTTTTCTGGATTGCGACTTCGTCAACCCTGACTTCGCCCTGCTGGCTGCCTCCTTTGGTATCCGGCATGTTCGGATCGCGGACGAAGCGGATGGCGAGGCCCTGTTTCAGCGCCTGGACCTGAGGTCCGGGATCAACCTCATCGAGTTCATCCTCGACCGGGATGCCTATCCCAACTACGTCACTTACCGTTAGGAATTCTCCAACCAAAAACTTGACCACATCACCCAGGTCTCCCTCTCTCCCCAACCTCTCCCCCGCAGGGGGGAAGGGCAAAGGGCGCCCGTGGTAGTCGAAGTTAATGGGTAACAAGTCCGCGCCGCCCGCGGGAAAGAGGGGGCGAAGCGCCCCCGAGGTGGTTAAAGACCCTCGGTGGCAGAAGGGTTCCCGAGGCAGGAAGACGCCTCCAATATGATTCGTTATCTGGGGTGTGGCGAGACCAGCCCTGAAAGATAGGCGGCAGCCATGGCATCCCATCCCATTCCCCAACTGCTTCGACTGGCCGCGGAAAACCCCGAACTCCTGGGGGGGGGCGCCGCGGACCTTGGGCACCTCGAAGTTGGGGCCCTGATCGATCGTTACCACGACCTTTTTCCCCGCATCGAGCCACTGATGTGGGCGGCCAGTGACGGGGACTTTTCCCGCTGGCTGGCGACCTACCAGGCCCTGTTCCGCGAGCAGCAGGCCCTGATCGACGCCCATGGCGGGGTGGTCCAGGCCCGTTTCATCATCGCCATCCCCATCGCGGATCGACCCGATCATCTCCAGCTCTGTCTGGAGAGCATCCTCCAGCTCTGCCTGGCCTACGGGTATGGCGGCAGGGGGCCAAAGGGTTTATTCAAGCGGGTCAGCGTCGTCGTGGCGGAGGACAGCCGGGACCCGGCCAATCGCGAACGGCATCGGGCGCTGGTGGCGGACTTCCGCCGGCGGGGGCTCGATGCGCATCATTTCGGGCTCGAGGCCCAGTACGAAAGCTTGATGGCGATCCCGGCGGCCCAGCGCCGCGAGTTGGCCGGTCTGCTGACGGATCAGCCCGCCGCGGCCTTCCATCACAAGGGGCAGGCCGCCACGCGCAATCTCAGCTACCTGAAAATGGTGGAGTTGGCCCGGCCGGGGGAGGAGACGCTCTTCTTCCTGATGGACAGCGATCAGCGTTTCCTGGTCAACCGTGCCGCCACGGCCGGGGAAACAATCGTCCCGGCGCTGAACTACTTCCATTACATCAACCGGATCTTCCAGACCGGCCGGGTGGATGTGCTGACGGGGAAGCTGGTGGGCGACCCCCCGGTTTCGCCCGCGGTCATGGGCGCCAACCTGATGGGCGACCTGGCGGCCTTCCTGCGGGAGATGGCGGCCAGGGACCCCGCCGCCGCCTGCGAATTCCATGGGGCCGAGGGCGTTCTGGCGGGGGAAGCGGCCTATCACGACCTGGCAGCCCTCTTCGGCTACGAGACCAGGCGCGATCCTTGCGCCTTTTCCTGTCCGTTGCCCGGGGTTCATACCAACGCCGACTGTCTCGCCGCCCTCGCCGACCGGCTCCCGGCCTTTTTCCACGGTGAGCACCTGACCCGCCGGAGCCTGTTCCGCTACGGCGGTTCATTCATGGCCGTGGAACCCGCCCGGACCCTCTACCCGGGCAACTACATCGTCAACCGCGCCGGGCTGAGGTACATCATCCCCTTCGGCCAGCTTCGGCTGCGCATGTCGGGGCCCACGGCAGGTCGTCTCATTCAGGCGGAGATCGGCCCCCGGTTCGCCTCCGTCAACCTGCCCATGCTCCATCAGCGCATCACCCCCCGGGGTGCCGCGGACGACTTCCGGCCCGGCGTGGAGGGAAGGGGCCGGTCAGCCGTGGATATCAGTGACGAGTTCGAACGCCAGTTCTTCGGCGACCTGATGCTCTTCAGCGTTGTCGATTGGCTAAAGGCGCGTACCCTGAAGGAACTGACCGATGCCGCGGCCCTCGGCGAGGTGGTGGAGCGAACCGAGTCGCGGCTGCTGGCCCTCTACGGAAGCAATCAGGCTTCCATAGATGAGCAACGACGTGAGCTGGAAACCTGGCTCGCCTCAGCCCCGCCTTGGTGGTCATCGCGCCCGGCCATGGCGGACCTGTTGGCCTTCGTCGGCAATATCGAACGTAATTTCGGCGAGGCATCCACCGCCTGGCAACGGATCCGCGATCCCTCCCATCGGGCCTGGCGTCGGGGCCAGATCATCGCCGCCCTCGGCCGGTACCGCCAGGAACGGGCCGCCTGGGACCGGTTATGGGCTGATGACGGCGGGATGGGTGGATGGGGGGGCTGAGCGAGGGCGGACACGACCGTCAAACCGCCTTGTTGGCTTTCTCGCCATCCCAACCCCGCCAGACACCACCCAGGCCTCACCGGGTTGGCAGGAATGACTGGCTGCGGAATGACTGACTGCGGCGCTCCGAATACGACTGGGCGCAAGATCTCAGTTAGCCAATTCCTTAAGTTCCACGGCCCGGGCCTGGGCCATCAGGGTCTGGCGACAAGCTCGGTAGGCCTCCCGGGCCTGGGTCTGGAGTGCCGGGGATAGGGCGATATCCCCGTAACGCCATTCCCGCGGGAGAATGGCGCCGCTGGTGATGGCGGCGGAGGAATCGCCCGCCCGGGCCAGGCCCGTGCGGGAAAAGCGCCGGTATTCACCTCGGAGCGGTGAGCCCAGTTCCAGCCAGCGGGTGAGGGTGGCCAGCAGGGACTGGGGTCGTTCCATCAGGCATTCGGCGTCGAAATAGTGGTAGCGCCCCGGCCAGGCGGTGGCGAAGGCTTCCAGCCACGCCAGTCGCTCGACGTAATAACCGCAGGCCCCTTCCGGCTCGCCATAGGGGTCCACGGGTGATCGGCCGCGAAAGAGGTGGACGATGCTGGGGAGGGCACTGTCCGGCTCACGCAGGGCAATGAGCACCATGGCCTCCTCCTGGCCAATCCGGTCCAGAAGCAAGGGATAGTCATTGTGCAGGAGCTTGTCGAAGAGGTAGCGTCCACCGGGTTTCAGGCCCTCTTCCCGCTGATAGGCGGCCTCCTGCAGGGCCAGGTCCTCGGGGGTGCGGTAACCCCGGTGCATTTCATAGTAGCCGTCGATTTCCGGATGGGACCCGAGAAGATGGCCCAGCAGGCTGGTGTAGGCCCGCATATGGCTGAGAAGGAAGATCCTGGAACGCATTGACGCGGGTCAGGGACGATGACCGGCGATGGAGATCAGGTGTTGGAGATCAGGTGTAGGCGGAAGGTCCGGGTGACCACCTCAGCGCGAGTTGAGCGCCTCATCCGGCCAGTAGCGGGACCCGGTGAGTTTGGCCGAGACCTTCCAGCCCTTGCCGGTCAGGATAAAGATGGCCTTGCCGTCCGTGAAACGCAGGGCGAGTTCTTCTCGCTCCTCCCCCATCATGGTGCCGACTTGGGCGGCGGCATCCAGTCCTCGGCTGACGAACTCATGGAAGCTGGCGGCATCCTCGAACAGCATCACCATTTGGGAGGCAAAGCCACCGAGGCCAAAGCTGAAGCCGGCGCCCGTGGTTGCCATCTTCATGTAGACCCGTTTGCCGGTGCGAGGGTCGACCGCGACCCCCCGTCCGTAGCCGGCAACCACGTAGAAGCTCGCTTCCCGCTTGTCGAAGACGGCGTAACCGGCGCTGCGATCGAAAAGGGCGCGACTGCCCGGCTGCTCCGCGAAGAGGTGTATCAGGGTCTCCGCGGCCATGGCATCCAGCTTCGCACGGGTCGCCTCGGGAGTAGCCTCGTCTCGCAGGCTTAGCTGGGAGGAGTCGACGGTATCCTTGACGGCGTCAGTGGCCTTGCCCGCCACCGTTCCGGCGGCCTCCACGGCGTTGCCGGTGGCAGTACCGACGGCCTGCACGGCCTTGCCCGCGCCTTCCTTGATCCCCTGGAGGAGTTGCGCGGAGCTGATGGCCGGCATGATGGCCAGCAACAGTGCCAGCGCCGGGTGGATGTTCTTTCGCTTCACGGTTATCTCACTAACTTTGATGATGGATTTCGATGCACTACTGATGATGAAAGATGGAGCATATCTCATGCGGTGCTCTTTCGAGTTGACTGGTTGGGGTGAATCTACCCGCCAATGATATGAGTTGGGCGGCTGAACAGCTTCCGTCATCGTCGGGGTCGCGACTAACGGTGCGCTTGACGGTGCGCTTGGCGGTGCCTGATTGGCCTAGCCGCGCCTCCCACCGCTATACTTCGCCATCGGCTGATGCCGCCCCTTATCCCTTACCTTATTCGCTTTGTCGGCCCTGATCACCCCCTTGCCAGGTGCCCGCCCGGCCCCGACCGGCTTACCATCAATCACCCTCCAGCCACAGCAGTCCCTTCATGCCAAACGATTATGATCCGCGCGCCATCGAGGCGGCGGCCCAGGCCTACTGGGAAGAGGCCCAGTCCTTCAAGGCGGTGGAAGACCCCAACCGCGAGAAGTTCTATTGCCTGTCCATGTTCCCATATCCCTCGGGGAAGCTGCACATGGGCCATGTGCGCAACTACACCATTGGCGACGTCATCGCCCGCTATCAGCGCATGCGCGGCAAGAACGTCCTCCAGCCCA
>CALMDH010000186.1:0-5968 GCA_937862735.1 uncultured Gammaproteobacteria bacterium
CATTCTACCATGAAATGATCATTATATTCAATCAGTTAGATTCAAGACAGCCTCTCAGACGAACCGTTCGAGACAGGGGTCTTCAAGAATCACTATCCCTCGAAAATACCCGATCTTATTGACAAGATCCACGCCAGACACATTCAACTTTACGTGGCGATGCCGGATGGCCCTACCGTGCAACTATTGTCGGAAGCCAATGGCAGTGAAGTGGAGTTGATACAGGGTAGCGATGGCTTGGCTAGCGTTGACTTTCACATGCTGCTTGGCCAAATGGGCAAAAGCATCAGTGCATCCATGATCCAGGCGACCGGAGAAGGCCAATATACGCGCGATTTGTTCGGCCAGAATCGATTCGTTGAGTCGCAGAGCAGATTTGCTTTTGTTGAAAACAAATGATGCGAGAGAGCTATAACCAAAATATTCTGAGTATTTGACTCATGCTTGAGGGCAAACTCTACACTGGGCCGGGTCATATCTTGGAGGCCCTTTCTTGAGCGTTGGTGGCGAGGTCTCCTTTGCCACCTTCACGAAAAAAGGTGTCAACCGCCGCCCCATAATCCGCCGTATTGTGCAGTTGATGCCCGCCACGGGGCAGAACCACCAGCCGCGCCGAACCGGCCAGGTCCTTGGCTAGGCGATAGTCGAGCACCTCGTCATCCTCCGCGAGGATGAGCAAGCCTGGCAGATCCGAGGGCAACGCAAACTGCTCCTCCGCCACATAGGCCGCGCAATCCGCCGCGGTCCAGGTGAAGGCCCCGCCGGTGTCGAAGCGGGTATTGGGGCCGATGTACCGTTGCAAGGACTGAGAGGGTTGAATCGCCGGATTCAGCGCGATCCACGGCCGGCCTAGCTCCTGGCCCAACCGCTGCGCCCAGAAGCCCCCCAAACTGGTTCCCATCAACACCAGCGGGGCCATGGGGCCCAGACCTAGCCGAGCGAAGGCCGCCCGATAGCCGGTGGGCCGGTAGTCGCCATCGGTGGCGATCAAGGCCACGTCATGCCCCAGCGCACGGATCAGGTCCGTCTTGGGACTAGGTCCCTGGGGACCGCTGGCGAATCCATGGAAATACACGACGGTCGTCATCGGACTGGCTCCTGAGGAATGGGGGCCAGGCATGGCCCCGCGTGCAAGACAGAGGAGAAAGGGTAGCACCCACCTCCGGATCAGTGGAGGGTGCGGGCGGCGGCGGGAATATCCGCCGGCGCCGGGGTCGCCCCCTCACCCCCTTCTGCCGCGGCTTCGTACTCAGTTTCCGAGGTGGTCATCACGGCAATGACCGCCGCCGCCGGGCATCCGCTGATCGCCACTGCGGCCAAGGCTCCGATCAAATGGCCGAGGATGGCCTCTCCGCATTGCAGCATGCGCACCACGGAGAGGCCGGTGGGGTTGGCGCCCTCGACATCGGCGGACGCCACCAGGCAGATGCGGCCCGACTGCCAGCAAGTCTGCCGGGGTCATCCAATCGTCCGGTGCGGGGTTCACCAGATCAGAGGGGAGCGGGTAAGACGGCCACTCGAATCGCAGGGGCATGGCACTCTCTCCAAGGGGTTAGGGGGTGTCAGGATTCGGTGTGAGTGCGACAAGATGAGTCGCGTACAAATCGGGCAATCTCTGGCAATTTGCGACCCATTTGGTCGCACCCCGGGCCTATCATGCCCCCCGATCCTTACGCGACCTCGCAGTTCGACCAGGCGCAATACCCTGCCAGATTGACCTGCTCAGACCCCCCAAAAGGTGGGATCATGCGCCGCACGCCCCGGCACGTTCACCTTAAGTCCTTGGAGACCTGACCATGCCCGATCCCAATTTGGACGCAACGCGCAAACTCATCCTCCAGGCTAAGTACGCCTATTTCTAGCGCCGCGTACCGATCATGATCTAAGCGGACTTCGTCACATTGAAAGACCAGTTGCGCTTGCTGAACCCGAACGACCCGGTCCTGGCCTGGCCCCTGATCGGAGCCCCATTCTCCGGCGGGGATATGCACACCAAGGCCCGTCATGTCATCGCAATGTGCTGCCAGCGCTAAGTCACGCCGAAACCGAATTCGCAAAAGGGACCTCAAGGCTCGCAACGGCGTCTGCATGCCACCCTCAAGGATGATGTCACCACACAACTGGGCTTGGTATAAGCCATCTCACGCGGGGATGGTACGGTGGGCGAGGAGATCATGGCCAACGCACTGGGCCACCAATGTCTGCACGACAGGCAAAATGCATAGTCGGGATGAACTCAGCATCGACTCAGCTTGCAGACCCGGTCGCACCTAACAACGAACTCCAACTCCGGAGCGAGTGGGAAACTTATCTGCCGTGCTTACCGACTCTAAGAGTATGTCAAGGCAATCGAGATAGGTTGAAATGCTGAAAGTAATATGAAAAGATAATTTATGCCAGCCTAACTGTCAAATCAATCGGCCTCCAATTAAGCAAAACGCATTTGGGAATTTAATTACTTTGACATTTTAAGGCTCGTGGACAAGGTTTGCAGAGAGTATCATGAATACATGTCACTCCAGAAAGACCATTTCACTTCTAACTGATTTTTTTGAAGAAGCCTTTTCAATTGACAAAACCGGAGTATGAAAATGCCTACAAGCAAAGACATAACCATCAGATTCGCCATGACCAAAAGCGAGAGAGATCGCCCAGAGTTATCTGACTTCAATGAAGACGAAATCTTTGACATAAGATTATGCAGTGAATTAAATATTGACTGGCAGCCGGATCAAATGGATGAAAAATATCAGAACGCTAAAATTATCAGCATGGAGTTTTTATATGACGGAATTACGCTTATTGAAGATCAAGACGATTATGGCTATCGTTTTGAGGAAGATAAATTAACTGGCTACCCGGCACCGATCATCAGATTTAAACTAGACCGCAAAGTAAATACCGAGCAATTCCTTCATAGCATTTGGGAGTCGTCATTTTTAATCACCCCTGAATCCATGAAGGACTCCGATGATTGCTTTATCGCTGAAGATCTAAACGGTAATTCCTCTGTGATTTCAGGTGATGAATTGGAGGAATGGGGAGAATATATAAGGGATAGTAGTGTATTCTCAGGTAAAAGAATATTATTTACCGAGGGAATGCCAAGCTGCGGTTTTCAAATACCAGCTACCGATTTCGCCCTACATCCCGGGCGAATCGGGAAAATTGTATGCTTAAACACATCAACCAATCTTCCAACGTTTGTTGCATACAAAACCAGGTTTTTTTTGAATAGAGATGTTGATTCTAACCTACTTGGTTCATCTTATTCTGATCTCTTTCAGGAATTCCTGGGCGGCAATGATTATGGCAGTTTCGTTGCAACAATCGCGCAAACCAAAGATGGTGATTACAGGAAAACTTATTTTATAGTATTTGGGGAAAATATATGCATCATTTCCGATCATGTGCACACCACCATTAGTAGCATTAAAATACCTAATGCTAGAATTCATGTAAATATGTCGAAAGATACCTTTTCGGAGGCTGGTGAATTACAATTAGATCTGGGCGGAAAAAATGTAACACTAGTGCGTAACATGTTAGATGAAATTGAGCGTAACTATATTATTAGAGATAAGGGAAACACTACTCAAGAATTGGAAATTAGCTCTAGTGATATAACTGAATTCATTAGGCCTTTTGCCGAACTAGATGAGGGCATATATGCCTACAACTGGAGCGAATATGATGACTTATGTGATTTATTTTATATCTTAGGTGTGCGGCCGTGGCAAATTAATCATCTTTGTCAATTTCTTGATGTTTAGTGAAAATTAGTTTGGTACCCCGGCAAAGCCGGGGTTTTAATTCTCGATTATATTGATAGTATGATTGCCGAAGCGATAATCCATCCTGTCAGACCCTCGCCGATGAACTCGTGGTTCTTCACACTAACAACTTGAGGGCTACAGTGAAATATGCCCGCCTGAAAGGCGGGGGTATTAACCTTTCATATTGAAATAAAAGGCTAAAACTGGAATACGTTTACTATTCTTCATGGCTGGGTAAACAGGCGCGGGCAATCCTGGAAGGGTCAAAATACCACCGCCCAGGCAAAGGGCTCATCTTTTATACTTACTCAAGTCCGCTGCCGGCCATGAATAATGAAGTAAAGCCGGAAATCATCGCTATAGGGTTTATGTGCGGCCGCCTTGCTGACGTAAGTACCGGATGCAGTCTTTTCACCCCAAATCCGTCCGCCCTGTTCACTTCTTTGGGTAGTGACCACAAATTTGGATACTCAGCATTTACTCTGGGGATCAGTGATCCACCTGCCGTCCTTCCAAAGCTGAGATAATTTTCTCAGGGACCGAGCCTTATGTTATGCGATTTCTCGCGTTTGCCACAGAACAAAGTCAACCATCTTGACTTCGGTAACACTATATTTAGGAAATTGTTCTCGGAATCTGTTGACAAGGTACCTGCCATTTTCACTGTTATTTAAAAATATCTCAAATTGTACTTTCAGATTCTCGTAGGTTAATAAGATACGTTCTTTCCTATTCTTTGCGGCGGCATAGGGTAATGCCAAACCAACGTTAGCTAGGACAAACTTATCTATCACTGGTTTATTAGGGTCAATTGTTGCAACTAACTTACTAGCGAATGACGATTCATACCTGTCGGTTTTTTCGTAAATTGCGTTTAGTATTTCAGCGAACCCCGTTTCAGTATTTTTTTTATCCTGGAGTAGCTTATAAAAATAAGATTGCCATTCAGTCCCTCTCCGCACCCGATAGAAGTGATTAAACCGCCTTTGATAATCTCGATTTTTTGACACATCAAAATTCCGCAGATCATCCTGCAATGATATGTACTGTTTTAGGCCGTTTTCAACGCGGGGCAAGGCGCAATCAATTTGTTCAGGTGTTAGGTTGATCATTTTTTCTTGCATAAAGGTTATCTAGACAATATCTCGGTAGGGTATGCCAGGCAGAATCGATGCTAACAGAATTTAAGAGAATCATCCTATTACAGCGAAGACAAGCTTGGTCTGCTAGCCTAAACAGGCCAACTCCACATAAATTCTAACTAGTTTGAAAATGTTAGCACACATCCGAAGAAGGAGAATAGCCAATCTTTGTACCATTCTTTTGCTTCGCACATTTTGGAATCCGGCTAGAATTAGGGCGCGGCGCAATAATCCTCCGGGGGTAAGCGGATCCCCCCGAGGTGAAGCGTTCATTGAATTGCTCTTCATTCGTGGCCGCTGGTCACACTGATCATGAGAGGCATTGTGCCCGAGGGACGCGACGAAACGAGTCGTTATGTGGGCCTCCAGCCGGGGATGATTGCACCCGATTGACAGCCGGGATTGAAAGGGCCGTATTCTGCTGCAATTAGGTCAACCGCGAGGTTCCGGCCGCGACCACCCCACGGGCGGCCTCGAACCAGGGCGCCAGGTCGGCCAGGGTCGCCGGCGGCAGCAGGGTGCGCAGGTGTTGCTCGACCAGGTGGAAGGTCAGGGCGGCATGGGGGTCCATGCTCGGCAGATCGAGCTGGCGGGCGCCCTGGCACCAGCACCAGCCCTGGGGCTTGCCCGCCGAGGCCTCCAGGGGAAAGACCGCCGCCAAGGCGTTGAGATCGCGCTGGACGGTGCGCAGGGTGACCGCGATGCCCATGGCGTCGAGCTTGTCCTTGAGGCGGGCGGGCTCCAGCCGCCGCAGATGGCGGGGGAACAGGCGCAGCAGGGTCCATTGGCGCCGAACAGGTACCAGATATACCAGCCGGACTGGCTGATCTGGCCCCGGCGGCGCTGAGCGAGGTCCGCCGGCGGGAGTTGGATGCCCCAATGGGCAGTCAGGGCCCTGAACTGCCTGGTGCCCGCTCAGTCCGTCTCGAACAGGGCCATGGATTCAACATGGGCGGTATGGGGGAACATGTCCATGGCCCCGGCCGCCCGCAGACGATAGCCCAGGCCCTTGACCAGCCGTTCGGCGTCCCGGGCCAGGGTGGCGGGGAA
>CALMDH010000187.1:0-25296 GCA_937862735.1 uncultured Gammaproteobacteria bacterium
TCTACCGGTTGCCCGCCATTAGCGAAAAGCCTGCGATCCGGGCGAGTAGTTACGAGTGGGAAAAGATCCTCTCCGCCGAGCGCACGGCCATCTTTGAGGCCAGCGCCGATATCCAGGTGGCGCAGATTGAAGCCGACACGGAACGCGCCGTGGCGGCCATGGATATGCTCACGCAGTCATTCCAAAACACCGGCGACGTGCTGACGGAGCTATTCAGCCTTTGGCAAGGCGCCGATAGCCTGATGGATCAATCGCAGCTTGCCGAATGGATTGAGCGCGAATACCAGATCCGAGAAGACCTGGCCCAAGCGCAGATTGATCTGGTGCAGGCGGAAATCGCACGGATGGAGGCACAGACCAGACTTCTTGATCGCGGTGGCGTGGAACTGACGATTCAGAGCGATGGTTTAGAACCGGAGTTGGAAGCCTTCATGTTCAAGATCATTGATCGCGTAAGGGTAGCCGTCGCCGGCAGCTATGAGGAATTTCTCCTGGGGTGCGGAAAATGAGCCAGACAGACTTTGATGCCCTGGTGGCGCGACTGAAGCAAGCCGGACCGGCCGGAGCACAGGCGATGGCGATCATTGCCGCTGATAGCGAGCGCATCACCGCTCTGGCTAAGCCGGTAGCGGATCTGCTGCCAGGGATCGAACTGAGATACATCCCCGCGATCCTGATGATCTTGCGCCGCAGTGCCGAGGCTATCGAGCTGGCTGGCCTGCTGGCCAAGGGCAAGCTGATCGCCAGCGGGGAGACCATCACCGCCGACGGGCTCAAGGCGTACCTGCACCGGGAGTACTTCCCCGAGGATCTGATGCGGGACCTGATCCGGGTCACCCGGTAGCAAGACCACCCGGCGGAAGCCGGGTTTTTTGTTGACGCCCTGAAAAGGTTATGTACACGGGGATACACTGTGATAGTATTTCAGTGTCTCGCCGTGGTGCTAAGTGGTTGAAAATCCTTGCCAAGGTTGGGGTCGCGAGTTCGAGTCTCGTTTCCCGCTCCAGATTCAAAAAAAGGGGGGTTCTACCCCCTTTTTTTTTGTCCGCCTTTTCTGCCTACTTCCCTCGAAGTTTAGTCCGCATACCTGAAAGCCCTGGCCTTTTCAGGGCAAGGGCGGCAGGGTCTTGCCCGGATTGAGGATGCCCTTGGGGTCAAACTGCCGCTTGATGCCGTGCATCAGGCGCAGGGCCACGGGGTCCAGTTCCCGAGGGACGAAGTCACGCTTGGCCAGACCGACGCCGTGCTCGCCGGAGAGGGTGCCCCCCAGGTTCAGGACCAGGCTAAAGATCGCGTCCAGGCAAACGGTGGCACGGCTCATCTCCGCCGGGTCGTCCGGGTTGACCAGCAGGTTGACGTGGATGTTGCCGTTGCCGGCATGACCGAAATTGACGATGTGGATGGCGTGCTCCCGTCCCAGGCGATCCACCCCCTCGATGAAGGTGCCCAGGCGCGAGACCGGGACCACCACGTCCTCGTTGATCTTTTTTGGGGCGATCTGCCGCAGGGCGGGGGAGAGGGCGGTGCGGGTTTGCCACAGGTCGGCCACCTCGGTGGCGCTGGTGGCGGTCCTCAATTCCAGCAGGCCCGGGTGGTGGGTGGCGGCGGCGACCGCGGCGGCGGCCTCGTCGATGCCATGGGTCGGGCCGTCGACCTCGATCATCAGCAGCGCCCCGGTCCCCACCGGCAGGCCCAGATCGGCGACGTGGCGGGCCATGGCGATGGCGGAGCCGTCGAGGAACTCCAGGGCGCAGGGGGTGACCGGCTGGGCCATGATTGCCGAGACCGCCGCCGCGGCGGCGTGGATGTCGCCATAGCTGGCGCGCAGGGTGCGCTTGGCCTCCGCCAGGGGTGTCAGCTTGAGGGTCGCCTGGGTGATGACGGCCAGGGTGCCCTCGGAGCCGATGATCAGTCGGGTCAGGTCAAAACCCACCACCCCCTTGGTCGTCTGGACGCCGGTGCGCAGCGCCTCGCCGGCGCCGGTCACCACCCGCAGCCCCAGGGTGTTCTCCCGCGGCGTGCCGTACTTGACCGCCCGGGGCCCGGCGGCGTTGCAGGCCAGATTGCCCCCCACCGTGCAGGTGGCGGCGCTGGTCGGGTCCGGAGGCCAGAAGAAGCCCAGGGGCGCCAGGGCCTGCTGCAGGGCCTGATTGGTGACGCCCGGCTCGACGATCGCCAGGCGGTTGTCGGGATCGATGTCCAGGATACCTTCCAGGCGCTCGCAGGACAGGACCAGGCCCCCCCGGTCCGGGACCGTGGCGCCGGTGGTGCCGGTGCCCCGCCCACGGGTGACCAGGGGCAGCCCTTCGCGGTTACAGAGCGCGACCAGGGGCTGGATCTGGGCCACGTCCTCGACCAGGACCACCGCCTGGGGCAGGGCCTGGCGGCGACTGTTGTCGTAGCCATAGGCCCAGCAGTCCTCCGGCCTGGTCAGCAACGTCCCGGGCGTGGCGATGGCCTGAAGATCCGCCAGGGTCTGGCGACTCAGGGGCTCAGCCGGCCGCATGCCCGGCCCCGGTCTTCAGCGGGAGGAAGGATACTAGCGTCCTTGTAACTTCCTGGTCCCCTATTCGTTCAGACCCCTCACGGCCCATGAGGGCTTCCGTGGCACCCGTTGCTGTTTCTCCTTCTCCTCCCGTACCCCTGGAGGGGAAGGCTTGGGCAGCGGGTGCCTGAACGGTTACCCGGCCCCCAGCCTCGGCCTGGACCCGGCTGCCGCTACCCGTCGCGGTCTCAGCCTTTCCCGATTGACCGTTCCCCGAGTCACTATTCCAGGTCTCGAAGATCTTGACCACCCTAACCACCCCGGGGGTGTAGCGCGCCTTGTCGACGGTCGCCTCGGCCTCGGCCGGGGTCACCAGTCCCATCAGGTAAACCACGCCGGATTCGGTGACGATGGTGACGCGGGTGGGGTCGAAGCCCGGGAGGCGGACCTGGACCAGTTCAATCTTTAGCCGGGAGGTGATCAGGGTGTCGTCGGCCTGCTGCTGCAGGCTGGCGAAGGGACCGATACTGGTCTCGTCCAGCACCTGCTTGACACCGGGGATCTTGCCGATACGTTCGGCGTAGCGTTGCCGCGCCGCCTGATCCCGGCATTGGCCGGTGAGGAGCACGATGCGGTTGTAACTGGTGGCCGCGACCTGACAGCCCGAGCCGGAACCGGGCCAATCCTTGGCCTTGAATTCGATTTCCTCGTCGGCGAGCACCGCCTCCTCCCCCCGCCGGTCACGGACGACGACGGTGGCCCCCACCGCCGCCCCCACCCCAGCGGCGATCAGGGCCCCGGCGCAGCCCTGGAGGAGGGGGAGGGTTAGCACCAGGGCCAGGAGGCTGACGCGGGCGGCTTGCCAGGGGTTAATCATCGGGCTACGGGGCACGCGCAGCGAGGGCTGGGTCCCAAGGAGCGCGCGGTCTGGCCAAAATAGCCGGGCACGGGGTTTGGCGCCGGGAGGGATGGTACGGGACCGGACTGTCAGCGGTGGCGAAGGTGGGCGGGCTTCCGGGCAATACATCGGCGGGTAACCATGGGTGAGGGGGGATGAAATTCTGGTCAAAAAACAGCGGTCAGCAGTCAGCGGACCAGGATCTGGATCACCAGGCGCCAAAGGCATCCCTGATCCAGTCGATCCGGTCGCCGGCGCCAATGGCCAGGACGTCGAAGCGGCAGGGCAGGGCGTTGCCGTGGCCATGGCCTTGCAGAAAATGACCGGCGGCGGCCTGCAAGCGGCGCTGTTTGGCCAGGCCCACCGAGGCTGCGGCGCCACCGAAGCGTTCGGAGGCCCGGTAGCGCACCTCGACGAAGACTAGGGTCTGGCCGTCGCGCATCACCAGATCGATCTCCCCGCGCCGGCAGCGATAATTGCTCGCCACCAGCAGTAGGCCCTGGGCCTCCAGATAGGTTTGCGCCAGGCGCTCCTTGTCGGCGCCCTTTTCGCGCGGGGTCTCAGCGGGCGCGGTTGGCAAGGCGGGTGGGTCCCAGGGTATCCATCCGCGCCAGGACCAGTTCGCGCTGGACCCGTCGCCGGTCGTCGAGGCTCAGGCGCCCGGTGCGGCCGTCGACGAAGGCGCCGGGGCGGGCGGCGAGCCCCTCCAGATAGGGCAGCAGGCGATAGGCATCGATCCCCATGGCGTAGAGCCGGATATAGCGCGGGTCGAGCCCGCCATGGGCGCGGTCCAGGCTGGCGCGGGACAGGGGGTCGGTTGGGGAGGTGTCGACCATCCAGGGGATTTCCACGAATTGCACCCCCGTCAGGAGTTGATTCCCCTCGATGTCCTGGGCGCCTTCAAAGACGTGAGAGGTGGCGAAGACTGGGGGCAGGCCGGGGGCGCTGGCGAGGATCAGGGGCCAGAGCTGGCGGGCCTGGGCGGCCGTGGCGACGAGGAAGATGCACTCGGCGGGGGCGGCGTGGATGGAGCCGGCCAGGGCGTCCGCCAGCAGCCCCTGGGGCAGGTCCGGTTGCTCCGGATCGAAGGCGTGGGTGGCGGCGAAGGTGCCACCCCGTCCTAGCCACTCACGTCGAAAGCCCCCGGCCAGGCGTTCCCCCCAGGGGTTGGCGGGATAGAGCAGCAGGGCGCCGTGGAAGCCCAGACCCCAGGCCTTGCGCGCGGCGTCGCTGGCCTCGTCCTCCGGGTCCAGGGCAAATTGATAGAGATTGGCGGGGGCGGCCTCGCTGGTCACCCGGTTGAGGGCCAGGGTGGGAATGGGCAGGGCTGGCTGCAGGGCCAGGGCGTCCACCGCCTCCTTTTCCAGCGGGCCGATGGCCAGGCTGGCGCCGTTGGCGGCGGCCTGGCGCAGCAGTTCCGGGGTCTGGCGCGGGTCGCGGCTGGCGTAGAACCTCAGCTCGGCGTCTTGTCCGCCCTGGGTCTGGGCGGCGACAATACCGGTCCTCACGGCTTTGCCGGCCTCGGCGTAGCGGCCGGCCTCCGGCAGCAGGATGGCGATCTGGACCCGGGGGGCCGGTTGGGACTGGGTCGACGTTCCTGGTGGGCCCTCGCGACCACTGGCGGGACCCGCCCCCTCCCGCGGTGTGCCGGCGCAGCCGGCTAGCAGCAGCACGGACAAGGTCAGGAGGAGGATGAAGAGCGCGTGGGCGCGGCCCCCAACCCAGCGGGGACGGATTGCCGAGACGGCCGGATCCCGGGCGGTGACGAGCAGAGTCGGCGTTGGCATGGCTGGCGTCCCCACATCAGATAAGCGGGAGGTAAATCCTTGACCCAATCCCCGGGGGTACTATACGTGGTGGCTACGCCCATGGGCAATCTGGCGGATATCAGCCAGCGCGCCTTGGACACCCTGGGGCGGGTGAGCCTCATCGCCGCCGAGGATACCCGTCATACCGCGGTGCTGCTCGCCCACCATGGTCTGCGCACCCCGCTGACGGCCTGCCACGAGCATAACGAGACCCGCCTGGTGCCGCGTCTCCTGGAACGTCTGGTGGCGGGGGAGGACCTGGCCCTGGTGTCCGATGCCGGCACCCCCCTGATCAGCGATCCCGGCTATCCCCTGGTGGCCGCCGCGCGGGCCGCCGGGGTTCGGGTGGTGCCGATCCCGGGTCCCAATGCCGCCATCTGCGCCCTGTCCGCCGCCGGTCTGCCCAGTGATCGCTTTCTGTTTCTCGGCTTTCCGCCCCGCGGCCACGCCCGACGGCGGGAGCATTTCGCCGGCCTCGCCGGGGAACCCGGCACCCTCATCTTCTACGAGGCGGGCAACCGGGTCCTGGAGACCCTCGCCGACCTGGCCCAGACGCTGGGGGGTGAGCGCCGGGCGGTGGTGGCGCGGGAGCTCACCAAGCGCTTCGAGACCTTTCTCGCCGGGACCCTGGCGGAGCTGTCCCCACGCATCAGCGGGGACGCCGATCAGCAAAAGGGCGAATTCGTTCTGCTGGTCGAGGGTTGTCGCGACCAGGACGCCGCAGCAGTGGAGGGCGAGCGGGTCCTGCGCATCCTGATGGGCTCCCTGCCGCTCAAACAGGCCGCCGCCCTCGCGGCGGAAATCACCGGCGAAAAGAAGAACCGCCTCTACGCCCTGGGGCTGAAGGGGAGTGAGCGACCGGCGGCCGGCGCGCCGGAATAGCACGCCCACGGGCATGAGGATTCCGCCAGGCTAATATTCCGCCGGGTATCACTGGCCAGGAGGGGGCGAAAGGTCCAAAATCCCGCTTTTATCCATCGCTGATTCCGCGTCCCGTCCCATGAGGACCGCGCCCTGCTCAGGAGATCCCTCGAAATGCGCAAACTGACCCTTGCAGCCCTGCTGGCCCTGTTGTCCCTGCTGGTGACCGCCGTCGGGTTTGCCGAGCCGGCCGCCATGCCCAAGATCGCCGACACCGTGCTCAAGATGCCGCTGGCGGAAGGGGTCTCCGCGGACGACGCCATCGAGTCGATGAAACTGCGCGCCAACGCCCTGAATTTCAAACTGGTTGCCCATCTGCCCCTCTCGCAGCAACTCAAGAGCATGGGCATCGAGAGCAAGCGGGTGGAGATCTTCCAGTTTTGCGACGCGGCCATCGCCCATGAGATGATCTCCCATGACATCGATTTTTCCGCTTATCTGCCCTGCCGCATCACCCTGATCGAGGACCAAGCCGGTCACACCTGGCTGGTGACCCTGGACCTGGACATGGTCATCCGCACCGCGGAACTCTCGCCGGGACTCCTGGAAAAGGCTATCAAGGTGCGTGACACCCTGCGCGAGATCATGGAAGCCGGTGCCAGCGGCGATCTCTGATCCTGACCTTCAAGGCTTTCCCGGTCTTCACGGCCTTACCACCCTTCCCGCTCTATCGGAATAGGAATCCGTCCCTTAATGACGTCCCGCATCGAGAGAGCTACCTCCCCAATTGAGGGGGCTCCTCCCTCGGGCGCGAATCGGGAACCGTGAAAGGGGCGACTTTTAAACCCCGGCGTGGCGGTGCCGGGCTCGGAACAAGGACGCCAGCGCCCGGCGCAGAACCGGTATCAGTCGCGCCTTATTGAGTTCCGGGTGGCTGATGACCCGGGCCGGCAGGCCCTGAAAGATTGCCACCAGCACCTCGGTGACCGCTTCCGCTTCCTCCTCGGGATTCGCGTCCCCGCTGAGGACCCTATCCGACCCACCCGATTGCCTGGCGTGTAAGTCACGGGAAAGTCTTTCGTTATCAGGGTGGTGGCCTGCCGCCTCATGACAGTTGGTCTCCGCCTCCGCGTCCATGCCGGGCGGGCAACGCGCCTCGCGGGCGCCATGATAGAGGCGGACCAGATGCTCCCGGATCGCCTCATCGGCGGCACGGACGATGACCGCCACCGCCGGATTGCGCCCCGCCTCCGCCAGGATCTCCAGGCCCAGGGCGGCCTGGTCGGGGTCCGTCTGTTGCTCCAGGCTGATCGCGACCCGCTCCAGCATGGCCTCCAGGGGGTCCGTGGCGGCCTCGATCTCGGCGAACAGGGCCAGGGACTGGTCCAGCCGACCTTGTACCAGGGCCGCGATCATGGCCTCCTTGCCGGGAAAGAAATGGTAGAGATTCCCGGCGCTCATGCCCGCCGCCTTGGCGACGCGGGCGATGCTGGCGCCATGAAAGCCCTCGCGGACGAAATAGGCGGCGGCGGCGTCCAGGATCTGCCGGCGCCGGAGCTGGCCGCGATCCTCCGGGTCCGGCGAGGCCGCCTGGGGCTCGGCCACTGTCGGGTGCTCAGCCATGGGCGGGGGCCTCGCTGGCCCCGGGAGCAGGGCCTGGTCCAGCGCTAGGCCCGCGGTCAGGAGATTGGGCCGGTCCCCGCCCAGGCCCCGGCTCCCCGCCCGGGCGGGCGGCGCCGTTAGCTGGGCTGTTTACCCGCCGCAGCCGCCCCCGGATCAGCACGAAGAACAGCGGCACGAAGAAGACCCCCAGCAGGGTGCTGGCGGCCACGCCACCCAGGACGCCGGTACCCACCGAGTTCTGCCCCCCGGAACCCGCCCCGGTGCTGATGGCCAGTGGCAGGACGCCAAAGCCAAAGGCCAGGGAGGTCATGACGATGGGACGGATACGCAACCGGGCCGCTTCCAGGGCCGCGCTGAAGGCGCTGCGTCCCTCCTCCTGGAGGGTGCGGGCGAACTCGACGATGAGGATGGCGTTCTTGGCCGCCAGGCCGATGGTGGCCAGGAGGCCGACCTGAAAATAGATATCGCTCGGCAGGCCCCGGCCCAGGGCGGCCAGGACCGCCCCCAGGACGCCGATGGGCACCCCGAGGATGACGGCGAAGGGCACGGACCAACTCTCGTACAGGGCCGCCAGGGTGAGGAAGACCACCAGGATCGACAGGGTATAGAGCAGGGGCGCCTGCGCCCCGGCGGCGCGCTCCTCGAAGGAGATGCCGGTCCACTCCAGGCCGATGCCCGGCGGGAGTTTCCTGACCAGTTCCTCCACCGCCGCCATGGCCTCGCCGGTACTCCGGCCGGGCGCGGCCTGGCCCAGGATCTCCGCCGAGGGCAGGCCGTTGAAGCGCTCCAGGCGCGGCGAGCCGTAGGTCCACTTGATATCGGCGAAGGCCGAAAAGGGCACCATCTCCCCCTGCTTGTTGCGCACGTACCAGGCGTCCAGGTCCTCGGGCAGCATGCGGAAGGGGGTGTCGGCCTGGAGGTAGACGCGCTTGACCCGCCCCTCGTGGACGAAATCATCTACGTAGGCGCTGCCCCAGGCCACCGCCAGGGTGCGGTTGATGTCCGCCAGGGACAGGCCCAGGGCCCCGGCGCGGGTGCGGTCCACCTCCACCTGAAGCTGGGGTTCGTCATCGCGGCCGTTGGGCCGCACCCCCATCAGCCGCGGGTCCTGGCTGGCCATGCCCATGAACTGGCCCTTGGCCGCCATCATGGCCGCGTGACCCACGCCGATCCGATCCTGAAGCTGGACGTTCCAGCCGCTGGCGGTGCCCAGTTCCACCACCGCCGGCGGCGGGAAGGCGAAGACCATGGCGTCGCGGATGCCGGCGAAGGCCTGCATGGCCCGCCCGGCCACGGCCTTGACCCCCAGGTCCGGCCGCTGGCGTTCGGACCAGTCCTTGAGCTTGACGAAGCCGAGGGCCATGTTCTGGCCCTGACCGGCGAAGCTGAAGCCGGCCACGGTGATGAACTCCTTCACCGCCTCCGGCTCGTTTTCGATGAAGTGCCGCTCGATCTGCTCCAGGACCGCCTCGGTGCGCTCCAGGGTGGCGCCGGCGGGCAACACCGCCTGCATGATCAGGATGCCCTGGTCCTCGTCCGGCAGGAAGGAACTCGGCAGGCGCGGGTAGAGCCAGGCCAGGGCCCCCACCAGCAGCAGGTAGACCGCGAAAAAGGTCCAGCGCTGCTGGAGGATGAACCCGGTGCCCCCGGTGTACAGGCCCACGCTGCGGTTAAAATTTCGGTTGAACCAGCCCAGGAAGCCCTTGCGCCGCTCGTGACCCTCGTGGTCCAGGGGCTTGAGCAGGCTGGCGGTGAGGGCCGGGGTGAGGGTCAGGGCCACCAGGACCGACAGCAGCATGGCCGAGACGATGGTGATGGAGAACTGGCGGTAGATGACCCCGGTGGAGCCGCCGAAGAAGGCCATGGGCACGAAGACCGCCGATAACACCAGGGCGATGCCGATGATGGCGCTGGTGATCTGGTCCATGGACTTGCGCGTCGCCTCCCGGGGCGGCAGCCGGTCCTCGTGCATGACCCGGGCGACGTTCTCCACCACCACGATGGCGTCGTCCACCAGCAGGCCGATCGCCAGGACCATGGCGAACAGGGTCAGGGTGTTGATGCTATAGCCAAAGGCCGCCAGCACGCCGAAGGTGCCCAGCAGCACCACCGGCACGGCGATGGCCGGGATGAGGGTGGCGCGAAAGTTCTGCAGGAAGAGGTACATGACCAGGAAGACCAGGGCCACGGCCTCGAAGAGGGTGGTCACCACCTTGCCGATGGAGATGCGCACGAAGGGCGTGGTGTCGTAGGGAAAGACGTATTCCATCCCCGGCGGGAAATAGGCGGACAGCTCCGCGACCTTGCGCTTGACGGCATCGGCGGTCTCCAGGGCGTTGGCCCCGGTGGCGAGGCGGATGGCCATGCCGGCGGCGGGCTTGCCCAGATGGCGGCCGTTGCGGCTGTAGCTCTCGCTGCCCAGGGCGATGCGCGCCACGTCGCGCAGGTAGACCACGGCCCCGTCCTCCTGGGTGCGCAGGCGGATGGCGCCGAATTCCTCCGCCGAGCTCAGGCGGCTCTGGACGTTGACCGTGGCGGTGAACTGCTGGCCGGCCTCCGCCGGGCGGGCGCCGAGCTGGCCGGCGGAGACCTGGGCATTCTCCGCCTCGATGGCCGCCCACACCTCGGTCGGGGTCAGGCCGAACTGATTCAGCCGGTGGGGGTCGAGCCAGATGCGCATGGCGTACTGGGTCTCGAACAGGGTCACCTCGCCCACCCCGGGGAGGCGGCTGATGGGGTCCTTGACCAGGGAGTTGGCGTAGTCGCCGAGATCGGCCTTGCTCAGGCGCCCGTCGCGGGAGACAAAGGCCACCACCATGAGGAAGTTGCGCACCGACTTGGCGACGGTGAGGCCCTGCTGACGGACCTCCTCCGGCAACAGGGGGCTGGCCAGTTGCAGCTTGTTCTGCACCTGCATCTGCGCCGTGTCGGGGTTGACGCCATTGGCGAAGGTCAGGGTGATGGTCGCCTGGCCGTTGGACTCGCTGGTGGAGGACATGTAGCGCAGGCCATCCAGGCCGTTCATCTGCTGCTCGATGACCTGGGTCACCGAGTCCTGCACCGTTTGCGCCGAGGCCCCGGGGTACTGGGCGGTGATGGCGATGTCCGGCGGGGCGATGGCCGGGTACTGGCTGATGGGCAGGGTCCAGATCGCCAGGAGGCCGGCGAGCATGATGAGGATGGCGATCACCCAGGCGAAGACCGGGCGGTCGATGAAGAAGTGGGCCATGGGCAATCTCCCAGTGAGGGGCGCGGGCGGACGACGCGACGGCGGCGCGGCGGGGGGCTAGGGGGCCTTCGCCGCCGGGGCCCAGTCGACGGCCTTGGCCGGACCGCCGGGCCGGGCCTTCTGCAGGCCGTCGACGATCAGGCGGTCACCAGGCTGAAGACCGGCGGTGACCAGCCAGCGATTGCCCAGGGCGCGATCGGCCGCGACCGGGCGCTGCTCCACCACTCCTTCGGCGTTGAGGACCAGGGCCTGGGCATTACCCTGGCGGTCACGCTGGACGCCGGGCTGGGGGACCAGGATCGTGTCCGGGCGAACGCCTTCCTCGACCTGGGCGCGCACGAACATGCCCGGTAGGAGCAGGGCATCCGGATTGGGAAAGGTGGCCCGCAGGGTCACGGTCCCCGTGTCCTGATCCACGCTGACCTCGGCAAATTCCAACCGCCCCGCATGGGGATAGGGGGAGCCATCCTCCAGGATCAGGGTCACCTTGGGCAATTCCCCCGGCGACCGCTGCAACTGGCCATCCTCCAGATCGCGCCGCAGGCGCAGGAGCTGGGCCGCGGACTGGGTGAGATCCACATAGATGGGATCGAGCTGCTGGACCGTCGCCAGGGCCAGTTCCTGGTTGGCGGTCACCAGGGCCCCCTGGGTGACGGCGGAGCGGCCGATATGGCCGTCGATGGGGGAGAGGATGCGGGTGTAATCGAGCTCGATGCGCGCCTTGGCCAGGTCGGCCTCGGCCACCTTGAGGTTGGCCAGCGCCTCCTTCATGGCGGCCTGGGCGTCGTCGTATTGCTCCCGGCTGGTGCCCTTGCTCTTGAGGAGATCGGCGTAGCGGTCGGCCTTTTGCTCGGCCCGCTCCAGGGTGGCGCGGGCGCGAAGCAGGGCGGCCTCGGCGCTATCCCGGGCCGCCTCGAAGCGGGCGGGATCGATGAGATAGAGGGGGTCGCCGGCCTTGACCTGACTGCCCTCCTGGTAGTCCCGTGACTTGATGATGCCCCCGACCTGGGGCCGGATCTCCGCGATGCGGAAGGGCGCCGTGCGGCCCACCAGTTCCACCGTCAGGGTCGCCGGCTCCGCCGCCAGGGTGATGACGCCCACCTCCGGCGGTGGCATCTGACCGCCGGGGCCCCCGGGTCCGCCGCCACCCCCCGGAGCGCCGCCCTGACCACAGCCGGCAACCAGAAGGGTGGCGCAGAGACCCGCCAGTGGCAGGATGGCGTGAGCGTGGCGGGAACCCATGAGATACCTCCTGGCAAGGCAGGGCAGGACTGAATTTGAATGAACGTTTATTCTACGCGCCGGATCGCGGGTGGGTAAATCCCCGGCCGCGGGGTGCCCCCCCGGTCCTCCCGGCGGGAGCGGTAAGGAGAATGTCACTGAACGGTCATCAAATCTTAATAAACACCGCCTATTTTGACTGGCCCCGACGCTTTCGTCGCGAGTCAATAATCAAAATCTGGAGGACGTATGAAAAATATCCTGGGCATCGCCCTGCTCCTGGTTTCCGCCACGGCCCTGGCCGCCGCGGATGAAGCGGCGCTGAAGAAGCAAATGGCTGAAGCCTGCGCCCCCTTGTTCGCCTCGGGTGGGGCCTGCGCGGACCTGGCCAAGGGCACGCGCAAGTGCACTCGGCAGAACGTCGCCAAGGGCGGTGACGCCTGCGTCGCGTTCGAGAAGGCCAACAAGGAATTCTTCGACGCCGGCATGAACGATCCCATCATCAAGAAGTAGTGGGAGTCACGATCCACCGAAGGGAAGAGAGCCCGCTTGCGGTGCGGATGACCTCGCCCGATCTGGCGACCTGGTCGAGTTCTCCCGCCGCCGCAAGGCCCCACCCCGACGAGGCCCTCTCAACCTGACGTTGGGCTGAAGCCTGGTTGGGTTTGACACCCCAGCCAGGCCCTCGACACCCGTCCCCCGCGGTTTCCCCGTCCCGATCTCCCTGCCTTCAGATTGCCCTGGCCTCACTCTTGATTTGGCCGTCAGGGCGCTACACTATCTCCCTCACGCCACGGTTCTCGGCGAGTCTCGCCGTCATCACCTCGACGTCTCCGTGCGTCTTTCCACCGTTGCGGTTGCCCATTGACCTTCCGTCAACACTGACTGACTTGGCTGAGTCACCCCTAGGGGTGATGACAGGGGGTGCGCCGGATAGGTAAAAATTAAGTTAAATAAATTGCTTGGTTGGTCCGTTTCTGGACCGCCAGCCCTGTCCGAGTTGCGCCGTCCACTCATCGGGACCACAACCAGAGAGAGCCAATCATGGACCCGCCATCATCGCCACCGCCTACGCCCTCGGCGGAAGGCCTTCGTCACCTCGACGAGGCGTCTCTCCCGGGCCAGTTGCCAACCCATGTGGTCGGTATTGGTGCCTCGGCGGGGGGGCTAGAGGCCCTGGAGCGACTCTTTCGCGCCATGCCCGTCGATTCCGACATGGCCTTCGTCGTCATCCAGCACCTGTCCCCGGATTTCAAGAGCCTCATGGATGAGCTCATGGAGCGTTTCACCCGCATGCCCGCGATCCCGGTGCATGAGACCCAGGTGGTGCGGCCCAACATCATCTATTTGCTGCCCCCGGCCAAGGACATCATTATCCAGGGTGATCGCCTCATCACCCGCGACCGCGCCAAGGACGGCTCCCTGGCGCTACCGATCAATACCTTCTTCCGCTCCCTGGCCGCCGCCTGGGGGGAGCGTTCGGCGGGCATCATCCTCTCCGGCACCGGTTCCGACGGCAGCGGTGGGCTGCTTGACATCCACGAGGCCGGCGGCCTGGTGCTGGTGGAATCCCCCGAGTCGGCGCGCTTCGATGGCATGCCGCAGAGCGCCATCAACACCCGCTGCGTGGATGCCGTCCTCATGCCCGAGGACATGCCCGAGACCCTGATGGAATTCGCCGCCGATCCGGAGGCCCTGCGCGCCATGCAGCGCGTGCGCCACGAGGAGGGGCCGCTCCGGGGCATGCCGGCGATCCTGGACCTGCTCCACCGGGCCTACAACATCGATTTCGCCAGCTATAAGCCGACCACCATCACCCGCCGCATTGCCCGGCGGTTGTCCCTGGACCTGAGCAATACCAACGTCGAGGACTACGCCCGGCGCCTGGCCAACGATGCCAACGAGCTCAACCTGCTCTACAAGGACCTACTGATCGGCGTCACCCGCTTCTTCCGTGACCCCGAGGCCTTCGAGATGTTGCGGGACCAGGTCGTTCCCGCCATCCTCGACCAGACCCCGCCGGGTCAGGAGGTGCGGGTCTGGGTTTGCGGTTGCTCCACGGACGAGGAGGCCTACAGCCTGGCCATCCTCTTCCACGAGGCCTTCGTCCACCAGGGGCGGGCACCCCTGATCAAGATCCTGGCCACCGATCTGCATGAACAATCCGTCCAGGTCGCCTCCGAGGGCGTCTACCGTGACGAGGCCCTGACCGAGGTCCCGGAGCGGCTGCGCGCCACCTATTTCGAGGCCCTGGGCGAGGGCCGCTGGAAGGTGCTGCCCCATCTGCGCCAGTCCCTGGTCTTCTCGGTGCACAACCTGCTCAAGGACCCACCCTTCACCAAGATCGACCTGGTCAGTTGTCGCAATCTGCTCATCTACTTGCTGCCCAACGCCCAGACCAAGGCCATCGCCAACTTCCACTATGCCCTGCGCCTCAACGGGGTCCTCTTCCTCGGGGCCAGTGAGTCCCTGGGGAGCCTGACGGACGAGTTCGAGACCCTCGAGCGCCAATGGAAGCTCTATCGCAAACACCGTGAGAGCCGCGCCCTGACCATGCTGCGGGCGCCGCTGGATCAGGGCCTTTATCAGCGCCCCCGGGGCATGACCTCCACCGGGGTGCTGCTCAATCGCATCTACGACGCCCTTCTCGATCGTTTCATCCCCGCGGGTTTCCTGGTCAACGACCAACACGAGATCCTGCACATCTTCGGTGATGCCGCCCGCTTCCTCACCCCCCGCCCGGGTCGCTTCAATGGCGACCTCCTGACCCTGCTGGCCAGCAACCCCCTGAGCCTGGCCCTGACCTCCGCCTTGCGCAACTGCGCCAAGCAGGGCCAGCCGGTGACGGTGCAAAACCTGACCGTCAAGGGGGGGGGAGGGCCGGGAGGAGCGCCTGGAGGTACGGATCGAACCCTTGGGCGATCGCGCCACCGGGGGCCCCTGCTACGTGGTCCTGCTCAACGAGGAGCGACCGCCGGTACCGGTGACCGAGTCCTCCCCGGTCTCGCACGATTTCAGCGTCGGCGCCGAGGTGGCGGACTACATCCGCGAACTGGAGCTGGAACTGCAACGCGCCCGGGAGTCGGTGCAGACCACGGTCGAGGAGCTGGAGACCAGCAACGAGGAGCTCCAGGCCACCAACGAGGAACTCCTCGCCGCCAACGAGGAGCTGCAAAGCACCAACGAGGAACTGCATTCGGTCAACGAGGAGCTCTATAGCGTCAACGCGGAACACGAGCTCAAGATCGAGGAGCTGAACCGGGCGACCAGCGATCTGCGCAACCTGATGCAGTCCACGGATACGGCGACCATCTTCATCGACGGCGACTACCGCGTGCGCCTGTTCACCCCCCGCGCCATCGAGGTCTTCAACCTGCTGCCCCAGGACATCGGTCGTGACTTGCGCCACTTCCAGTCCATCCGCCCCGACCGCGACCTGTTCGAGGATATCCGCGGGGTCCTGGACAGCGGCGTCGGTATCGAACGGCAGCTCAACCTGGGGGAGGAGACCAGTTTCCTCCGGCGCTGCATGCCCTATCAGAACGTTCAGGGCAAACGGATGGGTGTGGTGATCAACTACGTTGATACCAGCGGTATCAGCCGGATGCACCGCCAGCTCGACGCACTCCAGCACCACTCCGAGCAGGTCAGCCGCGCCCACCGGGCCATGAGCGAGTTCCTGGCCAACATGAGCCATGAGCTGCGCACCCCCCTCAATGCCGTCATCGGCATGGCCTATCTCCTCGGCCAGACGGAACTGACCACGGATCAGCGCGAGCAACTGACCACCATCCAGGTCGCCAGCCACAGTCTCATGGCCATCATCAACGACATCCTCGACCTGTCGAAAATCCAGGCCGGGGCCATGCAGCTCGACCTCCGGCCTTTCAGTCTCACGGCCTTGCTGGAGGAAATCCTGCAAATGTTCCGGCCCCTGGCGGCGGAGAAGCAGCTCGCCCTGGAGAGCCAGGTTCCCGAGGAGGAGCTGCCCCCGCTTCTGGAGGGGGATGCGCTGCGCATCAAGCAGATCCTGGTCAACCTGGTGAACAACGCCCTCAAGTTCACCCACCAGGGCGGGGTCACCCTGGAGGCGCGGCTCCTGGAACGGCGCGAGGCGGAGGTCAAGATCCGCGTCAGCGTGCGCGATACGGGGGAGGGCATACCACCCGAGGTCCAGGAGCGGCTGTTCCAGCCCTTTACCCAGGCCGATGCCTCCATTACCCGCCGCCATGGGGGGACGGGGCTGGGCCTCTCCATCGTCCGCCAGTTGACGGAACTCATGGACGGTCAGGTGGGGCTGGAGAGTCTACCCGGTAGCGGCAGCACCTTTTGGGTCGACCTGCCCCTGGGCGTCGTGGAGGCCGATCAGCCCATCGCGGCGGGTCAGCCCACCGAGGTGTCTATCATGGCGGGTCGGCCCGCCGGGGGTGACCAGGCTGGCCCGGGCCATGGCCCTGGTCGAGAGGGTTCCGACTCCTGCCTGGCCGGGGCGCGGGTGCTGGTGGTGGACGACAGCCGCATCAACCTGGATGTCAGTCGCCGCATCCTGGAAAAGGCCGGCGCCAGCACCACCCTGTGCGAGAACGGGGCCGAGGCCCTGGCCTGTCTCCGGGCCTATCCCGAGGCCTTCGATCTGGTCCTGATGGACGTGCAGATGCCGGTGATGGACGGCTACGAGGCGACGCGCCGCATCCGCGACGAACTCGGGCTGAACATTCTGCCCGTGATCGCCCTTACCGCCGGCGCCCTGGTCACCGATCGTGAGGTCGCCATGGAGGCTGGCATGACCGCCTTCCTGACCAAGCCCCTGGACCCAGCCTCCCTGGCCCAGGCGCTGCGGCGGTACCTTGACCTGCCCTCGGCCGCGCCTGAGTCCGCCGCCTTGCCCTCGTCATCGGCCAACCCAGGCCCAGTCAGCCCGGCGTCCTCGGCCGCGGCCTTGTCCTGGCCGGTCATCCCGGGCCTGGATGATGACTGGGCGCGTGTGCAATTCGCGGGTGATCGGGACTTTTACCAGGGCCTCATTGGTCGCTTTGCCGAGCGGTTTGAGGCTCTCCTGCCCGAACTCCAGACCCCGTGCGCGCCGGGCGACGCGGAGCTGGCCAAGACCCTCCATCAAATCCGGGGCCTGGCGGGCAACCTGGGCGCCAGGGCCCTCGCGGCGAGTTTTGGGCAACTGGAGGAGGCGGTCCAGGGGGGCGACGTGGAGCGTCTGCCCGGCTTGAGGGCCGCGGCCCTGCGGCATGCCGAATCCCTGTTGACGGCGATCGCGACCTGGCGGGCGGGACAACCGGAAACGGAGCGCCCGGGGAACGCGGAGGGGCCCGTTCAGGCCTGGGATGATCCCCGGCTCCTGCCCCCGCTGATGGCCCTGGAGGAGGCGCTCAGACTGCGGCGCTTCAATGCCAAGCGCGCCAGCAAGGCCATCGAAACGCTGGTCGCGGGGGGTGGACTGGCCCAAGCCTTCGCCCCCGTGGCGGCGGCGGCCGAGCGTTTGCGTTTCCCTGAGGCCTGGACGCACTTACAATCTCTCCCTCCATTCACTCGGGATGAGACCCAGGGAGAAGCCAATGCAAAATCGTCCCCGGATTCTGATCGTCGATGACGTCCCCGAGAACATCGAGGTGCTGGGGGAGATCCTGGGCGACAATTTCGACCTTCAGTGCGCCTTTTCCGGCCCCGAGGCCCTGGAACTGGCGGCGGACCTGCCGGATCTCATCCTCCTCGATGTCCTGATGCCGGGCATGGATGGCTTCGAGGTCTGCGCTTGCCTCAAGGCGGATGCGGCCACGGCGGAGATCCCGGTCATCTTCATCACCGCCAAAAACAGCCCGGAGGCGGAAATCGCGGCTTTTGAAGCCGGCGCCGTGGATTTCATCACCAAGCCGGTCAATCCCGTCACGGCGCGGGCGCGCATTCAAACCCACCTCACCCTGAAACGGCAGAAGGACCTGCTACGGGCGCAGGCCATGGTCGATGGCCTCACCGGGATCGCCAACCGCCGCTTCTTCGACGAGCGCCTGCTGGCGGAATGGCGGCACCTCCAGCGCCACCACCGGCCCCTGGCGCTCCTCATGATCGACATCGACCATTTCAAGGCCTACAACGATCATTACGGCCACCAGGCCGGAGACAATTGCTTGCGGCGGGTGGCCACGACCCTCGAAGCTGGCATGCTGCGCGCCCATGACCTGGCGGCGCGCTATGGGGGCGAGGAGTTCATCTGCATGCTGCCGGAATGCGATCTGGCGGGCGCCATCAGCAAGGCGGAGGCCCTGCGCGCGGCGGTGGCGGCCCTGGAGATCCCGCACGCCGCCTCACCCACCAGCGCCCAGGTCAGCCTGAGCGTCGGCGTGGCCGCCACCATCCCCTCCCTCCAGACGCTCCCCGATACCCTGGTCGCCGCCGCCGACGCTCAGCTTTACCAGGCGAAGGTGGCGGGCCGCGATCGGGTTTGCGCGGCCCCCTGACCGGCGCGCGCCCCCCGCGCGTGAGAGCGTTAGCCTGAAGCACCCCAGCGAAATCCTTCATCTTCCGGGGTGTGGATGGCCCCTCATGAAAGTTAGCGCGACAGACCCCAGCGGTGATTTCCATCTTTTCGGGTGTGGCTGACGGACCTCATGACGGTTAGTGTTGACTTATGTCATGGTCCGAATCCGAGTATTCAGCTACGTTAGTCGGGCACTTCCCAGGCTGTAACGCGACTGGGCCTGACTCCAGCCAGGCCCTGTCCTTTGGCTTTTGTTTGTATCAAACCAGTTGCCTTTGCCAGCCGGCAAGGTATCGGCACGGCCGGGACGGGTTCCCCCAACAGGAAGCGAGACAAAAATATGACGAAGACGTGGCTGATCTCGATGGCCGTCACGGCGGCCTTCCTTTCCCATGGCGCTCAGGCAGCCGGTGATGCCAAGGCCGGCGAGGCCAAGACCGCGGTCTGCATGGCCTGCCACGGTCCCCAGGGCAACAGTCTGGTGCCAACCTGGCCCAAGCTGGCCGGCCAGCATCCCGAGTATCTCTACAAGCAACTCATGGACTTCAAGAGCGGGGCGCGGGTCAACGAAGCCATGAGCCCCCAGGTTCTGGCCCTCAATGAGCAGGACTTCGCCGATCTGGCCGCCTACTACGCCGCGCAGACGCAGACCGGCGGCACCACCGATCCGGCCGCCCTCGAACTGGGCGGGCGTCTGTTCCGGGGCGGTAACGCGGAGACCGGCATCCCCGCCTGCACCGGCTGCCATGGTCCCGCGGGGCTGGGCGTGGGGGCCGCGAAGTATCCCCGGCTGGCCGGGCAGCACGCGACCTACGTCGAGTCCACGCTCAAGCTCTATCGGGATGGCACCCGGGCCAACGATCCCAATGGCATGATGCGCGAGGTGGCGGCCCGCCTGACGGATGCCGAGATCGCCGCGGTCTCCCAGTTCGTCCAGGGGTTGGGTCAGTAACGCGCCCGGCGGATCGTCCCGGGCGTTGCAGCGCCGCTGCCCCCGCCAAGGCGGGTTCCCGGACGGGCCAGTCAAACTCAATGCACGCCACCGCCGCAGCATCCGGCCTTCGCCGACCAAGTCGCGGTGAGAGGAAATCTACCTTTTCGGGTGGGAACCGACCATCATCATGAGGACGGTTCAGCCTAAATTCAGAGGGGTTAAGTACACAACATGAGCGCACCAGGCGTAGATAAAAACCGTAGGCGGGTCCTGATCGCCGCCACCAGCGCCATCGGGGTCGTAGGCGCCGGCTTCGTCGCCGTACCCTTTCTAGATTACTGGCAGCCCAGCGCCAAGGCCAAGGCCGCTGGCGCCCCGGTCGAAGCCGACGTCAGCCAGCTCGAACCCGGCGCCCTGCTGCGCGTCAAGTGGCGCGGCAAGCCGGTGTGGGTGGTCAACCGCACCGAGGCCATGCTGGCCGCCCTGCCAGG
This sequence comes from uncultured Gammaproteobacteria bacterium, assembly GCA_937862735.1. Lineage (GTDB taxonomy): Bacteria > Pseudomonadota > Gammaproteobacteria > Chromatiales > Chromatiaceae > M0108. The sequence goes on from CALMDH010000187.1 coordinate 20,041, forward strand.
GCTCGACCCGCAACTGATCGACCCGGCCTCGGGGGCTTCCGATCAGCCTGCCTACGCCCAGAATGCCACGCGGTCCATCAAGCCCCAGTACTTCGTCGCCATCGGCATCTGCACCCACCTGGGCTGCTCGCCGACCTACCGCCCGGACGTCGCCCCGGATGATCTGGGCGCCGACTGGAAGGGTGGCTTCTTCTGCGCCTGCCATGGTTCCCGCTTCGACCTGGCCGGTCGGGTCTTCAAGGGCTCACCCGCCCCGACCAACCTCGTCATCCCTAAACATCACTACGTCACCGACGCCATCATCAAGATCGGCGAAGACGGAGGAGCCGCCTGATGAGCACCGAAACCCCAACCCCGGGCTTCCTCGGCTGGATCGACTACCGCTTCCCCCTGACCAAGGTGTGGAACGAACACCTGGCCCAGTACTACGCCCCGAAAAACCTCAACGCCTGGTCCTTCTTCGGCTCCCTGGCCATCCTCGCCCTCGTCATCCAGATCCTCACCGGTATCTGGCTGGCCATGAACTACAAACCCTCCGCCGCCGACGCCTTCGCCAGCGTCGAGTTCATCATGCGCGACGTGAACTGGGGCTGGCTGATCCGCTACATGCACTCCACCGGCGCCTCGGCCTTCTTCATCGTCATCTATCTGCACATGTTCCGCGCCCTGCTGTGGGGCTCCTATCGCAAGCCGCGCGAACTGCTGTGGATCATCGGCCTGGTCATCTACCTCGCCATGATGGCCACCGCCTTCTTTGGCTATCTGCTGCCCTGGGGGCAGATGTCCTACTGGGGCGCCCAGGTCATCGTCAACCTCTTTGCCGCCGTCCCCGGCATTGGCGAGGACCTGTCCGTCTGGGTGCGCGGTGACTACGTCATCTCCGACACCACCCTGAACCGCTTCTTCGCCTTCCACTTCCTGTTGCCCTTCCTGCTGGCGGCCCTGGTCTTCGTCCACATCGTCGCCCTGCACAAGGTCGGTTCCAACAACCCGGACGGCATCGAGATCAAGGCCAAGAAAGACGCCAATGGCATCCCCCTCGACGGTATCCCCTTCCATCCCTATTACACGGTGAAGGACATCGTCGGCGTGGTCGTCTTCCTGGCCATCTTCAGCGCCATCGTCTTCTTCGCCCCCGACTTTGGTGGCCTCTTCCTCGAAGCCCCCAACTTCCAGCCGGCCGATCCGCTGAAGACGCCCGAGCACATCGCCCCGGTGTGGTACTTCACCCCCTACTACGCCATGCTGCGCGCCGTGCCCCCCATGTTCGGTTCCCAGTTCCCCGGCGTGGTCGTGATGTTTGGCGCCATCATCATCATGTTCTTCCTCCCCTGGCTCGACCGCAGCCCGGTCAAGTCCATTCGCTACAAGGGCCAACTGTCCAAGATCGCCCTCGGCATCTTCGCCGTCAGCTTTATCGTCCTGGCCTACCTGGGGCTGCAACCCTCGACGCCCACCGGCACCTTCTTCGCCCGCGTCTTCACCATCCTCTACTTCCTGTTCTTCCTCTTGATGCCCATCTACACCAAGCTGGAAGCCACCAAGCCGGTCCCGGAGAGGGTCACGAAATGAGAAAACTACTCCTCGCCTCCCTGTTCCTGCTCGTCCCCGCCCTGGCCCCCGCCGCGGGCGGCGGCGTCCCCCTGCAGGACGCCGACATCGACCTCAAGGATCAGGCCTCCCTGCAACGCGGTGCCGGCTACTTCGTCAACTATTGCATGGGCTGCCACTCCCTGGGCTACATGCGCTACAACCGCCTGGCCAACGACCTGGGTATCGACGACGCCACCCTGCGTCAGAGCCTGATCTTCACCGGCGCCAAGCCCGGCGACCTCATGGTCTCCAGCATGAACCCGGTGAGCGCCGAGAAATGGTTCGGCACCGCCGTCCCCGACCTCACCCTGGTCACCCGCTGGCGTACCCCCGACTGGGTCTATAGCTATCTCAAGGGCTTCTACGCCGATCCCAGCCGGCCCTTGGGCGTGAACAACGTGGTCTTCCCCAACGTCGGCATGCCCCACGTCCTCGCCGGGCTGCAGGGCGTGGCCCAGCCCAAGTTCGCGGAGCATCCCGGTCCCGATGGCGCCCCGGTCAAGACCGTGGTCGGCGTCGAGCCCGCCCAGGGCGGCACCATGACGGCGGAGCAATACGACGCCTTCGCCCGTGACCTGACCGCCTTCCTCGCCTATGCCGGCGAGCCGATCAAGCTCGAACGTCAGCGGCTGGGCATCTGGGTGTTGCTGTTCCTGGCGGTGTTCTTCGTCGCCGCCTACATGCTCAAGAAGGAATACTGGAAGGACGTGCACTGACGCACCTGTTCAGCCCCCCACCCCCGGGTGGGGGGCTGCTGATTGTCATTCCTGCCAAGATCGCCTCTCAGGCACACTCCTCTCACCCACCCCTACCACCACCCGGCTAAAGGTCTGGTGATCAAGGCCCAGACATAACGAGGCAACCTCGTTTTCCAGCAGATTGAGAAAGAGGACACGCAGCAGGTCCGGGTCGCACATGATCCACCGGGGCCGGGTCGGCATCAGGAATGGAAGACCCCCTCCAGGGAGGTAGCGTCTAGCACACGGTCGCCCCAGGTTTCGATTTCTTCAAGCGAGGCCCCGGCAATCCGTTCGAGCACCTCGGGCGGCAGAGGACCAAAGCGGCGGGCTAGTTGACGCTGCAGCAACAAGGTTTCACCTTCTTGACGCCCTTCTTGACGTCCTTCCTGACGCCCTTCCTGGCGCCCTTCCTGGCGCCCTTCCTGGCGCCCTTCCTGTAGCCCTATTTGACGCCCTTCCAAAAGCCCCTTCCGTTTGTACTCCTCCGCCCATTGATCAAATTTTTCAGCTAAGGTCATTTTTAACTCCGTCAGGTCGCTTACCTGGGGGATCACCAGATGGTTGCGGCTACGCCGGCGCAGTAGGGCCCGAATCCAAAGGGCAAAAAGACGCCGGAGTTCGGGTTGACCCGCCAGCCAGTCGTTGAGCAGATCGATCAGGCGCAACAGATCGCGATCGTCCGCCGGGTGCTCGAAGCGGATGATGGCGGCGACCAGGTTGCGCATGCCCGCCAACTCCGCCTCCCCATAGCGATTTTCGTCGATGAGCAGGTAGCGAAGCTGCGGCAGGTACTCGGCCACCAGCCCCGGAACCTTGGGCAGCAGCGCGGCCAGGTCCGTCGCGGCGGTCCAGGTCTTACCGCCATTGTAGAGGACGATCGGCAATACCGGCGGCAGGGTCTGGCCGGGTTTGACCTCCTTGCGGCGGATCAGGTCTTGGTACAGCAGGCCGACATAGACCAACATACGGACCGCCATGAAGGGATCAACGCGGCTCTGGAACTCGATGAGGATATACAGATACAGCCAGTCCTCGCCGGCCTTGACCCGCCAGACGACATCGTCGCTGCGCCGGCGCAGGTCGTCGGTCACATAGCTGGCCGGGACCTTCTCCAGGGTCGAATAATCCAGGCCCGCCAGCCAGGCGTCGGGGATGAAGCCCAGCACCAGGTCCCGCACCACCTCGGGGGCGGAAAACAGCAGTTTGTAGCCGGCGTCGTCGGGGTTCATGGTCGGGATTGTAAACCGAAGTCAGCTCCCCGCAGCCGGGACGAGGAGAGTCGCCACGTCCGCATCGGCTGTCTCAAGCTGGCCGTATCGGCCCCATATCCATGCTGCCCTATCAAACAGGAGAAAGACCACTTGGGCTGGCCATGGCTATCGCCGGGTCGGCATCAGGAATGGAAGACCCCCTCCAGGGAGGTAGCGTCTAGCACACGGTCGCCCCAGGTTTCGATTTCCTCAAGCGAGGCCCCGGCAATACGTTCAAGCACCTCGAGAGGCAGAGGACCAAAGCGGCGGGCTAGTTGACGCTGCAGCAACAGGGTTTCGCCTTCCTGACGCCCTTCCTGGCGTCCTTTCTGAAGCCCCTGCCGCTTGTACTCCTCCGCCCATTGATCAAATTTTTCAGCTAAGGTCATTTTCAGCTCCGTCAGGTCGCTTACCTGGGGGATCACCAGAAGGTTGCGGCTGCGCCGGCGCAGCAGGGCCCGAATCCAGAGGGCAAAAAGACGCCTCAGTTCCGGCTGGCCCGCCAGCCAATCGTTGAGCAGATCGATCAGGGGCAACAGATCGCGGTCGTCCGCCGGGTGCTCGAAGCGGATGATGGCGGCGACCAGGTTGCGCATGCCCGCCAACTCCGCCTCCCCATAGCGATTTTCGTCGATGAGCAGGTAGCGAAGCTGCGGCAGGTACTCGGCCACCAGCCCCGGAACCTTGGGCAGCAGCGCGGCCAGGTCCGTCGCGGCGGTCCAGGTCTTACCGCCATTGTAGAGGACGATCGGCAATACCGGCGGCAGGGTCTGGCCGGGTTTGACCTCCTTGCGGCGGATCAGGTCTTGGTACAGCAGGCCGACATAGACCAACATACGGACCGCCATGAAGGGATCAACGCGGCTCTGGAACTCGATGAGGATATACAGATACAGCCAGTCCTCGCCGGCCTTGACCCGCCAGACGACATCGTCGCTGCGCCGGCGCAGGTCGTCGGTCACATAGCTGGCCGGGACCTTCTCCAGGGTCGAATAATCCAGGCCCGCCAGCCAGGCGTCGGGGATGAAGCCCAGCACCAGGTCCCGCACCACCTCGGGGGCGGAAAACAACAGTTTGTAGCCGGCGTCGTCGGGGTTCATGGTCGGGATTGTAAATCAAAGTCGTCTCACCGCAGCCAGGAGGAGAACAACCTGGTGTTCCCCAACGTCGGCATGCCCCACGTTCTCGCCGGCTTGCAGGGCCTGGCCCAGCCCAAGTTCGCGGAGCATCCCGGTCCCGACGGTGCCCCGGTCAAGACCGTGGTCGGCGTCGAACCCGCCCAGGGCGGCACGATGACGGCGGAGCAATACGACCCCTTCGCCCGTGACCTGACCGCCTTCCTCGCCTATGCCGGCGAGCCGATCAAGCTCGAACGTCAGCGGCTGGGCATCTGGGTGTTGCTGTTCCTGGCGGTGTTCTTCGTTGCCGCCTATATGCTCAAGAAGGAATACTGGAAGGACGTGCACTGACGCACCTGGTCAGCCCCCCACCCGCGGGTGGGGGGATGAACTGATAACCCCTCACGTCATCGCATACCCCTCTCACCCCCCCCTCACACCCCCTGCCCGGCCTTCAGTCCGACGCCTTACCCGGCAGACGGACGCGGAAGGTGCTACCTTCCCCCAGGGTGCTGTCACAAGTGACCTCCCCGCCATGCAGTTGGGCGATGCTGC
>CALMDH010000188.1:0-26056 GCA_937862735.1 uncultured Gammaproteobacteria bacterium
CCTTGTCCGCCCATTTGCGCAGCCCCTCGTCGGCGCACACCAGGGTGGCGTCCAGCTCGAAGGAGAGCAGCAGCACATCCACGTCCTCCTTGCTGTCGAGGATGCCCTGGCGCAGAGCCTCGCGATAGCGGCCACGCAGGCGGTTGATCAGCTTGCCTGGATCGTCCAGGGAACGGGCCGCCTCCTTGGCGGCCTCCTCGGCGATGCGCAGGCCGCGGTCGATGCGGTAACGCACCTCCTCGATCAACTCGTAGAGCAGGGTGCCGGGGATCGTGAGCTCGTGTTTGCGGGGGGAGCGCAGGCGCACCACGGCCTCGAAGTCCGCCGCCACCTCGGACAGGTCCTTGATCTTCCCCAGTTCCTCATAGACCGAGCCGGGCATGAAGAAGTCACGGCCCGTGGCGCGTGCCAGACGACTGAAGACACGGATCGCCTCCTGCGCATCGGTCCCAAAGCTACGGAAGACATCCGGGTTGGTGAAGAGGCTGGTGTCGAGCACGAAGCGTTTCATGGCCCCGACCTCACTCGGCAGGCCGGGGACCGGGATGGTCCTCGGGGCGAGGGGAGGGACGGTCCTGCCGTTTGCCAAAGATGACGAAGGCCAGGGGTAAGGCGATGAGGAAGGTCGCGGCGATCTGGCCCGCGGCCAGCAGAAAGAGGATGGCGAGAAAACCCACCAGCGTGAGGGCGTGGCGGAGCAGGGAGCCGTGGTGGGAGGTCATCTTGGCGGTCATCTTGGCCAGGGCGGCGCGCTGGAGGCACGGGGCATTAGCGGCCGGGGAGTGGTAAGCGGGGGCCGAGGTTGGTGGAGAAAGGACGGCCAGGGGACCAGCCCCTGGCCGTTGGGGGCGAAGAAAGCATTCATTTTCAGGTTCCCGATTCGCGCCCTGGGAGCAGCCCCACATCGGGATCTATTTGCAGCAGCGGCTCTGATCGCCTGGGAGCAGTGTCAGTCCGTCTCGTTGCGCTGGTAGGCATCCTGAAGCTGCTTCTGGATATTGGGCGGGACGGCCTCGTAGTGGCTGAGCTCGATGGAGTAGGTGCCCTCGCCGCCGGTCAGGGACTTGAGGCGGGACTCGTAGCCCTCCAGTTCCGCCAGGGGCACCTCCCCATCGATGGCGATCTGGCCCATGGCGGCGGCGTCACTGCCGAGGACCCGGCCGCGGCGGCTGGAGAGGTCACCGGCCAGATCGCCCATGGCGCTATTCTGGGCCAGGATGCGGATCTTGACGATGGGCTCCAGGATCACCGGTCGCGCCTTGTCGATGGCCTCAAGGAAGGCCTTGCGCCCGGCGGTGACGAAGGCGATGTCCTTGGAGTCGACGGGGTGGAACTTGCCGTCATAGAGGGTGACGCGGACGTCCTGGAAGGGATAGCCGGCGATGGCGCCTTCACCCAGGATCTGCCGCACGCCCTTTTCCACCGAGGGAATGAACTGGTTGGGGACGGTGCCGCCGACCACGGCATCGACGAACTCGAAGCCGCCGCCCCGCTCCAGGGGCTCGATGCGGATAAAGACCTCGCCGAACTGGCCGGCGCCACCGGTCTGTTTCTTGTGCCGATGATGGCCCTCGGCCTTGGCCGTGATGGTCTCGCGGTAGGGGATACTCGGTGGCCGGGTGTCGACCTCGACGTGGAACTGGTCGGCGAGCCGACGCATCAGCACCTTCATGTGCAACTCGCCCAGGCCGCGCATCACCGTCTCGTTGGTGGAGGCATTGTGCTCGACATGGAAGCAGGGGTCCTCGGACTCGAGCTTGTGCAGGGCGTCGGCCAGCTTCTGCTCGTCGCCGCGCTTCTTGGGCGAGATGGCCAGGCCGTAGAGGGGCACCGGACATTCCATGGATTTGAGGTGATGATGGTCCTCGTCATGGGAATCGTGGAGCACGGCATCGAAGTGGACCTCATCCACCCGGGCGATGGCCAGGATATCGCCGGGGACGCCTTCCTGGACCTCGATCTGCTCGTTGCCGTGGAGCCGGTAGAGGTGGTTGACCTTGATGGGCTTGCGGGCATCGCCAATGAAGAGCTGGCTGTTGGGGGTGATGCGTCCCTGGTGGATGCGGAAGATGCCCAGCTTGCCACGGAAGGGGTCGTTGATGATCTTGAAGACGTGGGCCAGGACGTGCTGGTTGGGGTCCGGGCTGACGCTGACGGGCACCATGTCGGCGCCCTCGCCCTTCATGAAGGGGGGCGGATTGCCCTCCGCCGGGTTGGGCATGAGGCGCACCAGGATCTCCAGCAGTTCCGGGATGCCGGCGCCGGTCTCGGCGGAGATGTAACAGACCGGGATCAGGTGACCCTCGCGCAGGGCCTTCTCGAAGGGATCATGCAGTTGTTCCGGTGCCAGGTCCTGGCCCTGCTCCAGGTAGAGCTCCATCAGGGCCTCGTCCACCTCTACCACCTGGTCGATGATCCGACCATGGGCCTCCTCGACGCTGGAGAAGTCGGTGGGGGCGCCGCTGGGCTGGAAGAAACAGTCCACGACCCGCTGGCCGCCGTCGGCGGGCAGGTTGATGGGTAGACACTCGGGGCCGAAGGTGTCGCGGATCTGCTCGGTGAGGCCGGCCAGGTCAACCCCTTCGGCGTCGATCTTGTTGACGATGATGATCCGGCACAACTGGCGATCCTTGGCCGTGGCCATCATGCGCTGGGTCACCCGCTCGATGCCCGCCTGGGCGCTGATGACCACGGCCGCCGTCTCCACCGCGGGCAGGATGGACAGGCTGCGACCGATGAAGTCGGGAAAGCCGGGGGTATCGAGCAGATTGACGTGCTTGCCGTGGGCGTTGAAGCTGGTGATGCCGATGTCCAGGGAGTGTTTGTGCTCCTTCTCCAGGGGGTCAAAGTCACAAACGGTCGTCCCGCGGGCCACGCTGCCCGGCGTGGGGATCACGCCCGTGGCGGCGAGCAGGGCCTCCACCAGGGTGGTCTTGCCGGAACCGGCGTGACCTACCAGGGCGATGTTGCGGACGTCCTCGGCATTGTAGTCAGACATGGAGCAAACCTTCCAAGCAGGGTGCGGGGTTGGTGAAAAGGCGCCGCGACCGGGCGGCGGCCGGCTGGCCGAAGTATATCCTAACCGGCTGGCGGGGAAGAGGGTCGCGCTCGGGTCGGGCCCGAGGTCGCTTGGGGGGATGTACCAGGCTATAGTTATCAAGAGAGAAACAATAGCAACGGGAGGACGTGAGCGATGAGCCTGGTCTTGACCTCAACCGCCTTCGCCGACGGGGGGATTATCCCGCGGCGCCATGCCTGCGAAGGGGAGGATATCTCCCCGGACCTGGCCTGGAGCGGCGTCCCGGCGGGTTGCCAGAGCCTGGTGCTGCTGATCGACGACCCAGACGCCCCGGATCCCCAGGCCCCCCGCATGGTCTGGGACCATTGGTTGCTCTACAACCTGCCCCCGGAGCTTCCGGGGCTGCCTGCCGGCATCAAACCACGGGCCTTGCCCGCCGGCACTGGCCAGGGCCTCAATAGCTGGGGCGAGACCGGTTACCGGGGACCCTGTCCGCCCATCGGCCGGCACCGCTATTTTCACCTGCTCTACGCCCTGGATTGCCGCTTGCCGGATCTGGGGACGCCCCCCCGGCACCAGCTCCTGGCGATGATGGATGAGCATATCCTGGCCCGGGCGGAGCTGGTGGGAACCTACCAGAAGGGCGACTGGCGGGAGGGCTGAGGGTGGCCGCGGGACGAGTGGTGCCCCGGAGGCTGGGGCTGACCCGCCAGGGTCGCACCCCATCCCCAGCCGCACCCAGGGCGCCGGCCCCTCATTTGTCGCGGATGTAATTGTAGATATTCAGGTAGTCAATCCCGGGGATATTCCAGGAATAGTCGCTGCGCATGGCGTTTTTCATCAGCTCCCGGAAGTGGTCGGGGTGATGGAAGTAACAGGCGATGGCCCGCCCCAGGGCTGACTCCAGCCCCGGATGGTCGTAATTCTCGAAGACGTAGCCGTTGCGCTCGTGCAAGGGGCGGTGGGAATAATCCTTGTCGAAGACGGTGTCCGCCAGGCCGCCCACGGCGCGCACCACCGGGATGGTGCCGTAGCGCAGGGCGATGAGCTGGGTCAGGCCGCAGGGCTCGAACTGGCTGGGCACCAGCAGCAGGTCCGCGCCGGCGTAGATGAGGTGTGACAGCTCCTCGTCGTAGCCGATCTCCAGGTGGCAATCTGGGCTGTCGTTGAGCATCTGCTTCAGGCCCCAGAAATCGGCGTTGATGCGCGCATCGGGGCTGGAGCCGAGCAGCACGAATTGGGCTCCGTGTTCCAGGCAATAGAAAATGGCGTGGCGCACCAGTTCCAGGCCCTTCTGGGGGTCGAGACGGCCGATGAAGGCGACGATGGGCTTGGCGTTGTCCGCCAGCATGAAGCGGTGGCGCAGGGCGCGCTTGTTGTCGTACTTGCCGTCGAGGGTATCGAGGCCAAAACGCACCGGCAGGTAGCGGTCGACCTCGGGATTCCAGACGTCATAGTCGATGCCATTGACCACCCCGCCGTACTTGAGGTGGTGGGTGTGGAGGGTCGGCTCCAGGCCGAAGCCCTGGCCGCCGTCGCGGGTCTCGAAGGCATAGCGCGGCGAGACCGTGGTGGTGAAGTTGGCGTAGACGATGCCGCCCTTGAGCAGGTTGAGGGCATGGGGATTGTGGTTGTCGCGCAGCCGGCTGTAATCGAAAAAGTGTTCCGGCCGCCCCAGCCCGGTGGCGCGCAGCAACTCCTGACCGGTGACCCCCTGGTGCTTGAAATTGTGGATGGTCAGGCAGACCCGGGGATGGGTCATGCCCAGATGCTGGTAGATCTCGTAGAGGAAGACCGGTACCAGGGCCGTCTGCCAGTCGTGGCAATGAATTATGTCCGGGTGCTTGCCGGCCTTGAACAGAAACTCCATGGCCGCGCGGGAGAAGAAGGCGTAGCGCAGCAGGTCGTCGTTGAAGCCGTAGATGGCCCCCCGGTTGAAGAAGTTGTCCGGGGAGTGGGGCTCGATGAAGAAGCACTTACGGTCATGGACGAAGCCAAAGTAGACGGTGCAGTGGATGGCCCCTTCGTACCAGGGCACCCACAGGTCCTGAAAGGCGACATGCAGCTCGAAGATATGATCGTAGCGCAGGTTGTCGTACTTGGGCAGGATGATCTCGACGTGGTTGCCGCGGATCGCCAGTTCCCGCGTCAGGCCGAAGACCACGTCGCCCAGACCGCCGACCTTGGCCACCGGGGCCATCTCGGGGGTGATCTGGACGATGTAAAGGCTAGGCCCGTGGTAGACGGAGGGGGAGGGGGCCTGGCTGGTGTCGGGCTGTTCTGGATATGGTTCCAGGATGTGCACCGATTCGGGTTCCTCCTCTTCCCGCTCCGGGGCTGGGGGCTGGACCTCGGGTGGGACCTCGACGGGGGGCGCTGGGGCTGATTCCGGCATTCCAGTCAGGTCGAGAGCGGGCGCCGTCGCCAGCAACTCGCTGGTATCAATGGTCAGTGGGGGAGGGTTGGCGGTAGTTTCCTCACTCTTGACCGGGACGGGTTTGGGAGCGGGTTCCTCAGCCTTGACCGGATGGGGTTTGGTGGCGGTTTCCTCAACCTCAACTGAAGCGGGCTTGGTGGCGGGTTCCTCGCTCATGCCGCGCTTGGGTCTGGCGGCGGGTTCCCCAGTCATCGCCGCAGTGGGAGAGGCGGCGGTAATTTCAGCCATGGCCGCAACGGGCGAGGTGGCGAGTTTTTCATTCCGTGCCGGAGCAGGTGTAGCGGCGACCCCCTCCGCCCTTGCCGCCGGGGGTGTGGCCGCGGGCCTCTCACTCTTCGCGGGCGAGGATTTGGGGGCGAGGCTGGTGGGGGTAGGGCTCTCGCTCAAGGTGGAGGCGACGGGCGCGGTCTTCGGCGGCATCTTCACGATCGCGCCGGGCTTTTTGGGATCGACAATTTTTTTGGCCATCGCAATATCCAGGTTCTGGGTCCCCGCCATGGGCTGGCAAGGACCGGGACCACAACGGCCCTTGCGGTGGCCGTCACAGGGGAAGGGGTGAGCGGATTATACCCGCCGCCGATGGCTTCCCCGCGGGTCAGGATTACTCCTCGGTTTCGACGATCACCCCGCTACCGTCTCGCCCCTCGACAATGACCAGTTTGCCCAGGGTGGGGTGGCGCAGGGCCCAGACTTTGAAGTCCTGATGGGCCTGGGTGGCCACAACTTCACACTCATCGCGCAGGTCCGAGAGGACCTGGAATTCGGCTTCTAGGGTGCGCATGGCGACTCTCCACGTCAAACAAGCGAAAAATGCCTGGTCATGGGTCTAGTTTACCGGGAAGCGCCCAGGGATTCGCGCCTGACTCGCCACGGCCCAATGCCTGAACGCCTTCAGTGGGGCGCACGCTCAGGCGGGGCACATCCCACTCCGGGCGGCCTGGGCGGCGCGAAAGGCCGGGGATCGGCGATCGCCGCCGCGCTGCCGGGGCTGGGTGCGACGGTTGACCAGGCCCTCGATGTCCCGGGCGAAGACCTCGTCGCCCAACAGCCAGGATTTATTGGTGGCGTCGCGGATCCGTTGCACCGTCGCCGGCTCCAGGGGCGTGGCGCACAGGGCCCGGTAAGCGGTCTGGCGGGCAATCTTGGAACGGCCCAGGCGCTGATAGCGGGGATGGGGGCTGACCAGTCGGTCCTCGTTCCCCAGGGCATGGCAGCCGTAGCTGGACCAGTCATAGTCCCCGGGGTCCGCGACCAGACCGGCCCGGACGGGATTAAGTTCCAGGTAGCGGGCGCAGGGGAGAAAAAAGGCCTCCGGGTCCAGGAGGGTCGCCCGGTACCGGCCTTCCCACAGCGGGCCGCTGGCCTGATAGCGCTCGTTGAAGTACCTGACGTAATAGCGACCAATGCTCTGCATTAGCTTGCCGATGCCGTCCTCGGCCCGGGGGGTCAGGAGCAGGTGAAAGTGATCGGGCATCAGGACGTAGGCATGGATGGCGCAGCCGAATTTTTCACTGGCCTTGACCAAGGACTCCCAGAAAAACCAGTAATCGGCCTCTTCCCGCAGATAGGGGCGTCGGTCCAGGCACCTTTGGATCAAATGTTGTGGATAGCCAGGTAGGACAAAACGGGGCAGACGGGCCATGGGGGGTGGCTCCAGAGGTAGTGACCTGACAATGAGTATAGACCGGCTTCCGACCGACTCCGGGTCATTGAGGTCTCCCCGCGGCGCGGGCGCTATCCTTCACCGGTGCTAAATTCTGGTAATGGGCGCATCACCTGCACTAAACTCCGCCCCGGTCGCGGCCATCCATCCTAGGTGCCCCACCAGGATGCGGCGGTGGCAATTAACCTGAACAAAACGAGGAGCCCCACTGACATGAAACGCACATCCATCCTTATGGGACTTGTTTGCCTTGGCCTGGCCTTCGTGGCTCAGGCCGAGGAGCCCATCGTCATCAAATTCAGCCATGTCGTGGCGGCGGATACCCCCAAGGGCAAGGCGGCGGAACACTTCGCCAAGGTTGCCGCGGAGAAGACCAAGGGCAAGGTCAAGGTCGAGGTCTATCCCAACAGCACCCTGTATAAGGACAAGGAGGAGGTCGAGGCCCTGCAGCTCGGCTCGGTGCAGATGCTGGCCCCCTCCCTGGCCAAGTTCGCCCCCCTGGGCGTGAAGGAATTCGAGGTCTTCGACCTGCCCTATATCTTCGACGACTATGATCAGCTTCATGCCGTCACCGAGGGCCCGGTGGGCAAGTCCCTGCTCGACAAGTTGAGCGACAAGGGCATCCTGGGCCTGGCCTACTGGGATAACGGCTTCAAGGTCATGAGCGCCAACAAGCCCTTGCGCGAGGTCAAGGACTTCCGCGGCCAGAAGATGCGCATCCAGTCCTCCAAGGTCCTGGAGGCGCAGATGAAGGCCCTGGGCGCCAGCCCCCAGGTCATGGCCTTCTCCGAGGTCTATCAGGCCCTCCAGACCGGCGTGGTGGACGGCACCGAGAACCCGCCCTCCAACCTCTACACCCAGAAGATGTTTGAGGTGCAGAAGTACGTGACCCATTCCAACCACGGTTATCTGGGTTACGCGGTCATCGTCAACAAGCCCTTCTGGGAGGGTCTGCCCGCGGACATCCGCAAGTCCCTCGAAGAGGCCATGGCCGAATCCACCAAGTACGCCAACGACATCGCCAAGCAGGAGAACGATGACTCCCTGGCCAAGGTCAAGGCGAGTGGCAAGAGCGAGATCATTGAGCTCACCCCCGAGCAGAAGCTGGCCTGGAAGAAGAAGCTGGTCACGGTCCACAAGGAAATGGAAGACCGGATCGGCAAGGACCTGATCCAGTCCATCTACAAAGTCACTGGTTGCGATTGCGGCAAACTGTGAGCCTGACGCGAATCAGGCGGGCAGGGGGAGCTAGCCGCGCGGGCGCCCCCGCCACTCCCCCTGCCCCTTCGTTCGACCCGCATCACAAGCACTAAGCCGACCTTTTCGCTCATCGCCTGACATTGGGTCGGGGCGGGTTCCCGGCCTGCCGGAGAATCGCCGTGCTTAAAGTCCTCGACCATCTGGAGGAGTGGCTCATCGCCTTCCTCATCGGGGCGGCGACACTGATCATCTTTGTCGCCGTCCTCCATCGCTATACCCTCGACATGGCCGCAACCTGGGAATGGGATGCCCTTTACGATGCCCTGTTCGCCATCAATCTCGGCTGGGCGCAGGAACTCACTATCTACATGTTCGTCTGGATGGCCAAGTTCGGCGCCGCCTATGGCGTCCGTACTGGCATTCACGTCGGCGTGGATGTCCTGATCAACAACCTCCGGGAGAACGTTCGCGCCAAATTCGTGCTCCTCGGGCTCTTCGCCGGCGCCCTCTTTACTGGCGCCGTCGGCTCCTTTGGCGTCAAATTCGTCTGGCACCTCGCCCACACGGCCCAGATCACCCCGGATCTGGAAATGCCGGTATGGATCGTCTATCTGGCGATCCCCTTGGGCTCCTTCCTCATGTGCTTCCGCTTCCTGCAGGTGGCCTGGTCCTTCTACCGCACCGGCGAGCTGCCCCAGCACGATCATGCCCGCGTCGAGGGCTTGGAGGAGGAGGTCGAGGCCGCCCAGGAGACCGGCCGGCCGGAACGGGTCCTGATCGGCGAGGCCATCTCCATCGCCGAGGACAAGGAACATATCCATGGCGCGCACCTGCCCGACTATGACCGGGCTGACGCACTCACCGCCAAAGAGGAGGGGCGTAAATGAACGGTCTGATCATCTTTGGCATCCTGGTCGCCCTGATGCTGACCGGCATGCCGGTCTCCATCGCCCTGGGCCTGACGGTGCTGAGCTATCTCTTCGCCTTCACCGAGGTCCCCATCGAGTCCGTAGGCCTCAAGCTCTTCACCGGCATTGAAAAGTTCGAGATCATGGCGATCCCCTTCTTTATCCTCGCCGGCAACTTCCTGACCCATGGTGGGGTGGCGCGGCGCATGATCAACTTCGCCACCAGCATGGTCGGGCACTACCACGGCGGCTTGGGCCTGGGGGCCGTTTTCGCCTGCGCCCTCTTCGCCGCGGTCTCCGGGTCCTCCCCGGCGACGGTGGTGGCCATCGGCTCCATCCTGCTGCCCGCCATGGTCAAGCAGGGCTTTCCGTCGCGCTTTGGCGTCGGTACCATCGCCAGCGCCGGGGGTCTGGGCATCCTCATCCCGCCCTCCATCGTCATGGTGATGTACGCCGTCTCCACCAACTCCTCGGTGGGCGCCCTCTTCATCGCCGGCATCATCCCTGGGGCGGTGCTGGCCCTGATGCTGGGTCTGACCACCTGGTACATCGCCCGCCGCAATGGCTACCCCCGCATGCCCAGGGTCAATTGGGCGGGACGGGTGAAGGCCTTCCGCAAATCCGTCTGGGGTCTGCTGCTGATCGTGATCGTCATGGGCGGCATCTACTCCGGCATGTTCACCCCCACCGAGGCCGCGGCCATGAGCGCCGTCTACGCCTTCGTGATCGCCGTCTTCGTTTACAAGGACCTGAAAATCCCGCAAGTGGGGCGGGTGCTGCTGGATTCGGCCAACATGTCGGCCATGCTGCTCTACATCATCACCAATGCCGTCCTCTTCTCCTTCATTCTCACCTACGAGAATATCCCCCAGGCCCTGGCGCAATGGCTGGTGGAAACAGGGCTGGGACCCATCGGCTTCCTGGTGGTGGTCAACATCCTGCTGCTGCTGGCGGGGAACATCATGGAGCCCTCGTCCATCATCCTGATCACGGCGCCGATCCTGTTTCCGGTGGCGACGGCCCTGGGGATCGACCCCATCCACTTTGGCGTCATGATCGTGGTCAACATGGAGATCGGCATGATCACCCCGCCGGTGGGGCTGAATCTCTACGTGGCGAGTGGTATCTCCCGCATGGGGATGACCGAGACCACCATCGCCTGCGTCCCTTGGCTGCTGACCATGCTGCTGTTCCTGATGATCATCACCTACTGGCCACCCCTCTCGCTCTGGCTGCCCCGGACCCTGGGGATGATGTAAGGGTCCCCCGGGTTTTCCCGGAGGTCAGGGATTGACTTGCGTCGCCGACGGGGCCCGCGTGCCCCGTCGGTCGTCATCTTCGCCGATGGGCAGGCAGGGACGATCACCCCTCCCAGGGAAGCTGGTGAGCCATGCCCACCCCGCGCTAGCCTGTTCAAGGCCGTGAAAAAATCCAATTTCGTTCTTGGCCTGCGCTGACCCGATTCCGCCATGGAACTGAAAACCATGCTCAACATGCTGGCGGTGTTCCAGACCGCCGCGGCCCTGGGCATGTTGGTCGCCAACCGCAAACAGGTCAGTTACCGGGGCTTTGGCCTCTGGACCCTGGCCTTCTTTCTCATGGCCTTCGGCATCACCCTGATCAGTCAGCGGGGCCAGATCGCGCCCTTGCTCAGCATCCTGGTGGCCAATGCCATGATCCTTGGCGCCATCGCCGTCTTCCATCAGGGCACCCATCTCTTCTTCAGGCTGCCCGGCCGTTCGCCCCTCTATGTCGACGCGCTGGTGATCACGGTGAGCCTCATCGCCCTGCTCCCCCTAGTGCCGACGCCCCCCGGGGTGGCCTTGACCTCCCGAACCCTGGCCCTTGCCAGCGGTCTGTTCCTGCTGTGCGTCCATGCCGGTGTCAGACCGCTCATCCATACGCGATCGTCCTTTGGGCTGTGGCTCCTCTCCATCGGCTTGCTCCTGCTGGCGTTGTTCAATCTTTCCCGCCTGGCCTTCGCCCTGCGGGCGGGGACGGGTCTGTACGACGAGCATGTGCTGTGGCAATCGAACATGGTCTGGGGCGCTACCGTGACCATCATGATCCTGGTGGGCTGCCTGATGCTGGTCCATGAGGTCACCCTGGACAAACTCCAGCGCCGGATGGCCGAGATCGACGACCTGAATCGCAATCTGGAGACCCGGGTCGCGGAGGCCACCGCCCTGCGCATCGCCCAGCAGGATCTGCTGGTGCGCCAGTCCCGCCAGGCGGCCATGGGGGAGATGCTGGGGACCATCGCCCATCAGTGGCGCCAGCCCCTCAGCACCATCGGTCTCATCGTCCAGAGCCTACGCAAGGCCTTCGACAACCAACGCCTGGATGCGGCCTTCATGGCCAAGGCCGATACCGATGCCCGCCGGCAGATCGAGATCATGTCGGACACCATCGACACCTTTCGCGCCTTCCTCAAGCCGGACAAGCAGAAGCTGGCCTTTTCACCGGCGCGGGTCCTGCGGGAGGCCATCGCCTTTCTGGAGCGGCAACTGGCCGCCAGTCGGATTCATATCGAGACGGATATCTCCCCGGAGGCCCTGACGGTCATGGGTAATCCCAACGAGTTCAAGCAGGCCCTGATCAACCTCATCGTCAACGCCCGGGAGGCCATCAGGAGCCGTGTCGCCCGCGGCTGGCCAGGTGTCGGACGGATCAAGGTCACCCTGACCGAAGACCAGGGGCTGGTGATCGTCCGGGTGGCGGATAACGGCGGCGGTTTTGCCCCGGAACATCTGCCAGCCCTGTTCGATCCCTATTTCACGACCAAGGAGGGCGAGGGGGGGACGGGTCTCGGGCTCTACATCAGCCGGCTAATCGTCGAGGATGGCATGAATGGCCGCATCGAGGCGCGGAATGAGGGCGAGGGGGCCGCGTTCACCATCACCCTCGGGGCATGCCGGCATGGCTGATCTCCGGGACCTCAGGCTGCTCTATGTCGAGGACGAGGAGGAGCAGCGGGAACTGGTGAAAGGCCTGCTGGAAATGGATGGCGCTCAGGTGATCGGGGCCGCCAACGGGGTCGCGGCCCTGGAGTGCCTGGCCTACGCGGAGGTCGACATCCTCGTCAGTGACATTCGCATGCCCTTTCTGGATGGTCTCGGCCTGGCGGAGCGGGTGCTCGCGCGCTATCCCCAGATGCCGGTGGTGCTCTGTACCGCCTTTACCGATACCGACTATCTGCTCCGCGCCATCGAACTCGGGGTCAGCGCCTATGTCCCCAAACCCCTCGATTACGCCAAGCTGGCCGCGGAGATCGACCGGATCGCCCGGCCCGTGCGGCAGCGACAACGCATCACCCGACTGGAGCAGGAGGCGCTGCGCCCCCTGAGCCGCATCCTGGGTGATTCCCCCAGCATGCGGGCCCTCGCCGCCCAGGCCCGGGCCCTGGCCCAGACCCGGTATCCCATCCTCCTGCTGGGCGAGACCGGCACGGGCAAATCCCTGCTGGCGCGCAAGCTGCACGAGGCCAGTCCCCTGGCCGGTGGACCCTTCGTGGTCGCGCACCTGGGGGCCATTCCCGAAACGACGGCGGAATCCGAACTCTTTGGTCATGTCCGCGGGGCCTTTACCGGCGCCCTCAAGGACCGCCTGGGCCTCTTTCGTCAGGCCCAGGGCGGCACCCTGTTCCTGGATGATATCGACACCGCTTCCCTGGCCCTCCAGGCCAAAATCCTGCACGCGGTGGAGACCGGCCGGATCACCCCCCTGGGCGCGGACCGGCCCCTGGCCTTCGATACCCGCCTCCTCGCCGCCAGCAATATCGACCTGCTGGCAGCGGCCCAGGCCGGACGTTTTCGCCTGGACCTCTTTTATCGCCTGGGTAATCTCCCCCTCCGCCTGCCGCCCCTGCGCGAACGCGGCGCGGAGATCCTGACCCTGGCGCGCGCCTTCCTGCGCGAGGCCTGCAACGATCTCGGGCGGGAGGTACCGGAGTTCGAGCCAGGGGCCATAGCCCTGCTCCAGTCCCATCCCTGGCCGGGCAACCTACGGGAACTCAAGTTCATCATGGGCAGCCTGGCGATCTTCGCCGGGCAGAGCCTGACGGCGGCGGATATCCAGGCCCGGCTCCTGCCGGAGATCCCCGTCGCGGACGAGGCTACCGCCCCGAGCCTCGCCACCGGCCGGCCCCTGACCCTGGCCGAGGCGGAGGTGGCGGCCATTCGCGCCGCCCTGCAGGCCGCCAAGGGCGTGCGCACCGAGGCCGCCCGTCTCCTCGGCATCGACTATCAACGCATCAAACGCAAGCTGACCAAATACGGGTTGGCCCCCTAACGCCCGTCGATCCTCCCCGGTTATTTTGGCTAGTCAAAATAACCAGTCCCCATCACATTGCAGCGTGCCCTGACCCGGGCTTCCCGGGATGACTCATTGATTGCGAAACGATTACGGTATCGTGACCGGCTGGCATGAAATCTGTCATGCATACCGAGATGTCCTGATCTTCCGCTGCCTGCTGTCCGACGGCGAAGGCGGTCAGGGCTCCCTGATCGGTGCCGGCCCGCGTCAGCACCACCCACCATGTTCACCAGCCTGATAGGGGACCCCGATGTTCAGCGCCATGATGCCGAAAAAGAATGAGTTTTTCGTCCAGTTCAACAATCATGCCGATCGTTGCGCCGCGGCCGGCAACGCCATGATGAGAATGATGACGCAGTTGGGCCGGTCCCCGGAGGAGGTCGCCCGCCTCATCCAGGAAATCGACATGGCCGAGTCCAGTGGCGACGACATCGAGCATGAAACCATCGTCATGCTGCACAAGTCCTTCATTACCCCCATCGACCGTGACCAGATCCACATGATCACCAGTGGCCTCGACAGCATCCTGGACCGCATCCAGGACGTCGGCGAGTCCGTCATCCTCTATGACATCCAGGAGGCCACCCCCGAGGCGCGGGAGATGGCCGAAATCGCCGCCGACGCGGTGGAAAAGGTGCGCAAGACCGTCGCCCTGCTCGACAAACTGGCGGAGACCACCACCGCCCTGGAGTACTGCAAGGCGGTCGATGAGCTGGAATCCAAGGCCGACAAGGTCTGGCGTGCCGGCGTCTCCCGTCTGTTCCGCGAGGAAAAGGACCCCGTGCAGATCATCAAGCTGAAGGGCATGTATCAGATTCTGGAGGACGTGCTGGAGGCCGCCGAGGACGTGGCCCATACCCTCGAAGAAGTCATCCTCGCCAACGCTTGAGGACCCCCCCATGGAAGCGCAAGCCGCGGTATTAATTGGTACCTGGACCCTGGTCCTGCTCATCGCGGTGGCCTTGGCCTTCGACTTCATGAACGGGTTTCATGACGGGGCCAACTCCATCGCCACCATCGTCGCCACCGGGGCCATGACCCCCAAAATGGCGGTGCTCTTTGCCGCCTCCCT
This sequence comes from uncultured Gammaproteobacteria bacterium, assembly GCA_937862735.1. GTDB lineage: Bacteria > Pseudomonadota > Gammaproteobacteria > Chromatiales > Chromatiaceae > M0108. Next base: position 14,614 of record CALMDH010000188.1, read on the forward strand.
CAACTTCCTCGCCATCTGGGTCTTCCAGCTCAAGGTCGCGGCCACCGTGGGTAAGGGGGTCATCGACCCCGCCTTCGTCGACCACTACGTCATCTTCGGCTGTCTGGTGGGCGCCCTATTCTGGAACATCGTCACCTGGTACTACGGCATCCCCTCCTCGTCCTCCCATGCCCTCATCGGCGGCCTGGTGGGCGCCACCATCGCCAAGATCGGCGGCGGCGATGCCATCGTCTGGGGCAGCCTCTGGCAGCTCAAGGGTCTGATCACCGTCCTCTGCTTCATCATCCTGTCACCCCTGCTCGGCTTTCTGATCGGCGGTACCCTCCAGGTCCTGACCGCCTGGATCTTCCGCAATCAGACACCGCATAAGGTCGGGCGATGGTTCCTGCGCGCCCAGATCGTCTCGGCCGGTCTCTACTCCCTGGCCCATGGCGGTAACGACGCGCAGAAGACCATTGGCATCATCTGGCTGCTGCTGATCACCGCCGGGGCCGGGGCCGTCCCCCTGGTGGGTCATGAGGTGACCAAGGACGTCTCGACCTTGCCCATGTGGGTGGTCTATGCCTGCTACTTCGCCATCGCCTGGGGTACCTACCTGGGTGGCTGGCGTATCGTCAAGACCATGGGCTCGAAGATCACCAAGCTGACCCCGGTCAGTGGCTCCAACGCCGCCCTGGGCGGGGGCATCACCCTGGGCCTGGCGACCATGGCCGGCATCCCGGTCTCCACCACCCATACCATCACCGGCTCCATCTTTGGCGTCGGCAGCACCCGCGGCAAGTACGCGGTGCGCTGGGGCCTGGCCGGGCGCATCGTCATGGCCTGGGTGCTGACCATCCCCGCCAGCGGCCTGGTGGCAGCCATCTTCTGGTGGATCGGGACCAAGACCTTCTGAAGTCATCGCCCCGACAGCCGGTACCGGCGGTCCGTGAGTCCGGTGGTCCGGCCGTCTGGTCGTTAGCGCCAGGGATGGCGGATAACCCTTCCAAATCACTCTCCCCAATCCCCCGCCACGGGGAAGAAAAAAATGGAATCCGTGGCTTGCGCCAAACCTGCCAGCCCAGGAAAAGCGGAAGACTGACGACTTAGGCTGGCGATCAACCCTTTTCGGTGAGCACATCGGGCGGGGCCTGCGACTCCCCCAGCGACGGTCCGTCCGGTGTGATCACCGCCTTGACTTTTGGCCATCCCTTGTCGGCGCTAAGATAGCCACTTACTCCGGCCCCGCTCGCCAGTTGCCGTACCCCCGAGATCCATCATGACCGTCTGCTGCCCGGTGGACTTCATTCTTTTCGCCTTGACCTTGTTGGGTGTGGCCTTCTTCCATCGGCATACCCTGCTGGTCGCCCTGAGCGGCCTGGGCATCATCACCCTCTACAAACTCACCTTTACCGGCTTCGCCACCGGTCCCGGGCTGACGGGCCTGATGTTGCATCTGGGCCATGAATGGGTCCTGCTCGCCAACCTGCTCGGGCTTCTGCTGGGCTTCGCCCTTCTGGCGCGGCATTTCGAGGACAGCCACCTGCCGCAACTCCTGCCGCGCTTCCTGCCGGATGGCTGGCTGGGTGGCTTCGTTCTTCTGGTCATCATCTTCCTGTTGTCGAGTTTCCTCGACAACATCGCCGCCGCCCTGATCGGGGGCACCATCGCCGCCGGGGTCTTCCGTTACCGGGTGCATATCGGTTATCTCGCCGCCATCGTCGCCGCCTCCAACGCCGGCGGCTCGGGCAGCGTTCTGGGGGACACCACGACCACCATGATGTGGATTTCGGGCGTCGCACCCCAGGACGTTGTTCACGCTTACGTCGCCGCTGGCGTGGCGCTCCTGGTGTTCGGCTTGCCCGCCGCCCTCCAGCAGCACCGGTATCAGCCGGTCCAGCGCGAGGTTCCCGCCGGCATCCGCGTGGATTGGGCGCGCCTGGGGATCGTGGCGGCCATCCTGGTGGCGGCGGTGGTGACCAATCTCTTCATCAATCTGCACTTCAAGGAACTGGGGGATGATTTTCCCTTCCTGGCGGTCGCGGTCTGGAGCGTCATCCTCGCCACCTCACCCCTCCGCCAACCGGCCTGGGGCCTGCTCCCGGAGACCCTGAAGGGCAGCCTGTTCCTCCTCTCCCTGGTGGTATGCGCCTCCATGATGCCGGTGGAGCGCCTGCCGGCGGCCTCCTGGTATTCGGCCCTGATCCTGGGCTTCGTCTCCGCGGTCTTCGACAACATCCCCCTGACCGCCCTGGCGCTCAAGCAGGGGGGCTTCGACTGGGGTCTTCTCGCCTACGCGGTCGGTTTTGGCGGCTCCCTCATGTGGTTCGGCAGTTCGGCCGGGGTGGCGCTGTCCAACCTCTACCCCCAGGCCAAGTCGGTGGGGGCCTGGCTGACCAAGGGCTGGCACCTCAGCCTGGCCTACGTGCTGGGGTTCTTCGCCCTACTATTCACCCTGGGCTGGCAGCCCCCCGCTGAACCCGAATCAGGCCCGCCGGAGCCCGTTGGTGAGCAGGCCGCCATGGGGCACTTATCCATGCCCGTCGGTGAGCGGGGCGCCTGGTTTCCCATATCCCCTTCCGTCCGGGAACGGGCAAGCTGGTTAAGCTTTTCCATGTCCGGCGGGGATCGGACCACCGGGTTACCCTTATCCATCGTGCTCCGTGCCGGTCCCTCCCAGGGGAACGGTCTGGAAGGTTGAAGGACATGAAACTCTTGATCCCCATCGATGGCTCGGCCTGTTCGCGGCGGGCGCTGGAACATGCACTCCGCCTCGCCAGCCCACCGGAGATCCATCTTCTGCACGTCCGGGAACCGATCGCTGCCTGGGAGGTGCGCCGCTTCCTGACCCCCCCGGAGATCGCCAAGATCCAGCTTCAGGAGGGCATGGCGGAAATACAGGCCTGCCGGGAGCTACTCGATGCCGCCGGGGTCCCCTATCACTTCCAGGTGCTGGTGGGGGATGGGGAAGTGGCCGAGGCGATCAGCCAGTACGCGGATGAGCACGGCTGCGACATGATTGTGATGGGCACCCACGGCCGGACGGGGATCGGTCACCTGCTCATGGGTTCAGTGGCCAGCCAGGTCGTACACCTGTCCCGAGTGCCCGTCACCCTGGTGAAATAGCCCGGGCAATAGGACCAGGGAAGCAAACCGGATGCCCGTCACCCTGCTGAAATAGCCCGGGCAATAGGACGAGAGAAGGAAGCCGGGTGCCCGTCACCCTGCTAAAATAGTCCGGGCAACCGAACCAGGGAAAGGAAGGTAATGGCAGGGAAGGGGCGAGACGGGAAGGGAATGGAGAAGAAGGGGCGAGGCGGCAAGAGGAGGCCGGAGCGTGGCTCAGGCCGGCGGGGTAAGGACCTCGACGCCCTCCGCCGCCAGCATGGCGACCAGACGAATCAGCGGCAGGCCGACCAGGGCGCTGGGATCATCCCCGACCAGGCGGTGGAAGAGAGCGATGCCCAGCCCCTCGGACTTGAAGCTGCCAGCGCAATTGAAGGGGCGCTCACGATCGACATAGCCGGCGATCTGCGCCGGGGTCAGGGAGCGGAACTCGACCCGGAAGGGCTCCCTCACGACCTGGGCGCGACCACTGGCGCTGTTGAACAAACAAAGCCCCGTCTCGAAAACCACGGCCCGCCCGGAGGCGCGGCTAAGCTGGGCGATGGCCCGCGCGCGATCCCCGGGCTTGCCGAGGATCTCGTCATCGACACAGGCCACCTGATCCGAACCGATGATCAGGGCCGCGGGAAATGCCGCCGCCGCCGCCCGGGCCTTGGCCTCCGCCAGGCGTTGCACCAGGGCCTGGGGCGATTCACCGGGGCGGCGGGACTCGTCGACCTCCGGCGCCAGGACCTCGAAGGGCAGACCAAGCCGTTGCAAAAGCTCCCGCCGATAGGGCGAGGTGGAGGCGAGCACCAGGGGGAGATGGGTCACGTCAGCCTTGGCGGGTAGCATGCGCGATGGCGGAGACCGAACCGGGATCACGAGCCGCGGCGATTTGGGACGCCCGGCGGTGGCCCAAGCAGGTGGCTTGAGCGGGAGCCGCCGGCAAGTGACTGGCGGCTGACCGCCATGCGTTCAGCGGGTGCGCTCGCAGATGCCTTCGGGGAAGAAGAAGGCGATCTCGACGGCAGCGGTATCCGGCCCATCGGAGCCATGCACCGCGTTCTCGGTGACTTCCTGGGCAAAGTCGGCGCGGATGGTGCCGGGCGCGGCCTTAGCGGGATCGGTGGCGCCCATGAGTTCCCGATTGCGGGCGATGGCGTTCTCACCCTCCAGAACCTGCACCATGATCGGGCCGGAGGTCATGAAGTCGATCAATTCAACGAAGAAGGGGCGTTCCTGGTGCACGGCGTAGAAGGCCGCCGCCTGTTCACGGCTCAGGTGCAGCATACGGGCGGCGACGATACGCAGACCACCCTGTTCGAAGCGCTGGTAGATGGCGCCGATGTGGTTCTTGGCGACGGCGTCGGGCTTGATGATGGAAAAGGTGCGTTCAATGGCCATGGGGCGAGGACTACCTGAAATTGAAGAGATGAATTATGGGGGTGGAGGGTAAGTTGAGGGATGGGCTGGGACGGGCGCGGCGGCGCCCTGTCTCTGGCCACGCAAATCCCAACCCGGCTGGGGAGGGCGCAGTTTAGAGGTTTCAATTTTCAGGGGCAATCGGAACCCGGGAACCCAACCCCAGTCGTTCATACCCCTCTGTTACCTGAGCCGGCATAAGTCGCGGCGTCACTGATTTTCTTGCTCTCTCCCCCCTGGAGTGGTAGCGCTGGGGAGAGGGCGTCTAAGGGTTGCATCTATCCTTGGCGGGGGCGTTGGTCTCCCGGCCAATCCGCCGCGATGTGGCTTCGTTTCGCCCTTGACGACCTGAAGCGCTGCTTTACTATCTCCCAGAACGTTCCTCAACTTGGAGACCCGCATGGCTAATCCCCGCCTGACCCCCGAGCCCGGTCCCTTCCGTGCCGACCAGTTGCGCGACGGGGATGATGGCCTCCCACCCGCTTCCGCGCGGGTAAGGGAGTCTGCCGATACCATCGTTTAAACTGCGGCGAAGGATGTGGTTCGGGGAAGCAACGCTGGCGCTTGTCCTACTTCCGAGGCCCCTGATCGCAACATGCACCGCTAACCATAGTTCCCAAGCTGAAGAGCATCGCGAACCCCCATGCTGACCCTGCACCTCTCCAGTCTCATCAAGTTTCTGATCGGAATCGTTTTTCTGCAAGGCTCCACCGGCCTGCTGGTTTACACCGCCCTGCGGACCGACCTGACCCAGACCTGGCCCCTGTTTGGTGCCCTGGGGGTCACCCTGGCGGCCATGACCGCCCTCTGGTTCAATGCCATCGCCGACGGTTCCCGCAAGGAGGCCCTAGCCAAGGTCCAGGCGAGTTTTTCCCGGGAACGGGAGAAGATCCGGGTGCGGGCGGAGCAGGAAAAGGCCCGGGAGGTCAAGAACACTCAGCGCCAGGCGGAGCGCCAGCAGCAGCGTGCCCGGGTTGGTGGTCAACTCAAGACCGGTCTCCTCATCGCCGGGGGGGCCGGGGCTGGGCTCCTGCTGCTGATGACCCAGATGATCTCCCTGGGCATGCTGGCCCTGACCACCGCCGGTGGCGCCGCCATCGGCTATGGCGTGCGGGCGCGGCAGGATCGGCTGGGGAGCGAGGGCGGTGGCGGGGGATTTCTGGGTCTGGGCCGGCGGGAGAAACCGGTCGCGGTCCTGGCGGCTCAGGTCGAGGAGGCCCAGGTGGTATTGCCCAAACCGCGTCGATCCGCCCTCAAGTCAACCTCCAGCCCCGAGAGCGATCGTGGCTGGGAGACGGACTGAGCCGACAATCCGGATTGAGCTGGCCGCCGCAGCCCCCTCACCGGTCATTGTCCTTGTCGAGGGCGGGTACTGGTCCCCGAGCGATAGGCTCATTCCTGGCCGTCAGGAAGGGGATCGTTAAAAGATCCTCGGGGGTACCCCCGGCCCTGGTTCAGCATTCCGCTAGCCGAGGCCAGCAACCACCCGTGGCACCAAACGCCCGGCGGCAGTGGGGCGCATTTCCACAATTTGGCGGCTGTGATCCGGCCCGTAGCTCACATGAATGGGCAGGTCCGGACCGTAGAAATAGATCCGGTCGAATGGTGTGTTGGCCACCAGCCAGCGGGCGACCTCGCGCATGTCCTCGTCGTCCACGATGAAGTCCACCGCTGCCCCCATGCGCGGGCAGATGGGTAAGCCCCGCCGGTTGCGCTCGTGGGAGGCGTGCTGGTCAAGCTTGGGATTGATGCGCCCGGGGATCGCGCGCGCCAGCTCTGGGGAGCAGAAGCCGTAGGTCAGCCGGATCATACCGAACCACTCGATCACCGGGTCCAGCACCTGCACCGCCAAGTCCAGCAGGGCCGAGTAACTGTCTGGCTCCCGGGGTAGGTTGGGCAGCCCCGTCCACGCCTGGGTCTCCCCGCAGGCAATGAGTTGGCGATAGGTCTGGAAGCGCCCGCAGCCATCATCCAAGTCCGGGATGGCGCGGGACCGCACCAAACGCAGCCCATTGACCTCCCAGCGCCGGGCGGCCAGGGCCCCATCGAAGGTCAGGGGGTTCGGGCCATAGCCAGATAGGTCGCACAGCCCCAAGGCGTCCAGGGCCTCGTCGAAGGCGACCTGCTTAAGCCATGGCCCTCGATGAGGTAGCCATTCTCCCGGACCAGATCCAGCCACTGGCGCGGGTGACCGATCCGCTTAGGTTCGTCGAACAGACCGATGGCCCCGCAACGCCACCTTCCACTCCAACGCGAGAGCGGAGACAATAATCTCCCCGCGCCCCCGGAGACGTTCGGATGGAAGATACGACGACCAGGTACTACACGGAGAATGCCCCGGCATTCTTCACCGACACCGTCCTCGTCGCCATGGACTCGCTTTACACCCGTTTCCTGCCCCACATCCCGCCGGGCGGGCACATCCTCGATGCGGGCTGCGGCTCGGGCCGGGACTCGTTGGCCTTTTTGGAGCGTGGCTATCGGGTCACCGCCTTCGATGCCTCGCCGAGCCTCGCCGCCCTGGCCGAGCGCCATTCTGGCCAGCCGGTAAAGGTGTTGCGCCTCCAGGACCTGGAGTGGTCACAGACCTTCGACGGTATCTGGGCTTGCGCGAGTCTGCTGCATGTCCCCGCTGCCGAGCTTCCAGATGTCATGGGCCGACTAGCCAGGGCTCTGCGCACGGGTGGAGTCCTCTATGCCTCCTTTAAGTACGGCCGTGGTGAGCGCGAGTGCCAGGGGCGGCGCTTCACCGATCTCGACCAGGCTGGGCTCCAAGCACTGTTGAGCCAGGTTACTGACTTAAGGGAACTGGAGACCTGGATCTCCGAGGATTTGCGCCCCGGCCGCGCCGCCGAGCGCTGGCTCAATACCCTGCTGGCCGCCTGACCCATGCCCCAGCAACTCACAACTGGCGGCATCCGCGACCCCTTCTTGCCGCGTCTGCTCACCGCTATCCGCCAGGCCAACGAGATTGACTTGGCGGTGGCTTTCGTCAAGTCCAGCGGTCTCACCCTACTGTTCAGCGCCCTGTCCGACGCCATCTTGATCCGTGGTGCCCGCCTGCGGGTCCTGACCAGCGACTATCTCGACGTCACCGACCCGCCGGCCCTTCGCCGCCTGCTGCTGCTCGCCGAGCGTGGGGCCGAGGTGCGCCTGTTCGAGGCCGGCAACCACAGCTTCCACCTTAAGGCGTATATCTGCGTGCGCAGCCACTGGGGCCAGACCCTGTGGGGCGCCGCCTTCATCGGTTCCAGCAACATCAGCCGCACGGCCTTGACCGACGGGCTGGAGTGGAATTTCCGCGTCGACCACCCGGAGAACCTTACCGACCCCGCGGCCAGCCACTTCCGGGAAATCCGTGACGAGTTCCAGATCCTCTTTGACCATAGTAACACCCACACCCTTGACCACGCATGGATCGACGCCTACGAGGTCCGCCGCTGGGTCCAGCGCTTGCCCTTGGCCCACGTCTGGGATGAGCCCGAGGAGCCCAGGCCCCAGCCCTCGCCGGTTCAGGTGGAGGCCCTGACCGCGCTGGAGGCTACCCGGCTGGCAGGCTACACCCGGGGTCTAGTGGTCATGGCCACCGGGCTTGGCAAGACCTACCTTGCCGCCTTTGACAGCGAGCGCCTGCAGGCCCGGCGCGTCCTCTTCGTCGCCCACCGGGAGGAGATCCTGCTCCAAGCCGAGGCGAGCTTTCAGCAGGTGTGCCCGAGTGCGCGCATCGGCTGGTACGCCGGGGGGCGCAAGGACGAGGCGGACCTGCTCTTCGCCTCCATCCAGACCCTGGGCCGCGCCGAGCACCTGGCCCTGTTCGAGCCGGCCCACTTCGACTATGTGGTGGTGGACGAATTCCACCATGCCGCAGCCCCCATTTATCGACGCCTGCTACAACACTTCCGGCCCCGCTTCCTGCTTGGCCTCACCGCCACCCCTGAGCGTACCGACCAGTCGGATATTCTGAGCCTGTGTGACGACAACCTGGTCTAAAGCCGCAGCCTGTTCGATGGGGTCGAGCTGGGCCTGTTGTGCCCCTTCATCTACTATGGCATCCACGACGAGACCGTGGACTACCAGGAGATCCCCTGGCGCAACGGCCGCTTCGACCCGACCGCCCTGTCCCACAAGCTCGCCACCCTGGGCCGCGCCCGTCACGCCCTGCACCACTGGCGCGACAAGGCCCAGGACCGCACCCTGGCCTTCTGCGTCTCCACCGCCCATGCCGACTTTATGGCCGAGCGCTTCCGCAAAGAGGGCGTCAGAGCGGAGGCGGTCTACGCAGGCTCCAGCTTGGACCGCGGCGCCGCTCTGGAGGCCTTGGGGCGCGGCGACCTGCAAGTACTCTTCTCGGTGGACCTGTTCAACGAGGGCGTGGACCTGCCGGCCATCGACACCGTCATGATGCTCCGGCCTACGGAGTCCAAGATCCTGTTCATGCAACAGCTTGGCCGTGGCCTGCGCCTCTACCCGGGCAAGGAGCACTTGGTTGTCCTCGATTTCATTGGCAACCATAAGGGCTTCCTCAACAAGCCCCAGGCCCTCTTCGACTGCGGCAGCCGCTACCAGGACCTCGCTGCCTTCGGCCGCCAAGTGCGCGACGGGCAGCTCAAGCTACCGCCCGGATGCTTCGCCAACTACGACCTGGCCATCATCGACTTTCTGACCCGACTCAGCGGCAAGGGTCTGGAGACCGACTACCAGGCCCTGAAGGAGTCCGCCGGCCGGCGCCCAACCTTGACTGAGATCTATCGCGCCAGGACCGACCTTAAGGATTTCCGCCGCATGGGCGGCCACTGGTGGGCCCTGGTGCGCGACCAGGGCGACCTGGAACCAGCCGAGGCCGACTGCCTGGAGCGTCATGCGGGATTCTTCCGGGAGGTCCAGACCACCGCCATGACCAAGAGCTTCAAGGCAATTCTGCTGGAGTCACTGTTGGAACTCGACGGTTTCCGTACCCCGCCCCGGGTCGCGGTACTCGCCGACCGGGCCGTGCACGTCTTTCGACGTCGCCGGAGCTTCATCGGCGATATCCGGGAGGACCTGCGGAATCTGGACCGCAACGACCCAGCTAAGTGGTTAGCCTACTGGAGCGCCAACCCGATCAAAGCCTGGACCGGTGGCAACCGCAAAGCTGAGGCCCGCCCTTGGTTCGAGGTCCGGGACGGGCGCTTCACCCCCACCTTCGCGGTGGCCGACCACGAGCACGCCCTGTTTCAGGCCATGGTCCAGGAGTTGGTGGATTACAGACTCGCGGCCTACGAGCCCCGGCTGGACCATAGCCCCGAGGGCGAGGTCCCGGTCGAGCCAGACGAGGTCTAAGCCCCGACCGACAGGGAACGCCGCCTGGGAACTCTTTGCCAGCGAACGCGATCGCATCCGCCAGGGCCTGATCCACTATCGCGCCCGCTACCCGCACCCGACCCCCGGCGGGCACTGGGCGCTGCTCGAACACCTGTATCTGATTTACCAACGGGAGGCACCCGACATGGCCTACAACCTGGAAGAATTTCTGCGCGAGACCCAAGAGATGGTCATCGCCGAGGCGATCAAACGCGATCCGGAGGCGATCCTCGAGCGCTTCGCGCCCGAACAGCGGCTAAAGGGCCTCGATCTCGAAGAGCGACTGCGGGGCCTTGATCCCGCCACCATCGAAGCCTGGCTGGCCCACCAGCGACGGAATCACTGACGGTTGGCTCGCCGCTGCCGTGTTCCGCGTGAATGGACGCTTTTTTCTGTTGGGTGCAAAACGCCCTCCCCCCTGGCGGAGGAGGGTTGGGGAGAGGGGGTCTGCACGGCGGCGACTGTTGAGTGCTGTCCTGCTCCCGCCCCTTGCCGTTCTTGCGGATCCACTATCGCGCCCGCTACCCGCACCCGACCCCCGGCGGGCACTGGGCGCTGCTCGAACACCTGTATCTGATTTACCAACGGGAGGCACCCGACATGGCCTACAACCTGGAAGAATTTCTGCGCGAGACCCAAGAGATGGTCATCGCCGAGGCGATCAAACGCGATCCGGAGGCGATCCTCGAGCGCTTCGCGCCCGAACAGCGGCTAAAGGGCCTCGATCCCGAGCAGCGACTGCGGGGCCTTGATCCCGAGCAGCGACTGCGGGGCCTTGATCCCGAGCAGCGGTTGCGGGGCCTTGATCCGGAGCAGCGGCTAAAGGGCCTTGATCCCGAGCAGCGGCTGCGGGGCCTTGATCCCGCCACCATTGAAGCCTGGCTGGCCCACCAGCGACGGAATCACTGACGGTTGGCTCGCCGCTGCCGTGTTCCGCGTGAATGGACGCTTTTTTCTGTTGGGTGCAAAACGCCCTCCCCCCTGGCGGAGGAGGGTTGGGGAGAGGGGGTCTGCACGGCGGCGACTGTTGAGTGCTGTCCTGCTCCCGCCCCTTGCCGTTCTTGCGGATCCGATGCCGTTCGTCTGCGCGGCAAGCCATGGGGGTATGGTGGGAGTAAGCGCCTCAGTGCGCTGCGGTCATCCATTGCTTCGCCCGGCGCGGAAGAGCCATTTTGCGAAACACCCTCCCCGGGGGCCGCGCCCCGCCCCTGTAGGCGCAGAAACTCGTTCAGCTATGTCCTCGAACCGGCACCGGTGGCCGAAGTTTCTTAGGAAAGCCATTTTCCGCAGGCCACGAAAAAGGCCATTTTGCGAAACAAAGCCATTTTTCCCAGAGGCGCGTTGCGTCATCCCCTTCAGTATCCGACTGAATTAGCTGCGTTTTCTGGAGATGAAGCGGGTAGGGTAGGCGAGGTGAGGGAGGATCGGGTTGCGTTCGTCGGGGGTGTCGACAGCAGGGATGCTGTCGTCAAGCCTACAGGGACGTATTCACGGTGTCCCCCGACGGACGTGACCCGATCCGGAAGCGTTAAAGAGCCAGAAAGACCCCAGGTTAGCGCCCTGAGACGCGCCAGGGTGAATTTGAACGCCCCAT
>CALMDH010000189.1:0-1939 GCA_937862735.1 uncultured Gammaproteobacteria bacterium
GGGCTTCCACCGGAACTACAAGCGCTGCCGCTGAGGCTTAAGTTAATGGCATTGGGTTTAGAAGAGTTGGCCTTGGATCGGGCCGACGCTCCATTCCGGCACCTCAACGCCCAATCGGTCTTGGAACCAGTCGGCCACCAGGCGCCGATGGCACCAGTTGGTTGGGGTGAAGAGAGGGCGCTCCCAGCACAGGAGGACGGGCTCCTGGTCCCCAGCCAGGCGGTGCAGATCGTCCCAGACCTGCTGGGGATCGAGGGCATTCAGGATGGCGGCATAGCGCGGTAAATAGAGGGCCTGGCTCATTTTGAGCATATCGGCGTCAGGGGCCAGGGCGTGGTATTGGCGGAAGCCAGCGGGGGTGCCGCGGGGGGCATAGCGGGCGATGGAGATCCGGCCGGGGCCGGTATAGGTGAAGAAACTGGCGGTTTTCATGGTTGCTCTCCCTGGCAAGGGGTGATGATTTAATTATACGGCAACCAATTGTTTTCGCTCATTTAATCGTCCACTCCGGGGCTTGTGGTTATCGATATACGCTGGCGTTTCTTAGCCTGGAGACTCTCTGCAAGCACGCAATGAGGGTACTAACGGTCTCTGCGGGCGTCGACAACAACCTCCTTATGGTGACCGGTTGCGGATATTGCAGGGCCATGCTGAGGTTCGGTGTCGCTGATGAGGCCGAAGAGACCCACCTTGGTTCGTGCCACCCTGATTTTTCGGCCGCCACAACCAGGCCTGGTCGAGTATCTCCAGCAACGGTGCATTGAGGACGTGGATCTCAGCTGCCAGACCGAGGCTCTGGGTTGGCAGCGCTGGAAACTGGCCACTCATCCGGACCCCAACACCTGGGAACTGGTGACGCCGCTGGCTTTGCCCTTCGTGCCCTAATCAACCCTTCCACCCGGGTACGACCTGGCCTTCGTCATCCCGACACCCGGTTCACGGACACCCGATTGCGACCGGTCTGTTTGGCGGCGTAGAGCGCCTGGTCGGCGCGCTCGAATTGTTCCTGGCTGATCTGTAATCCAGACGGGCTGGCGGCGCCGGGCTTGCCGACTCTGCCCGGCTCAGCCGACTGGCTGCTCCGATGAGGGGTAGTTTGATGGGCAGTGGATTCGTCAGGCCAGCGGAGTGCTCGTCTAGAGGTCCCCAAGGCGGCGACTTCGCGCAGGGCCTGCTTGTCGAGGATGAAGATGCACATGCCCTTGATCCTAATGATGCCGCGGTCGCTCAAATCCTTTTCGATGCGGGAGAAGGTTTCGGGCTTAATCGATAGCCGCGAGGCAATGATGCCCTTAGGCACCTCCAGCGCCAGGGTCTGGCTCTGGGGAGGGAGTTTAGCGAGCAGATAACAAGCAAAACGGCTGCTGGCGGAGTGCAGGGTAAGATTGCTGATCTCATGCACCCAGGCATTGAGTCGCTGGCTGAGGACTCCCAGCAGGAGAAAACAGGTTTCGACCGATTCTCTGAGCATGAGCTTGAAATCGTTCAGGTCCATGCTGATGAGTTCAGTCTGGTCGATGGCGGCGGCACCTACGGGGTAACACCCTGCTTCGATGAACATCAAGGCTTCGGCGAACGTCTCCCCAGATTCGACGATCTCGATGACCTTTTCATCACCCACCAAAGACAGGCTAAATAGCCGCAGGCGACCCGTCGTGACCAGGTAGAACCGATCAGCCACATCGCCTTGGCTGAAAAGCAGTTGTCCATCATGTAATCGTACTCGAGTGGCATGTCTGGCGACGCGCGCCAAATGCTCTTCCGACAAGCAGGACAACAGCAGCGTCTCACGCAGGACTTTCAGCATGTCAACCCCCCCAAAAAAACTATCCTCTTTCGCATGCCATGGTTAAGTCGGCCGTCCGGCCTTGGCTGGCCCGGCAGTTTCAAGCGAGTAAGAACTTGAAAGTGGAGCCTGCCAAGCGTCCCCTTTCAGGGG
>CALMDH010000190.1:0-105913 GCA_937862735.1 uncultured Gammaproteobacteria bacterium
AGCCACCCATGCCGCGCCTGGATTGAGGCAGGCCAGGTGAGCTGAATAGATACGCCCTGACCAAGACGCACGTGCGGGTGAAGAAGGCCATCGAAGGCTATGAGCCCCTCGCGGGTAAAAGGCGTACCCCGGTCCCGGGTCTCGGCGGCGGCTTCCAGTTCTGCCGCCTATCCTCGGAACCCCTGTTCGACCCCACCGGCCAGGTCCGCCGGGACGTGAGCTTCGCCCAACTGGCTGAGTTCGTCTGGTTCGTGGAGACGGGGACCGGCTTTTCCGGCCGTGCCGATAGCCCCCTGCTGGGCGAGCACGAGGGCCGGGCCATCTACCTGCTCTATAACGGCATCCTGGGGGACTTGGCGGAGGCGGGCGGCAACGTGCTGACCAGCGCCGTCCTCGACCGGCTGCCGCGGTTTGGTGGGCCCAAGGTGATCTATGCCGCGGCCAGCCGGCTGGGAAACCGTGCCGGACGCGAGGGCATCACCTTCAAGCAGACCCCCTACGCCCTGGAGGTGTGAGCCATGAACGCCTTCAGCCCCAAGACCTATCAGGCGCAGGTGCTCGACACCCTGGAGTCCTACTTCAGGGCCTGCCACGAGCTGCCGTCGCCCTCGATCGCCTATACCGCTACCACCGAGCGCCTCTGGGGGCGCGGCTTGGCCTACAACCCCCTGGCGGACTTCCCGGTGGATATGCCCTATCTGTGCCTGCGCGTCCCCACCGGGGGCGGCAAGACCTGGCTGGCGGCCAAGGCGGTGGCGCTGGTCAACACCCACCTGCTGCGCAGTGAGCACAGCCTCATCCTCTGGCTGGTGCCCAGCAAACCGATCCGGGAGCAGACCCTCCGGGCCCTCAAGGATCGCGGGCATCCCTATCATCAGGCCCTGCGGGACGCGGGCCCGCTCACGGTCATGGATCTGGAGGAGGCCAAGTCCGTCACCCGGGCGACCCTGGACACCGCTACCACAATCATCGTCGCCACCCGGCAGGCCTTCCAGGTGGAGGACGAGGAATGCCGCAAGGTGTACCAGGCCAGCGGGGCCTTGATGCATCACTTCGACAACCTCTCGCCGGCCCAGCGGGACGCCTTGCTGACCGAGGGCGGCGGCACGGAAAAGATCATTCCCCCGTCCCTGGCCAATGTGCTGCGCCTGCGGCGCCCCTTCGTGATCGTGGACGAGGCCCACAACAGCCGTACCCCGCTGGCCTTCAACATGCTGGCCCGCTTCCGCCCCAGTGGCGTCCTGGAACTGACGGCCACGCCGGACCTGGAGGTCACCCCCAGCAATGTCCTGCACAGCGTCTCCGCCGCCGAGCTGAAGGCGGAGGAGATGATCAAGCTGCCGGTGATTCTCGAAACCGAGCCCAACTGGCAGCAGTGCCTGGCGGACGCCATCGGCCGGCGGGAGGCCCTCCAGCAACTCGCCGAGGAGGAGCGGCGCGCCGGGGCTGCCTACCTGCGTCCCCTGGCGCTGATCCAGGCCGAACCGCGCCGCGCGGGGGTCGAGACCCTCGATGTCGCCCGAGTCCGCCAGGAGCTGATGACCAATCACGGCATCCCGGCCAGCGAGATCCTGGTGGCGACCGGGGAGGAGCGCGGCCTGGAGCAACTCGACGCAGACTACCGCCTGGGCATCGCCGACCCGGCCTGCCCAGTGAAATACGTCATCACCCAGCGCGCCCTGGCTGAGGGCTGGGACTGCCCCTTTGCCTACATCCTGGTCAGCATGGCCGCCCTGCACTCGGCCACGGCGGTGGAGCAGTTGCTCGGGCGGGTGTTGCGCCAGCCAGAGGCCAGCCACCGGGCGGCGCGGGAGCTGAATCAATCCTACGCCTTCGTGGTGTCGCGGGATTTCGCCGCCACCGCCAGCGCCTTGCGCGACCGGCTGGTGGTGGGCGCCGGCTTCGAGCGGCGGGAGGTGAGCGACTTCGTCACCGCCGCCCGGCCGGAGCAGGCGCGCCTGGATCTGGAGGGCCATGCCGGGCGGGTGGTGGTGCAGCCGGTGATGGTGGGTCTGGAAGAGAAACCAGCGCTCAGGGCGGTGCCGAAGGCGATTCGCGATAAGGTGACCTGGGACAATCGCCGCAACACCCTGACCATCAAGGCCCCCTTGACCCCGGAGGAGACGGTGGTACTCCAGGCCACGGTCACCACTCCCGCGGCCGCGGAGGCGATTGGCGCCGCCGCCCAGGTTAGCCGCACCCAGGCCGTCGCCTTCTTCCAGACCCCGGCGGAAGCGGGCGTGCGCCTGCGGGTGCCACAACTGGCCTTGCGGGTCCAGGGGGAGCTGCGCCTGTTCGATGACCCGGAGGTCCTGGATTATCCCTGGGACCTGACCCGCTACCCGGCGGTACCCGAGGAGGACGACCTCGCCGCCCTGGGCGCCGCGATGCGGGTGTCCGAGGGTGGGGAGATCGATATCGACCAGGCCAGCGGCCAGGTCATCTCCCGCTTCCTGCCCGAGCTGCAACGGGACCTTGGGCTGGTCTATCAGCCGGAGCATTGGGACCGGCTGCGCCTGGCGACCTGGTTGTGCGCCAATCTCCCGGAGCCGACCCTCACACACGCCAGCAAGCAGGCCTTCGTCGCGGCCTGGCTGACCGCCCTCCTGGAGCGCGAGGGCTTCAGTCTCGGGCGCGCCAACCAGCAAAAATTCCTGATCCGGCAACGGCTGGAGTCACGTATCCGCGACCTGCGCCAGCAAGCCATCGCCAAGGCCTACCAGCGGCAGCTCTTTGGCGAGGACGCGGCCTCTCGCCTCGCGGTCAGCGACCGCCAGGTCTTCGAGTTCCATCCCCAGGCCTATGCCCCCGCCCGTGACTATGATGGCCGCTTCGGGCACTTCGCCTTTCAGCGCCACTATTACGGGCGGATCGGCGATTTCGATAGCAAGGAGGAGTTCGAGTGCGCCTGCTGGCTGGACATGCAGGCGCAGCGGGGGCGCCTGCAATGCTGGGTGCGCAATCTGGTCCGGCGGGAGGGAAGTTCCTTCTTCCTGCAAAAGGCGGACGGGCGTTTCTACCCGGACTTTGTCTGCCAAATGCCCGCCAGCGACGACCAACCGGGCCCCATCCTGGCGGTGGAATACAAGGGCGCGGATCGCTGGGCCGGCGCGGAGGATGACCGCCTGATCGGCGGCCTTTGGGCGAACCTCTCCGCGGGCCGATGCCGTTTCGTGATGGTCAAGGACAGGCGTTGGGAGTTGATCGAGGCCTGTTTGGGCTAGCCGCGCGAGTCATTGATCGGGGCTCAGAAGCTCGCTGCCCATTCGCCAAGCTGCTGCCAGGGCACAACTCTGGCTTGAGTCCGCTGCTGGGGTTCGTCGCCGGCATAGACCAGGTGCGGCTCGCCGGCGATCTCGCCAGCCAGGCCGCGCCATTTGTTCAGGCCGGCGAAGTAGTCGGGGTTGAGCGTGGTGCCGGACTTGATCTCGATGGGCATCAGCCGTTCGCCCTGATCCACGAGGACGTCGATCTCGTTGCCGACGCTGTCCCGCCAGAAGTAGAGGTTGGAAGGCAGGCCGCGATTGAAGCGGCCCTTGAGCAACTCAGCGATCACCCAGGTTTCGAACAGGGCGCCGCGTTGGGCATGAAAGCGCAACTGCCCCGGGTCCTGGATGCCCAGCAGCCAGGTGGCCAGGCCGGTGTCGAGGAAGTAGAGCTTGGGGGACTTGGTGAGGCGTTTGCCCAGGTTGCGATGATGCGGGGGCAACAGGAACAACAGATAGCTGGCCTCCAGGACCGACAGCCAGGCCTTGGCGGTGTGATGGGTGATGCCGCAGTCATTGGCGAGGGCGGACAGGTTCAGCAACTGGCCGGTGCGGGCGGCGCACATGCGCAGAAAGATCTGGAAGGTCTTCAACTCACGAACGTTGATGAGTTGATGCAGGTCGCGCTCCAGATAGGTGGCCACATAGGCGGACAGCCAATCCTGGGGCGTCAGATCCCGCACGTGGAGGGGTGGGTAGCCGCCCTTGAACAGGGCCGTTTCCACATCGGCGGGCGGGGTGGGGGTGTGCCGTAGCTCGGCCTGACTGAAGGGCAGCAGATGCACCAGGCCCACTCGGCCGGCCAGTGACTGGGTGATGCGGGAGCGCAGGTCGAACTGTTGCGAGCCGGTGAGGATGAAGCGGCCCATGCGCGGGTCCTCATCCACCACCCCCTGGAGGTATGAGAACAAATCCGGGGTCCGCTGGACCTCATCCAGGATGGCGCCCTCGGGGAAGCCGGCCAGAAAGGCCCGTGGGTCCGACTCGGCGAAGCCGCGCGTATCCGGGCTTTCCAGCGAGCCATAAGGCTTGTCGGCAAATGTGGCCCGCGCCAGGGTGGTCTTGCCGGATTGGCGTGGGCCGGTAATGGCCAGGACGGGGAAGCCCCGGCTCAAGCGCCGCAATGTCTCGCTAGCCTGTCGTGGAATCATGACAACAGGTTAGCAACTATCGTGCAAATTGGAAATCGAACTTCCAAAAATTACGTTCACCAAACATGAAGTGGCCCCCGGCCGCGGTGCAACGCCGCCAGGGTCGTGGTCACGCCGCCGCCAGGGGTGACGATAGCGTGGTCCCAGTCCATCGCGGTGGTGGGCGGGTTGTCCTCATCCGGCACGGTGCGCGCGGCGGCCAGCGCCGCCTCGGGATCAAAGGACGGCAAGGTAGCGTCGGGTTTCATGTTTGTCGGCATGGCGGCAGGAAATCAGGTGCGCGTGGTTAGCGCGTGGGGTCCAGATCAGGACGACGACCCGCCCGCGCCATTGCGCCAGGCTTTTCAGGCGCTGCTCGCCATAAGCGCAGCGGGTGTCCTCGGTGGTCCACCAGCGGGAAATCAAAGGCGTCTTCCAGCTCGGCCAGGTCAATTCCATGCTTGCGAAGGTTGAGCTGCCGTTTGCTTTCGTCGTAGGTGATCATGAACAAAATGCATAGACAGCAATACCGTGCCGTCAATTTAATTGTATAGACAATGCCCGACCTGACCCTTCCCAACTTCCTGGCTTCCTTCGGAGTCTGATTCTAGGTCGGGTTCTGGGCCGGGTTCTGGGTCTCGGTCTGGCTTTGGCTCGGGGGCAGCCGCTCCAGGATTTCCCGGGCCTCGGCGAAGCGCAGCCTGGAGATGGCGTGGCCGAGCGCCTCGACCCCTTCGGCGCCCAGGGCGTCGCCCAGGGCGGGCTCCAGTTCCTGGAACAGGGTGCGGGCCTGGAGACGCTGGAGGCGCAGGGCTTCGCGCAATTCCGCCAGGCGCTCAGCGTCCAGGGGGCCGGCGGCGGGCGGCGCGCCGGAAGCCGCCGGGGCCAGGGGCGCGCCATCCGGCGGTGCCAGCCAGGGGGCGCTGGCCGTGGCGAGGTCCTCCAGTTGCCGGGCCAGGTCCGCCAGTCCCGCGCTCGGGTCCGTCTCTCCGCGGTCGATGGCCTCTTCCAGGCGTCCGGCCCGCGCCATGATCGCCAGGGCGCCCAGGTTACCGGCGTTACCGCGCAGGTTGTGCAGGCCCCGGGCGGCGGCCTCCCGATCGCCCTGGGTCAGGTCCTCCCGGACCTTGGCCACCAGGGCGGCGGCGTCCGCGATGAAGAGCCCCAGCAGGCGCCGGAAGAGTTGGAGGTCCCCACTCAGGGTCAGGGCCGCGCGGTCCCGGTCGATGCCGGCGATCGCGGGGAAGTCGTCAGGCGGGGGTGGGGTCGCGCCGGGGGGCTGGACGACAGCCTGGGGTGGGGCGGCGCGGGGGGGCTGGGCGATGGCCGGGCCCGATCCCGTGGTCGATTCCGGGGGCGCTCCCGCGGGCTCGGGCCCGAGCCATTGCCGCAGCAGGGTCACCATCCGCTCCAGGTCCAGGGGCTTGGGCAACAGCGCGTTCATGCCCGCCGCCAGGGCGGCTTGCCGTTGCTCGGCCATGACGGCGGCACTGAGGGCCAGGATGGGCAGATCGGTCAGGCCCAGTTCCTCGCGGATCAGGCGGGTGGCGGTCAGCCCGTCCATGACCGGCATTTGCACGTCCATCAGCACGGCGTCGTAGCCCTGGGGCTGGGCGCGCAGGGCCTCCAGGGCCTCTTGGCCGTCCTCCACCAGGGTGGCGCTGGCCCCTTCCAGGGCGAGCATGCGCGCGGTCAGTTCCCGGTTGATGAGACTGTCGTCCACCACCAGCAGGTGCCGTCCGGCCAGCCGGGGGTGGGTGGCGGCCCCCGACGGTGGGGAGGCCGCGGCCGGCGCCGGCGGCTGGTCCGCGACCGCCGCCGTCCGCCCGAAGGTCAGTTCGAACCAGAAGGTGCTGCCCTTGCCCGGCTGGCTCTCGGCGCCGATCTCGCCACCCATCAGGTCCACCAGGCGCTTGCAGATGGCCAGGCCCAGCCCGGTGCCGCCGAACCGGCGAGCGATGTCGCCGTCGGCCTGGGTGAAGGGGGTGAAGAGGCTGGCGAGGACCTCCGGGGTCATGCCGATCCCCGTGTCGCTGACCGAGAAGCGCAGGCGCAGGCGCTCGGCACCGACCTCCCGGGGCCTGATCCAGACTTGGACCGCGCCCTGGTCGGTGAACTTGATGGCGTTGCCGACGAGGTTGAGGAGGATCTGTTCCAGGCGCTGGGGGTCGCCCCGCAGGCCCCCCGGCAGATCGGGGCGGACGATCCTCAGCGAGAGGCCCTTGGCCCGGGCCGTGACCCCCAGCAGGCTCTCGAGCTGGGCCAGCAGCGCCGCCAGGTCGAAGGGACGGTCCTGGACCTCGATCCGCCCGGCCTCGATCTTGGACAGGTCGAGGATGTCGTTGAGGAGGCGCAGCAGGGAACGACCGGCGCCGCTGACCTGCCGTACCATCAGGCGTTGATCGGGGGTCAGGCTGGTCCTCTCCAGCACCTGGGTGAGACCCAGCACGGCGTTCATGGGGGTGCGGATCTCGTGGCTCATGTGGGCCAGGAAGGCGCTCTTGGCCTGACTGGCGGCCTCGGCGGCAGCCTTGGCGGCGCGCAGGGCCTCTTCCTGCTCGCGCTGGGCGCTGATGTCGCGGTTGATGCCGACCAGGCGCCAGACCTTGCCCTCGGCATCGCGATCGGCGATGGCCGCGGCGTAAATATGGCGCACCCGCCCGCTCGGCAGGCGCAGGCGGAAGACGCTGTCGTAGGGCGTGCCCTGCCGCACCGCCGTGGCGAGGGCGGCGGCCGCCTGGTCGCGATCCTCGGGATGCACGCTCCCCTCCCAGAAGTCGTAGGGCAGGCCGTCCGCGCCGTGCTCCGGCGGCACCTCGTACCAGTCGCGCATGCGCGCGTCCCAGGCGAGCTGGCCGCTGGCGATCTCCCAGGTCCAGACGCCGATGTCGGCGGCCTCCTGGGCCAGGCGCAGCAGGTGGAGGGCCTCCTGGATACGCCGTTGATTATCTATGCGTTCGCTGATGTCCTCGATCAGCGCGAGGTGAAGGGGGCCCTCGCCGGCGGCGACGGTCACCGGGGCGATAGTCAGGCTGATCCAGACGACCCCGCCGTCCGGGCGCAGGTAGCGCTTGTCCACCTGAAAGCCCGGGATCTCCCCGGCGTTCATGCGCGCCATCTTGTCCAGTTCCACCTGGACGTCGTCCGGATGGGTGATGCGCATCCAGTCGATCCGGGCCATCTCCTCCCGCGTGCGCCCGGCGATGGCGGCGAAGCGGGCGTTGACCTCGAGGATCCGCCCGCTCAGGGAGTCGGTGAGGGCGATACCGAGGGGGGCTTGCTCGAACATGGTGCGGAAGCGGGCCTCGGAGCGGGCGGCCCGTGCCAGGGCCTGTTCGACCTGCTCCTTGGCCGCGACCAGATCGGCGGTGCGCGCCGCGACCTTAAGCTCCAGGCCGCGGGTGAGGGCTTGGACCTGCGCCTCGGCCTCTTTGCGGGCGCTGATATCCTGGGTGGTACCGCTCATGCGCAGCGGCCGGCCGTCGGCGGCGCGGTAGACGCGCCCCAGCGCCCCGATCCAACGCTCGGCGCCATCGGGCAGCCGGACGCGGTACTCGGTGGCGTAGTCCGCGCCGGTCTCGAGGCAATGGCGCACCAGGGCCTCGACGCGGACGCGGTCGTCGGCGGCGACGACGGACAAAAAGTACGCGTAGCTGGGCGTCGCGCCGGCCGGCAGGGCGAAGTGTTCCCGGCACAGGGGCGACCAGTTCAGCGCCTCGGTGGTGAGGTCCCAGTCCCAAATGCCGAGGTTGGCGCCGTCGATGGTGAGCTGCAGCCGCTCCTGGCCCTGGCGCCATTGAGCCTCGGCCTGCTTGCGCTCGGTGATGTCCAGGGTGGCGCCCAGGTAGCGTTCGAGCCTGCCCTCGGCATCGAAACAGGGCTGGGCCCGGTCATAGCACCAGCGCAGGCTGCCGTCGGGTCGCAGGATGCGGTACTCCAGCTCGTAGACGGCGGCGTTCTCCAGCGCGGTGCTGAAGGCGCGTTGCAGCCGCTCCGCGTCCTCGGGCGGGAGGTGCCGCCTCAGCAGCTCGTCGTAGACCGGCGAGGGTCCCGCCGGCTCCAACCCGAAGATGCGATACTCCTCGTCGGACCAGACCGTCTCCCTGGTGGCGACGATGTATTCGAAGGAGCCGACATGGGCGATCCGCTGGGCCTCGGCGAGAGCCAGTTGGTTCTTCGCCAGGGCCTGCTGCCGATCCCGCAGTTCCTTGAGCAGGGCGGCCAGGGTCAGGGAGGAGATGACCAGGATCGCGATGAACTCCTGAAGGCCCTGGACGCTCGCCACCGGCGTCGCGGCGACGAAGGGACCGATCCCCCGCTGCGTGTAGTGGATGGCAAGGAGGGAGATCACCAAGCCGACAAGGCTGGCGCCGGGTAGGCCAAAGCGCATGGCCGCCCAGATGGGCAGCGGCAGCAGCAGCGCGGGAACCAGATGGGTCAGGCTCGCCTGGTGGGGCGGCGTCGAAAAGCCCCAGACCCCGAGGGCGAGGGTGGCGAGCAGCAGCAACCCGGCCTCGACGATCCGCGAGAGTGGCGCCCTTTCAGCGACCCGCGGCCAGTTCAACAGCAGCGGCGTGATCAATAACAGCCCGAGGCCGTCGCCAAGCCACCAGGTCCGCCAGAGCGCCCAGGAGAAGCCGTCGTGGCTGATCACCCCGGACAGGGCCGTCCCCAGCAGGGCGGCGCTAGCGCTCGCCAAGACCATGGCGATGAGGCCGAACCAGGCGACGTTGCGGATATGGTCCAGATGGAAGGGGTCGGCGATCCGCCGCAGCAGGATGGCCGCCAGGCTGACCTCCAGCATGTTGACGAAGGCGAAGTTCAGGGCCTGGCTCAAGGGGAAGGTCGGCAGGTCGGCGGCGATCTCCGCCGGGATGATCGCCAGCAGGTGCCAAGGCCAGTGGCGACGTGGCGCCAGCAGCAGGGCGGCCAGCAGGACGCCATTGGGCGGCCAGACGATGGCGATCTCCGCCATGGCCGAGGCCCACAAGCCCACCTTGGCGCCGAGAAAGTAGCCCAGGCCGGTGGCGAGGGGAAACAACCATTGCCGGGAGGCATTCATTGCTGCGTACTCAGTTCCTTGCCGCCGTTGGCGGCGGCCTTGGCCATGAGGGTGGGCTTTCCCGAGCATCCCTCCTTCCCGGCCTTCGGGCCAGAAATTTCACGGTCAGTATATTCTTATCCTGGCCGGGGTCAGACGAAGAGACGCTCGTAGATGCGGAAACCCGCCACGTAGGTGCCGGTGGCCGCCCCCAGGTTGGAGAAGAGGAAGACCAGCAGGATGCGCAGCACCCGGTTGCGCCACCAGGCCCCGACCCGGGTCGCGTCCTGGCGCAGGCGGCCAAAGTCCCCGACCATGGGCTTGCGCAGCCAGAGTTCCACCAGGGCCGTGACCATGCCGGCGCCGATGGCGGGGTGCAGGGTGGTGAGGGGCGCGGCGAGAAAGCCCGCCAGGACCGTCAGGGGGTGACCGGCGGCCAGCAGGGTGCCCAGGGCGCACAGGCTGCCGGTGATGAGGACCCAGTCCCGCACCACATCCCAACCCAGTTCGGGGCTTTGGGCGAAGCCGTAGGCGAAACCGCCGAGGATCAGGGCCAGGATCAGCCAGGAGATGAGCTTGGGCCAGGGGCTGGGGGGCGGCAGGCGCTCCAGTTCGGCGATGATCTGGCGGGGGTCGCTCCCCGTCGCGGTCCCCGTTTCGGCTTGAGTTCCAGCCGTGGCCGGGCCGGTCGCGGCGGTCGTCAGATAGCGGGCCACCCCCTTGAGGTGGCCGGCCCCCAGCACCGCCAGGACCCGGCCATGGCCCTCCCGGGCGATCTCCTCCCGCAGGCGGGCGGCCATGTAGCGGTCGCGCTCGTCGATCAGGGGCCGGTAGAGGTCCCGCCGGTCGCGGGCGAACTCAGCGAAGCTGGTCTCCAGGACGTCGCCTTCCTTGAGGCGCTCGACCTCGGCCTCGGAGACCTCCTCATGGGTGACGAGGGCGGCGAGGAGGCCGGAGAAGAGCTCCAGGCGTCGCCACCAACCGAGATTGGCGGCGACGCGCTTGAGGGTGACGCCGATCTCTCGGTCCACCAGTACCACTGGCAGGTGGCGCTCCCGGGCCTGGGCGATGGCCATGCGCTGCTCGGCGCCGGGCTCGATGCCGAACTGGTCCGCCAGGCGCTGCTGGTAGGCCCCCAGGGCCAGGCTGGCCACCACCATGGCGACCCGCCCCTGGCGAATGACGCCAAAGAGGTCCATGCGCGCCAGGGCGTCCGGGTCGAGGAGCGCCTGGTAACGGCTGGGGCAGAGCTCCACCGCCACGGCGTCGAAGGGCTCCGTCTCCAGGAGCCACCGCACCTGGTCGGCGCTGGCGCGGGAGACGTGGGCGGTGCCGAGCAGGGTCACCCGGGTGGCGCCGACCTGGAGGTCGATGCGCGGTTCGGTGGGGTTGTCCCTGATAGGGCCTGGATCATTCGCCTCGGTGGCCTGATCCACGACCGGCCCTGGCTCGGCGCTCATCGCTTGCCGCCCAGCAGGGAGCCCAGCAGGCCGCGGACCAGGGTGCGACCGAGCTGGCTGCCGACGGAGCGCAGGGTGCTGGTGGCGAAGGCCTCCAGGGGGCTTTGGCGACTGGAGCCGCGGCGGGCGGTCTCGGCACCGGTGTCACGTTCCGCGGGCTCCTCCCGGCTGGCCTGGGCGGCGCGGCCGGTGAGGATCTCGTAGGCGGACTCCCGGTCCACGGCCTCGTCGTAGACACCCTTGACCAGGGACTCGGCCATGAGGGCGCGGCGCTCCGCCGGGGTGATGGGGCCGATGCGGCTCCCCGGCGGGGCCACCTTGACCCGCTCGACCATGGTCGGGGTGCCGGAGGCGTCCAGGGTCGAGACCAGGGCCTCGCCGACCCCCAGGTTGGTGATCAGGGCCTCGGTGTCGAAGGCCGGATTGGGACGGAAGGTCTGGGCCGCCACCCGCACCGCCTTCTGATCGCGGGGGGTGAATGCGCGCAGGGCGTGCTGGACGCGGTTGCCGAGCTGGCCGAGGACGTCGTCGGGCACGTCCGCCGGGCTCTGGGTGACGAAGTAAACGCCCACCCCCTTGGAGCGGATCAGGCGCACCACCTGCTCGATCTTGTCCAGCAGCACCTTGGGGGCGCTGTCGAACAGCAGGTGGGCCTCGTCGAAAAAGAACACCAGGCGCGGCTTGTCCACGTCGCCGACCTCGGGCAGTTGCTCGAACAGCTCCGCCAGCAGCCAGAGCAGGAAGGTGGCATAGAGGGCGGGGGTGTGGATGAGCTTGTCCCCCGCCAGCAGGTTGATGTAGCCGTAGCCGCGTTCGTCGGTCTGCATCAGGTCGGCGATGTCCAGGGCCGGCTCGCCGAACAGCATCCCGGCCCCCTGGCCCTCCAGGGTCAGCAGCTTGCGCTGGATGGCGCCGACGCTGGCCTTGGACAGGTGGCCGTAGTCGCTGGCCGCGCCGGGGTTGTCCGCCAGGTGGGCCAGGAGGGCGCGCAGGTCCTTGACGTCCAGCAGCAGCCAGCCGTTGTCGTCCGCCAGGCGGAAGGCGATGTTGAGCACCCCTTCCTGGGTCTCGTTGAGGCCCAGCAGGCGCGCCAGCAGCAGGGGGCCCATCTCGGAGAGGGTGGTGCGCACCGGGTGGCCCTGCTCGCCGAGGATGTCCCAGAAGGTCACCGGACAGGCAGCGGTGGAGAAGTCCTCGGGCCCCAGGCCAAGCTCCGCCACCCGGGCCTCGACCCGGGCGTTACCACCGCCGGGGAGGGCGATGCCCGCCAGGTCGCCCTTGACGTCGGCCATGAAGACCGGGACGCCGATGCGGCTGAAGGACTCCGCCAGGCGGTGCAGGGTGACGGTCTTGCCGGTGCCCGTGGCTCCCGCCACCAGGCCGTGGCGGTTGGCCATGGCCGGCAGCAGATGGATGGGGTACTGGCCCTTGCCGATCAGGAGGGGAGGGATCATGGCGGCGTTCTCCGGAGGAAACGGGTGATAAGGTGACGATAAATGGGGGCATGCTACCGATTCACCCCCCAAGGGCCAAGCCGGATATGGCAGCCGGAAATAATGGCCGGGGCTTGCCGATGCGCAATGACAAGGCCGGGTTTTTTCGCTACAAGCGTTTTCGCAAAAGCGCCTTTACCAGCGTCTGCAAACTTCGGTCAGCCCTGACCCAACCCTACCTCATCCCGATCTCATCCCAACCGCATTCACCCTGGGACCCCGGCCATGTTCTTTCCCGTCGCCAGCGCTATCCGTCGTCAGGCCAAGTCAGCCCATGAACTGGCCATGGTCAACCTCATCCTGGTCAACCTCTTGATGCTGATCGCCTTGCTCGCCGGCAGCTTCCTCCAGCACGGCTCGTCCCTGGCCGATTACAAGCTGGTCGGGGTGCTCGCGCCCTTCCTCGTCTCCCTGGGCATCATCCTGTTCAGCTTCGTCAAGGCCGCCAAACTGGCGGGGACCGGCCCCTGGTTCGTCGCCGCGCATTGGCGGCTGGCCACCCTCCGCTACCGGATCCTGCTCATCGCCTACGCCGTGGGCGCCGGGCTCATCGGGGCTGGCTGGCTCCTGTCCACGGCGCAGAAGAGCGCCGGGATGCAGGAGCTGATGTTCGTCGCCCTGCAGCGGGTCGCCATCGCCCCAGTGCTCATCGTCCTGATGGTGCTCATCATGCTGGAGTCCGGCGCCCTCTATCAGGCCGGCCGGGGCGAGGTCCCCGACAGCCTGATCAAGCGCGCTCCACCCCCGCCGGACCTCCAGGGCGGGGACGCCGAATTCACCGCCGAGGACCCGTCCTAAGGATGGAGCATAATGAGGGGAGGGATCATCAAGAGAGGCTGGCCATGCGACCTGACAGTGTCCAGATGCTGCGTGAAATCGAGGAGGAGGTGCGTTACACCCGCACCCTCATCGGCCGTGACGCCCTGGCCCCCCAGGTCATGGCCGCCATGGCCGCGGTGCCTCGGCATCGCTTCGTCCCCGCGGACGAACAGGCCTTCGCCTACGTCAACGGTCCCCTGCCCATCGGCTGGGGCCAGACCATCTCTCAGCCCTTCATCGTCGCCCTGATGACGGACCTGCTGGGCTGCGGCGCCGGGGACCGGGTGCTGGAGGTCGGCACGGGCTCCGGCTACCAGGCGGCGGTGCTCTCGCGCCTGGTCGGCCAGGTCTATAGCCTGGAGATCGTGCCCCAACTGGCGGCGGCGGCCGCCGAGCGGTTGCTGAACCTGGGTTACGCCAACGTAACCGTCCGCCTGGGGGATGGCCATCGGGGTTGGCCTGAGCAGGCCCCCTTCGATGGCATCCTGGTCACCGCCGCCGCCCCGGCGATTCCCCCGGCACTGATCGAGCAACTCCGCCCCGGGGCCCGGCTGGTGATCCCGGTCGGTCAGGCCTATGGCCACCAGGAACTGGTGACCCTGGACAAGGTCGCCGATGGCGCCCTGTCCCTGACGAAGGTGCTGGACGTGGCCTTCGTGCCCCTTACCGGCGGGGCCGCCGCTTCACCTAAATTAGACTGACGGACCCCCGTCTGATCGTTGTCAAGGTATCGCCAAGCGGCGCGCGCTAGTATGATGGGCTGCATAACCGAGTGCTTTCCTGGGCAATCCTTCCCCGCCTGGCCGTATCCCCACTACCATGACTGAGTACGCCCTCATCCTGATCGGCACCGTGCTGGTCAATAATTTCGTGCTGGTCAAGTTTCTTGGCCTCTGTCCCTTCATGGGGGTCTCCAAGAAACTGGAGTCCGCCATTGGCATGGGGATGGCGACCACCTTCGTCCTCACCTTGTCGTCCATCTGCACCTGGCTGGTGAACCAGTACCTCCTCGCGCCCCTGGGCATCGAGTACCTGCGCACCATCGCCTTCATCCTGGTCATCGCCTCCGTGGTCCAGTTCACGGAAACGGTGATGCGCAAGACCAGCCCGGTCCTCTACCAGGTGCTGGGCATCTTCCTGCCGCTGATCACCGTCAACTGCGCCGTCCTCGGCGTCACGATCCTCAACCTCCAGGCCAACCTGGATCTGCTGCGGTCCGCCGTCTATGGCTTTGGCGCCGCCGCGGGCTTTTCCCTTGTCCTGATCCTCTTCGCCGCCCAGCGGGAGCGCATCGCCGTCGCCGACGTCCCCGAACCCTTCCAGGGCAGCGCCATCGCCCTGGTGACGGCGGGCCTCATGTCCCTGGGGTTCATGGGCTTCGCGGGCCTGGTTTCCAACTGACGCTGACGCCGCCGGTCGCGCCCTCGATTCCGCCCCGTCACACCCCGTTCCGGCTCGTCCCATCCCGCCCCGATCCTGCTCCGTCCCGACCTCGTCACGATGATCGCCATCCTTGCCATCGCCATCCTCGCCGCTGTCTTCGGTCTGCTGCTGGGCTACGCGGCGATCCGCTTCCGGGTCGAGGGCAACCCCATCGCCGAACAGATCGATGCCCTGTTGCCGCAGACCCAGTGTGGCCAGTGCGGTTACCCGGGCTGTAAGCCCTACGCCGAGGCGATCGCCAAGGGCGAGGCGCCGATCAACAAGTGCGTCCCCGGCGGCACCACGACGGTCATCGCCCTGGCGGAGCTCCTCGGCCGGGAACCCGAGCCCATCGAGGGGGGCGTCGAGAAACCCAAGGCCATCGCCGTGATCGACGAGCGGGAATGCATCGGCTGCACCCTGTGCATCCAGGCCTGCCCGGTGGACGCCATCATGGGCGCCGCCAAGCAGTTGCACGCCGTCATCGCCAGCGAATGCACTGGCTGCGAGCTGTGCCTCAAGCCCTGTCCGGTGGAGTGCATCCACATGGTCCCGATCCCGACCGACACCACGAATTGGAAGTGGCCCTTTCCGGCCGCGGTGCCGGCCCCGGGCACCCAGCCAACCGCCGCTGACCCCGCCGCCACCGCTGGCCGGGCCAGCGTCTGATCCGAGGGAGACCCCGCTTGGCTTCCCCCCCACACGCATCCCAGTCCCGTCCCGGGCCACGCCCGCTGTGGACCTTTCACGGCGGCCTGCATCTGCCCGATGAGAAGGCCCTGTCCAGCGGGGTCCCCCTCGCCACCGCGCCCCTCTCGCCCTTGCTCGTCATCCCCCTCCAGCAGCACATCGGCGCCCCGGCCAAGCCGTTGGTCGGCGTCGGTGACCGGGTGGGCAAGGGCCAGTTGATCGGTGAGGCCCAGGGGGCCATGAGCGCCACGGTCCATGCCCCTAGCTCCGGGACCGTGGTCGCCATCGAGGAACGCCCCGTCCCCCATGCCTCCGGGCTCAGCGCCCCCTGCATCCTCATCGAGACCGACGGCCGGGATGCCTGGGCCGAGCTCCCCCCGCCCCTGGGTCCCAGGCCCGACCCGGAGGCCTTGCGGGAGCGTATCCGCTGGGCGGGCATCGTCGGCCTGGGGGGGGCCGCCTTTCCCAGCAGCGTCAAGCTGCGCGTCCCCGCCGGCCAGCGCATCCACACCCTGATCCTCAATGGCGCCGAGTGCGAGCCCTACATCACCTGTGACGATCGCCTGATGCGGGACCGACCCGGCCGCATCCTCGCCGGCGTGCGCCTGCTGCGGGACCTGCTCCAGGCGGAGGCGTGCCTGATCGCCGTCGAGGACAACAAACCCGAGGCGATCGCCGCCCTGCGTCAGGCCCTGGCCACGGGGGAGGACCTGTACGGCATCGAGCTGGTCGTCATCCCCACCCTCTACCCCTCCGGTGGGGAGAAGCAGCTCATCCGCATCCTCACCGGCAAGGAGGTCCCCAGCCGCGGTATCCCCGCCCAGATCGGCATCCTCTGCCAGAACATCGCCACCGCCGCCGCCATCGCCGAGGCCGCCGAGGAGGGCAAGCCCCTGATCTCGCGGATCATCACCCTCACCGGGCGCGCCATGGGCCAGCCCCGGAACCTGGAGGTGGCCCTCGGGACCCCGATCAAGGACCTGCTTGCCCTGGCCGGTGGCCTGGGGTCGGGGCTGCGGCAGTTGCTGATCGGCGGCCCCATGATGGGCTTCGCCTGCGACGACCTGGGCATGCCGGTCACCAAGGGGGTGAACTGCCTGCTGGCCCTGAGCGCGGCCGAGGCCCCGGACCCGGGGCCGGCCCTGGCCTGCATCCGCTGCGGCGCCTGCGCCGAGGCCTGCCCCGCCAGCCTGCTACCCCAGCAGCTCTACTGGCACGCCCGCGCCCGCGATCTGGACCAGGCGCGCGCCTACCACCTGTTCGACTGCATCGAGTGCGGCTGTTGCGCGGTGGTCTGTCCCTCTCATATCCCGCTGGTCCAGTACTATCGCTTCGCCAAGACCGAGTGCTTGGCCCAGGAGCGGGAGAAGCGCCAGGCCGAGCACGCCCGCCAGCGCCACGAGGCCAAGACCGCCCGGCTGGAGCGGCTGGAAGAGGAGCGCAAGGCCAACCTGCGCAAGAAGAAGGAGGCCCTGGCGGAGAAGCCGGCGCCTGCCCGCGCTTCGGCGTCCGCGCCTGCGGCGGCGGCGCGGACCATGCCACTAGCTGACGCGAGCGCTCCGGCTGACTCCGCGCCAGTCCTCCCGGCGGGGGGCGGAGCCGGATCCGGGGCTGGCGAACCAGGCGCACCCTCCGGCACCGTCACAGCCCTGGCGGGCAGCCCAGGCAACCCAGGCACCCCAGGCACCCCAGGCGCTCCAGGCACCCCGACCGCGGATACCTCCGCCGTGGACCCGAAAAAGGCCGCCATCGCCGCCGCCCTCCAGCGCGCGGCGGAGAAGAAGGCGGCCCTGGCCCGTCAGGGCCAGGCCCCGAAAAACACCGCGGACCTGACGCCGGCCCAACGGCGCCAGGTGGAGGCCGCCGAGGCGCGCCGGCGTGAACTCCAGGCGGCCGAGAGCGCCTCATCCGGGAGGGAGCAGCCATGAGCGGCGGTATCGTCATCTCCTCGCCCTTCGCCGGGCGCCTCAACCGCACCGACCGCCTGATGCTCCAGGTCATCCTGGCCCTGATCCCGGGGACCCTGGCCATGGTCTGGTACTTCGGTTGGGGGGTCCTGATCAACATGGCCCTGGCCAGCGCCTTCGCCCTGGGCTGCGAGGCCCTGGTGATGCGGCTGCGCGGCCGCCCGATCCTGCCGGCCATCGGCGACCTCAGCGCCCTGGTCACCGCCCTGCTCTTCGCCATCACCGTGCCGCCGACCCTGCCCTGGTGGCTGACCTTCCTCGGCATCGCCTTCGCCATCTTTATCGTCAAGCAGCTCTATGGCGGTCTGGGTTACAACCCCTTCAACCCGGCGATGGCGGGCTACGTCTTCCTGCTGGTCTCCTATCCCGTCGAGATGACCAACTGGCTGGCGCCGGCGATCCCGGAGGTCCTGGCGGCTCATGACCTGGCCACCCTGTCCTTCGTCGATTCCCTGCGCCTGATCCTCACCGGTACCCTGCCCCCGGGCCTGACCTGGGATGCGGTCAGCGCGGCCACGCCCCTGGATGAGATGTTCTCCCAGCTCGATCACAACAGCACCATCCCGGAGATTCTTCAAAGCCCCCTCTGGGGGGACTTCGGCGGGCGTGGCTGGGAGTGGGTGGGCAACTGGTTCCTTCTCGGCGGCCTGTGGATGATCTGGCGCGGCGTCATCAGTTGGCGCATCCCGGTGGCGGTGCTGGCCGGTATCCTCTTGCCGGCGGGGCTCTTCTGGCTCTTCGATCCCCAGGCCTTCCCCTTCCCGGCCTTCCATATCTTCGCCGGTGGCACCATCCTCGGTGCCTTCTTCATCGCCACGGACCCTGTCACGGCCTGCACCACGCCCAAGGGCCAGTTAATTTACGGGGCCGCCATCGGCTTTATCACCTTTGTTATCCGTCACTGGGGCGGCTATCCGGATGCGGTGGCCTTCGCTGTATTGCTGATGAATATCGCCGCCCCCATGATCGACCACTACACCCAGCCCCGGGTCTTTGGCCACGGCCGGAGGGAGGAGACATGATCAATAAGCCCGTTCTCGTCGCCGGGGGCATCCTCGGCGCCTTCGCCATCGCCGGCGTTGGCCTGGTGGTGCTCACCAATACCCTGACCGCCGACCGGGTCGCCACGAATCAGCGCGAGGCCATGCTCGACAAGTTCCGGGCCATCCTCCCCGCCGAACCGGAGAGCGGCGCCCCGCTGATGGACAACGATCCCCTCCAGGATCGCATCCAGGTCAGCGCCCCGGACCTGCTCGGCGCCCCGAGCACCGAGGTCTACCGGGTGCGCCAGGCCGGCCAGCCGGTCGCGGTCATCCTCACCCCCGTGGTCCCCGATGGCTATTCGGGGCCCATCCGCCTGCTGGTCTCGGTCAAGACCGATGGCACCCTGGGCGGGGTGCGGGTCATCGAGCATCATGAGACCCCAGGTCTCGGGGACAAGATCGAGGAACGCAAGAACGACTGGATCAAGGTCCAGTTCGACGGCAAGGGCCTGGGCCAGCCGGCGGAGGAACGCTGGCTGGTGAAGCGTGACGGCGGGGACTTCGATCAATTCACCGGCGCGACCATTACGCCCCGCTCCATCGTCAAGGCGGTGAAGAATTCCCTCAAGTTCGTCGCCCGCGAGGGCGCGGCCCTCTACGACCGTCCCGCCCTGGCCGCCGATGCGACGGGTAAGGAGGCCTCCTGATGGCGAATCCCTCCTATGGGTCCCTCATCGGTGATGGCCTCTGGCGCCAGAATCAGGCCCTGGTCGCCCTCCTGGGCCTCTGCCCCCTCATGGCCACCACCACCTCGGCGACCAATGGCCTGGGCATGGGGCTGGCGACCACCACGGTGCTGATCCTTTCCAACCTGGTCATCTCCCTGATCCGCAACCTGGTGAGTCCGGTCGTCCGCCTGCCGGTGTTCGTGCTGGTCATCGCCGCCTTCGTCACGGCGGTCGAACTGGTGATGCAGGCCTATTTCTACGAACTCTACCTGGTCCTCGGGCTCTTCATCCCCCTCATCGTCACCAACTGCATGATCCTTGGCCGCGCCGAGGCCTTCGCCTCCCGCCACGCCCTGGCCCCCGCCCTGGTGGATGGCCTGGCGATGGGCATCGGCTTCACCCTGGCCCTGACGCTACTGGGCGCCATCCGGGAGTTCCTGGGCCAGGGTACCCTCTTCTACCAGGCCGATCTCCTCTTTGGGGAGGCCGCCAGCCTCCTGAGCCTATCGATGGGCGAGGGTTTCCACGGCGCCCTGCTCGCGATCCTGCCGCCCGGGGCCTTCATTGCCCTGGGTCTGTTGATCGCGCTGAAGAATGTGATCGACAAGGCCCTGGCGCGCCGCAAGGCCGCGTCCGCCCTGAGGGCCGCCGTCGGTCCGCAAGGGGGCCTGGCTGTCGGCGGGTGAGGAGGCTCTCCGCTCTCACCGCTGGCCCGGTAACTGGCCAGCCATGGTTGAGCTCCCTCCTCGATGCCCGTTCCGGTCGTTAATCAGTGGATGCTGATGGATGCTTTCTCGGTCAGTCGGTCAGTCGGTCGCCGATGGAAGGGGGATGGCAATCGGGTAAGGGCCCTACCCAAGGTCCGGCCTTGGGCTTGGCCTTAGGCTTGGGCCTGGGGATGCGTCGGTTGAGCCCCTTTCTGGGGCTGATCCTGGCGGGGGTGCTCAGCCTTGTCCCGATGCTGGGGGTGGCCAGCCCGGCGGAACCCGCCCCCGTGGCCGCGCCCGCCCCCGTGCCCGCGCCCATGCCGGTCAGGCATCTCATCCTCTTCATCGGCGATGGCCGCAACCTCGCCGATGACATCGCCACCAGCCGTTATCTCTTCGGACACGACGCGGGTCTCTCCTACCAGCGCCTGCCCTACCAGGGTCAGGTGGCGACCTGGGACGTCACCACCTACGACCGGTACGCGGCCGAGGCGGGCGCGGCGCCCTATGATCCCCAGGCCATCGAGCCCCGGCTGGGCTATGACTGGACCCTGGGCGGCCGGGCGTCCTATCCCCGGGATGATCCTCCTACCGCCGGTGATTATTTTCTCTCCCTCCCGAATCCCTTCGCCACGGACTCCGCCGCCGCCGCCACGGCCATGGTCACCGGCCATAAGACCGTGAAGGGTGCCATCGCCTGGGGAACCGGGACCGCCGGGGAGGGTCTCGGGGGGCCCTTGCCCACCCTCGCGGAATTGCTGCGCGCCCATTTGGGCTTTGCCATCGGCATCGTCAGCACCGTGCCCTTCAGCCACGCGACGCCCGCGGCCCTGGTCAGCCATGGTCCCCGCCGCGATGATTATCCGGCCCTGGCCGCCCAGATCCTCGGCGAGACGCGTCCGGAGGTCGTCATCGGCGGCGGTTTTCCGGGGCACTCTGGTATCGCGTCCTTCAAGTACCTCTCCCGGGAGACCCATGCCCAGGTCAAGGCCGACCCGGCCTACCTGATGGTGGAACGTCAGCCCGGAGTCGATGGCGCGGTCAGTCTGCTAGAGGCGGCACAAGCTGCGGCCAGCACCGGCCGGAAGCTGTTCGGCCTCTTTGGCGGGCCCCAGGGCAACTTCGAGTCACCGCTGGCCCATGACTTGCCTGGCACGCCCCTCCTGACCCGGGCCACCGTCGAGAACCCCCTCCTCAAGGACGCCGTGCTCGCCGCCCTGCGGGTCCTGACGCAGGACCCCGATGGTCTCTTCCTCCTGGCGGAGCAGGGCGACATCGACTGGGCCAACCATGCCAATGACTACCAACGCATGATCGGCACCGTCTGGGACCTGCACAAGGCCGTTCAGACCGTCATCGACTACGTCAACCGGCCGGGAGACGGGATGACCTGGGAGAACACCCTGCTGCTGGTCGCCTCGGATCACGCCACCGGCTATACCCGCCTCATCATCCCCCTGGGACCCGGGGATCTGCCGCGACAGGCGGGTGCGGGGGCCTGTGGTTACGATAGTCGCGAACCCTGCACCTATCCCGATGGGGAGGTGAGCTATGGAGCCACCAACCATACCAACGAACCCGTCCCCCTCTATGCCGCCGGCACGGCGGCCGCCCCCCTGCTCAGCGCCGTCGAGGGCACCTGGTACCCCGGTACCGACCTCATCGACAACACCCAGCTCTTTCACGTCATGGCCGCCGCCGCGGGCCTGCCCCAGGTCTCGCCCTTGAAGCTGAAGGCCGTGGCGCCGGCCATCCCCGCGACGCCGCTGGCCACGCCCCAGGAGTCCGTCGGACACTGAGCACCGTCGAGATCCGACGCCAATCTTTAGACGTCCCCTTCCAGTTTTCACCGGCGATGGGGGAGGATCGGGTAGCCGCTGGCGGGGGTGTCGACCGCAAGGAGGCGGTCGTCAAGCTACAGGGACGTATTCAGGTTGTCCCCTGCCAGGAGGCTACCCGATCCGGAAAACCGAAAATTGAGCTGCGATGACTATAAGCCGTCCTCCCCTCGGGGCTGCCCTACCGCCCCGCTCAGTCCCACTTGCCGAAGAAGACCGCGCCAATGAACTACACCACCATCATTGAGGAGCTGGGCAAGGCCAGTCTCTTCGATCTCTATCGTCTCAGCTCGGCGATCCATAACCAGCTCGAAGATCCGGCGCGCATCGCCGCAGTCAAACGCAACCTGCGGGTCGGGCAGACCCTGCGCTGGTTCGACAGTTCCGAAAATCGCCTGCACGAGGCAAAATTGCTGCGCCTTAACCGTACCCGGGCGGAGGTTCAGAACCTCGCCGATGGCAAATACTGGAATGTCCTCTATGCCACCATCGACTTGGAGGGTCGGGATGTGGCCATCGCCCCGCAACAGCCGCGGAAGATGGACCGCAACAGCGTCAAGGTCGGCGATAACGTGGCCTTCAGGGACCGCCATGGCCAGGAACGTTTTGGCCGGGTGCTGAAACTCAACCCCAAGACCGCCTCGGTCCAGGTGGGAACGCTACGCTGGCGGGTCGGCTACGGCCTCCTGGCGCCCGTGATCGATGGCCAGGCCGTGGCCGCCGCGGATCACCTGGCCCTGCCGGGCGAGTGGGTCGAGATCAGCGAGGAGGAGGATGACTGATCGGGTGACGGGGGCTGGCCTGACCAGGCGTGACATGGGTGCGACGGCCCGCGCATCGGCAAACGAATGCGTAATGAACCTGGCGATCCGCGGGGATGCTTAGGGAAAGGAGGTCGAGGCCCGGGGCCAGCGGGGTAACCCGGAACGGCGGTCCGGATTACCCGCTGGTGGGGTAAGTCATTTCAAGGTGCTGAAATAGCGTTCCGTCTCCTGCTTGATCACCTTGGACAGGAGCAGCAGGGCGATGAGGTTGGGGATGGCCATGAGGCCGTTGGCCAGGTCGGAGAAGTTCCAGACGAAGTCCAGTTGCATCACGGCGCCGATGACGACGACGCTGGTGAAGACCAGGCGGTAGCCATGAATGGCCCGGCGCACCGCGCCGACACCACCGAAGGAATTGGTCAGGTACTCGATGGCCTTCTCGCCGTAGTAGCTCCAGCCGAGGATGGTCGAGAAGGCGAAGAGGGCGGTGGCGATGGCGACGATGAGCTCGCCGGTGTGGCCCAGGGTCTCGGCGAAGCTCTGGCTGGTGAGGCTGGCGGCGCCCACGCCCTGGGTCCAGGGGGTGGCGGTGAGGATGACCAGGGCCGTCATGGTGCAGACCACCAGAGTGTCGATGAAGGTCTGGGTCATGCTGACCAGGGCCTGCTTGACCGGGTCCTTGGTGCGGGCGGCGGCGGCGGCGATGGGGGCCGAGCCTAGGCCGGACTCGTTGGAGAAGACGCCGCGGGCCACGCCATAGCGGATGGCCGCCGCCACCGCCGCGCCGGCGAAACCGCCCCCGGCGGCGATGGGGTTGAAGGCGTGATAGAAGATCAGGGAGAGGGCGCCAGGGATCTCGCTGGCGTTCAGTGCCAGCACCACCAGGGAGGCGATGACATAGCACAGGATCATGAAGGGCACCAGGAAGGAGGTGAAGTTGGCGATGGAGCGGATACCGCCGAGGATGACGATGCCGGTGAGCAGGGTCAGGACGACGCCGGTGATCCAGGGCTCGATGCTGAAGGTGGAATGGAAGATGCCCGCGACGGCATTGGCCTGGGTCATGTTGCCGATGCCAAAGGTGGCGATGGCGGTGAAGAGGGCGAAGAACCAGGCCAGGACCGGGAGGTTGGCGCCCTTGGCCAGGTAGTACATGGGGCCTCCGCGCATGCCGAAGTCGCCACGCTCGCGGTATTTCTGGGCCAGCACCGCCTCGGAGTACTTGGTGGCCATGCCCACCAGGCCGGTCATCCACATCCAGAAGACGGCCCCCGGACCGCCCAGGGTGATGGCCGTCGCCACGCCGACGATATTGCCGATACCCACCGTGGCCGCCAGGGCTGTCATCAGGGCGCCGAAGTGGCTGATATCGCCCTCATGCCCATGGTCCTTTTCCAGGATCAGCCGAAAGGCGTGACCCAGGGCGCGGAATTGCATGCCACGCAGCAGGAAGGTCAGATAGAGGCCGGTGCCGACCAGCAGGATCAGCATGGGCGGGCCCCAGACCCAGCCCGAGAGGGTGGAAATCAGCGATTCGATGCTTTGCATGGGCAGCCCCTAATGGCCTGGAAGGTGGAAACGGATGAAAGTCTTTGCCATGACTTTCACGCTAGCGCGGATAGCGGTCGTCGAGGTTTGCCGGACAGAGGACGTCGCGCATGATACCGATGAGATCCAGCAACTGGTGGTTGCGGATGCGGTAGAAGATACGGTTGGCCTCCTTGCGGGCGACGACGATGTTCTTGTTCCGCAACTGTTCCAGGTGCTGGGAGATGTTGCTTTGGGAGGTGCCGGTGCGCTCCACGATCTCACCGACCGACAGCTCCCGGTCACCCAGGGAACAGATGATCTTCCAGCGCAACGGATGGGCCATGGCCTTGAGGGCGTTGGCGGTGAGGGCGCTTTCCTCGTCCTCCGGCAGGGAGGGTTGGTCTGGGTCGGTCATGGGCAGCTCCTAGATGGGTTCCGGGACGGTCTCGGCCGCCTCTTCTTCGTCCTGCTCGACGCGGACATAACCCGTCATGTCCTTGGCGATGCAGATGATGTCGCTGATGCCACCCGCCGGGTCGCGGACGGCGGTGCGGGAAAAGAGGATGGGCACCCGCCGCCCGTCACTGGCGATGAAGCGGGCCGCGATCTTGCTGAGGGCCCCGGTACGGATCAGGGCCTCCAGCCAGAGGCCCATGAAGGCCCCGGCCTGTTCATCGCCCTCCTCCTCGAAGACGTCGCCGATGGACATGCCCAGCAACCGCGGTTCGGGATAGCCCAGCATGCGGCAGGCCGCGGGGTTGGCGGACTTGATCTCCCCCTCCGGGTTCAGCACCAGCAGGGCCTCGCCCATGTGGGCGATGATGTTCTCCAGGTACTGCTTAGCCTGGGCCAGTTCGGCGGTGCGCGCGGCCACCTGCCGCTCCAGCTCCTGGTTGAGGGCCCGCTCCTTCGCGATCAGCCGGAAGTAGGTGCTGATCTTGTTGATGAGCTGGTTGTCCTCGATGGGCTTGAGCAGATAGTCCACGGCGCCGATGGCGTAGCCGCGCTGCTGGAATTCCTCTGACTTGAAGGCGGCGGTGAGGAAGATGATCGGAATGTCCCGGGTGCGCTTGCGCATCTTCAGCAGGGAGGCGGTCTGGAACCCGTCCATGTCCGGCATCTGCACGTCGAGGATGATGAGGTCGATATCCGGATGGTTCAGGGTCAGGTCGATGGCCTGCTGGCCGGAACTGGCCTCCAGGATGGCGATGTCCATTTGCGCCTCGAGCAACGCCCGCAAGGTGAAGAGGTTGTGGGGGTTGTCGTCGACGATGAGGATCTTGAAGCCGGAATAGCGGTTCATACCGTCTGGTTCATACCGTGTCTTGCGGGTTCCGAGGGACGACCGGGCCCAGGGTGGCCGTGAGGACCGCTCCCAGCCGGGCGGTTGTCATGGGCTTGGCGATCAGGTCATCGGCGCCGGCCGCGAGATAGCGATCGTAGGCCTCCGGCGCTCCGGTCCGGCCGATGACGACGAGGGGCAGGCGCGCCGCCGGCGCCCAGGCGCGAATTGCCTTGATCGTATCACAGGTATTCGCCGGGGACACCATCTCGGCCAGCAGGATCAGGGCGCAGCCAGGCTCCTCGCCGAGGGTCTCCTGGGCCTCCTCCAGGTCCGCGGCCATCTCGATCCGCAGGCCGAAGGACGCCAGCAGGCGGGTCTCGGTCACCAGGCTGGCGGCGTCCCGCTCCACCAGCAGCACCCAGCGGCCCTGGTAGTCGAGCCCCGCCCCGGTCTCCGCCGGGGCCATGACGGGCGTCGGGCCCGGGCACGGGCCCGGCTCCGCCGCCGCCTCGGCGACCGCCAGATTGTCCGTCACCTCGGTGTGGGCGTCGGCTTCGACCGGCAGCCAGAGGGTGAAGCGTGCCCCCTGGCCTTCCCGGCTCTCCACCCGGATGCCACCGCCCAGACGCCGCGCCAGCTCCCGGCTGATGGTCAGCCCCAGCCCGGTGCCCCCGTAACGGCGGCGCGTCGAGCCATC
This sequence comes from uncultured Gammaproteobacteria bacterium, assembly GCA_937862735.1. GTDB lineage: Bacteria > Pseudomonadota > Gammaproteobacteria > Chromatiales > Chromatiaceae > M0108. The sequence continues at coordinate 25,821 of CALMDH010000190.1, forward strand.
GGCCTGCTGGAAGGCCTCGAAAATCAGGGCCTGCTTGTCGGCGGGAATGCCGATCCCGGTGTCCGTGACGCTCAGGCTCAGGTGGCCATTGGCCTCCCGGCCGATGGTGACCGTCGCCCCGCCGGTCTCGGTGAACTTGACGGCGTTGGCGAGGAAATTCTTGAGAATCTGTCTTAGCTTGTCCCGGTCGCTGTGGATGCGGACCGGGGCGTCCGCCACCACCTCCAGACGCAGCGAGAGGCCCTTGTCGGCGAACTGGGGTCCCATCAGCTCCAGGACCTCCGCGGCCATGTCCCGCGGTTCCAGCCAGCCCAGGTTGAGATTGAGCTTGCCGGCCTCGATGCGCGAGAGGTCGAGGATGTCGTCGATCAGGGCGCGCAGGTCGCGGCCCGCGGCATGGATGATCCGCGCCTGGCGCTGCTGATGGGGGGGGAGGGCGGCCTTGTCCTCGGCCAGCATCTTCGACAACAGCAGGATGGAGTTCAGCGGGGTGCGCAGTTCGTGGCTGACGTTGGCCAGGAACTCGGACTTGTAGCGATTGGAGCGCTCCAGTTCCGCGGTATGGGCGCGGGCGTCGCGCAGGGATTCGGCATGATTGTGGGCCAGGGCGGTCAGTTTGGCGCCGAAGGCCTGGACCTCTTGGGGGCCCTGCCAACTGAAGCGGACCTCCTCGCCGGAGCGCACCACCCGGTCCACGCCCGCCGTCAATTCCCGGCCCATCCGTTCCAGCCGGCGGGCGAACCAGCCGGCGGTGATCATCACCGCCAGGATCAGCACCAGGATGACGCCGGCGACGCGCAGGACCAGGGCGTTGCGAAAGCTGTCCAGCGGCGAGGGGTCCACCGCCCGCCCCACCCAGAGGGGGCGGCTGTCCTCGGTGACGAACATGGGCACCCAGAAGATCTGGGCACCCCGCTCGCCACGCCAGAGCCCGGGCAACTGCTGGGCGAAGAGTTGCTCCAGCCCGGGAAAGTCGGCGAAGGCCAGGGCCTCGTCCCGCCAGGGCTGACCGGGGCGGAGGTAGCGTCCCCGGTCGGTGACCCAGAAGGTGTCGCGGTAGAACTGGGCCATGCCACCGACGTCGATATTCATCACCACCAGCCCGTCGGGCGGCGCCTGGGGGGCCCGGGCGATGGCGCTCACCAGGCTGAGGCGCATGAACTGGCGCGGGTCCCGGTTGCCGGCATCGGGGTCGATGCGGATGCGGCTGACCAGGACTTCACCGGGGGGCAGGCGCAGTCCGGCGCCGAGCAGTTCCTCGGGGGGGCGGTCCGGTAACTGGGCCGTGGGGCGCCACTCCTGGGTCTTGGCATCGCGCTCCAGCCAGAAGCGCTCCTGGGCCTCGTCATCGAGAAAGAGGAGCTGCACGATGTCCTGCTGTTCGGCTAGGATCTGGTTGATCCAGCCGGTGTAGCGGGCCCGGGCCTGGTCGATCTGCGCCTCGTCGCCCTGCTCGCCGAGGATCAGGCCCGGCTCCGGCAGCTTGGCCAGCAGGCGGATCATCTCGTGCCGGCTGGCCAGGTGCTGGTCCAGGTCACGGAAGTCCGCGCGCAGGTTCTGCAGATAGGCCTTCTGATAGAAGAGCCCGACCCGATCCAGGACCAGCGGCAGATTGATGGCCACCGCCATGACCAGGGGGGTGAGCCCGAAGAGCAGGAGAAAGAGGAGGATGGCGCCGCGCAGATTCATGTCCCTGGCCCTATCCCGGCGGTCTCCCCCGGGGGCTGGTCACAGCGCCCGAAGGAGTTCCAGGACCAGGGCGGCGTGGCCCTTGGGCTTGACGTCGTAGAGGGCCTGGCGGATGACCCCGGCCTGGTCGATGAGGAAGGTGGAGCGGACGATGCCGAGGCGCTTCTCGCCCTGGCGCTCCCGCTCCTGCCAGACGCCGTAGGCCTGGCAGACCTCGCCCTCGGTGTCCGCCAGCAGCCGGACGTTGATGCCATGCTTGTCGCGGAAGGCGCCGTGGCTGACGCAATTGTCCCGGCTGATGCCGATGACCTCGGTCCCCAGGGCCTCGAACTCCGGCTGGAGATCGGTGAATTCCAGGGCCTCCATCGTGCACCCCGGGGTGTCGTCCTTAGGATAGAAATACAGGACCAGCTTCTTGCGGCCCTTAAGGCCGTCCAGATGGAAGCGGTCCATGTCCGCGTCGGGCAGGGAGAAGGGGGGGGCGGGATCGCCGGGCTGCAACATCTCGATGAGGCTCCGCTGGGTGGTAAGGTCTGTCGGGGTTCGGCCGGTCGCGAGGGCCGGCCGGAGGATCGCGGCGTCCGTCTTGGCGCGGATTCAGGGTCGGACGGAATTTAGGCAGTGCCGGGGGCGGCGTCAACCGGATTCGCCGCCGGATCGGCGGATGGCGTCCCCGCCGGCGCGCGACCGAGCAGTACGCGGGCGACCAGGCCCCCGCCGGGGCGCTCCGCCAGGCGCAGGTCGATGCCGTTGGCCTGGGCCAGTTGGCGACAGACGGCCAGCCCCAGGCCGCTGCCCCCCGTGGCCCGGCTGCGGGAGCTCTCCAGGCGGTAGAAGGGGCGAAAGACCGCCTCCAGCTCCGCCGCGGGGATGCCGGGACCACGATCCAGGACCTGGATCTCGGGTCGGGGACCACAGGTCAGCTCAATCTCCACCGTCGCCGTGCTGTAGCGCAGGGCGTTCTCGATCAGGTTGCCGAGGATGCGCCGCAGGGCGAGGGGATCGAGGCGCCACGGGCAGGGGGCGGCGCCGGCCCACCGGAGTCGGGGGTGGCCTTGACACAGATCGCCGATCAGCCCGGCCAGGTCGACCCACCGCGGTTCGCCCCGGCCCAGACTCCGCCCCAGTTCCCCCGCCTGGGCCAGGAGGTCGTTCATCTCCTCCAGATCCCGCTCCATGCGCTCCGTCAGTTCCCGCCAGGCGGGATCGGGGGGCAGCATCTCCAGGGCCAGGCGCAGGCGGGTGAGGGGGGTGCGCAGGTCATGGGAGATCCCCGCCAGGAGCAGGGTGCGGTTGGCCAGCAACTCCCGGACCTGCTGGCTCATGTGGTTGAACTGACGCGCCAGGCTGGCCAGTTCCCGGGGCCCCGTCTCCGGCAGGGGCTGGGGCGAGAAGCCCTGGGCGACGGCCTCCGCCGCCGCGGACAGCCGTTCCAGGGGCTTGGTCACGCGGCGCGCCAGGAGGGCGGCGGTGCCGACGACCAGGACGAGGGCGATGAGGATCACCAGGGTCAGGCCCTCGAAGGGCCGGCTCTGCACCCGTTCCCGGGGAAAGCCGATCCACCGGGACTGGTCCCGGCCCGGCAGGCGCACCCACAGCCAGCGCTCACCGTTCCGCCAACTGCTGCCGGTGGCGACCGGGCCCCCCGTCCGCTCGGTCAGGGCCAGGTGCAGGCGCTCCAGGTAGGGGAAGTAGAAGTCACTCAGACCCTCGGGGTCCTCGCCTGGTGGGAGCAGCCACAGGCCGTGCTCCCGGGCCATGTGGGCCCGATATTCCCCCTGTCGGTCCGCGTCCAGGTGGGCCAGGGTTTCGGTGGCCAGCACCATCAGGGCCGCCAGGTCCCGGGTCCCCCGGTCCGCCACCGGCACCAGGGCGAACTGGACCACGGTGGCGAAGGCCAGGAAGGCGAAGAGCCCGAAGGTGACGATCAGGGTGAGCAGGGCCCGGCTGAACAGGGAGAGGCGCATCAGTCGGCCGCGGGGTTGGCCGGGAGGATCTGGGGGGTGAAGAGGTAGCCCTTGCCCCAGACGGTGCGGATGTAGGCGGGATGTTTGGTGTCCGGCTCGATCTTGGCCCGCAGCCGCGCCACCAGGACGTCGATGCTGCGGTCGAAGGGCGAGCGCTCGTACCCCCGCAACAGATCCAGGAGCTGATCACGATTCAGCACCTGGTTGGGGTGGGCGAGAAAGACCTGGAGGAGGTCGTATTCGCTGCTGGTCAGGGGGACGGGGCCCAGATCGCTGGACAACTCCCGCCGCTGGGGATCGAGGCGATAGGGGCCAAAGGTCAGGACCGGCCCCGCCGCGGGCTCCGCTTCCTCCTGTTGGTCCCGCGGACAGCGGCGGCGCAGGATGGCGCGGATGCGGGCCAGGAGCTCGCGGGGGTTGAAGGGCTTGGCCAGATAGTCGTCGGCGCCGACCTCCAGGCCCACGATGCGGTCGATATCGTCCCCCCGGGCCGAGAGCATGAGGATGGGCAGGGACGAGCCCCGCCGCAGCCGGCGGACCACGGCAAGCCCGTCCTCGCCGGGCAGCATCAGGTCGAGGATCACCAGGTCTACCGGGTTGTGGGCCAGCCACTCATCCATGGCGGCGCCGTCTTCCACCCCCGCGACGGCGAAGCCTTCCTGGGTCAGGTAACGGGTCAAGAGGGAGCGGATCCGCTCGTCATCATCCACGATCAGGAGGCGTATGGGTGGGTCCTTGATCACGGGTGGCGGCCTCTGGTTAGGGAAGGGGTCCCGATCCACGCGGGGGACGGCATCGTTGGCCGCGGGCTTGGCGGCCAGGCGTGGGCCTGAAATAACGATTTGTTACAATATAAGTGTATCCCGAAATACTAAATAACGCATGGGTCATTACACTTGGGATTGCGGCATGAAGCCGTTTTACCACCGGTTGTGGTAAACCCGGATTATTTTAAGCAGTTGAGTGCTTTCTGGGCAGCAAGCCAGTTGGGCCGCTAGGGTGGCAACACACCCCCTCTAGCGGTCTTTTTTTTGGGGGGGGAGAGCAGGCTCCCTGGCGTTACCGGCGTGGAATGGGGTGAGGCGCGGGACGGCCTAGGATTCTTTGCCCACCGCCGCCAAGGCGGCGGCCAGGATCGCCAGCACCTCCTCCAGTTCGGTCCGCAGCGCCTCCACCCGCCGCCCCAGGGCCGGGTCCACCTCTAGCAGGCTAGGGTGGCCAGCCAGGGCCTCGGGTTCCGGCACCCGCCCGGCGGCGACGCCGAGGACGGTCAGGTCCCGGTTTCTGAGTTGTCGCAGGTGGATGCCACGTCTCATGGGGTCCCCCTCGGGGATCGTGCGCGCATCGGGGTCAGGCCTCAGGCAGTCAGCCGGTCGCGGACCCGTTCCAGCACCGTCCGGACCTCGGCGGCGATGGCGTCGACCGCCGGCACCCCGGCCAGGCCCAGGACCGTCACCGGGTCCATGAAATCGACGGCGGTGCTGGCCGCGTCCAGGGCCCGCACCACCACGTTGCAGGGCAGCAAGGCACCCGCGGCGGGCTGGGCCGCGATCACGCGGCTGGCCAGGGCCGGGGCGCAGGCGCCCAGGATGCAGTAGTCACCGATCTCCTCCCCCAGCTTGGCCTTGAGGATCCCGCTCACGTTCACCTCGCTGACCAGGCCCAGCTTTTCGGCGCCCAGGGCCTCCTTGACCCTGGCCAGTGCTTGCTCATGGGGGGCCTTGATGACGACGCCAAAGACATACATGCTCAGATCTCCGGTGATGATTAAGGGATGCCGGCTACCCGGCACCGCCATGGTCCGCGTTCCCGGCCCGGGGGCCCGACATAAATTGCGCCGCCAGCCCACCATGCCGCTTCGGGGTAAAATATACAGGAAGCTGTTCGGTTTTCCCGGATCTCAATCACCAGCAATCGACGCGGATGGACACCCTCAAACTCAGGCGCATCGCCATCGACACCTACCGCGAGAACGTGGCCTTCCTCCATCGGGATTGTCCGCACTACCGCAGCGAGGGCTTCCAGGCCCTGGCCAAGGTGGAGGTCCTGGCCGGGCGCGGGGCGATGCCGGTGCTGGCGGTCCTCAACGTGGTGGACGATGTGGCCATCGTCGGCCCGGATGAGCTGGGCCTGTCCGAGCAGGCCTTCGCCCAGATCGGCGTCCCCGAGGGTTCACCGGTCACCGTCAGCCAGGCCCAGCCGCCGGCCTCCCTGGGCGCCGTCCATCGCAAGATCCGCGGTGAGCGCCTCCAGGCCTGGGAATACGCCGACATCGCCCGGGACATCGTCAACAACCGTTATTCCAAGATCGAGATGTCGGCCTTCATCGTCGCCTGCGCCCAGGTGGGGCTGGAGCGCGAGGAGGTCCTCTACCTGACCCAGGCCATGGTCGAGAGCGGCGAGCGCCTGGACTGGGGTGCCGACCTGGTGGCGGACAAGCACTGCATCGGCGGGGTGCCGGGTAACCGGACCACCCTCATCGTCATGCCCATCGTCGCCGCCCACGGCCTGCTGATCCCCAAGACCTCCAGCCGCGCCATCACCTCCCCCGCCGGTACCGCCGATACCATGGAGGTCCTGGCCCGGGTCGACCTGACGCCGGATCAGCTCCACGACATCGTCCGCCGCGAGCGCGGTTGCCTGGCCTGGGGTGGCACCGCCCGCCTGGCCCCGGCGGACGACGTCCTCATCTCGGTGGAGCGGCCCCTGTCCCTGGACTCTCCGGGGCAGATGGTCGCCTCGATCCTGGCTAAGAAGCTCGCCGCCGGCTCGACCCATCTCCTCATCGACATCCCGGTGGGACCCACGGCCAAGGTGCGCCATCACCAGGATGCCCTGCGCCTGCGCAAACTCTTCGAATACGTGGGCGACAGCCTGGGCCTGCACCTGGAGGTCCTGCTCACCGACGGCAGTCAGCCCATCGGCCGCGGTATTGGTCCCGTGCTGGAGGCCCGGGATGTCATGGCCGTCCTCGACAACGACCCGGCCGCCCCGGCGGACCTGCGCGACAAGTCCCTGCTGCTGGCCGGCCAGATCCTGGAGTTCGACCCCGCCGTGCGCGGAGGCACCGGCCAGGCCCTGGCCCGGGAGATCCTGGAGTCAGGCCGCGCCGCGGCCAAGCTGCGCGCCATCATCGCCGCTCAGGGCGCCAACCCGGAGCCCCCGCCCCTGGGCGGCCTGCGCCATGAGATCCCCGCGCCTGTGGATGGCGTGGTCACCGCCATCGACAACTTCCAGATCGCCCGCATCGCCCGCCTGGCGGGCGCCCCCCTGGACCCCGGGGCCGGGGTCGAACTGCACCGCAAGCTCGGCGACCCGGTGCGCCAGGGCGAGACCCTCTATGCCATCTATGCCCGCTTCCCTGCCGACTATCGCTTCGCCCGCGCCCTGGCTGGCCAGGACTCGGGCTATGCTATTGCCGAGCCCCTCGGCGACCATGGGGCGGGGACCAACCACTGGCGCGTGCCCATCCGCGTCCGGAGCCGGACCTGACCTCGGGCATGCCCGTCACCCGTCGGCATATGGCTTTGATCAGCAACTGGCCATGCTGTGAGGCGCCGAAAAATAATCGGCATATCCTCCGGAATGAGCACCCATCGGGCTGGGCATCAACAAGGTAAGCGCGTGAACCTGAACTCTCACTCAAGCCTCGTCCTCGGCTTCCCGGACTACCGGGAACCCGCCCGCCGCCTGGCCGCCGCCGCCGGCCTGCCCTACGCTGAGGTCGAGGTCCATCGCTTCCCCGATGGCGAGAGCCGGGTGCGCCTCCCCGCCGGCCTGGGCGAGTCGCTCATTCTTTGTCGCAGCCTGGATCACCCCAACGACAAGCTCATCGAACTCGCCCTGACCGCCAGCGCCGCCCGCGAACTGGGGGCGCGGCACCTGACCCTGGTCGCCCCCTACCTGTGCTACATGCGCCAGGACAAGGCCTTCAACCCTGGCGAGGCCATCAGCCAGCCCATCATCGGCGGCCTACTGGCCCAGTGGGTGGACGCCCTGGTCACCGTCGATCCGCACCTGCACCGGGTGGCGACCCTGGGTGAGGCCATCCCGGTGCCCCAGGCCCAGTGCCTGACCGCTGCCCCCCTGATGGCGGACTTCCTGGCCCGCGAACTGGAGGCCCCGGTCCTCATCGGCCCGGACGAAGAGGCCCAGCAGTGGGTGGCCGCCATCGCCGCCCACGCTGGCCTCGCATACCGGATCGGCGCCAAGGTCCGCCACGGCGACCGCGAGGTCGAGGTCCATTTTCCCGATCCGCCCCCCCCGGGTCGCCACCTGGTCCTGGTGGACGATGTCGCCAGCACCGGCCGCACCCTGGAGGCCGCCGTCGCCGCCCTGGCCGCGACCCGTCCCGCCACCCTCTCGGTCCTGGTCACCCACGCCCTTTTCCTGGAGGGCACCCTGGAGCGGCTGAGCCAGGCCGGGGTGGCCCATGTCTGGAGCACCGACAGCATCCCCCACCCGACCAACCGTCTGGAATTGGCGCCCCTACTGGCGCGGGCCCTGACCCGGCCCCCTGACGAGCTGGACGGCCTGGCCATCTGACGGCCTGCAATCACCGGCTTGCCATGCCTTGGCCGCACCGGCTAGCCTGCCCCTCACCTTCCGGCACCTTGGATAGGACCATTACCGTCATGCGAAGAGCCTTGGACCAGCCGGGTTGCTCGATGACACCCTGGCTAGGCCCTTTTCCGCCACCATACGCCGGTGTTCCCGAAGACGAGTCTTCGCCAACCCTGATTGAAGTGAGCCAGTAGATCCACGATGGAACATTGGTACGCCGTTCACACCAAGGCTCGTGACGAGCAACTGGCCGAGGAAAACCTCCAACGTCAGGGGTTCCACACCTTCCTCCCCCGGGTCAAGGCCGCCCGACGGCGGCGCGGGCGCTGGCATGAAGTCATCGAGCCCCTCTTCCCGGGCTACCTCTTCATCCGCCTCGACATGCTGACCCGGGACAGCTCACCCATCCGCTCCACCCGCGGCGCCCTCGGCCTGGTCCGCTTTGGCGGAGAGCCGGCCATCGTCCCGGCGGAGCTGATCGAGCAGCTCATCGCCGCCGCGACCGACGAACCGGGCGTGGTGCGCCAGGAGCACCTCTTCCAGCCCGGCGATCGCGTCCAGATCCTCAGCGGGCCCTTCACCGGCCTTCCCGCCAGCATCCTCGCCGAGACCGGCGAGGAGCGCGTCCAACTCCTCCTCGACCTGCTGGGGCGGACCAACAAGGTCCTCGTCTCCCGCCATCAGATCGCCCCGGAAGCCTGACCCTGGGCACCATCGCGCCCGAACTTTGGTTTCCAGGCTCATCGCCAAGGGTCGGGGGCGTCTGGCGGGGGTGTCGACAGCTTGGATGCTGTCGTCAAGCCTACAGGGACCCTATTCACGGCGTTCCCCCGCCAGACGCCACCCGACCCGGGAGCGCCACCAACTGATTGGCGGTGAGAACAAAAAAGGCCCGCTTAGCGGGCCTTCAAGGCTGGTGCTTAGCGCCGAGGCAGCTGCGGAAGCAAGCCCTCAGCAGCGCTAGCGGAGCAGCTACTTGGCTGCCAGATCGTCCAGGGCCTTGGCGGGGATGATCTGGGCGTTGAGGGCAGCCTCCTTGGCGCTGCGGCCGAAGGCGACGGCCATCAGGTTGGAGTAGTAGACCACCGGCATCTTGAACTGGGTGCCATAGGTGGCGTTGATCTCGTCCTGATAGACCTCGACGTTCATCTGGCACACCGGGCAGGGGGTGACGATGAGGTCGGCGCCATGGTCGTAGGCGGCCTCGATGATGCCCTTGACCATCTCCTGGGACTTGGCCGGCTCGGAGAAGGCCAGGGCGCCGCCGCAGCATTGCACCTTCTTCTCGTAGCCGGTCAGGGCGTCACCACCCAGGGCCTCCACCAGCTTGTCCAGGTAGCGGGGGTTCTCGTAGGACTCGCCGGCGATGCCGAAGGGGCGGTTGGTCTGGCAGCCGACGTAGCCGGCGATCTTGATGCCGGACAGGGGCTTCTTGACCTTGGCGGCGATGGTCTCGTAGCCGATGTCCTCCACCAAGACCTCGGCCATGTGCTTGATGGGCGTCGCGTTCTTCAGCTTGAGACCGGCCTCAGCCAGGGCGGTGTTGCACTCGGCCAGCAGGGACTGGTCCTCGTGCAGGCGCTCGGCGGCCTCCCGGGTGGACAGCCAGCAGGCGGCGCAGGTGGCGACGATGTCCTGGCCGGCATGGTGCTGCTCGGAGAGGGCGATGTTGCGCGCCGACAGGGTCAGGCGCGGCAGCTCACCGCCGCCGGCGTAGCCGATGGAGGCGGCGCAGCAGTTCCAGTCCGGGATCTCGTTGAGCTGGATGTCGAGCTCCTCGCACATGGTCTGCACCGAGACCAGGTAGTTGGAGGAGGAGGCGCCCTTCTGGGAGGAGCAGCCGGGATAGAAGGAATATTGTCGCTTGGCCATGGGTGTCTCCTCCTCAGGCGCCCTGACGGGCGCCATGCTGGGCGATGCGGGCGTCTTCCAGCTCCTGGGCCTTCTGGATGACTTTCTGGAAGCCGCTCAGGTCCTTGACGGCATGGCCGCCGAGGATCTCCATGGGATTCATGCGGCCGGTCTTCATCATGTTCATGCCCAGCTTCTGCTTCTTGAGGGCGGTCTTGACCCCTTCGCCGAAGCCGTTCATGAAGTAGAGGGCCAGGCCGAGCTTCAGCTCGTTGACCCGCCCCTTCTTCATCAGGTTGTCCCAGAACATCTGGGCGAAGCGGGCGGTCGGCTGGTTCTGGGGTACCAGACCCAGGCGTTTGGCGTAGGTGGCCAGGCCGTGCATGATGTGGGTGATGGGCAGTTCCCGCGGGCAGCGCACGATGCAGTTGTAGCAGGAGGTGCACATCCACATGGAGTCGGAGGACAGGACCTCCTCGCGCTTGCCGGCGCGGATCATCATGAAGATTTCCTGCGGGGGGTGGGCCCAGAACTTGCCCAGGGGGCAGGAGCCGGAGCACACGCCACACTGCATGCACATCTTGACCCACTCGCCCTCCTCGACGTTGGCCTCCACCTCCTTGAGGAAGTTGGTGCGATACCTTTCGATCATCGCCGTGTTCAGATCGCTCATTGTCGGTATTCCTCTCTCCTGGGGCGCGCCGGGGCGCGCCCCAGCTCGTCAGAACTTGAAGGGGCTCATGCCGATCTTTTCGACCGTCGCGGCCATGTCGTTGATGAGTTGCGGGGCCCGCTGGACGTCGGTGATGGCGACCTCGTAGACCTGGATGCGCTCCTGCTCCAGGTTGAGCTGCTGGAGGGTGTCGCCCACCTTGCTCAGGCGCTCGGCGGCCATCTTGGAGCCGCGCACGAAGTGGCACTGGTAGTCGTCGTCGCGGCGGCAGCCCATGAGGACGATGCCGTCATAGCCCGAGTTGAGGGCGTCCGTGATCCAGGACAGGCTGACCGAGCCCAGGCAACGCACCGGGATGACGCGGGCGAAGGGCGAGATCTGGCCGCCGGACTGAGCGGCCATGTCCAGGGCCGGGTAGGCGTCGTTCTCGCAGGCCAGGGCCAGGATGCGCGGCTTCTCGGAGAACTCGTCCGGCATGTCCACGGCCTTGATCTGCTGGCCGACGCTGTCGATGGAGTAGTTCTCGAAGGAGATGACGCGCACCGGGCAGGCGCCCATGCAGGTACCGCAGCGCCGGCAGCGGGACTCGTTGAACTGCGGGTAACGCTGCTCGTCCTCGTTGATGGCGCCGAAGGGGCATTCCACGGTGCAGCGCTTGCACTGGGTGCAGCCTTCCTTGCGGAAGGTCGGGTAGGAGAGGTCGCCAACGCGCGGGTGGGCGGCGGCGCCGCGGGCGGCGTTCTCGGCGGCCTGGATGGCCTTGAGAGTGGCGCCGGCGGCATCGTCGATGGCCTGCTTCATGTCCATGGGCCGACGCACGGGACCGGCGGCGTAGATGCCGGTGCGGCGGGTCTCATAGGGGAAGCAGATGAAGTGGGAGTCGACAAAGCCGTGCTTCAGGTGCGGCAGGTCGGTGCCCTGGCGATAGTCGAGATTGAGGATGGACGGCGGGGCCACCTCCAGGGCCTTGCGCGCGGCGGCCTTCTCCTCCTCGGTGGGGGCCTCGTCCACGGCGAGCTGGGCGTAGGGGTCCGGACCCGAGTTGGGTACCTGGCCGGTGGCGAGCACCACCAGGTCGCACTCCATGGCGGTGTCCTCGTCCAGGATCAGATCCTTGAACTTGACCGTCAGCTTGCCGCCGTTGATGTCCACGGCGCTGGCCTTGCCCTTGGAGAAGGTGACCTGGGCCTGCTGGCCGGCGCGGTAGAAGTCCTCGCCGGCGGCGCCCGGGGTGCGCAGGTCGTCGAACAGCACGGTGGCGTCGCAGCCCGGGTTCTGGGCCTTGAAGTACATGGCCTGCTTGATGGACTCGGTGCAGCAGAAGCCGGAGCAGTAGGGCAGATGCCCCTCTTTGTCCGAGCGCTGGCCGGCGCACTGGATGAAGGCCACCGCCTTGACCTCCTTGCCGTCGGAGGGGCGCTTGAGGGGCCCGCCGTTGGCGGCCTTGGCAAGTCGCTCCAGCTCGAAGTTGGTGACCACGTCCGGTGACTTGCCGTAGGCGAATTCCGGCAACAGGTTGGCGTCGTAGGGCTTGTAGTCGGTGGCCTGGACGATGGCGCCGAAGTTCTCGGTGACCGTGCTGCCGGACTCGACGCTGATGTCGGCGGAGAAGCGCCCCGGGGCGCCACTGGTCTTGGTGACCTTGGCGTTGAGATGGACCTGGATCCTGGGGTTGGCCTGGATGGCGGCGATCATCTCGGCCACGCCCGGCTCCTCGGGCTGGGGCAGGGGCGCGGTGCGGGCGTTGGAGACGCCGACCGGGGCGGCGCGGAAGGGCACGCGCTTGTAGAGGTCCTTGTAGACCCCGCCCAGTTCACCCTCGTCGCACACCAGGTGGACGCCATAGCCGGCCTTGGCCGCCTCCAGGGCGGAGGTCATGGCGGTGACGCCATTGCCCACCACCAGCAAGCTGCGGTTGAGGGTCTGCTCGCCGGAGCCGGTGGGCTGGGTCATGAAGCGGACCTCGGCGCAGGCCATGCGCACGTAGTCGTCCGCCATCTCCTGGGTGGTCTCCTGGTGCTCGTCGCCCTCGGGGCGCAGCCAGATGACGCCCTCGCGCAGGTTGGCGCGGGACATGGCCACCTCGGGGAAGCTGAAGGCCTCGACCTTGGCCCGCCGCGAGCAGGCGGCGATCATGATGTGGGTGGCGTTGCCGGCGGCGATGTCGTCGCGGATCAGTTGCACGCCCTCGGCGGAGCACAGCATGGGGTGCTCCTTGCAGGCGGCCATCTTGCCTTCCCGGGTGGCGATCTGGGAGAGCTGCCTGGCGTCCAGGCGCTCACCGATGCCGCAGCCGGTGCACAGGTAGCCGGCGAATTTCTTGTCTGCTGCCATGGAATTAACCCTCCACTCCGGCGGCGCCGTGAACAACCTGGATGGCGCGCAGCGCCGCGCCGGTGGCATGCTGGACCGCCCGGTTCACGTCCAGGGCATCCGAGGCGCAGCCCGCGGCGAAGACGCCGCCATTGGCCTCGTCGGCCTCGATGAAGCCCTCGCGGTTCAGGACGATGTCGACGGGGAAGCTGGCCTGATCCACCGAGGGCTCCATGCCGATGGCCAGGACCACCAGGTCGAAGCTGTCCGCGTAACGGTTGTAGCCCTCGGTGTCCACGCCGTGGACCACCGGGTTGCCCTCCTTGTCGGCGACGATGGAGGCGGGCTTGGACTTGATGAACTTGACCTGCTCGATGCCTCGCACCTTGGCGTAGAAGTCCTCGAAGCGGTCGATGGCGCGCAGATCGATGTAATAGACGCTGACGTCCGCGTCCTTACCCCAGGCGTCGGCCACGTAGGTGCACTGCTTGAGGCTGGCCATGCAGCAGATGCGCGAGCAGTGCAACAGGTGGTTGCGGTCGCGGGAGCCGGCGCATTGGATGAAGGCGACCTTCTTGGCCTCCTTACCGTCGGAGGGCCGCACCAGCTTGCCGCCGGTGGGACCCTGGGGATCGGCCAGGCGCTCAAACTCCACCGAGGTGATGACGTTGGGGAAGCGGTCATAGCCGTAGGGCTGAATCTTGGCGGCATCGTAGGGCTGCCAACCGGTGGCCCAGATGACGGCACCGCAGGGGAAGTCGACGCTCTCTTCCCGCATGTCCAGGTCAATGGCGTTGTACTTGCAAGCGGCCTTGGCCTGGTCGGCTTCGGGGGTACCGATCAGGCGTGGGTCGAGGACGTACTGGGCCGGGTGGGCCATGCGGTAGGGTAGGTAAGCGCCCTTACGCTTGCCGAGGCCATAGTTGTACTCGTCGTCGAACTCGCTGCTGACGGCCTTCTCGCACTCGCCGCAGGCAGTGCAGTTGCCATTGACATAGCGGGGGGAAATCTTGACGGTGGCGGTGTAGTTGCCCTTCTCGCCCTTAAGCCCCGTGACCTCGGCCATGGTGAGGACGCGCAGGTTGGGGTTCATCTTGGCGCGGCGCTGGTTGATCTCCAGACCACAGGTGGGGAAGCAGAGCTTGGGGAAATACTTGTAGAGCTGGGAGACGCGGCCACCCAGATAAGGACGCTTTTCAACCAGGACGACCTGCTTGCCGGTCTCGGCGGCCTCGAGGGCGGCGGTCATGCCGCTGATGCCACCACCGACCACCAGAATGGTCTCGTTGGTTGCGACGACTTCCGTCATGGACTTTCCTCCGTCTAGCGGAATGGGTTTGGCGAACAACCGGACGGGGGGCGAGCGAGTGGCCTCCGCCGTTGCCGTTTTTGCGGACCCCTTGAAAATCGCCATCCTGGTAATCACTTCAAGGCGCATGGCCAGATCCGGATCCGGTCATGTCTCAAATCAACCTGTTAGAGGTCGTTGCGGCGCCTACTTCCCGCAGGGCCTGGTCAAGACGTAATCCCGCGCAAGAGCGGGATTTTCACTTGGCGAGAATACCCCCTCGCCCCACCAGTCGCTACTATCCATCAGGGATAATTCCCAGTAAGCCAGCCGACTAATCAATTTCGTCATGGCGCGGTACCCGACTGGGTGGACTGTCCGACGGGGTGGACTGCCTGGTGGCGGATGATGGACGACAGGACGGCGTTCACCGGGAGTGACCGTCGCGGCGGGCGCGGGGCCGTCAGGCAGTCAGCCGTGGTCACCGATGGGGGACGGAGGCAACCAGGTCAAGCAATCGCGAACGCTCGCTTGACCTGGTGAGCAGGTGAGGACGGGTGGGCGCTCGGACCCGGGGCGGGATGGAGATCAGGGGCGACGAGGTTGGCCTAGCCCTTGCGCAGGCGGGCGTAGATCTCGTCCTTCAGTTCCGCGCGGCGGAATTTCATGGATTCAATGCTTTCGTCGGCGATGGGGGAACCGCGCTCCTCGAGTTCGCGGATCTCATCATCGAGGCTGTCGTGTCGCTTGACCAGGTCGGCGAACGCCGCGTCGGTCGCGCACAGGGCCTCGAGCTTCTGGTGATATTCCGGAAATTCGTGATCGATGTCGTGGTGCTCGGAAAGCATTTCGCCTCTCTCTCAGGTTCAGGGGCGGCAACGGACCCGACGGGCGAGGCCGGTGCCAGCGGGAGATGAGCCACGCTCGCCGGCCAGGCCGGCGAGCATCCAGCAGAGTCGGGGACCGGTTGATCAGCCCTTCTTGCGCTCCTGTACCTCCTTGATCACGGCCTCGGCCACCTGCTTGGGGCAGGGCGCGTAGTGGGAGAATTCCATGGAAAACTGCCCACGCCCGGAGGTCATGGTGCGCAGGTCGCCGATGTAACCGAACATCTCGCTCAGGGGGCAGTCGGCCTTGACGCGCACCCCGTTGGGTCCCGATTCCTGCGCCTTGATCATACCCCGACGGCGGTTCAGATCGCCAATGACGTCACCGACGTGGTCCTCCGGGGTGAAGACGTCGACCTTCATGATCGGCTCCATCAACTGGGGCGCGGCCTTGGGCACCGACTGGCGATAACCCCCCTTGGCGGCGATCTCGTAGGCGATGGCGGAGGAGTCCACCGGGTGGTAGCTGCCGTCGATGAGGGTGACCTTGACGTCGAGCAGCGGGAAGCCGGCCAGGACGCCTTCCTTCATGCTGTCCTTGAAGCCCTTGTCCACCGCGGGCCAGAACTCGCGGGGGACAGTGCCGCCGGTGACCACGGACTCGAACTGGTAGCCGGCACCGGCTTCACCAGGTTCGATGGCATAGTCGATGCGGGCGAACTGGCCCGAGCCGCCGGTCTGCTTCTTGTGGGTGTAGCTGTCCTCGATGCGCTTGGTCAGGGTCTCGCGGTAGGCCACCTGGGGCTTGCCGACCTCGACCTCGATGCCGTGGGTGCGCTTGAGGATGTCGACCTTGATGTCCAGGTGCAGCTCGCCCATGCCCTTGATGATGGTCTCGCCACTCTCCGGGTCGGTCTCGACGCGGAAGGAGGGGTCCTCCTGGATCATCTTGTTAAGGGCCACGCCCAGCTTGTCGGCGCCATTCTTGTCGCGGGGGGCGATGGCGATGGAGATGACCGGGTCGGGGAAGACCATGGGCTCCAGGGTCGCCGGATGCTTGGGGTCGCAGAGGGTGTGACCGGTCTGGGTGTTCTTCATCCCCAGCAGGGCGACGATGTCGCCGGCCTGGGCCGAGTCCAGTTCCTCGCGGGAGTCGGCGTGCATCTCGACGATGCGGCCGATGCGCTCGGTCTTGCCGGTGAAGGTGTTCAGCACCGAGTCGCCCTTCTTGATCTTCCCGGAGTAGATGCGGGTGAAGGTCAGGGCGCCGAAGCGGTCGTCCATGATCTTGAAGGCCAGGGCGCGCAGGGGCCGCTCGGGATCGACGATGGCGTACTCGCCGGTCTCGTTGCCCTCCAGGTCGACCTCAGGCTGGGGCTTGACCTCCATGGGATTGGGCAGGTAGTCCACCACGGCGTCGAGCACTAGTTGCATGCCCTTGTTCTTAAAAGAAGAGCCGCAGTAGGTGGGGAAGAAGTCCAGGTTGATGGTGCCCTTGCGGACGCAGGCCTTGATCGTCTCCAGGTCCGGCTCCTCACCCTCCAGATACTTCTCCAGGGCCTCGTCGTCCTGCTCCAGGGCGATCTCGATCAGCTTCTCGCGCCATTCCTCGACCTGGTCGGCCATGTCGGCGGGCACGTCCTGGATGCTGTAGTTCTCCGGGGCGCCGGAGTCGTCCCAGACCCAGGCCTTACGGGTCAGCAGATCGACCACGCCGACGAAGCTGCTCTCCAGGCCGATGGGCAGGACCATCACCAGGGGGCGGGCGCCCAGCACGTTCTGCACCTGATCGACGACGCGATAGAAGTTGGCGCCGATGCGGTCGAGCTTGTTGACGTAGATGATGCGGGCGACGCGGGAGTCGTTGGCGTAGCGCCAGTTGGTCTCGGACTGGGGCTCGACGCCGCCGGAGCCGCAAAAGACGCCGATGCCGCCGTCCAGGACCTTGAGGGAGCGATAGACCTCGATGGTGAAATCGACGTGGCCGGGGGTGTCGATGACATTCAGCCGACAGCCCTTCCACTGGCAGGAGGTGGCGGCGGACTGGATGGTGATGCCGCGCTCGGCCTCCTGCTCCATGAAGTCCATGGTGGACTCGCCGTCATGCACCTCACCCAGGCGGTGAATCTTGCCGGTGAGCTTGAGAATACGCTCGGTAGTCGTCGTCTTTCCCGCGTCCACGTGGGCGAAGATACCGATGTTTCGGTAGTTTGAGAGGTCTGTCATTGCTGCTTCCTGGGGTTTACCAAACCGGGCCTGGTGGGGTTTGGAACGAAACCGCGCCAAGGATCGGGGGACGAGAGGAGACGGGAGTTGCGAGGCCCGCCTCTAAGAAACCCTCAATTATAGGCACGTTAAGCGATTACAGACAAGAATCCCCGGCAATAATTTCTCCACGTTCCATGGTGGCCCCGCAGTATGCTTTACCCCCGCTTAACTCTCAGGATCGACCCAGGACATGCAACCCGGCATCTCCGCTCTTCTGGCCCGCCCGGATCTGCTCGACCGTCTGCGCGGCCAGCGCCTCGCCCTGCTGGGGCACCCCGCCTCCCTGACCGCGGCGGGGGAGCATGGCCTCGATGCCCTGCGGGCGACGCCCGGCCTCGAACTGGTCGCTGCCTTCGGTCCCCAGCATGGGATGCGGGGCGACAAGCAGGACAACATGATCGAGAGTCCGGACTATCGCGACCCCCTCCATGGCATTCCCGTCTTCAGCCTCTATGGCGAGGTCCGCCGTCCGACGGCCGCCATGCTGGCGACCTTCGATGTCCTGCTGGTGGACCTCCAGGACATCGGCACCCGCATCTATACCTATGTCACTACCCTGGCCTATTTGCTCGAGGCCTGTGCCCGGCTCGGCAAGCCGGTGTGGGTGCTGGATCGCCCCAACCCCGCTGGCCGCCCGGTGGAAGGGACGCTCCTGGAGTCCGGCTGGGAGAGCTTCGTCGGCGTCGCCCCCCTGATCATGCGCCATGGCCTGACCTTCGGCGAACTGGCCCGCTGGCTGGCGGCCTGGCTGCGCCGGGACCAGGGCCTGACCGTCGACCTGGAGGTCGTCGCCATGACCGGCTATCGCATCGACGCCGCCCCCGGCTATGGCTGGCCCCTCCACGAGTGGCCCTGGGTCAATCCCAGCCCCAATGCCTCCAGCCTCAACATGGCCCGTTGCTTCCCCGGCACCGTGCTCCTCGAAGGCACCACCCTGTCCGAGGGGCGGGGGACGACAGTGGCCCTGGAGATCCTGGGGGCGCCAGACATCGACGGCCGTCGCCTCCTCAGCCGCATGCGCGAGTGGCGGCCGGACTGGCTGGCCGGCGCCCTGCTGCGGCCCTGTCACTTCGAGCCGACCTTTCACAAGCACGCCGGGCAACTCTGCTCCGGCATCCAGATCCATACCGACCTGGCGAGCTACGACCACCCGCGTTTCCGCCCTTACCGGCTGGTGGCCCTTTTCCTCAAAACCCTGCGCCGGGAATATCCGGATTACCCGCTATGGCGGGTCTTCCCCTATGAATACGAGACCGAGCGCCTGGCCATCGATCTCCTGGCTGGCGGCACCTTGCTACGCGATTGGGTCGACGACCCCCAGGCCACCCCCGACGACCTGGAGGCGCGCCTGGTCGCGGACGAGGCCGTCTGGGGCGAGGAGCGCGCGCCCTATCTGCTTTATGATTGACCCCAGGGATCCTGAGGACGACCAAGTACCCTTGATCGATCACCAAGGGCGCAAGGCACGACCAACTTACCCTAGCGATTTGCCCCGCTCGCTTTCACGAGGGGCTCGCCTTACCCCTGACGATAAATGACCCCATGAGGTACTGTCGCCAGAGGGCCAGGTCTTTCAAGCAAAACAAACAAATCTTGAGGAGGTTACCGCCATGATTGAGCCCATGATCGCCGCCACCGAGCCCGCCGCCGTCGAACTCAAGGCCGGCCAGACCATTTACTGGTGCAGTTGCGGCCTGTCGGCCAACCAGCCTTATTGCGACGGTTCCCACACCGGGGATTTCAATCCCGTGCCCTTCACCGCCGAGGCCGACGGTACCTATTACCTCTGTCAGTGCAAGCAGACCGCCACCCCGCCCCTGTGCGATGGCGCCCATAACCGCTTCGCCGAGGGTGGACAGGACTGAGGTTAGAGGGGGTCGAAAGCCCTCCTGTGTCCGGTCGAAAACCGCCCCGCCGCGGGTGGGCCATTCACGCCCCCGTCCCCGTCTTCATCTCCGTCTCCGTCAGCCGCCGTTCCGTTTCCGCCCGCAGCGCCGCCAGCGCGGGGCTGATGGTGAGCGGATAAGCAGCCGCCGGGGCGTCGAGAGTCCGGAGCTCGGGCGGCAGGCTGGCCAGTTGCTCCTGGGTGTGGCGGGCGATGTCCGCCAGTGATTTGGCCGGGCCCAGGCGTTTGCCGTTGGCCATGACCGGCTCCAGAAGGGGCCTGCCCCCCAGGTCCTCCGCCATCAGCCCGAGGGTGTCGCCGCGCATTAGGCCGTCCTGGTACTGGCGGAAGACCTGCTTGCGCCCGGGCAGGGTGACCTTGGCCGCCGACTGCTTCATCCGCGCCTGGCCGGCGTATTCGGTGAGCTTGTAGGCGCATTCCAGATAGGGCGCATCCGCCGAGGTGTCGAGCCGGGTGCCGATGCCGAAGCCGGTGATGGGCGCGCCGGCGGCGAGCAGGTCCCGGAGGCGGTATTCGTCCAGGTCGCCGCTGGCGAAGATTTGGATGTCCGGGAAACCCCCCTCGTCCAGGATCCGCCGCACCCCTTGGGACAGCGCCAGGAGATCGCCGCTGTCCAGGCGGACGCGCTGGACCCGGATGCCCTCCTTGTCCAGCCGTCGGGCGGCGGCGACGGCGTGGCGGGCGCCCCGCAGGGTGTCATAGGTGTCGATGAGCAGGGTGGTATTGGTGGGATTGGCCCGGCAGAAGTCGACGAATGCCTCCTGCTCGCTCGGGTGGGCCTGGACGAAGGAGTGGGCCATGGTGCCGAAGATGGGGATCTCGTACAGGGGCTCCGCTAGCACCGTGGAGGTGCCGATGAAGCCGGCGATGTAGGATGCCCGGGCCGCGGCCAGGCCGGCGTCGGCGCCGTGGGCCCGCCGCAGCCCGAAATCGACCAGGCTGGCGCGACCCTTGGCGGCAAGCACGCAGCGCGCCGCCTTGGAGGCGACCAGGGTCTGGTAATGAAGGATGTTGATTAGCCGGGTCTCGACCAGTTGCGCCTCGCCGATCGGCGCCTCGACGCGGATCAGGGGCTCGTTGGGGAAGAAGGGGGTGCCCTCCGGCAGGGCATGGACCTCGCCGGTGAACCGCCAGCCGGCCAGGTAGTCGAGCAGGGCCGGGGAGAAGCGGCGGGTACCGCGCAGATAGGCGATCTCGGCGGCGGAGAAGTGCAGCCGGGACAGATAGTCGAGGGCGTTGTCCAGACCACAGGCGATGAGGAAGGACCGCCCGGGGGGCAGGGCGCGGGCGAAGAACTCGAAGACCGCCCGTTCCCGCATGCCCCCGGTGACATAGGCCTCCAGCATGGTCAATTGATAGAGATCCGTCAGCAGGGGGCTGGTCAGGGGGTTCATTGTCTTTACCTATCGGAATTGAACCTATCGCAATTGCAAAAGCACTTTCGTTTTTTCCCTCCCACCTGGTCCCAGCCGCGCCAGGCCACGCCAGGTCAGATAAGGCCAGATCATGTCTGACCATGCTGCCGCCCTGTCCCGCAATGTCCTCGTCCGACCGAAACGCCAATTCTTCAGGGATAAATTCCTAGGTCGGTGGTCGCCACCAGGGTGGCGCCGGCACCCGCCATACGCCGCAAGGCCAGGCGCTCATCGTCCGGATCGAGATTCACGGCCCGACAGGCATCGGTCAGGACGATGACCCCATAGCCCGCCCGCCGCAGATCGAGGGCGGTGTTGCTGACGCAATAGTCCGTCGCCAGGCCGGCGACGAAGAGCCGACGCAGGCCCTGACGGCGCAGGGTGGCGCTCAGGGGCTGGCCCCCCTCATCCTCGGCCAGGAAGGCGGAATACTGGTCCTCCGCCCGGTGCTGGCCCTTGGAAAAGATCAGGGGCTTGGGTGCCAGGTCCAGGCGGGCGTCAAAGGCCGCGCCGGTGCTGTTCTGGACGCAGTGGGGTGGCCAGGGACCGCCCTGGGCCTGGAATGAGCAGTGGTCCGCCGGGTGCCAGTCGCGGGAGTAGAGGACGGGAAGACGCTGGCGAAGGAAAGCGGTGATGACCCGGTTCAGGGGTGGGATGATGAGCTGCCCCTCCTGAATGCCGAGGGCGCCGCCGGGCATGAAGTCGCGCTGCACGTCAATCACTAGCAGGGCATCGCCGGCTTTCAGGGTCACGGCGGGCATCAAGAGATTTGGGTTCATGGCGGGGGGCTCTGGCGGGCGGGTGAGGATGGCGCCGTGGCTGGTGAAGGAGTATCCATCGCCCATCCAGTCGCGGTTGTTCCGGGCTGGCTGGCTCTCTGGCTGGCCAGCGGGCATGACCTGGCACTAAAGTATCGGTAAAACCCACCTTCTCCGCCAGCGGTGCCATGCCAACCAGTCCCAGTTCCGGACCTATCTTGCGCCTGATCCTGGGCGACCAGCTCAATCCCCGTCATTCCTGGTTCGCCGTCACCAGCCCGGACGTGGTCCATGTCCTGATGGAGATCCGCCAGGAGACGGACTATGTGCTTCATCATGCCCAGAAGGTGCTGGCCATCTTCGCCGCCATGCGCGATTTCGCCCGCCAGCTCAAGGCCAACGGCCACCGGGTGCGCTATGTCGCCATCGACGATCCCGCCAACCGTCAATCCCTCCCCGCCAACCTGGAGGCCCTGATCCAGCACTACGCCGCCTGCGCCCTGGAGTACCAGGCCCCGGACGAGTGGCGGCTGGACGCCCAACTGGCGGACTGGGCGCGCCGTCAGCCGATCCCCTGCCGGATGGTGGACAGCGAGCACTTTTATACCGAGCGCGGCACGGCCGCTGAGAACTTCAAGGGCCGCCGGCAGTGGCTGCTGGAACACTTTTACCGCACCCTGCGCCGGCGGCATCAGGTCCTGCTGGATGCGTCCGGTCAGCCCGTGGGCGGCCAGTGGAATTTCGACAGCGAGAATCGCAAACCCTGGCCTGGCACCCCCCCCGAGCCCGCCGATGCACGTCCCGCTCACGACCATACCGCCCTGTGGCGCACCATCCAGGCCGCCGGCGTCATCACCCTGGGCGATCCCCAGGCCGCCGCCTGCCGCTGGCCCCTCAATCGCGCCGAGGCCCTGGCGCAACTCGACGCCTTCGTCTCCGGGGCCCTGCCCTACTTCGGCGACTTTCAGGATGCCCTGTCCTCCCGCGGTTGGCGCCTCTTTCACTCCCTGCTGTCCTTCGCCCTCAACACCAAGATGCTCGACCCCCGCGAGGTGATTGAGGCCGCCGAGGCCGCCTGGCGCGCCGGCCGGGCGCCCCTGGCGGCGGTGGAGGGCTTCATCCGCCAGATCCTCGGCTGGCGGGAATACGTGCGCGGGGTCTATTGGGCGAACATGCCGGGCTACACCGAGGTCAATTTCTTCGACCACCAGCGCCCGCTACCCGCCTGGTTCTGGACCGGCCAGACGCGCATGGCCTGCCTGGCCAGCGCCATCGGCCAGTCCCTGGCGCAGGCCTATGCCCATCACATCCAGCGCCTGATGGTGATTGGGAACTTTGCCCTGCTCGCCGGCCTGGACCCGGTGGAGCTGCACCGCTGGTACCTGGGCATCTATATCGACGCCTTCGAGTGGGTGGAGGCGCCCAACACCCTGGGCATGAGCCAGTTTGCCGACGGCGGCCGCATGGCCACCAAGCCCTATGTCAGCAGCGCCGCCTACCTGGACCGCATGGGCGACCATTGCCGGGGCTGCCATTACGACAAGAAGGCCAAGGAGGGCGAGCGGGCCTGTCCCTTCAACCTTCTCTACTGGGACTTCCTCGCCCGTCACGCGGAGCGGTTGCGGCCCAATCCCCGCCTGGGGCTGGTCTACCGCAACCTGGACCGGATGGACCCGGAGAGCCTGGCGCGGTGGCGGGCCCAGGCCGCAAGGATGCTCGACCGGTTGGAGGAGCTGTGATGCCATCCGACCCTATGATGACCCTCCGCCGGGTTCCCCCCCAGAGACACCGCACGTGAACCGCTTCACCGCCATGCTGACCTTTATCGAAATCAGCGCCATCATCGTCTTCGCCGTCTCCGGTCTGATCGTGGCCGTGCGCAAGGGCATGGACATCGTCGGCGTCTTCACCGTGGCCTTCGTCGCCGCCTTTGGTGGCGGCACCCTGCGCGACGTCCTGCTGGACCGTCGCCCCCTCTTCTGGGTGGAGCATCAGGAATACGTCTGGCTGGTGATGGCCCTGACCCTGGTGGTCCCACCCTTCACCAAATTCCTCGGCCATCGCTGGGCGGAGCGGGTCATGCAGGCCACCGACGCCCTGGGGCTGGGCCTGTTCGCCGTCTCCGGCGCCGCCCTGGGCCTGGCGGCGGATCTGCCCCTCCTGCCGGTGGTCCTGATCGGGGTCATCACCGGCGTCTTCGGCGGGGTCTTGCGCGACGTCCTATGCAACGAGATCCCGGTGGTCTTTCAGGACCACCGCCCCTACGCCCTCTGCGCCTTCGCCGGTTGTTGGGTGTTCGTCGGGCTGGAAACCCTGGGGCTGGCCTCCTGGCTGACCCTGCTCGCCGGCACGGCCACCACCGCCGGACTCCGCCTCCTGGTGCTGGCGGCTGATTGGCGCATCCCGCCCTGGCCGCCCGCGCCGCGTCAGTAAACGCTATATTAATTAGACCGTTAACCGCTTCCGAGGCAGGTGTAAGGGCTCTTGGTTGCCCTTCCCTTGAGCTGGCAGAAATGGCTTTGTTTCGCAAAAAGCCCTTTGTGGTCGGGCTAAGAAGGGCCGCCTTACCGCTACCGGTGAAAGAAGCAGGCCCGCCTTTTCATGTTAAAAGTCTGTCTTAAATCGGGATTCGCTATAACCGCCACCCATGAGCCACGACCAGAACTTCAAGAATCTCATCGTCGACTACCCCCACCAGGCCATCGACTTCTTCGCCGCCGTCGAGGCCCAGGCGGTCGACGCCGGGGCGCGCATCCTACCGATCCGCGAGGAGCAGCTCAAGGAACGCCTCGGCGAGCGCTTTCGCGAGCTCGACGTCCCCCTGCTGGTGGAATGGCCCGACGGCCGCCGCGCCGCCCTGCTGTTCGTCTTTGAGGAAGAAACCGAGCCGGCGCGCTTTTCCATCCACCGGCTGGCGCATTACTGCCTGGACCTGGCCGAGCTCTACGCCACCGACCGCGTCGTCCCGGTCGTCATCTTCCTGCACCCCGGCGCCTTCCCGACCCGGCTGGCCTTGGGCAGCGAGACCCGGACCTATCTCGATTTCCGTTACCTGGCCTGCGCCCTCAAGCAGATCCCGGCCCGCGACCATCTCCACAGCCCCAACCTGGTCGCCCGGCTCAATCTGCCCAACATGGCCTATGCCCCGGAGGACAAGCTGCTGGTCTATGCTCAGTCGGTGCGCGGCCTGATCGAACTGGAACCGTCCACCGAGAAACGGCTCAAATACCTTGACTTCGTCGACATCTATGCCGACCTGGATGACAATGAACGTCAGCTTTACACCCAACTCTACCCGCACGAGGTGGCCACCATGAGCGGTTTCGCGCAGCGTTTTCTGGAGAAAGGCCGAGAGGAAGGTCGAGAGGAAGGCATGCAGCAAGGGATGCAGCAGGGCATGCAGCGTGGGGAAGCGCGGATCCTGACCGCCCAGCTCCGCCTGCGCTTCGGCGATCTGCCCGCAGTCGTCTATCAGCGGATCGAGACGGCCGATGCCGAGACCCTGCTGCGCTGGTCCGAGCGCGTGCTCACCGCCAAGACCCTGGACGAGATTTTGGCCGATTGAGCCTGGACCGGCGGCGGCACCAAAAAATACCCTGTTCGTCAATGGCGAGCCGGCATCGGCCAGACTGATCCGACGCGACCTCGTCAACGCCTCTTAAAGCCCTGTTCACGGCGCCCATTGGCCCAGGACGGCCAGGATCGGCGCGATGGCGGGTGGTTCGGGGCGGTCGGCAAAGAGGCGCCGGACCAGGCCGCGGTGCGAGGCCTCGACGACCAGGGGTTCGATGCCAGGCAGGCGGGCTGATTCCAGGCTGACCAGGCCGTCGCCCAAGGTGTCCCCGGCGGCGGTATCCCAGTGCTCCAGGTGGGGCGCCAGGTCCTCGGCCCCGGCGGCGATGACCGCGGCCTTCAAGGCCGCCATCTGCTCGTCGACCAGGTTGGCCAGTCGCCCGGCGACGATGAAGACCGGCACTTCCGCCGGCCAGGGGCGGCTGTTGAGAGCGCGCAGAAAGTCGCTGTCGGGACGCAGGTCGATCTTCGCCTCGCCGAGGCCATCGCGCAGGCCGGCCGCCAGGTCGCGGGGCCGCTGGGCCGGGCTGGCGAAGTGATCGCGCACTTCCAGCCAGACGCGCAGCCGCGCCCACTCCGAACCGGCATTGGGGGTGCCGATCAGGATGACGCCGGCGACGCTGGGGCCACCGATCCCCGGTGCACCCTGTCCCGGGCCAACGGGATGCCGCCAGCGGGAGACGAAATCCCGCGCCACCAGGCCGCCCATGCTGTGGCCGATGAGCACCACCGGCGGGCTGGGGGGCAGGCTCGGCCAGAGCTCCGCCAACCAGTTAGCGCTGCGGTCGATGCCCTGGTCGTTGGGATAGCGGTATTCCCAGACGGCATGGCCCGCCGCCGTCAGGGCGGGTGCCAGGTCGTCCCAGATGTCGCCGGGCTCGTCCAGGCCATGGATCAGGACCAGGGACAGCGCCGCCCCGGCGGGTTGGTTCGCTGTCCCGCTAGCGGGCGCGCGCCGGTGCAGGCCATGCCAACCGTCGTCCGGGTTCATGGCGGCGGGGAACCAGGCGCGTAGCTGATCGTGGACCCAGGTCCGCACCTCGCGCTCAGCGCGGGGGTGGGCCTCCGCCCACCAGGTCCAGGCCGCCGTCAGGGCGACCAGGAGCAGCAGCAGGGCAAGGAGCCAGCGCCCGGAGCGGCGGGGCCGGCGCGGGGGGGAGCGGGTCATGAGTGGGGTCGGGGGATCATGGTGGCGACGGGGGCATCCGGGTGACCGGGGCGATCAAGCGGGGGATCTGCGGCACGGGCGCGTCCCAGCTTCAGGATAACCCAGGGGTTGCGGTCCCCATCATCAGCCACAGGCCGGTTTACGCCCCGCGCGCCGGGCGGCCTCGAACTTCGCCATGGCTGGTCCCATGGCCGCCTCCAGTTCCTCCAGCCGGGTCTCATGGGCGGGATGGGTGGAGAGAAATTCCAGGGGCTGGCCGCCCCCCGCCTTGGCCATGTTGCGCCACAGGTCGAGACTGGCGCGGGGGTCGAAGCCGGCCTGGGCCATGAGGTCGAGGCCGAGTTGGTCGGCCTCGGACTCGTGGGTGCGGCTGTAGGGCAGCAGCAGGCCATACTCGGCGCCCAGGCCCAGGGCGCCGCGCAGGACCTCGTGCCCCAGGCTGCCGGGGTTGTCCGCCAGCAGGTCGACGATCATCAGGCCGCCCTTGACCGCCATCTCCTGGGTCAGGCGTTCGTTGCCGTGGTCGGCGATGACGTGGGCGATCTCGTGGGCGATGACCGCGGCCAACTGGTCCTGGGTCCGGGCGACCTTGAGCATGCCGCTGTTGACGCCGATCTTGCCGCCGGGCAGGGCGAAGGCGTTGGGGGTCTGGTCCTGGAAGAGGGCCACCGACCACCGCGCCTCGGTGTGCTCGGGTGGCAGTTTCTCGATCAGGGCCCGGGTGATGCAGGTCAGGCGGGCATTGGCGCGCGGATCCTGGGCGAGGGGTTGGGTCTGCACCAGGGACTGGAAGGCCCGGTCGCCCATCTCGGCCATCTGGCTCTCCGGGATGAGGGCGATGCGCTTGCGGCCCGCCGGCGACTCCTCGCACCCGGTGACGGCGATGGCCAGGCAACAGAGGGTCAGGGCTTTGATGAAGTCGTTCATGGGTGATGGCGGGGGGGTGGATTGCCGATCGGGGCCTGGTCGGAACTCTGGTCAGCCAGGGGCCAAATGAGCGCGAAAGTCACGAGGAAGTCTTTCATAGTCAGGGGCGTGGCTCGCCGCCCCATGACAGTTAGCTCAGATCGAACCTCATCAGCCCAGATCCCCCAGGGTAGCCTCAATCAACCCTGTTCGGCGTTGTCCAGGGCCTCGCGGAAGGCGGAGAAGATCAGCCGGCGCGCCTCTTGCTCGTCCAGCTCGGGGACTTCCCAGGACATGATGCGGCAGTACTTTTTGACCAGGTGCTGGACATCCTGCACCAGTTCCTGGTGGTAGCGGTTGAGTTCGATTTGTTCCAATCCGGCCATGGTGCTGTCCTCTCTGCGGGGGGGGAAGGGGGCGCGACGGTGCGCGCCCGGATAACTCCATAGTGTCCGGTCCGCGCACCGAGGTCAATTATCGGACTGGAGCGCTTCCCGATTGACAGGGGGCATACCCCGTCATACGCTCCGTCATACAACCGCAGGGGAGAAAGGAGATGCGAGTCAACGCCAGGCTCGACGACGCGCACGCCAGAAAACTCGATGAGCTCTGTCAGCGCACGGGGTGCAGTCGCACCGAGGTGTTGCGGGCCGCCATCGATCGCTACTACTCTGAAGAGGCTACCGAGCCCCGGAGCGCAGCCGACATCCTGCGCGAAAACGCCTTCATCGGCTGCGGGGATGCCGACTCTGAACTTGCGCGGGATTACAAACATCGCTTGAACGAATCAGCGCGAACAGCGCTGACGTGAGTCCTGACCTAGCGGATCCGGGAGTATTGATTGGCGAAGGCTAAATAGCGGTGAAGCATCCATGTCCTCAAGTGTCCTTCCCCCCGACAACCCCGACCGGCGACGGCTACTGCTGGCTGCGGTGGCCGCTACATTGGGCGGCAATCCTGGCGCCTGGCCCTGGTCCGCGTCTGGGACCGCCCTGGCATCTTCCTTGAATCCAGCCCCGGGTACCACCGCTCAAGGCCCCGGTCGGCTGCCAGCGGCGTCGGGCCGGGGACACGACGTGCTAATCCTGGGCGCGGGTATCTCCGGTCTGGTCGCCGCTTATGAACTGCACTTGGCGGGCTGCCGGGTACGTATCCTGGAGGCCCGCGACCGGGTCGGCGGGCGCTGCTGGACTCTGCGCGGCGGCGATCGAGTTGTCGAATATGGTGGGGCGGAACAGACCTGCCAATTTCCGGCTGGCGAGTATCTGAATGCTGGCGCCAACCGAATCCTGCCATGGCACCGGGGCGTGCTGGACTATGTTCACCAATTCGGATTGCCGCTGGAACTCTTCGCCAGCGGTCCCCAGAGCGAGAACTGGATCCTGCGCCAAACCCCGGGCCATCCCCTCACCGGACAAAAGCTGCGCTTCCGTCAGTTGAACCGGGATGAGATCGGCCATGCCATGCAGCGGCTGCTGGAGTTGCTGGGCCCGGCGGCCGAGCGGGGCGGGGCGGCCTATGACTTGGCCGCCTGGGCGCGGCATTTCGGCGAACTCGACTCCGCTGGTCGCTACACGGGCAGCCCGGCACGCGGTTATCGCATCCCTCCCGGTGGCGCCGACCGCCCGGAAGAGCTGGAGACGCCCTTTGCCGCCGCTGATCTCTGGTCCTATGGTGCCATGAGCGACATACCCGCCGAGGTTAATAGCCCCGCCTTTCCCACCCCCGTCCTGACCCTGTCGGGGGGCATGGACCGGCTACCCAAGGCACTGGCCTCGGCGCTGCCGCCGGATTGCCTAAGGCTGGGCGCCGAGGTGGTCCGGCTGCGGCAGGACGCCACCGGGGTGACGGTGACCTGGAAGGAGCTAGCCACCGGCGCACTCCACGAGGAGCGGGCTCAGCAAGTGATTTGCACCTTGCCCTTCATTCTCCTGTCGCGCATCGATAGCGATTTCACACCGCCCACCCAGGCGATCATCGGCGCCCTGGCTTATAAACCCGTCGTCAAGGTGGGGCTGGATTTCCGCCGCCGGTTCTGGGAGCGGGACGACGGCATCTATGGCGGTTATTCCTTTATCGATGATCCGAACGTCATCCTCATGTACCCCAGTCAGGGCCTCGGCCAGGGCGGTGTGCAAGCCCGCGAACCGGCCGGGGTCTCGGTCGATGCGCAAGGCTCATGCCAGGGTGGTGGGGATTCCCGGTATCAGGCGGCGACTGTCTCTCCTGAGAGTGGTGTTCCCGGGCCAGCGGTGGGAGCTGCTCCCGGCGGTGGCCTGGTCACCCTGTACTACCCTCCCTCCCGTGACAGTCTGCGGCTTACCGGACTGGCCCCCGAGGCGCGGTACCAGGCGGCGCTGAGGGACCTGGAGTATCTGCACCCTGGCTCCAGCCCGGAGCTGCGTACAGCGCTCTCCATCGCCTGGTCCCGCATCCCTTATAGCGCTGGCTGCGCCGGGCTCTGGACCGCCAGGGCCCGCAAACAGGATCTCCCGCGGCTGGCGGCCGGAGACCGGCGGGTTCTGTTCGCCGGCGAGCACGTCAGCCATATCCCGGCTTGGATGGAGGGGTCGGTTCAGTCCACCCACGCCGCCCTGGACTTGCTCCATCGCCAGTGGCGCAGCCAAGCGGAGGCCGTCTCATGAAGTGTGGCTATCCCCGTTATCTCAAGGCCATTCAGGTCGTCAGTCTCGGTCTGGTCTTGACCCAGGCCCAGGTCCAAGCTCAGGCCCCAGCCCCAGCCCCGGCCCAGCCCTTCTCCGTGTCGGCGGCCAAGTCAGCGGCGCTGGGGGAGGACGGACTCTACGCCACCCTGTGCTCAGCCTGTCATGGCCATGGCACGGCATCCATCGGCCCCTATCCACCTCTGTTCGGCAGCGCCATCCTGGCCACCGCCGGGCCCGCCTACATTGCCATCAAGGCCCTGCAGGGCTCCGGGAATATGCTGCCTCTGTGCAGCTGGGCCAGCGACGAGGAACTGACCCGTCTCGCCAACGACCTAGCCCAGGCGAACGGCAGCGCGCAACCCGCCATCACCCTTGAGGAGGTCGCCACCCTGCGCCCCGCCACGGACGAGTGTCCCGATGTGAAATAGCGCTTGCCGGCATGATTTGACGAGTTAGCCCCGCCGTTAAGCCAGTTCCGAGGCTTTATCAGCGCCTGTTGCTGGAACATTCCGTTTCCTTATCAGCATGCCAAGACTTTAGACTCCTCGGATGGATATGGTTTTCGAATGTTTGACGGGGACTTACGATTGATCCTCTGCTGAGGGTGCAGAGGGGGCTGAGCTGGCTGAGGGAGCTTGGAGCGGCAGCGGTGGGATGGGACATTCGAGGACGGCGCCGATGGCCCGTAGCACCTCCAGTTCCGCTGGACTGACCTTGGCATCCAGGAGGATGGCGGCGGCGCAGGCCTGCAAGAGGTCCCGCTTGGCCTGGGGCTTGAGCTGCCGGAGTTGCCGTAAGCTGGCATCGAGGCGCTGATGATCCAGGGTGGTAATGTCCAGGAGCCTGCCCGCCGGCAGGCCAAGGCGCTCGACCCCAAGACGGAACGCCTGGTCGCTGATGGCCTCGTCCTCTTGCAGCCGGGCCACCAGGGTGAGGATCAGGGCGCAGTCCGCCGCCAGGTGCTGGCAGTCCACCTGACCCTTGGCGCCAGCCCGGGGCCGGCCGGGGCCGCGGCCCCCGTCCAGCCCAGCGATGAGGATGCGCGACAGGCACCACTCGAACAGTCGCACCCGACCGTCGGCGGCGATCAGGGTGGTCAGGGCGGCGCCGAAGGTCTCCGTCTGGGGGGCGGAGAGTTGCCGCAGGGCCGGCAGGGACAGATCCACCAGGGGCAGGCGAAATTCCCGGGCGGTAGCCAGGACGCTGGGCCAGAGGCGGAGGGTCTCCGCCCCCAGGCCACTTTCCAAGTGGGTTTCCAGATGGGCGAGTTGGCGACGACGTATGCCCTCGTCGCCGTCCAGCAGCAGGGCGAAGACCAGGGCCTGGGCGCCGTAAGGCTCGCGGGCCGCCCAGCGCAGGGTGGCGGGCAGTTCGCGGATCAGGGACTGGGCATGGCGCAGGTGGGTCTCGTCGGGCTGGCCGATCTGGTCGATCGCCTCCTGGACCCTTTCCGGGGTGACTTCCGGGGCCGCCGCCCCCAAGCCCCCGGCGTCTGGCGTGGCTGGCTGCTCCCCGGTCTCTAGGTCCAAGCTATCGGCCGCCACCGCCGCAGTCCCGCGCGGCCCACCCGCCACCGTTACAGACGCATGGTCGTGCTCACCTTCTTCTGTCGTGGAAGGTTGAGCCGTGGCTGCCACGGGGCTGGTAGCCGCCCAATCCGCGCCGGTTGCCGGCTCGCTGAAGGTGGGAGCGGCCGCCTCGAAGCGCCCGTCCCAGCGTGGGTCAAGGCGGCGGATGCGCGTCTCCAGGGGCGGATGGGTGGCGGATAGGCGACCTAGAAAGGTGCGCACCCCGGTGGCGAAATAGGCGTGGCTCATCTCCGGCGCCCGGGGGTGGCTGAGGAGGCCGTGGACGCTGGTGGCGCCGATGCGCTTCAGGGCTCCGGCGATGCCCTGGGGGTTGCGGGTGAACTGGACGGCGGCGGCGTCCGCCAGAAACTCGCGCTGGCGACTCACCGAGGCCTTGATGAGGTTGGCGAAGACCGTGCCGGCAAAGCCCGTGACCATGAGCCCCAGGCCAAGGGCGGCGAAGGCGGCCCGGTCGCGGCTCTTGCCCCCGCCGCCCCGGCCACCGGCCTGGACCAGTACCCGGCCGATGAGGCCGATGAGCAGGATGCCATGGAGCAGGCCCGCCAGGCGGAGATTGAGGCGCATGTCGCCATTGAGGATATGGCTGAACTCATGGGCCACGACCCCCTGGAGCTGGTCCCGGCTCAGCCCGGCCACCGCCCCGCGGGTCAGTCCGATGACGGCATCCCCCGGGGTGAGACCGGCGGCGAAGGCGTTGATGCCGCCCTCCCCCTCCAGTAGATAGACGTTGGGCACCGGGGTCCCGGAGGCGAGGGCCATCTCCTCGACCACGTTCAGCACCCGCCGAGTCTCCGGGTCCTCGCTGTCCGGGGCGAGGAGACGGCCGCCCAGGGCCTCCGCCACCGCCGCCCCGCCGCGGGATAGGACCATGATCTTATAGAGACTGCCGCCGGCCACGATCAGGGCCACCACCAGGGCGACGCCGGCGAAGGCGGCCCAGTCGATACGCCCCAGCAGGCCGCCCTCCTGGAGATGGCTGACCGAGAGGGTCCCGCCGAAGAGGCCGAAGACGAAGAGGATGAACAGGCTGGTGATGACCACCAGCCCGATCGCTGCCAGGGCGAAGAGGATCACCAGCCAGGCCGTCTGCCGCCGGGCCGCGTCCTGGGCGCCGAAAAAGTCCATGCTTGAGTTCCTGACCCGACAGGGTATGCGAATGGCCCCAGGGCCTGCTAAAAGCTGACCTTGGGCGCCTGCTGGATGGCGGCGCTGTCCTCGAACTCCAGCCAGCGGGCGTCCTCGCCATGGCCGAAGAGGCCGGCGACCAGGCGCTGGGGGAAGGACTGGCGGTAACTGTTGTAGGTCATGACCTCGTCGTTGAAGGACTGACGGGCGAAGGCGACCTTGTTTTCGGTGCTGGTCAGTTCTTCGTGCAATTGGCGCATGTTGGCATCCGCCTTGAGGTCCGGGTAGGCCTCGACGACGATGTTGAGCCGCCCGAGGGCCCCGGTCAGCACCCCCTCCGCCCGGCCCAGGCCGGTGATGGCGCTGGGGTCCGCCGGGTTGGCCGCGGCGCGGCTCAGCCCCGCCACCGCCCCCTGGCGGGCGACGGTCACCGCCTCCAGGGTGTCCCGCTCGTGGGCCAGGTAACGCTTGGCGACCTCCACCAGGTTGGGGATGAGGTCATGGCGGCGCTTGAGTTGAACCTCGATCTGGGCGAAGGCGTTGCGGAAGCGGTTGCGCAGGGCCACCAGCCGGTTGTAGATGGCGATGAGGTAGAAGATCGCCACCAGGGCGATCGTGAGGATGACGGCGGTCGAGATTTCCATGGGATTCTCCGGTGGCGGGACGCCGGGGCGGGTAACTGACAAGTCTCGGGCGATTATAGGGCCGTTCTCAAAACAACTCGGGTCGATCAGGGTGCCAATTTTCAAGCAAGCAATGTGAGATTGTAGAGCTTGACGTGGGGGCATGAGGCAACCCTGCCGAACTTTATGCACGCTTGTGCAAACAACGGGTTGAGCGTTGATTAATCTATTGGTTGCCTTCGGGCGTTGGTACGCAACCAGCTTTAGGGCTTGGCCGGTTAGCCATGTGAGCCATTGAGCTACTTGATCTGGTAAGGATCGTTCCTTACCATCGCGTGAATCAGGGGAGGAATGATATGACCACTATTCATGAAGTTGCCACCATCACCTCGAAAGGCCAGATCACGCTACCCAAGCCCATCCGCCAGGCCCTGGGCGTGGACTGCGGCGGCAAGGTGGCGTTTGACCTGCGCGGCTCACGGGTCATCGTGACCCGGGTCGAGGACTCCGTTCATGAAGATCCCGCCATCGAGAGCTTTTTGGCCTTGCTGGAGAGGGATATTCGTAACGGTCGGCACCTGTCCGGCTTGCCCGACGATCTCGTACAAGCCATGCTGGCGACGCTGCCCCAGCCCGTCGACTTGGCTGCGGAGATTGAAGGTGATGTCGCGCTGTGATTCAGCGTCACGGCTGGAACCTGCTCTTTCACGCCTGTCTGGTTGAGCAGTTGCAGAAACTGCACGCCGCCGTTGAGCGGGCGCAAAGGCAGGACCCGGAAGGTTGCGCGTCCAACGCCAACGTCAGGTTGTTTGCCGCGCTATCGAAATTGATCTTTGAGGCCGTGCCGAGCGATCCGAACCGCGAGGAATATCGGCAGGGCAATACGCTGGGTACGGCTTTTCGGCACTGGCGGCGCGCGAAAATCGGTCGGCGTTTTCGGTTGTTTTTTCGGTTCGACTCAAAATCCCGGATCATCATCTTCGCGTGGGTGAATGATGAAAGCACCTTGCGCGCCTCCGGCAGCAAAAGCGACCCTTATGCCGTCTTTCAACGCATGCTGGAGCGGGGGCACCCACCGGACGATTGGGCGGCCTTGCTGGCCGCGAGCCAGCCTGATTGGAAGTAGACCATCACTCTTGCCCTCAATTGGCGACACAGCTCGCCCGGCCGCGCTTCTCCAGGTAACGCTGATGGTAGTCCTCGGCCGGGAAGAAGTCGGTGGCGGTGGCGATCTCCGTGACGATGGGACTGGGGAAACGCCCGGCCTGCCGGGCCAGGGAGGCGCGGGCCGCGGCTTCCTGGGCGGCGTCCCGAGCCAGGATGAGGCTACGGTACTGGGTGCCCACATCCGGCCCCTGGCGGTTCAGGGTGGTGGGGTCATGGCCTTGCCAGAAGACCTCCAGTAACTGGTCGTAGCTGATCAGGTCCGGGTCGTATTCGATCTGGACCACCTCCGCGTGCCCGGTGCGGCCGGTGCTCACCTGGCGGTAGGTCGGATCGGCGCTGTGGCCGCCGGCATAGCCGACCCGGGTCTTCGTCACCCCCTTGAGATTGCAAAACTTCACCTCCGCGCCCCAGAAGCAGCCCATGCCAAAGGTCGCCAGGGCCCGGCGGGGTTGCCCGGTGCTGGCGGGCGGGTCCGCGGTGAACAGGGCCAGGTAATCGCCGTAACCCTCCCGCTCAAGGTCGGCGACGGGGATGAAGCGCAGGGCGGCGGAATTGATGCAGTAGCGCAGCCCCGTCGGGCCGGGACCGTCGGCGAAGACGTGCCCGAGATGGGAGTCACCATGGCGGGAGCGGACCTCGGTACGCTCCATGAAGAACTTGCGGTCCTTTTTCTCCACGATCAGCGCCGGTTCCAGGGGGGAGTGGAAGCTGGGCCAGCCGGTGCCGGAATCGAATTTGTCCTTGGAGCTGAACAGGGGCTCGCCGGAGACCACGTCCACGTAGATCCCTTCCTCATGGTTGTCCCAGTAGGCATTGCGGAAGGCGGGTTCGGTCGCATCCTCCTGGGTGACCCGGTACTGGAGGGGGTCGAGGCGCTGCTTGATCTCCTGCTGGTCGGGGCGTTGCCAGGCTCCTTGCTTGGGCGTGGCGGCGCAGCTTTTTACCGCCATGCCGGCCGGGGGTTCCGGTTCCTCGGCCAGGGTTATGCCGGGCGCCGAGAAGATGGCGAGGAACAGGGCCAAGGCACCCAGAATGGTCGAGCGGTAGCCCGGGGTTGGGTAGCGGCTGAGATGGGGATTGATCATGGGCGGGACTCCGGAAGGCCGGTATGGTGCGGTCAGAGATTGAGGTTGCTTGCGCAAAATTACCAGGGTGTGACTCCAGGGTGGCGGGATCTTGGTAACGAATTGGGGGGAGGCTGTATCATGCAACGCCCTATCCCTGTCTTCGCCCTGACCGCAAGGATCACCTCTTGTTTCAGACTACCCGCCTTTCCGTCATGATCGTGGCGGCGCTCTCGGTTGTCACGACCCTGACGGCTTGTGGACCCAATTCATCTCATGCGCCTGCTGAACCTCCCGCGCCCAAGTCGCCCAACATCCTGTTCATCCTGACCGACGACGTTGGCATCGACCAGTTCCGGGCCTTCGGTTACGGCGGACCGGAGGCCTTGAATCCGGCGATGCCAAGCATTGACCGGATCGCCGAAGCAGGCGTGCGCTTCCACAATGCCTGGACGATGCCCGCCTGTTCGGTGGGCCGAGCCGTCATCTTCACGGGCCGCTTCCCCCTGCGCACCGAACTTTACGGGGCGCTCGGACCCGACGACCTCGCGAACTCCATGGTTTCGCCCTGGGAGACCACGGTACCCAAGCTCCTCAAGGAGCGCGGCTACGAGAGCGCGATCTTCGGCAAGTTCCACCTCGGGTTGCAGGGCAACAGCCCCTACCGGCTGGCCATGCCGCATTCGCTTGGCTGGGACTATTTTTCGGGCTGGCTCGACGAGACCGGCGATCCCTCCTCGATCGACACCACGGCGGGCGGGGTCGCGCCGGCCGGCACCTACGCCTGCGGCTATGTCCCGGGTGACGGCTTTCCTGGCGGCGCCGACTGGGGTGCCTGCTATGCGGGCGACGGTTCCTGCAAGGCCATGGAAAGCCCGTTCGGTCACGTCAATCCCCCGGGGCGCCGCTGCCGGGATGAGGGCGGCATCTTCGATCCCGGTCAAGCCTGCAACCCAGCTGGGGTGCCGGACTACATCAACTTCGAGACCCTGAGCGCCCACTTCGTCTCGCCGCTGGTCATCAATCGCCCCGACGGCAGCGTCGAAGAGGTGCCACACAGGGACCCTCGGGCGCGAACCTATCGCGGCACGCTACCGGTCGATGAGGCCATTGCCTGGATCAACGCCCGACCCAAGGATACGCCCTGGATGGCGACCGTCAGCTTCGCGACCGTGCATACGCCGCTGCAACCGCCGCCCCGCTCCTTGTTGCCGGCGGATGCGGCCCCCCTCAATGGCATCGACTGTAACGATACCCAGCAATACCTGCCCTTGAGCAAGCAGATGATCGAGGCCATGGACGCGGAAATCGGGCGCCTGCTGGTCAGCACCGGACTCGCCCAGCGCCGGCCCGATGGCGCCCTCGACTACCGGCCGGAAGCGAGCGATACGGTGATCGTGTTCGTCAACGACAACGGCTCCCTCGGCTACACGACGCTGCCGCCGTTCGATGGCAGCCGCTCCAAGGGCACCCCCTACCAGTCCGGGGTGTGGACGCCCCTGTTCGTCGCCGGTCCCCTCGTCACCGAGCCCGGTCGCAGCGTCACGCACATGGTCAATACCGCGGACCTCTTCCGGCTCTTCGCCGAGATCGCGGACATCGACGTCGAGCAGGGCGTGACGCGCACGCTCGACGCGGAGCCCCTGATGCCCTATCTCGTCGATCCCCAGCAGGAGGGTCTGCGCCCCTGGAACTTCACCCAGTTCGGCCTTAACCTCCAGGCTGATGGCGCGATCAACGGCCCCTGCCAGATGGCCAGCACCTGCTCGCACATCCCGGTGACGAAGGGCGTCTGCGAGGACAATGGCGGCACCTGGTACGGCAAGGGCGCCGATGCCTCCCTGGGCCTGCCGACAGCGGAGGGGTTCCAGTACTGTTGCCAGGTGCAGGCCTGGGTCGTCTCCCAGGGCGGAGCCGCGAATTCGATCCAGCCGCAGAGCGGCGTGGCGATCCGTAACGAGCGTTACAAGCTGGTGCGCAACGATACCCGCCAGTACACGGGTTCGACGAGCACCGATCCGAACCTTGCCTGCGTCGACACCCAGAGCGACGAGTTCTACGCGATCAACGAGGCGGTGCCCATTCCCCAGATCGACCGGGACGGTACCCAAATCCCCGCATCCGCCTTCACCCCAGAGCAGCGGGCCAGTTACGAGGCATTGTCCGCGCAGCTTGAGACCATCCTCGCCTCCCAGCCCGCTTGCCCGGGCGACGGCAACGGCGATGGCAAGGTCGACGACCAGGATCTTGCCGACTACAGGCTGATGGCGGCGCTGGCCGGGGGCGCGTCGAGCTGGTACGACCTCGACCTGGATGGCTACACCAACGACCAGGATCTCGCGATCGTCTGGAATCACCTCGGTCAGCGTTGTCCTTAGGGCTGACTCGCCCTTGTGAGCGCGGCGAGCCTGTTGGCGAGATCGCTCGCCGCTTCCTCTTCTCCGGCCTCACGGGCGTAGGCCAGGGCCGCCATGAGCAGATCCCGGTCGTAGGGGAATAGCTCCAGGGCCCGCGCCAGAGATGCCCGCGCTTCCTCGGGTTTGCCCGTGTCGTGCAGGGCCACCGCCAGGACATAGGCATAGCGGGCGTTGTCCGGGCTCAGGGTCACCGCCCGTTCCAGGTAGCGCAGGGCTTCGGCGGGGCGCTTCTGGCGCACCCGCAACAGCCCCAGGGCATGGCTCAGGGCACCATCATCGGGTCTGACACGCAACCCTTGCTGCAAAATCGCTTCCGCCTCCGGCTCCCGCCCGGTCGCGCGGTAGAGATCGGCCAGGTTGCCGTAGGCTGGCGCGAAGGTGGCATCGAGCTTCAGGGCGGCGCGATACGCGGCTTCAGCGTCCTGATACTGACGACGGTCTAAGTGGATGAGGCCAAGGTTCAGGTGGGCCTCGGGTCTTTCGGCGTTGGCCTCCTGGGCGGCAATATAGTCTGCAAATGCTTTCTTCAGGTCGTCTTGCCGCGCGGCTGACAACCCCTCGACTGCCACCGGTGCCAGCGCCCGCGCCGCCTTGAGGCGAATCACGCGCAAAGGGTCGTCCAGCAGGGGCAGGGCCAGTGCCGGCCGTTGCTGGGGAGGCAGGGCGAGGAGGGTCTCCAGGGCAGCGCCGCGCACCAGTGGGTCCGCGTCCTTCAGCGCCATGGAGACAAGGGGCAGGCTGGAGGGACTGAGGTAAGCCTCCAGTTCCCGCACGGCGGTGGCGCGGGCGATGGCGGGGGCCTGGGTGTCCTGGATCAGCCCGGCCAGCAAGCGAGCCGCACCCGGCTCCCCCCGGCGCGCGGCCTGGAGGGCCGCCGCAAAGGGCTGATCACCCTTACGCTCGGGACCAAAGGCGGCCGCGATCCTCTCCGCCGCCCAGGCGGCATCCCGGTCCTGGTGACAGCCGGTGCAGGGGTCCGGGGCGCCGACGTGCTGGGCGATGTCCGGCCTGGGCACCCGCATGGCGTGATCGTGGCGGGGATCGATCACCATGTAGGTCCGGGTGGGCATGTGACAGGCGACGCACTGGGCGCCGTCGGTCCCCAGGGGGTGCAGCGTGTGGCCAGCCTGGTCGTAGCGGGCTGGGGCATGGCACAGGGCGCAGAGGCTGTTGCCGGGGGCGCGCGTCCGACCACTGTGGGGGTCATGACAGTCGGAACAGGTGACGCCTTGGGCATGCATGCGGCTCTGGAGGAAGGAGCCGTAGTTATAGACCTCATCCTGCTGCTGCCCATCGGCGAAATACGCGCCCTGGAGGAGCAGCAAGAGGTCATGGGTCGCCATCAGTGGCCCGCCGTGGCTCAGGCCATCGGCAAGGCCGGCACGGCGGGAATGGCACTGGGCGCAGACCTCGATTTCGCGGTGGCTCTTCAGACGTGGGGCGCGTACCGGTTTGCCGTTGGCATCCTGGCTCCAACTCACCCCGCGGCGCTCGTCGAGGGCGACCACCAGGCCCTTGGTCTCCGCCAGGGCCGGCTCCAGGGGCTGGTCACCCGCCAGCCGCCCAGCCCAGGTGAGGTGGTTTGAGCCCGGGCCGTGACAGGCCTCGCAGGAGACGTCGACCTCTGACCAGGTGGTCCGGTAACGGTCGGTGGCGGCGTCATAGTTGCGTTTGAGGTTGGTGGCATGGCACTCGGCGCACATCCAGTTCCAGTTCTGGCTGCCGCGGGTCCAGTGCAATTCATCCTGGGAAGGGATGCGCTCGTGGGGATAAAGGTGAAACCAGCGTCCGCCGCCCGCTTCCCGGGGACGCGAGTCCCAGGCGATGGACAGGGCCTGCATCCGCCCATCGGGGAATGGGATCAGGTATTGCTGCAAGGGGGTGATGCCGAAGGTGTAGCGGATCTGGTAATCATGAAGTTCGCCGTCCGGCCCCTCGGTATTGACGAAAAAACCGCCCTCGCGGCGGAAGAAGCGGCTGGTGACGCCGAAATGGGTGAAGCTGGCGTCATTGAAATCGCCCAGCACCGTGTTATCGGTCGCCTCCTGCATGGCCAGGTCATGGTGGGAACCGCGCCAGGCTTCCTGCTCACGGGGATGACAGGCGGCACAGCGCTCACGGCCAATAAAGGCGGCCGCGGGGAGGTGGGTGTCCTCGCTGTCAGGCCCGGCAGTTGCGGGCATGGCCGCCTGTGAACCGACTAACGAGGGGAGTAGTAACAGCACTAGCACCAGGACCAAAATTAGTCCCGCAGTCGCGAATTCCTTAGCGTGAAACACTCCAGTGGAGACTTTCATCGTCTGGGGTGTGGCTGGCACCCCATGAAAGTTAGCGTGAAGGTCACCAGCAGCGTTATTCATCATCGCGGAGCGTAGCGAAATCCATCATGACAGTTAGGCCAGTTAGGTTTCCTTGAACTTTAAGGAGTTAGGAGTAATGTCGTATGGGCGGGGGAATGAGGCACAAGGGCACTTGCAACTCCGTGGCGCTCAGACCGCCATGGACGCCGATCTGGGTGTAGGCCTTTTCACTGGGCAAGCGGTCGCGGAGCACCCAGGGGCCGCGCATCAGCATGGTGAAGTCGCCGATCCGCTCTTCCAGGGCGGGGGCGGGTTCACCATGGCCGAACAGGCCCTGGTCCACCAACTCCCCGCTGGGGTGGAGACTGACCCGGTCGCCCAGGACGTCCTCGCAATAGTGGACGAAATCGTGGACCCGGCGCGGCCGGAGGTAGCAGAAGGCGGCGCGGGGCTCGCCGCACAGGGGCAGGGCCAGGCAGGAGGCGAGGCGGGGGTGGTCCGCCAGGTGGATGTTGTCCGCGGGGCGGGTGTCGATCTGGCCATGATCGGCGGTGACCAGGACCAGGGTGTCGGTGCCGGCGATGGCGACCAGAAAGTCGGTCAGGGCCTGCTCGATGGCGGCCAGGTGGCGGGCGGCGGCCAGGCTGGCCATGCCCGCCTCATGGCCCAGGGTGTCGAGACCGGGCCAGTAGAGATAAAGGTACTTGGGCGCCCGCTCCTCCCTTAGGGCCCGGGCGGCCTGGCGGAAGAGATCGTTCAGGCCGCGGAAGGGGCGGCACTCCGCGGGCCCCAAGTGGGCGCGGTTGAAGTCCGAGTGGGCGATGTGGTCGGGGGTCAGGATCAGGGTGCGGGTGGCGAGGCGGCTGGCGATGGGCCGGTGGTTGAGGAGGGCGCCCAGGTCGACACCGGCCTGACCATAACCCACGCCGCCGTAGCGCGGGTGGCCGGGCAGGATGCTCATGACGCAGCCGAGTTCCCGCAGATAGGTGAACCAGCCGGTGAGGGCATGCTGCTGGGGGGCGTCGCCGGTGAGGAAGGTGGTGATGGCGGAAGCGGTGGTCGGCGGGAAGACCGAGGTGAGGGCGCCGACGCAATGGCGCTGAAGGATGCCCTCCGGTGAGCGTGTCGCCAGCCAGTCGGCCCCCAGGCCGTCGATCACCAGCAGCAGGAGATTGGTGTAGCCCGCGATGCTGGCCGGGGGCAACAGGTCGAGGCTCGGGTAGTCCGCCTCCCCGCCCCGGGCGCGGATGATAGAGGCCATGAGATTGACGATGCCGCCGCCGGTGTAATCCGGGCGGGGCAGGTCGGTGCCAGGCAGGCAGTCAAGGGTCAGGGTTGGGGTGGCGGTCATGGTGTGGAGAATTCTGGGTAGGCTCGCGTGGGATTGTCCAGCGCGCGGGTCGGCCGGATCGAACCACCAGCGAGCTTGGCAAGAAAAGGCCGGCTTTTTTTACGGCTTCGGACCAGCCATCTCAATGTGGTTTGCAGCACCCCTGCATCATACGCAGCGGTGTTTTTCACGGCCTCTGAGCAGTCGTCGTCGGGTCGCCCACTTCTCCCGTCCTTGGGTGGCGGCGGAAAAAGTCCCAGATGATGTCGGGATGGCTGGGGCCTTCCCGCACGGCGTAGGGGCCTTCCTCGCCCTGCTCGCCGCCGATCCAGTAATGGCCCAGGTCCTTGTCCCCGCGGTAGGCGGTCGCCAGCGGGCCCTCGTACCAGACCGTTTCGACCAGGGTGGGGCTGTCGGGCTGGCCGTCACGGCTATGGCGGGCGTGGCGGCAGCCATAGTCCTGGGCATGGACGGGCTGGCAGGGGCTAGCATCGCCGACGGCGGTTGTCGCCGGCGTCTGGTGGCCGGGCGCGCCGTGGAGGGCGAGTTGGGCGTCGCGCAGCAGCAGGCCGGCGGCTGGCTTGACGGTGCAGTCCCGCTCGTTCTGCACCACCAGTAAGGGCAGGGGGTAGGGATCAGGTCCCAGTTGGGCGCGCATGGCGGCGACCGTCCAGGGCAAGGGGTGGAACTGGGCCCAGCCCGGGCAGACGCCGAGGACGGAGACGGCGGTGGCATCCTCGCCGTAGGGCAGGCCGGCCACGGTGGCCACCGCGGCCCAGTAGTCGTTGTGGGTCACGGCCAGGATGGCGGTCATGGCCCCGCCGGAGGAGAGTCCGGTCAGGTAGCGGCGTTGAGGGTCGATGGGGTAGCGCTGCTCGACCTCCCGGGCAATCTGATAGAGGTCCTCGGGTTCACCCCGCCTTCGCTGGCGGTGCTGGGGTAGCCAGAAGCCCCAACAGTTCGGCCCGCGCAGGCCATCCCAGCGGGTGATGGCGGGGGTGACCAGGATGAAGTGGTAGCGGTCCGCCGCCGCCCGCATGCCCCAATCGCGCAGCACGTCCGCGCTGGTCTGGCTGCAGCCATGCAGGACCATGACCAGGGGCGCGGGGCCGGTGAGGCCATCCGGGACGTAGACCTGGTAGTCGCGGTCCTGGGAGCCCGCATAGGCCCGTGCCTGGAAGCGGTGTTCCGTCAAGGTCCCCGCCGGGGTCGGGGAGGGTCGGCAGGCCGGGAGCAGCGCGGTCAGGAGCAGGGCCA
This sequence comes from uncultured Gammaproteobacteria bacterium, assembly GCA_937862735.1. Taxonomy (GTDB): domain Bacteria; phylum Pseudomonadota; class Gammaproteobacteria; order Chromatiales; family Chromatiaceae; genus M0108. The sequence continues at coordinate 68,524 of CALMDH010000190.1, forward strand.
GCAGGAGCAGGCCCGACAGGAGAGGGCCGAAACGGGGAAGACCCGTTACCAACAGGTCGGGCGGGTGTCGCTTGAAGTGCCAAGGACGCATGATGGGGGCCTCGGATTGCGTGACAGTCACGGAAAAGTCTTTTTTGTTCGGTGGTTTGGCGCGTCCCCGCCTGATGTTTGGCGGGAAGGTCGCCAGCCGTGTCATTTCATCCGCTAGGGGGGGAGTTGCGCCTTGGGGGGACTCTCTCACTCTGTCATGCAGTGGCTGGACCTTGGCCGCCTAGCGCCCAGTCGGGACACAGCGCCTGGATTTGCCGGCACATGGCCTGCCAGTGACTGCCCCGCCAGTAGAGCTGTCCGCAATCCTGGCATTGCCAGAAGACATCTTGGCTGGCGTAGACCCGGGGCGGCACCCGGGACTGGACCTGGGCGGGCGGTTGTGCCTCCAGGAGGCCGTTGCATAGGGTACACCGGGTGAAGGGGGCGATCTCAGGGCAAAGTTGCAGGCGCTCCAGCAGCTGGGCGACCTGTGCCTGGGGGGTGACCGGGCGGATATAGCAGCCGTGAGTCAGTTCCCGCCGCATGAGCAGGCGGCGGTCACGGGTGAGGAGGATGCGCCCCTCCCGTCGGGCCAGCGCCACCAGCCCCGCGTCCCCCAGGTCATTGAGCCAGCGGGTGTCGAAGCCCAGCAGTCGCAGTCGCCGCGCCAGGGCGCCGAGATGGGCGTCGGCCAGAAAGCGCGGCGTCCGCAGGGGGGCGGGGCGCAGGCGCAGCAGGGGGCGGGCGTCGAAGGCCTCGAAGACGGGGTAGACGGCCAGACGCTGACCGTCGCCGACCGGGGTCTCCAGATCCACCGACTCTCCATCTAGCAGGATGACCTCGACCTCGGTGTGGGGGACCCCGGCGAGTTCGATGAGGTGGCGCACGGGTGCCGGTGCCACGAAGGGCAGCGTCAGGTCCCGCTGCCGGCTGTCAGGTGGCAGGAAGTCGTTCAGCTCGGCATAGAATCTCAGCGTTGCCGTTGCCGTTGCCGTTGCCGTTGCCGTTGCCGTTGCCGTTGCCGTTGCCCGCCGGGGAGGAGGGAGTAAGAGAGTCAGCACCTGGTGTCGCCGAAGCCCTCCTGGGGCGTAAGGGGTCTGAACGAGTGCATCTCATCATCGATGTCACTGGGTCTCCACCTCGAACCCCACCAGGGAGCGCCGCTCGCGGCTGAACTCGATGCCGATCAGGTGGATTGGCAGCCCCTCGGCACGGTACTTGTCGGCGTAGCCCCGCTTCTTGATCTGCTGTAAGGCCGCGCCCTCGGGGGCCAGTTCCACCACCTTGAACTCGAACAGCCAGATGTGGCCGTTGAAGCGCAGGCGCAGGTCGAGCCGGCCCTGGTGGCTGGCATCCTCCGGCACCAGGTCCAGCCCCAGGGCGGCGAGGTGGCTGTAGAAGACGCTGGCGTAGTAGCCCTCGTAGCGGGCGATGGGATTGGTGTCGTGCCACTGATGGGGGATGGCGGCGAACAGGCTGGCAATGTGCTGGCGCAGGGCCTCAACATCGGCGACGACCAGGATGTCGTAGAGCCGGCTGGCCAGCTCGCTGGCCTGTCCCGGCTGGCCGATGAAGGCCTTGGCCAGGCTGTCGTTGAGTGCCGCGCTCACCTCCAGATTGGGGTAACCCAGGCTGTACTCCCAGCGCGCGCCGATCTGGCGGGAACCGGTGAAGGTCAGATAGCCGGTCTGCCACAGCAGGGCCTCCGGCGCGAGCTGATCGACGTCAAAGGCCGACAACAGGGCCTCGTCCGCCCGCAGGTGCGCCAGCCGGGGGGTGAAGAAACCGCGCTGGGTCAGGACATCCACCAGAAAGGTGGGCGTGCCCGTCTCGAACCACCAGGGGCGAAACTCGCGGGCATCGAACAGCAGCAGCAGGTCGAAGGGGTTGTAGACCGCCTCGCCCAACCAGTTGTAACCGTTGTACCAGGCGCGAATCTGGTCGCGGTCCAACCCTGCCAGCTCGGGTGCGAAGACCTGGTCCAGATCGGCCTCTGTGTAGCCGCACAGGGCCGAGTAGCGGGCGTCGACGGTGATGTCCTTGAGATTGTTCAGCCCGGAGAAGAGGCTGACCTTGCTGAACTTGCTGACCCCGGTGAGGAAGGCGAAGCGGATGTGGGCGTCCGAGTCCTTGATCACCGAATAGAGGTTGCGCAGGCCATCGCGCATGGCCCGGGCCATCTCCGGGTTGGTGATGTTGTCCAGGATGGGCTTGTCATATTCGTCCACCAGCACCACCACGCGCTCGCTGGTGGCGGCGTGGGCGCCCTCGATCAGCTCGCTGAAACAGCCGACGATGTCGGTTTGATCGCTGCAAGGGACCCCAAGGGCTTCCTGATTTTTGCGCAGGAGGGCCAGGATGCGCCGGTTCAATTCATCGCGGCTCTGAATCACTCCACCGCCAAAGCTCAACCGGATCACCGGATAGCGCCGCGACCAGTCCCAGCGGTGTTCCGCCTCCAATCCCTGGAACAGGCCCTGATTACCCGTAAAGATCTCCGCCAGCGTATCCAGAAACAGTGACTTACCGAAGCGCCGTGGGCGCGACAGGAAGTAATACTTGCCTTCATTGATCAGCCGTAGGGCGAAACCCGTCTTGTCGACATAGTAATAATCGCCCTCGCGAATTTCGCGAAAGGTCTGGATACCGATAGGCAGGGAGCGGCGGTGCATGGTGAGGGAGGCGGTCGGGACCGGAGCATCAAGATGTTGAGTTGGATGTTAGCACAGGGGATTTCTTCTGCTCCTTCGCCACATGACCCCCTATTCCCCATAGTCCTGGCCTACAATTTCAGGCGAGATCATTTTGGCTGGGGGGAACGCTATTGCTGATGGTGATGTTGCTTATAGTGGGAGCATGCCTGGGCCCGGTGGCCACGGCAGCCGCAAGCATTGCGGCCAACCTCCCCGCCATCGATCCGGGGCCGCGTCCCCTCCGCCTGGTCCAGGATCTGGAGGAGGGGACGCTCAAGCGCCGGCTGCTGAGCTGCGCCCAGGGCCCTTTCCAGCGCACGGCCTTCGCCATCGGCCACCGCGGCGCCTGCCTGGCCTACCCGGAGCATACCCGGGAGTCCTACCTGGCCGCGGCGCGCCAGGGGGCGGGGATCATCGAGTGCGACGTGACCTTCACCAAGGACCTGGAACTGGTCTGCCGCCATGCCCAGAATGACCTGCACACCAGCACCGACATCCTGTCCATCCCCGACCTGGCGGCCAAGTGCCGGCGGCCCTTCACCCCCGCTACCTTCGCCGCCGATGGCCGGCTCCTGACCCCCGCCAGCGCCGAATGCTGGACCAGCGACCTGACCCTGGCGGAGTTCCGCCGCTTGCGCGGACGTCGCGATGGCTTCAACCCCCGCGCCCGGACGGCCGCGGAATATCAGCAACCCCCGGACATCGCCTGGTCGGGCCTGGAGGCCGGCGCGGAGTACGGGACTCTGCTGACCCACCGCGAAAGCATCGCCCTCTTCCAGGAACTGGGGGTGATGATGATCCCGGAGCTGAAGGAGTCCCTCGTCCCCCTGCCCTATAACGGCCTCAGCCGCGCCGCCCTCGCCCAACGGCTGATCGACGACTACAGGGCCGCCGGGGTCGATCCCCGCCACGTCTGGCCCCAGTCCTTCCTGCGGGAGGACATCGACTACTGGCTGGCCCAGGAGCCGGAATTCGGCCGCCAGGCGGTCTATCTGGAGGCCGCCGAGCGGGTCGCCGACCTGCCCTCCCTGGACGAACTGCGGCGGTACCGTGCCGCGGGCATCCGCATCGTCGCCCCACCCCTTTTCGCCCTGCTGGAAGGGGACGCCAGCGGGGCCATCCGCCCCTCGCCCTATGCCCGGGCTGTCCGGGCGGCGGGCCTGGCGATCATCCCCTGGAGCCTGGAGCGCTCCGGCAGCCTCGCCGCGCCCGATAAAGTCACCAGCCACGGCGCCGTTAGCGACTCCAGCGCCGGCGCTGAATGTCATGAGAGGTCGCTCCACACCCCTGGTAATGAAAAGCTTTGCCGTGACTTTCACGCTAACCAGGGCACCAACATCAGCACCGCTGACGTCACCGAAACAGGCGCCGATGTCGTTACCGACAAAGGCTTCTACTATCAGACCCTGAACGCCGCGATCCGCCGGGAGGGCGACGTGCTACGGGTGCTGGATGTCCTCGCCCAGGAGGTGGGGATCCTCGCCATCTTCAGTGACTGGCCGGCAACCGTGGTCTATTACGCCAATTGCATGGGGCTGGCGAACGCGCCGGAAGCCAAGTAGAGGATCGCCATGGCCCTTGATGTCAACCCAAGGGAGAAATGTCCCGCCATGGCCCTTAATGGACGGGACCAGGCCAATCGAATACATTTCCCGCCCGCTTGGCTGACGCCACGTCTTCCCCATCCCCTACCCGTTTAAATCACAAGGATCTCCCCGATCCCCGCCCTGTTAAATCACAAGGAATTCCCGTGCGACCCGATACCCTGCCCTGGCCCCCCTGGTTTCTCTCTCTCCTGCTGCTCGCGGCGCTGCTGCTCGGCACCGGTGCCAGCGCCGGTACCGGCGGCGCGTCCGCGGCGGGCGATTGGGCAGGCACCTGGCAGATGCAGTGGCGGGACAGCGGCGGTCAGATCATCCTCGAACAGCAGGGCGACACCGTCACCGGCCGCTCGCCGCTCTTCGATGGCCTCATCGAGGCCCAGGTCCAGACCGATGCCCAGGGAGAGCGGCTTGAAGGTCGCTGGTTCAGCGCCGAGCGCAGCGGGCAATTCGTCGCCGTGCTCGCCCGCGATGGCCAGACCTTCGCTGGTCGATTCGACAGCGGGGAGTGGTGGACGGGGAGCAAGATCCTCAAGCCCCTGGTCAAGCAATCGTTCACCCTGACCTCGCCCCGTTCCGCCTTCACCAGTTTCGTCGTCGCCGGCAATCTGGCCGCCAGCGGGATCGACGATGCCTGGGGCCTGGCGGCCGAGGCCGTGGCCTTCGACGCGCCGGCCACCCCGCTCTCGCGCACCGAGCAGCTCGACCGGGTGCGGGACCTGTTCCAACTGGTCGATCTGACCACCTTCCACTATTGGTCGATCCCCGATGCCGCGCCGGGGGACGACACCCTCGACCTCGCCCTGGAACAGCAGCCCTCGGGCGCGATCCTGCCCCTGACCCTGCGGCGGGACGAGGCGGGCGACTGGCGGCTGCGCTACCCCGGTGACGAGGCACTCCGCGCCGCGCGCCAGGCACTGCTGGCGGCCCACGGCGGCAAGTCGCCGCCGGCGGACGCCTATCGCCAGTTGCGCAATCCCCGGGACACCATGCGCGCCTTCCTGATCGGCATGGCCGACTGGCGGGGGCCGGGGCACGACCTGGCCCTCTCGACCCTCGATCTGTCGGCGATCCCGGAGCTGTTGCGGCCCTCCTTTGGCGATATCTCCGCCCAGTACCTGCGCCGGGTCCTCGACCATATCGGGCTGGTCGGGCTCCAGGGCATCCCCAACGATGGCGCCAGTCGCGTACCCTACGTCCACTTCGTCCAGGGTCAGCGGGCCATCGTCATCGCCCCCAGCGGCCCGGAGGCGGATGCCCCCTGGCAGTTCACCTCCCAGACCATCGCGGACATCCGCGACCTCTACCTGGTCACCGAGCGCCTCCCGCCGCCGGTGGCGACGCCGCCGGGTCTCATTCCCGACAGCACCTTCTTCCGGCTGCGGGACCTGGTGGCCGACAAGGCCCCGGTGCTGCTGGGCCGGCTGCGCCAGAGCGAGTACTGGCAGCTCCTGGGCGGACTGCTTGCCCTGACCAGTGCCCTGGTACTGGGCCGGCTGGTGGCGGCCCTGCTCTGCGCCGGCCTGCGGCGGGTGCCCGGCGCCCGGCCCCTGCCACCCTATTTCCGCTGGTCGGTGATGATCCTCATCGCCATGGCCCTCCTCTATCAGGTGCCGACCCTCCTTGGCCTGGCCACGACCTTCCGCGAATACACCCTGCCCTTCTGGGGCGTCCTCGGCAGCATCGCCGCCGGCCTCGTCGGCTGGCAACTGCTGGCCATTCTTGGCGACTTCCTCAGCCGGCTGGCGGAGGGCACCACCCGGGCCGCCGATGACATCCTCGTCACCCTGCTCCTGGGCGGCCTGCGCCTGGCGGTCGTCGCCGCCAGCGCCCTGGGCATGGCCCTCTTCCTGTCGATCCCCACCAGCAACCTGCTGGCCGGCCTGGGCATCGGCGGTCTGGCCCTGGCCTTCGCCTCGCGGGAGACGCTCTCCAACGTCTTCGGCGCCGGCATCCTGGTCACTGACCGCCCCTTCCGCCGCGGTGACTGGATCAAGACCGGGGACATCGAGGGCGCGGTCGAGTCGGTCGGGGTGCGCTCGACCCGGGTGCGCACGGCCCAGGACAGCGTGGTCTTCATCCCCAACGGCAAGCTCGTCGACTCCACCATCAACAACCTGGGTACCCGCCGTTACCGCCTGCTCCACCAGCCGCTGCTGGTCACCGCCGGCGGCACGCCTGAGCGGCTCCAGGGCTTCATCGGCGCGGTACGCGAACGCATCGTCGGTGACCCGGTATTTGCCGGGGGTCAGACCACCATCGGCCTGGCGGGCATCAGCCCGGGGGGGATCACGGTCGATGTCACCACCTACCTCGATGTCTCCACCGACGAGGCGGAGAGCGCGGCCTTGCACGCCCTGCTGCTCGACATCGTCCGGCTCGCCGACCAGTCCGGGCTGGCGCTGGGCAGCGGCATGGCGCGGCCGGCGTCATGAGGCGCGCCGACCCCCCTGTCCTCCTGGCGCTGACCCTGGCCGTGCTCCTCGGCGGCTGCTCGGCGGCGAATCAGGCGCTCCGGGCGGATTTCGTCGACTTCAACGGCATCGTCCAGTTCAACCAGGCGCAGCAGATGCTCCTGAACCTGGTGCGCCTGCACTACCGGGAGGCGCCGCTGTTCCTCCAGGCCGGTTCCCTGTCGGCGGCCTACGAGAGCCGCGCCTCCGCCTCCGCCAGCTTGACCAAGGAGCCGGGTTATCCCAGGACCACCGAGGTTGGCATCGACTATGCCTTCGCCTCCAAGCCGACCATCACCTACACGCCCATCGAGGGCCAGGGCTTCACCACCCAATTCATGCGGCCCATCGCCCCGGACACCTTCGCCCTGCTGGTGCGCTCCGGCTGGCCGGTGGCGCGGCTGATGGAGTTGCTGGTCGAAAAGGTGATCATCGGCGGCGAGATGCTCCAGAACCACCCCCAGGCGACGACCTATCCGCGCTTCCAGGCCCTGGTCGCGACCCTGCGGCAGGCCGAGGCCGCGGGGCGGCTGGAGCTGATCGAGGAGCAGGGGGCCCTGGTGGCGCGGGCGGGGGCGGAGCGCTTCCCGATCAAGTCCTGGGAGTTCCGCTCGCTCTTTGACGTGATGTTCGCCGCCGCGCACAACATCGAGACCCCGGCCGCTTACCGCGACCGGGTCCGACCGGCCCTGGGCAACGGGGTCCTGACCATCCGCGCCAGCGCGGAGCGGCCGCTCGACGCCCTGGTCTGGGTGGAGCACGACGGCTACTGGTACAGCATCGCCCACGCGGACGTGCAGTCCAAGGATACCTTCGCCCTTTTGCTGCTGTTGACGCGCATCCAGGCGACGCCGTCCGCGGCGCAGCCCGTGCTGACGCTGCCGGTGCGCTGAGATGGACTGGAACCGGTTGCAACCCGTCTCCCTCAAGACCCGCGTCACCCTGCTCACCCTGGTCATCTTCCTGCTGACCCTCTGGGCCCTGGTACTTTACGCGGGGCAACTGCTGCGCAAGGATCTGGAACGGGTGATCGGCGAGCAGCAACTCTCGGTGGTCCGCATCATCGCCGACGAGATCGATGAGCAGGTGCGGGGGCGGTTCAGTGCCTTGCGGATCATCAGCGATGGCATCCGTCCGGAGGAGATGGACAGCCCGGCCAAGTTGCAGCCCCACCTCGATCGGCGCCCCTTCATCCGGGAACTCTTCAATTTTGGTCTGTTCATCGTTGGTGCCGATGGCCGGGTCATGGCCAGGACGCCCCACGCGCCGGAAGTCATCGGCATCGATCTGAGCGACCGAGATTACGTCAACACCGCGCTGCGGAAAGGCCATGCCTCGGTGGGCAAGCCGGTCGCCAACCGCTTATCCCAGGAGCCGGCGCTGGCGATCGCCGTGCCGATCCGCGACGCCACCGGCGCGCCGATCGGTCTCGTCGCCGGGGCGATCAGGCTCAAGGAACCTAGCTTTCTGGACCGGATCACCCAGCACCGCTATGGCGCCACGGGCCATTACTTCCTCGGCTCCCCCCAGCACCGCCTGATCATCACCTCTTCCAACACATCCCGCATCATGGCCGAGATCCCACCCGGCAAGTCCGCCGGTATCGATCGGATCGTGGCGGGTTACGAGGGCACCTCGCGCTATTCCAACACCTTCGGCGAGGAGGTGCTGGGCTCAACCATACGGGTGCCGGCCACCGATTGGGTTATCCATACCTCGATCGCCACGCGGGAGGCCTTTGCCCCGATTCGGGAGATGCAGCGGCAGGTCCTGATCGCGACCCTGGTGGCCACCCTGCTGGCTGGACTGGCCCTCTGGTGGCTGTTGCGCCGCCAACTGCGGCCGATGGCGGACGCCGTCCAGACCCTGGCGGTCCTTTCGGACTCGCCCCGGCCCATGCAACCCCTGGCCATCGCCCATGATGACGAGATCGGCCAGTTGCTCACCAGCTTCAACCGCCTGCTCGCGGTCCTGGCCCAACGGGAGGCGGCCCTGCAGGAGAGTGAATTCCGTTGGAAATTCGCCATCGAAGGGTCCGGGGACGGCCTCTGGGACTGGAACCTGGCGGAGGGTAGCGTCTATTTTTCGCGCCGCTGGAAGGAGATGCTGGGCTACGCCGAGGATGCCATCGGCTCGGGCATCGCGGAATGGGAAGGGCTCATCCATCCCGACGACAAGGCGGCCACCCTGGCCCGGCTGCGGGATCACCTGGACGGCAAGCAGCCGGTCTTCCAATGCGAATACCGGCTGCTGTGCCAGGATGGCCGCTACAAATGGGTCCTGGACCGGGGCCTGGTCATCGGCCGCGACCCGGCGGGGCGGCCCCTGCGCGTGATCGGCTCCCACCATGACATCACTCACCGCAAGGGTCTGGAGGACTACATCGAGTTCCGCGGGCAGAGTCTGGAACTGGTCGCCAGCGGGGCCCCGCTGCGGGAGGTGCTGACCTTCATCGTCACCGGCATCGAGCGCCTCAAACCCGACTGGCGGTGCAGCGTCCTGCTGCTGGATGCCGAGAGTCAGCGGCTGGGCCAGGGCGTCGCCCCCAGCCTCCCCGATTTCTACAACGCGGCCATCGAGGGTCTCGCCATCGGTCCCGGGGTCGGTTCCTGTGGTACCGCCGCCTTCACCGGCCAGCGAGTGATCGTGGAGGACGTGGCCCGGCACCCCTTCTGGGCCGCCTTTCGCGACCTGACGCACCGGGCGGAACTCGGGGCCTGCTGGTCCCAGCCCATCCTGGGCCCCGCCCGGGAGGTGCTCGGCACCTTCGCCATCTATCACCGCCAGCCGCACCGCCCGAGCCCGGACGATCTGGTCATGATCGAAAGGTCCGCCAATCTCACCAGCATCGCCATCGAGCGCGAACAGGCCCTGGAGGAGATTCGCCGACTGGCCTACCACGACAGCCTTACCAAGCTCCCCAATCGGCGGTTGATGAGCGAACGCCTGCACCTGGCCATGGCCACCAGCCAGAGGACGGGGTTACCGGGGGCGCTCATGGTCCTGGACCTGGACAACTTCAAACCCCTGAACGACGAACATGGCCATGCGGCGGGGGATCTCTTGTTGCGGGAGGTGGCCGAGCGGCTGACCGGGTCCCTACGGGAGACCGACACGGTGGCCCGCCTCGGTGGCGATGAGTTCGTCATCGTGGTCGGCGGGCTCGATGCCGACCCGGCGCGAGCCGCTGATCAGGCGTTGAGCATCGCCACCCACATCGCCGCGGTTCTGGCCCGGCCCTATCGCTTGGCCATCCACCCGGACGAGGGTGCGCCAGCGGTCATCGAGCACCTCTGCTCGGCCAGCATCGGCGTCGCGCTCTTTGCGGGAAAGGACCTCAGCGAACAGGAGCTGATCAAACGCGCGGACATGGCGATGTACCAGGCGAAGGAGGCGGGCCGGCACACGGTCCGGGTCTTCGCGGCGACGCCCTCGTCCGCCTGAGCGTGCCCCGTGCCCCGTGCCCCGTGCCTTGCCCCAGTCCGGGCCCGGCTCCGTGGTCCAGACCGCGCCCCAGTCTGCGCCCCGGTCTCGCCAGCGCGGCGTGGAACATGGACAATAGCGCCGCCCGTTCCCGCTTCGCGAATCCTCTTGCGCCCGGAACCCTCATGACACCCCTCTCCAGCCCGCTTTCCAAGGCCCCGACCGGCATCCTTGGCCTTGACGACATCACCGGTGGCGGCCTGCCCCGTGGTCGCCCGACCCTGGTCTGTGGCGGCCCCGGCTGCGGCAAGACCCTCCTGGCCATGGAGTTTCTGGTCCGCGGCGCGACCCGCTTCGCTGAACCGGGAGTCTTCATGGCCTTCGAGGAGGGCGACCAGGAACTGGCGGAGAATGTCGCCTCCCTGGGTTTTGACCTGGCCCAGCTCGTCCATGACCGCCAGTTGCTGGTGGACCGGGTGGAGATCGACCGCACCGAGATGGAGGCCAGCGGCGAGTTCGATCTCGAGGCCCTCTTCATCCGCATCGGCCACGCCCTCGATGCCATCGGCGCCAAACGCCTGGTGCTGGACACCATCGAGGTCCTCTTCGCCGGCCTGCCCAACCCCATCCTCGTGCGCGCCGAGTTGCACCGGCTCTTTCGCTGGCTGAAGGACCGGGGCGTCACCGCCGTCGTCACCGGCGAGCGCGGTGACGGCAGTCTGACCCGCCAGGGCCTGGAGGAATACGTCTCCGACTGCGTCATCGCCCTGGATCACCGGGTCAGCAACCTGGTCGCCACCCGCCGGCTGCGGGTGGTCAAGTACCGCGGCTCGACCCACGGCACCAACGAATACCCCTTCATCATCGACGCGGACGGCATCGCCGTCCTGCCCATCACCGCCCTGGGCCTGGCCCATGAGGCCCCCACGGAGCGGGTCTCCTCCGGCATCCCGCGGCTGGACGCCATGCTGGCCGGCGGCGGCTTCTACCGCGGCAGCAGCATCCTGGTCTCGGGCACCGCCGGCACCGGCAAGACCACCCTGGCCACTCATTTTGCCGACGCCGCCTGCCGCCGCGGGGAGCGCGTCCTCTTCTTCGCCTTCGAGGAGTCCCCACGGCAGATCGAGCGCAACCAACGCTCCGTCGGCATCGACCTGGTGCCCTGGGTCGACCAGGGTCTGCTCCAGTTCTCGGCCCAGCGCCCCACCTTTCAGGGCCTGGAGATGCACCTGACCGCCATGCACAAGGCGATCCACCGCTTCCAGCCCCATAACGTCGTGGTGGACCCCCTCAACAGCTTCATCAGCCCCGGCAACGAGATCGAGGTCAAGGCCATGCTCATGCGCCTGGTCGATCACCTCAAGGTGCAGGGGATCACCGGCTATTTCACCAGCCTGACCGCCGGCGGTAGCCCCGTGGACCAGACCGATACCGCCATCTCCTCCCTCATCGACACCTGGCTCATGCTGCTGGCGATGGAGTCCGGCGGCGAGCGCAACCGCAGCCTCAGCATCCTCAAATCCCGCGGCATGGCCCACTCCAACCAGATGCGGGAGTTTCTGATCACCGACCAGGGGGTGGTGCTGCGCGATGTCTATGTCGGGCCCGGGGGCGTCCTCACCGGCTCGGCGCGTCTCAGCCAGGAGGCGGAGGAGGAGGCGGCGCGGCTGGTCCGCCGTCAGGAGATCGAGCGCCAGCAGCGCGAGCTGGAGCGGCAACGCGCGCGCCTGGAGGCCCGGATTGCCGAGCTGCGCGGGGAGTTCCTGGCCCAGGAGGCCGAGACCCTGGGGCTGATCGCCCGCGAGGAGGCCCGGGAAAAGGCGCTGCGCCAGGGCCGTGACGCCATGGCCCGCAGCCGCCAGGCCGATGACGCCACCGGAGGTGCCCATGAACTCGCCCCATGACGCCGGCCAAGCGCCGACCCCATCGCCGGTGCCGTCCCCGGCGGGGACGGAACAGTGGCTGTTGCGGCTCTACGTCGCCGGCCAGACGCCGCGCTCCGTCCTGGCCTTCGCCAATCTGCGCCAGATCTGCGAGGAGCATCTCGCCGGTTGCTACCAGATCGAGGTCATCGACCTCCAGGCGCAACCGGAACTGGCGCGGGAGGATCAGATCCTGGCCATCCCCACCCTGGTGCGCGCCCTGCCCGAGCCGGTACGCCGCATCATCGGCGACCTGTCGCACACCGAGCGGGTCCTGGTGGGTTTGGACCTAAAGCCCCGGGCCTGAGCGGTCCTCCAGCCACCGGGTCAGGTCCGCCGCCGGCATGGGGCGGGCATAGTGATAGCCCTGGACCTCGTCGCAGCCCATGATCCGGAGCTGTTCCGCCTGAGCGGCCTCCTCCACGCCCTCGGCGATGGTCTGGAGATTGAGACTGCGGGCGATCTGGATCATGGCCAGGACGATGGCCCGGTCCTCGCCGCTGGTGAGGAGATTGACCAGGAAGGAGCGGTCGATCTTGAGTTTGTCCACCTTGAAGCGCTTCAGGTACGCCAGGCTCGAATAGCCGGTACCGAAATCGTCGATGGACAACTGGATACCCTGGGCCTTCCAGTCCAGCAGGGTCGCCAGCACGGCCTCCTCGCCCTGCAGCAACAGGGATTCGGTCAGTTCCAGCTCCAGCCCGGCGGGCTCGAGGCCGCTCGCCGTCAGGGTGGCCATGACCTCCTGCCCCAATTGCCGATCACGGAACTGGACCGCTGACAGGTTCACCGCCACCACCAGGCGCGGCCAGCCCGCGGCCCGCCAGGCGGCGGCCTGGCGGCAGGCCGCCTCCAGCACCCAGCGGCCGAGGGGGACGATGAGCCCGCTCTCCTCGGCTACGTCGATGAAGGCGCCGGGCGGGACCAGGCCCACCCCGGGCCGCTGCCAGCGCACCAGGGCCTCGACGCCCACCACCCGGCCGGTGCGTAGCTCGAGCTGGGGCTGATAGTGCAGGACGAATTCCTGGCGCTCCAGGGCCTCCCGCAGGGCATCGCGGGTCTGGATGTAGCGCGTCAGCTCATCGTTCATCCGCGCCTCGAAGAAGCGGTAGGTCGCGCGCCCGGCGCGCTTAGCCTCATAGAGGGCGGTGTCGGCGTTGCGCATCAGGGTCTCGCCATCGCTACCGTCCTGGGGATAAATGGCCACGCCGATGGACAGGGAGGCGTGGAGCTGATGGCCCTGAAGGTCGAAGGGCGCGGCGAGGGTGGCCAGGAGCCGTTCGCAGGCCTGGGCCACGGGGGTCACCGGCTGCCCGGTCCCCAGTTCCGGCAGGACCAGCATGAATTCGTCCGCGGACAGGCGGCACAGGCAGTCCTCGGCCCGCAGGCGCTGGCCCAGGCGCTGGGCCAGGCCCTTCAGCAGCAGGTCGCCGGCGGCGTGACCGTGGGTGTCGTTGACGTACTTGAACCGGTCCAGGTCCAGGTAGAGCACGGCGAGGCTGGTCTGGTGGCGGTTGGCGACGGCAATGGCCTGCAGCAGCCGGTACTGGCCCATGACCCGGTTGGGCAGGCCGGTCAGTTCATCGTGGAAGGCCAGGTATTCGATGCGCTCCTGGGCCTTCCTCTGCGCCGAGACATCGCGACAGAGGCTGAACATGGCCGGCTGGCCGTCGAGTAGGACCCGGGTGGCGCGGACCTCCACGGGGATGGTGTCACCCTGGGCGTTCCGGTGCAGGGCCTCGAAGCTGGCCTGGCCCTGGCTGTCCAGCAGGGCGATGCGCGACGCGGCGTTGACGGCGTCTTCCGGGGTGTCGATGTCGGTGATGTGCAGTTTCAGGAGGTCTTCCCGGGCATAGCCATACTGCCGGCAGGCCTGGTCGTTGACGTCGATCACCTTGCCCGCCAGGTCGAGGATGAGGATGGCGTCTGCAGTGTTGTTGAAGAGCATGCGGTAGCGTTCCTCGCTCTCGCGCAACTGCCGCTCCCCCAGCTTACGTTGGGTGATGTCCTTGACCAGGGCGAGATGGAGCTTGCGGTCCTCGTCCTTCAGGGCCACCGTTGCCACGATAAGATTGCCCCAGACCAGCGCTCCGTCCGGCCGCAGATAGCGCTTTTCCAACTGAAAGCCATCGATCTCCCCGGCCATGAGCCGCGCCACCTGCGCCCGTTCCGCCGGCAGGTCCTCCGGATGGGTGAGCGCCTCCCAGCCGATGTCCGCCAGTTCCGCCCAGGTCCGCCCCAGGATCCGCTCCAGGCCTGGGTTGACATCGAGAAATTGACCATTGCGCCCATCCAGCAAAGCGATCCCCAGGGGGGCCTGCTCAAAGATGGTCCGGAACTTGGACTCGGACTGGGCCATCCGCGCCAAGGCCTGGCGGAGCTGGTCCTGGGCGGTGACCAGGTCGGTGGTCCGCGCGGCGACCCGCTGTTCCAGGGTGGCGTTGAGCGCCTGGAGTTCCTCCTCCAGGCGCTTGCGCTCGGTGATGTCCAGGGTGATGCCACCCAGGCGCTCCGGGGTGCCATCCCCCCGGCAATAGACCCGCCCCAGGGCCCTGATCCAATGCACCGAGCCATCGGCCCACAGTACCCGGTATTCCGCCGCGTAGTCCTGGCGGCTGGCCAGGGATGCCTCGACCAGTTGCACCACCCGGGCGCGATCGTCCGGGTGCAGGGCGGCGATGAAGCCGGCATAGCTCGGGGTCTCACCCGGCGGCAGGGCAAGATGACGCTGGCAGATCTCCGACCAGTCCAGATGCTCGGGTTCCAGACGGTGGTGCCAGATGCCCAGTTGGGCGCCATCCAGGGTCAGGCGCAGGCGCTCCTCGCTGAGGCGCAGGCGTTCCTCCACCTGGCGCCGTTCGGCGACCTCCGCCTCCAGGGCGGCGGTACGTTCCATCACGCGCCGTTCCAGGTTGGCATTGATGGCCAGGATCTCCTGGTCCCGGCTGGCAAGGGCCCGAAAAAAGCGGCCGATGAGCAGGTAGAGCAGGGTGGTGGTGACGAGGATGAACAGCCAGCCCTTGACGATACTTACCCGCAGGGCGGTGTCCGGGTCCTGGATGAAGGCCCCCAGCAAATGGTCGCTGACGAAGATCCAGAAGACGGAGAAGACCACATAGAGGGCGATGACCCTGGTCAGGTAGTGGCGGCCGAAGGAAAGATGAGCCGGTCGGTGCCCGGTCAGGGGAACGGTAAGCGCCTCATCCGGCGGAGGGATAATGGCCGCCGGGGTGAGCTGGGGACGCGGCGAGGAGGGGGGTCCTGTTTCCACGGGGGCATCGCTGGGTTGGGAGCTAGGGATAGGCAGCCGATGATAGCCAGCCGATGAACACGGATGAATAGCCCAAATTGGTCACGGCTGGCGGAATAACCAGAGGCCAGGGGCGGGTCACAAGGCCAGCCAGGCCCATGGAGCATCAGTGCCTCAGCGCGCGGACGGGTCATCGGCTGTGAGTCTTGATGTGAATCATATACCTGCTTCCAGCTACTTGCTTCCCGCGCCTATGACCGATGTCATTATGCTGGCACCCGGCTCCTGTCAAAAGGCCTTCTCACGCGCCGCCGCGCGGGACAACCTTCACTCGGTCTGCAATTCACGGCGCATCGCTCGCACCAGGTCGTTCAGGCTCAGGTCTTTGTCCGGTTCGTCGGGGATGATGGCGGTGGAACCGTCAAGGGTGCGCTAGCGCAACTTTATGTCGCTGGGTGTTAATCTTCACTCACTCGGATAGCGCACGGACATGCGCCACGATCATTGGTCAGCGCTGAGGCGCTCTGAGGTGCGAACACCGGTCCTTGCTGGCGCGCTGGGCGCCATGATCATCTGGGCGCTAGACGCGGCCATCCTTGGCGGCAGCGCTCGACCTCCTGAAAAATATTATCAGGAACATCAACTTTTGATCACTGAAAACACCCTGAAAACTCAAGATATCACGGTGCGCAAGCAGGCCGAACAGGCCTTGGAACGCAGCCACGCCGCCCTGGAACAGGCCCAGGCGCTCACCCATCTCGGCAGTTGGCACCTCGACTTTGCCAGCCAGCGGATGGAATGGTCGCAGGAAATCTATCGCATCCATGACATGGACCCCGGCACGCCGGTCGACCCCCAGACGCATTTCCCCTTTATTCACCCGGACGATTTCGCCGCCTTCGAGTCCGCCTGGCAGGCCACACTCAACGGCGCCCCCTTTGACCTCACCCACCGGATCATCGTCCAGGGTGCGGTGAAGTGGGTGCATGCGCGCGCCGAGATCCAGTGCAACGAGGACGGCCAGCCCCAATCGGCGATTGGCACCGTGCAGGATGTCACCGCGCGCAAACAGGCCGAGCTCGCCTTGGCCGAGAAGACCGCGGCCTTGCTCCGGGCCGAGCAGCAGTTGCGGGAGGTCCTGGACACCCTGCCGGTCGGCGTGACAGCGGTCGATCTGGAGACCAAGGGCATCACCTACCTCAATGAGTGCCTCTGTCGGATGCTGGGCCGGGAGCGCGAGGAGGTGGTGGGGATGAGTCCGCCGGATTTCTTTCCGGCCGAGCACCGCGCGACGAACAGCGCCCTGTTCGCCAAGGCCTTGCGCGGCGAGACCGCGTGGGAGCCGCAACTGCCGATCGAGCGCCGTGACGGTACGGTCTTCCTGGCCGAGATCCGCAACATCCAGGCCGTGCTGGACGGTCGCCGATGCTTGCTGAGCGTCTTGACGGACATCAGCGAGCGCCAACGCCAGGAGGCGGCACTGCGGGCGGCCGAGGCGACCGCCGCCCGCCTCCAGGGGGAGTTGCGCTGGAAAGCGGCCCTGGATGCGGCCGGGCATGGGGTCTGGGACTGGGACATCCGCAGCGGACAGGTTGAGTTCTCACCGACAATCCCCCGGCTGCTGGGTCTGGAGCCGGCTGAGCTGGATCCCGACGTGGACGCCTGGCTGCAGCGCCAGCATCCCGACGATCTCATGCGCATCAGGCCCCTGTTGCGTGATGCGCTCGCCAGCGAACATGGGCACTTTGAAGTCCGGCACCGCACCCGTCACCGGGACGGTGGCTGGCGTTGGTTTCTGACGCGCGGCCGGGTCAGCGAACGGGGGCCGGACGGCGCCCCCTGGCGCATGATCGGCACCCTGACCGACGTCTCTGCCTGGCAGGAGGCCGAAGCGCGCTTGCGCGAAAGCGAGGCGGAGATCCGCGCCCTCAACGCCGATCTGGAGGCCAAGGTGGCGGCCCGCACCGCCGAGGCCCGCGCCGCCAGTGCCGCCAAGAGCGAGTTCCTGGCCCACATGAGCCACGAAATCCGCACCCCGCTGAATGTGGTGTTGGGCCTGGCCCAGGTGTTGAACCGCGACCCGCTGACGGCCAATCAGGCCGACATGGTCGGGCGCATCCAGGAGGCCGGCCAGTCGCTGCTGGGCATCATCAACGACGTGCTGGACTTCTCCAGGATCGAGGCTGGCCAGTTGCACCTCGATGCCCGTGCTTTCCACCTGGAGACGCTGACGGCCAAGGTGGCCAGCCTGTTCGGCGCCACCGCTGTCGCCAAGAGGTTGGAACTGGGCCTTGAGCCCCCAGCCGCGTCGCCGGGGCCCCTGCTGGGGGATGCCCTGCGTCTGGAACAGATCCTGTTCAACCTCATTGGCAATGCCATCAAATTCACCGAGCGGGGGCAGGTGGCGCTCCAGATCCATACCCAGGCCAGTACCGACCGCGAGGTTCGGCTGCGTTTCGCCGTCCAGGACACCGGCATCGGCATCCGCCCCGAGGTCCAGGCGACCCTGTTCACGCCCTTCACCCAGGCCGATACCGGCATCACCCGCCGCTTCGGCGGCACCGGCCTGGGGCTGTCCATCAGCAAGCGCCTGGTGGAGCTGATGGGGGGTGCGATCGGCGTCGATAGCCAGCCCGGCCAGGGCAGCACCTTCTGGTTCGAGGTCAGCTTGCCCCGCGCCAGCGCGGCCGAGGAGGTGAGCGCCGCTCCCCCACCCCTGCCTCGCGGGCCACGCCTGCGGGGCCTGCGCCTCCTGGCGGTGGACGACAGCGCCATGAACCGTGACCTGGTGGAACGGGCGCTGACGCTGGAAGGGGCGGCTCTCACCCTGGTCGCCGACGGACAACAGGCGCTGCAATATCTGCACAGCACCCCCTCAGGCTTTGATGCGGTGCTGATGGACGTGCAGATGCCGGTCATGGACGGCCTAACGGCCACGCGCCTGATCCGCCAGGAGCTGGGTCTCACTGACTTGCCCGTCCTTGCCCTCACCGCCGGGGTCCTGCCCGCGGAGCAGCAGGCCGCTCGTGAGGCCGGGGCCAACGAGGTCCTGGCCAAGCCCCTGGATCTGGACCTGCTGGTGACCCGCCTGGTCCACCACATCGGCGCCGAGCGTCTCGCCGCCGCCGCGGCCGAGGTGGGTCCCGCCGCGTCGGAGGCTACCCCCGTCCAGACAGGATCCACGGAGGTCCCCGACATCCCCGGCATCGACTGGGAGTGGGTCAACCTGGTGTTCAAGGATGACTTGGCCTTCTACCTCTCGATGCTCGAACGCCTAACCCAAGAGGCCGCCGCGGGCCTCTGCCAGGCGCGCCAGGCCCTCGCCAGCGGCGACCGGGAGACGGCCACGCGGTGCCTGCACAGCCTCAAGGGCAGTGCCGGCAACCTCGGCGCCCTGACCCTGATGGCGATGGCGGGGCAACTGGAAGCGGCCCTCAAGGCCGGCGCCTCCGACCTGGAGACCGGGCTGGCCGACCTGGAGCGCCAGGTCGCAGACCTGAGCGCCGCCAGCGCGCCCTGGCAGGGCGCCACCGCGGACACCCCGCCGCCCGCCGGGACAGAGGCGCCGCCGCTGGACGCCGGCCAGCTGGAGGCGCTGCGCGTGAAACTGCAAGGCCGTTATTTCAGCGCCATGGGCGACTTCGAGGCCCTGGAACCGGCCTTGCGGGGCGTTCTGGGCGCCGCGCAGACCGCCGCGCTGGCCAGCGCCATCCGTGGCCTGCGCTTTCAGGAGGCGCTCGCGCTCCTGGATGAGGCCCTCGCCGGCGTCCGAGCGGGTGAGCCGCCGGAGGTGCCAGGGACATGATATCGGGCGTGACGGTTGATGCGTTCGCGCGTAGCGTGATGATTAATAGGGTTAACCTCCCTGAGTGTCGTTATTTTCAGATCGTCGCTGTCGGTCTTTCCCTGGGTGTCGCCCTCTACCCGCGGGATGGCATCGACGGCGAGACCCTGATGCGGAATGCCGATACCGCCCTCTACATGGCCAAGCGTGCCGGGCGCCAGACCTACCACTGCTTCGAACCGCGCATGAACGACGAGCTGGCGCGGTTCATCCAGATCCGGGACGCCTTGCGTGACGCCCTGGAGCGCCAGGAGTTCGTGCTGCACTACCGGGGCAAGGGGGGACTCAGGCTCAGGCCGCGATGACGACCCGATTGCGGCCGGCCTCCTTGGCGGCGTACAGGGCATGATCGGCCCGGGTGAACCAGTCATCGAGGGTCTCGTGAGGCTGATAGGCCGCCACCCCGAAGCTGGTGGTGATGGTCCCGGCGACGGGAAAGGGCTGCGTCATGGTCGCCAGGCGGAGCTTCTCGGCCAGGCGGGCGGCGGCCTGGGCGGTCCCGTGGGGCAGGAGGATGACGAATTCCTCACCGCCCCAGCGCGCCAGCACGTCACTGGCGCGCAGGTGGCCGCGCATGCGCAGGGCCAGCTCGATCAGGACCTGATCGCCGACCAGATGGCCATGGCGGTCGTTGATCGCTTTGAAGTGGTCGATATCGAACATCACCAAGGCCAGCGGCTCGCCGTAACGCTGGGCGCGGGCCATCTCCCCCGCCACGGCCTGCTCCAGGTAACGCCGGTTCCAGACGCCGGTGAGGCTATCGGTGGTCGCCAGGCGGTGCAATTCCGCGTTGGCGTTGCGCAGTTCCAGGGTCCGTTCCTGGACCTTGAGCTCCAACGCGGCATTGAGCTCACGATAGCGTTGCTCGCTTTCCAGGATCTGCCGTTCCGCCTGCTTCAGGGCGGTGATCTCTTCCACCGTGACGTTGATGCCGATAACCTGACCGGAGGCATCCTTGAGGGGGTGGAAATGCTCCCGCCAGACCCGGGGCACACCGGGCTGGGCCTGGGTCTCGCCCGCGATCTCGAGGTTCAGCAGGGGCTCGCCGGTGGTGAGGACGCGCTGGAACAAGGGCTCGACGGTCGCCGCCAGGCTGGGCAAGGCCTCGCGGACCGTCCGCCCCAGATGGGCGGCGACAGGCAAGCCGTTGATCTCAGCCAGCCGGTCATTGATGCGCAGGAAGCGCAGGTCGCGGTCCAACACGCACAGACCGACGGGGGCGGTATCGTAATAGGCCTGGATTTCCTCCAGCCGCCTCCGCGCCAAGGCCTCGCTGGCCCGCCATTGCTCCTCGGCGTGCTTGAGTTCAGTGACTTCTTCCACCACGCCACTGATACCGATCACTTGGCCGGCGGGGTTGCGCACGGGATAGGTGCTTTCCAGCCACACCCGGGGCACCCCGGGCCGATCGGGGGTGGGCTCGCGATGTTCGACGTTGAGCAGGGGTTCCCCGCTGGCCAGCACCTGGCGGAAGCGGGGCTCGGCGCTATCGGCGATATAGGGCGCCATCTCCCGCAGGGTGCGGCCCAGATGGGCGGCGGCGGGGAGGCCATTGACCGCCGCCAACCGCTCATTGATGCGCAGGTAGCGTAATTCCTGATCCATGGCGAAGAGACCCACCGGAGCGGTGTCGTAGTAGGCCTGGATTTCGGCCAACTGACGGCGGGCCTGTTCCTCGCTACGCCGGAGCTGTGCCTGGACGTCCTCGCGTGGCGGGATTGCGGTCTCCAGACCGGGACCGGAGGTGGCGGCTGCGGCGGCCAGCCGGAATTGCAGGGCCGCGATCTGGCGCTGGAGCCGGCGCGTTTCGGTGCGCCACTGGGGGAGGCGACGGGAATGGGGCCTGGCCATGGGGGGCTCCTGCTGCCGTGGGGTCCGAGCGGTTCTTGTTGTTGTGGCGTGCCGGGGACGCTGGTCGGTTTGCCGCGGTGGCCAGCGCGGGGCTCCGGGGCGGGGATGTCGCGGGTTTACGGATCAGTTTTGCCGCAGCTGCTCGGCCTGAAGCTTAGGGGCTGTCAATCATTGAGGCAAGCTGGCAGACGGCTAGCTGACGCCTGCTACCAGGCGCCTGCCTGACGCCTTAACACTAATTCACTTTGAGGTCGGACGGCGCGTGCTCCACGAAGGTAAAGGAACAGGGCTCTTACCGGTTCACCCTAGTGGCGGAGGTCCCCTCTTGATGGTCTCGTTGTCATAGCGAACCAGGTGAGGTTGCAAAGGATGGGTCGTCGCAGCGCAGACTGTTGGGCTTAGAATAGTGGCAACGGCCAACGGGTGATGGGAGGAAACATCCTTGATAGTAACCACCGCTCGCATCCTGCGTGATGCCTTATGTCTCGACCCCATGGAGCGTGCGGAGTTGATCGATGAGCTACTAAACAGCTTTGATACTCGCTCCGAATCGCCGCACTTCGATGCCTGGCAAGAAGAAGCCGAATCCCGTATCGATGCCTTCGAGGCGGGACGGCTGATCGACGATGCGGCGGAAGCGGTCTTTGCGCGGATCAACCGGCGTTGAAGCTCCGGATGCTGTCCTGCGCCGAACGGGAGCTGGTGGACGCCGTGGATTACTACAATGCCGAACGTCCGGGGCTTGGCTATGAGTTCGCGGGCGAGGTACAGAAAACCCTTGAGCGCATCCTTGCCTTCCCCGCTGCCTGGCCATGTTTTTCCGCGCGGACCCGTCGCTGCGTGGTGAGTCGCTTCCCTTATGGGGTTCTCTATCAGGTCCGTGACAATCGCGTGTTGGTCGTTGCCATCATGAATTTGAAGCGCGACCCGGTTTCCTGGAGGGAGCGCGCTAATCGCTGAATTGGTATCGAAGTGGCTTACGCCACACCAATTGGGCGCGGGCAATGTCCTCCATCGCCTAAGGGGTCCAGGACGAGATGCTCACCAGTCAGCTCCGATTCCTGGGATTCGACGAGGCTCAGGGTCATCTATCCGCGAAGCCGTTAGCGGCTAGGGACTTGGAAGAGTGGCTGCGCGAGCGCGGGGAAGCCGGACGCGCGGCATCGAGAAAGGCACGGCTGGTCTCGTAGCGGGGGCCGGTTACCGCTTGGCGCGACGCCGGGATGACGCCCACGTGTATTTTACCGGCAAGGGCCTCCTCGGCGAGCGCCTGGCAGCATGGGAGGCCGGGGGCCGACAGAATGCCAGTCTGCTTGACCAGGGGCGCGAGCGCATCACCGAATGGATACCGTCGCCAAGGGGGGGTTCCATCTGGCCCGGGAACTGTTCGATCGGGCGGACCAGGCCCTTTACGCCGCCAAGACGGCCGGACGTAATCAGGTGTGCTTGGGGTAAGGTGGACTGATACTTCGCTTTAACGAGGCAGCCAATGAGTCGACTGGTGACGTACGGACAAACGAGGTACGTCTCAACACGGCGAAACGACTGCTATATTTGACGGATCAACGCAGAAGCGGACCCAAACCATGCTTGACAGCGCCACCACCCAAGCCGCCAGATCCTTTGTCACCCAGGCTAAGGTGCGCTTCCCCGTGCGCAGCGCCATCCTCTTCGGTAGCCGCGCCCGCGGACACTTCCGCCCAGATAGCGATGCCGACGTGGCCCTGCTGCTGACCGGCCCTCATGGCCCCTTCTTGGACACCAAGCTGGAACTTGCCGACATCGCCTACGACGTGCTGCTGGAAACCGGGATTCGTATCCAGCCCCTACCCGTGTGGGAAGAGGATTGGGAGCATCCAGATACCTACACCAATCCTCAGTTGCTCCAGAACATCGCCCGCGAGGGCATTCGTCTGTGAGTGCCGACGAACTGATGGGCAAGGCCGAGCGTGCGGTTGCCTCTGCCCGTCTGCTGCTAGGTAAAAGCACCCCCAAAGTCGGGCTGGCTAGGCTATGCTTTCTTTAAACCCATGAAAACTGACTGAGGATACCAAGATGCGAACGCTTAGCTTTGTCCCGGCGCTTGTGGTAGCGCTGATTCTTTCCGGCTGTGCCGGCATGTCTGACACCGAACGGCGGGTGGCCACGGGCACGGGGGCCGGTGCCGCGACCGGCGCCGTGATTGGCTCCTTCTCCGGCTCTGCCGGCAAGGGCGCCCTCATTGGCGCCGGCGTTGGCGCCGTAGGCGGCTACCTGTACGACCAAGATCAGAAGAGTAAGGGATACTGAGCCCGCCAGGGTTTGTGGGGGTAAGGGTACTTCGCCGGGAAGGGAAGCCGGCGCGGACTTGGTCGGCGAACGGGGGGTAGCGTTGCGCCAAGGTAGTGGGCGCCCGTAGATATCGTGCTTGGGGGATAGCCGGTGCCTCATTGTGCTTGGGTGTTGTAGCATGGGTAGGGACTGCGATTAACTCGTCAGAGTTGTGACCGGATTCAGAATCCAGGCCAGCGACCAAACCGGCCTGGAGAGCCAAGCCTGGACGGCCACATACCACTGGAGTTGAGACATGCCCCATGACCTTACGGGGGACGCAGCCGATGCGTCCAACCGGACGCAACCCCCCTTCAAGGCCTTCCTTTCCTTGCTGGTCCTTCTGACCCTGCTCATTGGCGCGGTGGGAGGATACGCCTACACCCGCCTGCGTGAGGACCAACTCCACGAGATCGAACGGACGCTGACGATCTTTGCCGAGGAGAAACGCCATCAGCTCGAGGATTGGTTGGCGCGAACCCGGGATGACGCCCAGCTGTATTTCTCCGGCCAGGCCCCCCTCGCCCAGCGCCTGGCGGCATGGGAGGCCGGGGGTCGTCGGGATGCCGCGCTGTTGGATCAAGCCCGCGAGCGCATTGCCGATATCATGGGCATACGGGGATGGTCGGCCCTGGCGGTCCTCGATACCGAGGGGAATCCGATTTTTACCCTAGGGCCGAAGAAATTCGCCGACCACGTTCAGGAGATCCAGGAGGTCCTCGCCCATCCCCGCATCCAGCCGGTGGATCTGCATCGCAACCCGCAGGGCGAGGTCGAATATGGCCTGCTGGCCCCCATTGCCCTGGCCGACGGCCGGCTGCTGGGGGTGGTCTATCTGAGCTGGCTGGCCGATCAGACCCTATTTCCGCTGATCAGCACCTGGCCAGTGCCGACCGAGTCCGCCGAGACCTTTCTGATACGGCGCGAGGGGGACAAGGTGCTTTATCTGACCCCCTTGCGCCATGAAGCCGATGCCGCCCTGCGTAAGGGTCTGCCCCTCACCACCCCCAACCTCCCTGCCGCCTTGGCCGCCCAGGGCCAAGCGGGCATCCTGTCCTTCAGGGAAGACTACCGCAACGAGCCCGTCTTGGCCTATGCCACCGCCATTGCCGGCACGCCCTGGCTGATGGTCGCCAAGATTGATCAACGGGAGGCCCTGGCTGGGATGCGCGAGATCGCCTGGGTTACCGCCCTGGTCCTGGGGCTGATCCTGCTGCTGATCTACAGTGTCGGCTACGCCTGGTGGCACCGCCTCCGGGAACAAGCCCGGGTCGCGGCGCGGGAGGCCAGTGCCCGCCTGGAGAGCGAACGGCGCTGGAAGCTCGCCCTGGATAGCGCCGGGCATGGGATCTGGGACTGGCATCTCGACACCGACCGGGTGGACTTCTCTCCAAGGTGGAAACGCATGCTTGGCTATGACGAGGCGGATAACATCGACACGGTCGGAGCCTGGGAACAACTCGTCCACCCCGAGGATCTGCCCCGGGTCTGGGCCGCCCTCCGGGCCCATATTGTCGGGGAGACCCCCAACTACGAGAGTATCCACCGCCTGCGCTGCCAGGACGGTAACTGGAAATGGCAGTTGGATCGTGGCACCGCCCTTGAGCGTGATGCCGCGGGCCAGCCGCGGCGCATGCTCGGCACCTACACCGATATCACCGCCCAGAAAGTGGCCGAGGCGGCGCTCGCCGCGGCCAACATCCGCCTCCAGGGGCTATTGGACGCCTTGCCGGTGGGGGTGGCCTTCACGGAAGGTCTGGATATTCGCGACGTCCAGGCCAATGCCACGCTGCGCCGCCAGTTCGAGTTTCCGTCCGATGGAGAGATCGCGGCTTCCGCTGCGGATCCAGCCGCGCCGGGGCGGCGCGTGCACTTTTACCACGCGGGGCGTGAGCTCGCCGCCGAGGAGCTGCCGCTGGAGCGAGCGGTCCTGGAAGGGCGGGTAATCCCGCCGCTGGAGGTGGAGATCGCCCTGCCCAGCGGTCGGCATTGGATCGCGGAGATCACCGGCGTGCCCCTGCGGGATGCCGCGGGTCAACTCGTCGCCGGGCTGGCGGTGTTGGTCGATATCACCGCCCGCATGCAAGCCGATGAAGATCTACGCGCGAGCGAGCGGCGCTACCGTGAGCTCAATGCCGAGCTGGAAAGCAAGGTTGAGCTGCGCACCGCCGAAGCCCGCGCCGCCAGCGCCGCCAAGAGCGAGTTCCTGGCCCACATGAGCCACGAGATCCGCACGCCGATGAACGCCGTGCTCGGCCTGGCCCAGTTACTTAATCACGAACCTCTCACGGCCAATCAGCACGCCATGGTCCAGCGCATCCAGGGCGCGGGCCAATCCTTGCTGGCGATCATCAACGACATCCTCGACTTCTCCAAGATCGAGGCGGGCCAGTTGCGCCTTGACGCTCGACCCTTCCGCCTGGAGGACCTGACGGCCCGGGTGGCCAGTCTGCTTGGCGCTACCGCCGTGGCCAAGGGCGTCGAGCTACGTATCGAGCCTCTGGCCGCGCCCATCGGCGCACTACTGGGGGATGCCCAGCGCCTGGAAGAGGTGCTGATCAACCTCATCGGCAACGCCATCAAGTTCACCGAGCGGGGCGAGGTGGTACTCCACATCCACACCCTGGCCAGCGCCGACCCTGAGGTGCGGCTGCGCTTCGCGGTCCAGGACACCGGCATCGGCATCAGTCCCGAGGCCCAGGCCCGGCTCTTCGACGCCTTCACCCAGGCCGACACCGGCATCAGCCGCCGCTTTGGCGGCACGGGACTGGGGTTGTCCATCAGTAAGCGCCTGGTGGAGCTAATGGGCGGCGCGATCGGCGTGGAGAGCCAGCCCGGCCAGGGCAGCACCTTCTGGTTCGAGCTGCCCTTCGCGCGGGCCAGCGAGGCAGAAGAGCCTAGCCTCGCGGCCCCGGTCGCCATCCCCACCAGCCCGCGCTTATCGGGCCTGCGCATCCTGGCGGTCGACGACAGCGTCCTCAACCGGGACCTGGTGGAACGGTTGTTGATGCGGGAAGGGGCGGAGGTCACCCTGGCCGTGGATGGTCAGCAGGCGGTGCGCTATCTACAAGCCCCCGCCCCGGCCTTCGACGCCGTACTCATGGACGTGCAGATGCCGGTGATGGACGGCCTGACGGCCATGCGCCATATCCGCCACGAACTGGGCCTGAAGGACCTGCCGATCCTCGCCCTGACCGCCGGGGTCCTGCCCGAGGAACAGCAGGCGGCGCTGGACGCGGGGGCCAACGAGGTCCTGGCCAAGCCCCTGGATCTGAACCTGTTGACGGCTCGGCTGACCTATCACATCGGCACCGAGCGTCTTGTCGCCGCAGCTCCCCAATCGACGGCGATTCCAGTCCCCAGGCCCGCGGGGCTCGACGACTTTCCCCTCATCGCCGGCATCGACCGGGAGCGCGCCGCCTTGAGCGTCGACCTGGACCGCGATTTCTACCTGTCCTTGCTGAAGCGGTTCATCACCGAGGCCACCTCCGTCGTGGCGGAGGCCCGCCAGGACCTGGAACGGGGCGACTGCGCGACCGCCGAGCGGCGCCTGCATAGCCTGCGCGGCAATGCCGGCACCATCGGCGCCCTGAAGATCATGGATACCGCCGCCGGACTGGAGCACACTATTCGTAACGTCCTGACCGACCTGGACGCGAAGCTGGTGGATCTGGACCAGCAACTGACCAGCCTGAACGAGGCCAGCCGCCCCTGGTTGCAGATGGCGGCCATCCACGACCAGGCCCTGAGCGCCAGGCCAGAGAGCGCCCCCCTGACGGCGGAGCGGATCGAAGCCCTGCACAAGGCCTTACGCTGCCACGGCTTGGATGCCCTGGATCTGTACGAGGAACTGGAGGCCGCCCTGGTGGCCGCCCATGGCCAGGACCAGATCGCCCCCCTGGGGGAGGCCATCGCCACGCTGCGCTTCGAGGTCGCGCTCACCCTGTTGTCGGCGCTGCCGCCGGCGGATTTCCGCGAGGCATCCCTCTGACGCCCAACCGTTTTCGACATGGACCAGCCCAAGACTCACCCGTTATCCGCTAGCACCTGACCCGAAGTCCCGCGCCCATGTCCCAGCCCGCCAGAATCCTGATCGTGGACGACGAGATCGTCGCCATCCAAATGCTGCGTAAGGCGCTCCATTCCATGGGGAAACTCTTCTATGCTCGGGAGGGCCAGGAGGCCCTGGACCGGGTGCGTCAGGCACCGCCGGACCTGGTGCTGCTGGACGCCAACATGCCGGGCCTGGATGGCTTTGCCATCTGCCGCCAGCTCCACCAGGAGTATCCGGATCTTCCCATCATCTTCGTCACCGCCGCCAGCGACAACGCCAGCGAGGTCCGGGCCCTGGAGGCCGGCGCCCTGGATTTCATCAATAAGCCCTTCAACCCGCCGGTGGTGCGTGCTCGGGTCAATGTTCACCTCAAACTCAAGGCCCACAACGATGTACTGCGGACCTTGGGCAGTCGGGACTCGCTCACGGGTTTGTGGAACCGCCGCGCCCTGGACGAGCGCCTGGCCTTGGAATGGCGGCGCGCCCAGCGGCACCACCAGACGCTGGCCCTGCTCATGATCGACATCGACCACTTCAAGGCCTACAACGACCACTATGGCCACATCCAGGGCGATGACTGCCTGCGCCAGGTGGCCAAGGCCATCGCTGGCCTGGTCAACCGGGCCGGTGACCTGGTGGCCCGCTATGGCGGTGAGGAGTTCGTGGTGCTACTCGCCGCGACCGGCCAGGACGAGGCCCTGACCCTGGCCGAACGCATTCGCGCCACCGTGGAGGGCCTGGCCATCCCCCATGCCGCCTCCAGCGCCGGGCCGGTGGTCAGCCTGAGCATCGGCGTCGCCGGGTGCCAGCCCCAGCGTGTCGCGGGGGAGGAACCCTCAGCGCCGGCACCGGCTGGCAACTCGGAGCAAGTATCCGGTTTCCACCTGGCCAAGAAGCTCGTCGGCCGCGCCGATCAGGCCCTGTATGCCGCCAAGCTGGGTGGACGTAATCGAGTGTGCGTGGGGTAACCCTCTTCAGAGGGCAAGCATCGGGTTGCGCCAGAGATCAATCAGGGTTACCGCTCCAGCACTGCCAGGGCGGCCTGGAAATCCAGACGTTCCATGGCCGCATCCAGGAGATTGAAATCTTCCCCCGACAGGGTGCCGCGCAGACTAGGGGCAAGCTGCCGGTAGTTCGTCAGGGCCGTCATGCGCCGGCCAGCCAGTTGCGCCTTCAGCTCGGTCAGCGCGGTGGCATCGAGCGTCGGCACCCCCTGGCTGTCCTCCGCCGCCTCCCGTTCCGCCCTGGCCCGGGCGGCGGCCTCCAGATGGGGTGTCGCCGCCTTGGCCAGCACCGCCAGTTGATCGGCTAGCTCGGCAAGCAGGGGCTCCACATCATCCCGTTCCGCGGCCTTAAGCGTCGTCTCGGCCGCCTTGGCCAGGCGGAAGAGCGCCAGGGCCCCAAGCTGGCCGGCGCTGCCGGCCAGCTTGTGCAGGCGCCTGGCCAGGGCCTCCCGGGCAGCGGCCATCGCGGGCGGCGGGGGCGCCTGGCACAGGTCACCAAATTCCTCCAGGAAGCGGCGCAGGCTCTGGGTGAACAGGTCAAGGTCGCCGCTTAGGCGCGCCTTGGCATCCTCGGCATCAATACCCGGGATCTCGGGCCAGGCTGGAAGAGCGGCGCTTGGCCGTTGGTTTCCCTGGGTGGACCCGGCGACTGCCACGGCGCGCAGGCGTCCCGGCGGCAGGGGCTGGCCGCGGCGCTGGCGAATCTGCCGGCGGATGAGGCGCAGCAGTTGCGCCGGCTCGAAGGGCTTGGTGAGGTACTCGTCCATGCCGGCCTGCAGGGAGAAGTCACGCTCGCTCTGGGTGGCGCCCGCGGTCAGGGCGATGACGGGTAATTCCTGGAGGGCAGGGTCCTGGCGCATCAGCGTCACGGCGGTGTTGCCGTCCATGACGGGCATCTGCACGTCCATGAGCACCAGGTCCACGGCGTGCCCGGGGGCGCGCAGCCAGTCCAGGGCCTGCTGGCCATCGCCGCAAGCCTGCACCTCCGCCCCCTCGGCCTTGAGCAGCCGCTGGGCCACGTCACGGTTGGTGTCGCTGTCGTCCACCACCAGAAGGCGCAGGCCGTCGAGGCGCAGGTGTTCCGGGCCGGGCAGGGCGTCCGGGTCGTCACCGTCGTCACCGGTCTCCTGGAGGGTCCGCGCCCTGGCGATTTCCAGCCGGACCTCGACGCCGAAGGTGCTGCCTTCACCCGGGGTACTGCGCACATCCACGCCACCGCCCATGCGCTCGGCTAACTCCTTGACGATGGCCAGGCCAAGCCCGGTGCCCCCGAAGCAGCGCCGGTTGTCGTCCTGGAGCTGCTGAAAGCGCGTGAAGAGCCTGGCCTGATCGGCGGCCGAGATCCCGATGCCGGTGTCGCTGACCTCGAAGCGCAACCACTGGTGGGTGGGATCATCCCCGGGCAGGGCCTGGACGCTGAGCCGGACCTGGCCCCGTGGGGTGAACTTGAGAGCGTTGCCCACCAGATTGACCAGGATTTGGCGCAGGCGCGGCGGATCAGCCAGATAGTGCCGGGGTAGCCCGGCCGGCAGGGGAGCGACGACCAGGTCGAGGCCCTTTGGTGCGGCGATGACGGCCATGAGGCGGCGCACCTGGTCCAGGTTGGCGCAGAGGTCGAGGGGTTCGTGCGCCAGGTGGAACTCGCCCGCCTCGATCTTGGCGATGTCGAGCACGTCATCGACCAGGGCCAGCAGGGCCTGGCCGGCCTGGTTGAGCTTGTGCACCTGCTCACGGTGCTCATCCTCCAGCGGCACCGTCTCCAGCAGATGGCCGTAGCCGAGCAGCGCATTGAGGGGCGTGCGCATCTCGTGGCTCATGTTGGCGAGGAACTGGCTCTTGGCGCGGTTGGCGGCCTCGGCTTCTTGCTTGGCCGCCTCCAGGGCTTGCTGCCGGGCGAAGAGATCGCTCAGGTCCAGGGCCTGCAAGAGCAGGTGAGGCTGGCCGGCCAGATAGAGCCGGGAATAATGCACGCTAAGCGCGAGCCGCGGGCTCCAGGTGCCGGGTCCCTCGAAGCTCTGTTGCCGTGGCTGGCCATCGTCCAGGGTAGCCCGCGCCCTGTCCAACAAACCGTAACGCTGCCAGCTTTCCAGTTGCCAGAGGTTGGTGCCTTTGACCTGCTCCCAGGTGGCGCCGACCATCCTCGCCATCGCCTCGTTGGTCTGCACGCAATCGCCGTTGGGCTTGAACAGGGCCATGCCGGTCACGGATTGGTCCAGGAGCTGCCGGGTGTGGAGCAGTTCCTCGCTAAGCGCCTCGGCCAGATGCTGCTTCAGGCGTTGGCGCCGGCCTTGGGCCGTGAGCCAGCCGCCCAGCGCCGCTATCAGCAGGATAGGGGCTATCCAGACGGCAGGGTTGGCGCTGTCGCTCAGCCTGGTTTGGCTGACCTCCACGCGTATCAGCAGGCTGCCGGGCTCATCCTTTTCGCTCCACGGGGCCTGGTTGTTTCTCGGCTTGAAGGGCAGCAGCGCCAACTCACAGACGGACCAGGCCGATGCCGGCTCGGCGGCGGGCGTGGCGAAGACCTGGTGCATCCGCACCCGGTCTCTGCCAAGCCACAGCCGCCACTGGCGCGAGACCCTCAGGTCATCTTCACCCTGAAGGAGCAGGGACTGGGGGGTAAGCCGCGACGGCAGGCTGTCGGGAAACTTGAACAGGGTGATGCTCAGGCCGCGGAAGTCCCCCCCCTGCTCCTCCGGCTGGAAGATGGGGACCTGGTAAACCAGGCCCGTGCCACCCTGCACGAGATCGATGGGTCCGGCCCAGTGGGGTTGACGGCCCGCGATGAGGGCGAGCAGCGGCGGCTGCCGCTGTGGGTGGGCGAGCATGTCCAACCCCAGGGCCGCCTCGTTGCCGGCCAGGGGCTCGATGTAGCTGATGACCGCCTGAGGGGCCCATTGCAGGGTGACTCCCGGCCCCATGCCGTACAGCAGACCCTGGGCAATGGTCTTGAACTGCCCCTGACTGGGGTCCTCGGGGCCGAAGATGGGCACCATGGCATGCGCGGCATACTGGCCTTGCTCCAAGTGGTTCGCGACTTCAATGGCCAGGTCGCGGGCGATATCCCCTGCCCGTTGGGCGTCGGCGCGCATGGCGTACCAGGCCGACAGCGACCAGGCCAGCAGGCCGAGCAGCGCCAGGGCAAGGCCCGTGGCCCAACCCCAGCGCGCGCTGCCGGCGTTCAGCGGATCGAGTGCGGACCGGGTGCGGGCGGCCCGCGCCGCTGAAAAACCGCGTCTGAGGTGGTGCATGGTGTGGCGCCGCGGCTCAGCCGTCAGGTCCAGGGGTGTCGGCCGACGCCTCAAAGCGCATCGGCTGGGGTTCCATTCAGGGCCGCCGCCACTCGGGCCAGCAGTTCTTCCCGTTCGCAGGGCTTGGGAATGAACGCCAGCGCGCCGGCCCGCAGGACGTCATTCTTCGTGGCCTCGGTGGCATCCGCGCTAATCATGATGACCGGAATCGCCGCCGTGGCCGGCAGCCGCCGCAAGGCCTGGATGACCGCATAACCATTCATCTCCGGCATCTGGATATCCAGCAAAATGAGGTCGGGGAACTCCTGTTCGGCGCAGCGCAAGGCATCCTCACCGGAGGTCGCCACCAGCACATCATAGTCATCCATCAGGATGTGGCCGATGGCCAGGACGATGCTAGGCATGTCATCGACGATCAGGATTTTGTGCATGGGCGTTCCGGGAAAGCACGGAGGGCATGATCATTGCAAATTCTCCTGCAACTGGGCCAGGGTGGCCAGGGCCTGGCGGAAGTCGAAGGCGTTAACCTGCGCCACCAGGGTGTCGCAGAGGGCGGCGGCCGGGTGCCCACCCAAAGACTCGCGCAGCGGCTGCAACCGCGCGGTCGTTACCAGCCGCTGGCCGCGCAGCAAGGGTTCCAGTACGGCCAACTCGGCGCGCGCGGCTACCAGGTCAACGATAATGCTGGCGTTAGCCGCCGCCGGGGGCGGAGCGGGGAGCGCCGCCTGCAAGGCGGCTTGGGCGGCTTGCACCGCGTCCAGGCAGTCCGCGAGCTGCGCTTCCACCCGCTCAGGTGCGGCTCCCTCCTTCAGCGCCATTTCCAGCGCCGCGGCCGTCTCCCGCACCCGCGTCGCCCCGACATTGGCCGCCGTGCCCTTGAGGGTATGCGCCAGGCGCACCGCCTCCTTGGGCTCGGCCGCCACTTGGGCGCGGTCAAACTGCGCCGGCCAGTCGGTAAGGTCCTGCTGAAAGCGGCGCAGGATGGTGACCAGCAGTTCTGGGTCGTCGCCAAGGCGCTGGCGGGTCGCAGCGAGGTCGAAGCCGGCGATCTCCAGGGCTTCCGCGGGGGCCGGGGTCGTCCTGTGGGGCGGGGGGGCCGGCCCCCGCCTGCTCGACCCCGACGCGCTTCGGCAGCCAGCACAGCAACACCTCGGCGAGTTGCCGCGGGTCGATCGGCTTGCTGAGATAGTCGTTCATGCCGACGTCCAGCACCCGCTGGCGATCGCTCTCAAAGGCCGCCGCGGTCAAGGCGATGATGGGGAGGTCCCGGCCCCAGTCGGTGGCGCGGATGGCGGTGGTGGCCTCCAGGCCATCCATCACCGGCATGTGCAGGTCCATCAGCACCAGGTCGAAGTGCCGCGCCCGGAGTTTGTCCAGGGCTTCGCGCCCATGGTTGGCCACCTCGACCCGCAGGCCCATCTTGCGCAGGATCGCCAGCGCCACCTCCTGGTTGGTGGGGTTGTCCTCCACCAGCAGCAGTTCGGCACCCCCCACCGGGGCGGTGCGCACGTAAGGGCTGACGTCGACCAATCCGGGGGCGGACAGGGTGTCCAAGGCCTCGCCAGGATCGGCCAGTTGCAGCGCCAGGGTGAACCAGAAGGTGCTGCCCTCGCCCGCGCTGGACTCGACGCCGATCTCCCCGCCCATCAGCTCGACCAGACGCTTGCTGATGGCGAGCCCCAGGCCCGTGCCACCAAAGCGCCGCGTGGTGGTCTGGTCGGCCTGGCTGAAGGGCTGAAACAGCCGCGCGACCTGCTCGGCGCTCAGGCCAATGCCGGGGTCGCGCACCGCGAAACGCAACCACCGCCCGTCCTGGTTGGCCGGTCCGGCCGGTTCGTCGGGCCCCTCCAGCGCCCGCACGGACAACCGCACCGTGCCGCGGTCGGTGAACTTGATCGCGTTGCCGACCAGGTTGTTCAGCACCTGCCCCAGGCGCAGGGCATCGCCGCGAAAGGCCCGTGACAGGAGCGGCGAGGGTTCGATCTCCAGCCCGACGCCCTTGGCCTGGGCGGAGGGGGAAAAGAGATCCACGGTCGGTCGTAACAGGGCATCGAGCAGGAAGGGCCGCTGCTCGATAGCGAGGGCATCGGCGTCGAGCTTGGTCAGATCGAGGATGTCGTTCAGGATGCGCAGCAGCGCCTGGCCGGCGGCCCTGACCTTGCGCACCAGATCGCGCTGTTCGGTCTCGAGGGGGGTGTCGAGCAGGAGGTCGAGGAAGCCGAGCACGGCGTTCATCGGCGTGCGGATCTCGTGGCTCATGTTGGCCAGGAACACCGATTTCGCCTGGCTGGCCTGCTCCGCCGCCTCCTTGGCCACCGCCAGGCTCGCGTGGCTCTGTTCCAGTTCCCGGGTGCGGAGGCGAACGCGCTGATCGAGTTCCTCGTTGAGCCGCAGCAGGCGCTGGCTGTACTCCCGCTGGGCGGTAATGTCGTGAGCGAGGAAGACGCTGCCCAACCAGTCGCCGTTGGGGGCGCGTACTGGGGTGACGCGATTCTCGAAGATGTGGTCGGGCAGCCCCTTGAAGCCGGTCGCCTCGAAGACATGCTCCCGGTCCTCGTGCACGGCCCGCAGGATCTGGCGGACCTGGTCATCGTCCAGCCCCAGGGAGGCCTGCAAAACCTCCAGCGGCCGGCCGATGACCTCCTGGCGGCTCAGGCCGAAGATGGATCCGGCGGCGGGGTTGAACAGGGCCAGGCGATGTTCGCGGTCGATGGCGAAGATGCCCAGGTGGTGGGAGGAGTCAAGAATGCTGTTGAGGAAGGTGCGCTGCTCCCCGAGCGCCAGTTTGGCGCGGGTGAGGGCGGTGATGTCCTGGCGCACGATCAGGACCCCCCGGAAGTCCCCTGGCAGCGGGATGACGACCAGATCGAACCAGTGGGTTTCCCATGCCAGTTCGACCTGGACCTGAAGCCGGAACTGATTGCGCTCACCCGCCAGGACCGCGCGCAGCCCGGCGGCGAAGGGTTCGCCACCCAGGGCCGGGTCCTGATCCCCGGCCTGAATGCTAAGGAAATCTTGACCTTGCCAGGCCTCCGCCGTGGTCCTGGCCCGACCCCGGGTCAGTTCGTAGTCCAGCCACGCCTGGTTGACCATCAGCACCTGGGCGGCGCCATCGAGCACCAGCAGGTGTGACTCCATGGCCGCGGCAATGGCGTGGAGCAGGCCGCGGCTGGCCTCCAGGGCCGGCTCCAGCCTGGCCAGGCGCTGGCTGGTCTGGCGTTGGGCGCTGATGTCGGCGATGACGCCCTCACGGGCGATGCACTCACCGCCCGCGCGGTGGGCTCGCCCGCTATCGCGTACCCAGACCTCGCTGCCGTCGGCCCGGCGCAGGCGGTACAGGACCGAGTAGCCGTCACCCTGGCGAAGCTGGTTGGCGAGTTCCCGGGTGATCCGCGCCCGGTCCGCCGTCACCATCAGGGCCTCGAGGGTCAGCGCCGGGTCGCCCTGGAAGGCGACACCGGCCAGGCCCAGCAGGCCCTGGGTGTCACCGCCGATCTCCCAGATCGGGGGGGTCTCGGTCGTCCTTACCCGATAGCCGATCAGGCTGCCCAACTGGGTGGCCAGCAGTTCCAGGGCCGGGTATTCCAGTGCGGGGGAGATCCAGTCAGGGGATGGCAAGGGGTTCATCTTGGTGTTGAGGGGCGGCGGGCGGGAGATTTTATCGATTGACAGCAGGGTAACGGCTATTCCAGCGCTCCGGGGCCTGAGAGAAAGCGAAATCGGTCATGAGTCAAGTCTACCTCCGCAAGCCTTACGCATTTGGTCGCAACTTCTCTGCCAGCCGTTGCAAGGTCTCCAGGGCCTGACTGAAGTCGAAAGCCCGGATCTGTGCCATCAGCGGGTCGAGTTCCCTGGCAGCGGCATGGTCGCCGAGATGGTCGCGCAGACGCGTCAGCAGCGGCTCCCCCACCAGCCGGTGGCGGCGCAACAGGGGCTCCAGCTCGGTGAGGTCGGCGCGGGCGGCCGCGGGGTCCGCGACGCGCCTGGGCGGCGGTGGGTCCTCCACCTCCTTCTCGCTGGCCAGATGGTCTCTCAGCGCGGCGACGGCGCCGCCGACGGCAGTCAGACAGTCCGCGAGCCGGTCCGCGACCCTGCTGGCCCCGGCCGGGTCGGCCAGTGCCGCCTCCAGCGCCGCGGCGGCGGCCTGCACGCGCAGCGCCCCGACCGTGCTCGCGCTGCCCTTGAGCGTATGCGCCAGGCGCACCAGGATGCCCAGGTTGGCCTCGGCGCGCGCGGCGGCAAATTGGGCTGGCCACTGGCGGCCTCGGCGGCCTGCTTGGCGGCCTGGGCCTCGGCGGTACGCTTCTCTACCTTACGCTCCAGGTCAGTATTGAGGGCCTTGGCGGCAAGGTTCGGCCAGGGGCGATGCGCGGGGGGGAGGTGGGCGTCGATAACGCCGTAGAGGGTAAACAGGACCAGGATCTGCCCGGTCAGTGCGGCGATGTTGAAGAGCAGGTTTGGCAAGAGCGAGCAGTCCGGGGTGAGGGCCGCCCAGCGGAAGCTAGGGGTTGACGGCCGGCTCTACGCGGTTACGCCCGGCGGCCTTGGCCCGGTAGAGGTTTTGATCGGCGGCGCGTAAGAGTGCCTCGGGCTGGTCCTGGAGGGACGGAATCAGGGTCTCGCAGCCCAGGCTCACGGTGAGCCTCGGCCCTTGGCCATCCATGGCGGTGGGGTGGGCGTAGGCCTTCTCGACCGCGACGCGGATGGCCTCGGCCAGTTTCTGGGCGCCCTCGGCAGGGGTCTCCGGCAATAGCAAGGCGAACTCCTCTCCGCCATAACGCGCCAGTAGGTCGCCTGGGCGCTTAAGCTCCGAGGCGGCCCATTGGGCGATACCGCGCAGGCAGTCATCGCCCACTTGATGACCGAAGCGGTCGTTGATGGCCTTGAAGTGATCGGCGTCGATCATGATCAGCGACAGAGGGGTCTGATTGCGCTGGGCGCGGCGCCATTCCTTGTCCAGATGCTGGTCAAAGGAACGCCGGTTGGCGACGCCGGTGAGACCGTCGCATTGGGCAAGCTGGGCGAGCAGATCGCTCTTGCGCTTGAGGGCGATGTGGGTGCGTACCCGCGCGCGCAGCACCGCGGCGGAGTAAGGCTTGGTGACGAAGTCCACGGCACCGGCTTCCAGCCCGGCGGCCTCCAGCACCGGGTCCTGATTGGCGGTGACAAAGATCACCGGGATATCGGCGCTGGCCGGCTCGGCCTTGAGCCGGCGGCAGACCTCCAGACCGTCGATATCCGGCAGGTGGTGGTCGAGCAGGATCAGCTCCGGCCCCGCGGTGACCAGGTCCAGGGCGTCTTGGCCACGGGTAGCGACGATGAGGTTATAGTCGGCATCCAGGAGATTGGCAGCCAGGTGCAGGCAGGTGGGGTCATCATCCACCAGTAGCAGGCACGGCTGGTCCGGGGTGTCCAACGCCAGGGGGTAGGAAAAGGCGGGGCTGAGAGTGTCGAGGTTCATGAATGCGGATTCTCTTGCGTCTACCGCCCTGGACTTCAGGCGTTGATCTTGGGTTATCGTCGTCCTCTATACAGCTATTACTACCCTCTGCTACTGCTGTTACTGCGCGATCTAGCGGCTAACCGTGCCGAACAAGCAGGTAAGCTGCGCGAAAATTTCGCAGACCGTCATGTAGTGGCAATATAACCATAATGGTAACTACTCGCCCGGATCGCAGGCTTTTCGCTAATGGCGGGCAACCGGTAG
>CALMDH010000191.1:0-31308 GCA_937862735.1 uncultured Gammaproteobacteria bacterium
GGAAGGTGAGACACTGATTCTGCAACGACTGTTGTTCCGGCGCTTTGGTCCACTGCCGCAGGAGGTGCTGGCCCGTATTGCCTCAGCCTCCGAGGCGGAAATTACAAGTTGGGTAGACCGGGTGTTGGAAGCCAATTGTATTGAGGAGGTCTTTAATGTCTCCCAACCAAGTCATTGACGAAGCAACAGCTTTCTTTCATGAGGTCCAGCGCGCTGATGCTATCGCCTGCTGGATAGCCTCTGGCTGAGTCCCGGACGCGAGGGCTAGCCAGCGGGCATCCTGTTCGCGTACCGTTCCATCAACCTCTCCCCGGGAGTCACCCCGCCATGCGTCCCCTCCGTTGGAAGAGCCGGTACCAGACCGGTGATGCCGAGACCGACCGCCAGAAGCGGGCCTTCTTCGATTGTCTCAACAGCCTGGTGACCGCCGCCGGGCACCGCGAGCACTGCCAGGAAATGGAGGACTTCCTGGGCCGGAACCTGGCCCAGGCGGAACAGGCCCTCCTGGACCCGGCGCCCAACCCTCAACTGGGTCCCGACTTTGCCCGCCAGTTGCTCGGCGCCCTGCCGCTCAGCCCCTTCGGTAGCCCCGCTTGCCGCGAGTGCGGCCTGTGCGGGCTGGCCCAGGACAAGATCGCCGATCATCTCCAGGTCCCGGCGGGCTGCCTCTTCAAGCACCAGGCCAAGCCCAATTAGGGGGGCGGACCATCCTTTGACACTATGAGGACTTAACAGATGGAAGTCATTCGTAATATTCAAACCGTAAAAAATGGAGAAGTTCACCTCCAGCTACCCCGGCAATTTTGGGGGCGGGAAGTCGAAATCATCGTACTGCCAGCACCACTGCCCACCGCGCAGTCACCAACCACCAAGCGGAGCTTGCGTGGTTGCTTGAAAACCTATGCCAATCCCGAGTTGATGGCGCAAGAACAAGACGCTTGGCAGGCGGCCGTGAGGGAAAAACATGAGCATTGTTGATGCAAATGTCGTTTTGCGCTACCTCTTGGATGACCACGCGGAATTATCGCCAAAGGCGGCGGATATTCTCGAACGGCACTCGGTGACCTTGCCAGTAGAGGTGGGGTGTGAAGTGGTCTATGTGCTGCAAAAGGTCTATGCCGTTGAACGAAAGGAAATCCAACAACAGCTTGGGGACCTGCTTAAGGAAGGACTGGTGAGCATGGACAAACCAGCTGTTTTTCTCAAAGCTTTGGAATGTTACTGCGACAGCACGCTGGACTTCGTGGATACGCTGCTTTGGGCCTATCAACTGCTTGAGCGGCAGGAAGTCTTCACCTTCGATAGTAAGTTGCTGAAACAGATTCAACGAACCGCTGGATAGGTGTCCACCACTCTGACTTCGAGGGGGGCATCCGCCGCCAAATGGAGATGGCGCTGGGGGAAGGGGATGTCGATAGCGGCGGCGGTCAGGGCCTCCAGGATGGCATAACGCAGGTCACTGGCCACTCGGCGTTCGTCG
The DNA here is from genome assembly GCA_937862735.1 of uncultured Gammaproteobacteria bacterium. Classification (GTDB taxonomy): domain Bacteria; phylum Pseudomonadota; class Gammaproteobacteria; order Chromatiales; family Chromatiaceae; genus M0108. The sequence goes on from CALMDH010000191.1 coordinate 1,481, forward strand.
ACGCCGGGCACCATGCGCAGCCAGAAACGCAGGGTGAAGATCAGGGCGCTGTCGGCGAACTCCTCGAAGAGGACGAGGGGTGCCGGCTGGTCGAGGATCGCGGGATGGGCCCGGGCCTGGGCAATCAGGATCTCGGTGACCTGATTGACGTCGGACCCATAGGCCACCCCGATGGGGATCTCCCAGCGGACCTCGTGGTTGCTATAGGTCCAGTTGATGAGCTTTTCCTCCACCAGCATGCTGTTGGGGATCAGCATTTCCATGCCCTTCGAGGTGGAAATGGTCGAGACGCGGATGCCGATGGTGCTGATGCGCCCGCGGATGGTCCCGACCTCCACCAGGTCACCGACCCGCACCGGGCGCTCGGCAAGCAGCATGATGCCGCTGATCAGGTTCTTGAGCAGGGTCTGGGCGCCAAACCCGGCGGCGATGGCCAGGGCGCCCCCCATGAAGGCGAAGACCTTCATGGGGATGTCGACCAGATGGACGCTGAGCAGGACCAGGGTGGCGACGGCGATCAGGCGCAGCCAACGCTGGGCCAGGGAGGCGCTGGCCGCCGACAGACCCAGGCGGTTGACCAGCACGGCGAAGACCAGGCGGATGGTCCCGAAGATCAGCAGATAGCCGACGATGAGAATGAGCACGGCGCCGATGCTCTTGCCCACCGTCACGCTGCGGGTCGACTGGACCTCCCGGCCCTCGATCCGCACGGTCTCCTCGACCGGCAGCAATTCGTAATTCCAGATCGCCGCGACCCAGAGCTTGGCCTCGACCCAGAGGTTGCGCAGCCAGAGGAGGGCCGTGCCGGAGCGGTAAACCTGATCGATCTCGCTGCTCACCAGGCGCAGGGTGACCGTCAGTTGCTTGAGGTCCTCGAGTCCTTCCCGCGCGTCCCCGGCCAGGCTGATGGCGGCGGTGTAAAGGGCGGTCAGCCGCTCCCGTTCCGCCGCCGGGGGGTCGAGGGCCAGTTGCTTGCGGGCTTCGTGGGCCTTCTGGCCGTTTTCGTCGATCACCTGATGGAGGTAGCGATTGCCCTCCTCGATCCCCCGCTGGGCTTCCTCGATCTGGGTGGCCAGCTTGAGCATCTCGGTGTGATCGGGCTTATCCGTGCCGTAGAGACTGGCCCGTAACTCCCACAAATATTTATGGATATCGAGGAAGCCGGTCTGATTGCGCAGTAGCTCGCGCCGAAATTGCCAGCGCTCCACCTCGGCTTGGGCCATCTCCAGACGGCGCCGATCTTCCGCCTGGGCGTCGCCGCCCGCGACCGCTGTCGCGGGGGTATTCCCCCGGTTGGCCCGCAGCCTTTCCACCTCCGCCTGGGCCGCGTCGAGTTCCGCGCTGGTCTGGGTCTCCGCCACCTGGAGTTGGGCGATCTGTTGGTCGATCTCGCCGGTGATGCGGGCCAGGTCCGCGTCACTGAGAACGAAGCGGCCAGCGAAGTGGTTTAGCCGCCGTTGCAGCCCCTCGATCTCCAGATCCTTGAGTTCGATTTGCCGCTGAAGGGCTTCCTCCCCCAGGTCGAAAAAATAGAGCCGTTCATCCTGGAGTTCGGCCTCGACCCGGGCCAGCGTCAAAGGCAGGTTGGGAGCCGGGGACAGGTCCGGATGGGAGGTGGCGTTTTGGGGCTTGGCCAGTTGCTTTTCCCGCGCCAGCCGGTAGTTGGCTTGGGCCTCCTCACGTTGCTCGCGGGCCTCGCGGCTGTGCTCGCGGGCTTCGGCCAGGCGTTGGACCACCTGGGTTCTGGCCTCCTGGGCGCGAAAGAGGGCGATGTGGATCTCGTCACCCTCGATCAGGGGCCAGGGCGGGTTGCCGGGAGGTGGCTGCCAGGCGGCAAGGGCCTGCCGACTTGCCACCAGATCGCGTTCCCGCGTCTGGAGTTCGGCCAGGGTGTCCAGCTCCTGTTTATAGAGCGCCACCAGCGCCTGCCGCAGCCGGTGCAGTTTGGACTCGGGGCTGCTCTGGGAACGGGCGCTCTCGCCGTCCCCTTGCGGTTGGGAGCGGGCCGCCGCCAGTTCCTCCTTGACGGACGCCAGGCGCTTTTCGATCGCCAGGCGCTGCGCCTCCCAGGCCGACGGGCTCGCGGCGGCTTGATCCGCCCGGGCGGGTGCGATCAGGCCGGCGCCGGGCGGGAACACCCCCGCCGTCAGGAGCAGGAGCAGGAGAAGCAGCAGGCGCGACGCTGCCCGGGGAAACAGGCGCGATCCTGGCCGGTGGCAGGGGAGGCAGAGGGGGGGCGGAGTAATCAGGGCGGTCAGGCCTCCGCCCCGAAGCGGATCAGCCACTGCTCCAGTTCCGCCGCCGGCAGGGGACGGGCGTAGAGATAACCCTGGCCCTGGTCGCAGCCCAGGGCGCGCAGCCGTTCGGCCAGGGCGACGTCCTCGATGCCCTCGGCGACGGTCGTCAGCTTGAGACTGCGGGCGATCTGGATCATCGCCTGGACGATGGCCTGGTCCTCCTCGCTCTGCGGCAGATTGCGGACGAAGGAACGGTCGATCTTGAGTTTGTCCACCTTGAAGCGCTTCAGGTAGGCCAGGCTGGAGTAACCGGTCCCGAAGTCGTCGATGGACAGGCCCACCCCCTGGGCCTTGAGGCGCTCCACCGCGCCCAGGACCCGCTCCTGGTCCTCGAAGAGCATGGTCTCGGTCAGTTCCAGTTCCAGGCCCGCCGGTTCCAGCCCGGTCTCCGTCAGGGTCTGGAGCACCAGGTCGGTGAGTCGCGGGTCGTGGAACTGCACCGCCGACAGATTCACCGCCATGACGTGGATGGGCAGCCCCGCCCGGCGCCAGGCGGCGGCCTGACGGCAGGCCTCGCGCAGCACCCAGGCGCCAAGGGACAGGATCAGGCCGCTCTCCTCGGCAATGGCGATGAAGTCGCCGGGCATGACCAGGCCCCGCTCCGGGTGGCGCCAGCGCACCAGGGCCTCGGCGCCGACGACCCGATCGGGCTCCCCCGCCTGGCCCAGGAGGATCTGGGGCTGGTAGTGGAGGACGAATTCCTGGCGGTCGAGGGCGCGTTGTAGCTCCTCCCGGGTGCGGACGTAATGGACCACGTCCTGGTTCATGCGCTCGTCGAAGAACCGGTAGGTGTTGCGCCCGCCCTTCTTGGCCTCGTAGAGGGCGGTGTCGGCATTGCGCATCAGGGTCTCGGCATCGGTGCCATCCGTGGGGAACATCGCCACGCCGATGGAGAAGGAGGTGCTCAGTTGCCGGCCGTCGAGGTCGAAGGGGCGACTCAGGTCGCGCAGAATGGCCTCGCACTTGGTGGAGACCCCATGATTGTCCAGCACCTCGAACAGGACGATGAGAAACTCGTCGCCGGAGAGCCGGCATAGGCTGTCCTCCTGGCGCACGGCCTGACGCAACCGGTCCGCCACCGCCTGCAACAGCCGGTCACCGGCGCTGTGGCCATAGCTGTCGTTGACCAGCTTGAACCGGTCCAGGTCCATCAGCAGCAGGGCCATCTGGGTGCCGTGGCGCTGACCGTGGGCAATGGCCTGACCGATGCGGTCCTGGCCCAGCAGGCGATTGGGGAGGTTGGTCAAGGGATCGTGGTAGGCGAGGAACTCGATCCGCTCCTGGGCCGCCTTGGTGGCGGTGATATCGGTGAAGCTGGCGACGTACTGGGTGGTCTCCCCGACGCTGTTGCGCACCGCGGAGATGGTCAGCCATTCGGGGAAGATCTCGCCGGATTTGCGGCGGTTCCAGATCTCCCCCTGCCACTGGCCCTCGGTCAGGAGGCAACGCCAGAATTCCTGATAAAACTCAGGCGATTGCCGGCCGGATTGCAGCCGCCGCAGGGTCTGGCCCCTGATCTCCTCCGCGTCGTAGCCCGTGACCCGGGTGAAGGCGGGGTTGGTCGACAGCACCTGGCCGGTGGCGTCGGTGACGGCGATGGCCTCGCCGCTGTTGACGAAGACCTTTTCCGCCAGCAGGAGCTGGTCGTTCTTGCGCTGGATGATGGCGGCGCGGCCGGTCATGCCCAGCATCAGCACCTGCAGGAGGGTGGCGAACAGCAGCCCCACCACCCCCACCGCCCAGGCCAGCCAGGGCCGGTGGGCCTGACGGTAGTCATCGTTGGCGCTCACCGACAGGAGCCAGTCGCGATCGCCCATGCGCAGGTGGGTGCTCCAGTGCACCGGGGTCGCCGGGGCGGGGGAGGGGCCGGCAACCCGTTCCCCGAGGCGGTAGAGCAGGGCCTTCTCCGGCTCGGCCTCGACATCGATGAGGTGGAAGCTCAGCCCCGCCGGGACCCGGCCGCGGGTGGCGATGTCGATCATCTCGTCGACCTTGATCACGCCGACGGCGAAGCCCTGGTGGCGGGTTGGCGCCACATCTCCCTCCTTGGCGTTGTTCTGTCCCCCGGCTTTGGCCTTGGCCTCGTCCAGGGTCCCGATCTCCGCCTGGCCCCCGGTCAGGGCCTCAGTCTGGCCTCCAGTCTGAACCCCACTCTCTTCACCACGCTGGCCCTCGGCCTGACTCCCCGTCTGGACCCCAATCGGGGCCGGCGTCGGGGCCTCGATGGGCAAGAGTTGCAGCAGGCCGACCCGCTGCTGACTCTCCTGCACCAGCAGGATGGGGGCGGTCACCGCCATGGCGTTGGTCGCCCGGGCGCGCTCGATGGCCCGGCGCCGGATGGGCTCGGAGTTGATGTCATAACCCACCGCCGGTTTGTTGCCCGCCAGGGGCACGATAAAGCGAACGGTGACGTACTCGGGCCGGGACGAGGCCCTGATCAGGCGCCGCTCGGCGTCGCGCTCGGTGATCTGGAAGGGTCCCAGGGGGGAGAGGGCGCTGATCCGCGCCTCGAAGGCCGGGCGCTCGGCGTCGGTGACCAGGTCGTTGTAACTCAGGGCGAAGACATCCGGGTTGTCCTCCAGGGTGCGGCGGGTGAAGCGCTCGAACTGGGCGAAGCTGAAGTCCGGGGTGGCCTCGACGAAGTGACGCAGGGAGGCGAGGATCTCGCGGTGGGTGATGAGGCGGTCGGCGATCCCCTGGGCGATGAAGTCACCGTCGCCCCCCAGGGCGTTGGCCTGGGTTTGGGCCTCCCAGCGCGCGGTCCCCCAGAAGGCCAGGATCGCCAGGGCCAGGGTCAGGATCACGGGCAGGACGGTGCGCCGGAGCCGTTCGCCCCACAGGGGGTCACGGCGGTTGAGGAAGCAGAGGGCCAGGGGGGCGAAGACCAGCATGCCCAGGACGTCCCCAACGTACCAGTTCCACCAGGTATAGGGGGCGCCGGCGGGGGCGACGACGCCCGCCAGGGCCAGGGTGCTGACCCCAAGGGTGGGCGAAACCAGGCCGGCGATCACCCCACCCAGGAGCAGGAAACGGAAGGCATCCTGCTCCAGCTCCAGGGCGCGCCAGGCGGTGCCCTGCCAGCGCCGGACCAGCCAGGCCCCGGCACCGGCCTGCAGGCTGGCGCCGACCCCGATCGCCAGGGCGACGACCAGGGTGGTGGGGCTTAGGGTCTCGCCCAGCCAGGCATGGCCCACGTTGAGCAGACTGGAACCGAGCCAGATACCGGGCAGGACCCGGGGGCCGAACTGGAGCCCGGCCGCCAGGGCCAGACCCGCCGCGGGAAAGACCGGGCTGGCGTAACCGGGCGGGATGGCCAGGAGCAGGCCGGCGGCGCCCAGCAGCAGATAGGCCAGGCCGAGGAGGAGGATCAGACCCATCGGGAAACCAATCGGGGTCTCAGCGGCGCGAAAACTTCTGGCGGCATGTCGCGAGCGGATCGGTTTATCCGTGTCAACGGGCGGGTACTGGGAAAAGCATAGCAGGATCGGGGGGCGTGCTCATGATTACGATCGGGGGGCGCGCTCATGTTCACGATCGCCTCACTATTGCCTCAGGATCGCCTCGGCCGCTTCCGTCGCTTGCCAGGGGGCACGATCCTATGGCCCTCACCCGCACCGGCCATTTCCGCGCGCGGCTGGTCCCGCCACAGGCCGGAAGAGCCGCCCCTCGGCGCGTAGGAAATGGACGAAGAACTCGAACAACACCAGGCGGGTGGTCTGGACGAAGACCACCAGGCCCTCCAGCACGATGGCGAAGAGGTTGCCCAGGATGACCACCAGCCACCAGGCCAAGGGGTTCTCCATCCCCGCGGCCAGGGTCATGACGGTATGGGATAGGGCCGCGTGAGCCAGGGCGAAGGCCCCGACCCGGGCGAAGGACAGGGTATTGAGCAACAGTTCGAAAAGGCTGTAGAGCAGCCGCCCCAGGGCGCCCATCAGGGCGGCCAGCCCTTGGTGTCGGCACTGCCAGAGGGTGCCGATGGTAAAGTGGACCAGGGCCAGGGCGGCGATCCCCAGGGCCGGCGGCCAGGCCAGGGCGGTCAGGAGCGCTACGTAGAGCACCAGGACGGCCAGGTCCATCGCCAGCCAGGGAGCGAGTTCGTCGTTCCACTTCGCCTCGAAGCCGGCGAAGACCAGGCCCAGGATCAGGAGGCCAACGCCGAAGGCCAAGGGCACGGCCAGGACGATAAGGGGCGCGTCCAGGGGTTTGAGCCAGAGGGCCGGGATCAGGTCGTCGAAGCCGAAGGCATCGCCGAAGACCAGGCCGAAGGCCATGGCCGAGAGACCACAGGGCAGCAGGAAGCGGATCTCGGGCCAGCGCTTGCCCAGGATCAGGACGAACAGGACCAGCAGCAGCCCATGGCCCAGGTCGGGGAACATGTAACCAAACAGCAGGGGCACCAGCAGGGCGAGGAGGCCGCTCGGGTCCACCTCCTTGCGGTCGGGGGTCCCCCAGAGCAGGAGCAGGGGGCGGAAGGGCTGGGCCCACCAGCTTTGCAGGGTGGTGACCGGGGGCGCCGCCGCGAGGGGCGGGTCGGGGAAGCGCGCCACGACCTTGATGCCCGCCGCCCAGAGGGTGGCCTGGAGGCGCTCCGGGTCCTCGGCCGTGGTCCAGCCCGTGACGTGGCAGATCTCCTGAACACCCAGGTGGCGGGCGGCCTGGTCCAGATACCAACTCAAGGTATCGAGATCGGCCCGGGCGGCGGCGATGGCCGGATCTATCCGCAGCGCCCGCGCCTCCCCTTCCAGGGCGCTGATCTCCCGTTCTACCTGCCTAAGGCGGGCGTGAAGCTGACGGATGCGGTTATCCAGATCCCCGGTCAGCCAAGGGGGGATGCCGATCTGGTCGCAGCCCTGGTCGACCACCAGTTGCTGGATGAGGGCGCGGTCATCCGCCAGGCCCAGCAGAATCCGGAAGTCGTGACGGGGACCGGCCACCACCAGGACGGTCGGCCCGGCGAGGGCGACCGTTTCCAGGCGGCTGGTCTTGGGGCAGACGAACAGGCATTTGCACAGAAAGCGGGTCTGGTTGAACAGGCCGTCCGGGTCCACGCCATCCCGGCGCATGGCGCGCAGGGCCTCGTCCAGATAAAGCAGATCGTCCCGCTCCCCCTGGCGTTCCGCCAGTTGCTCCTGGAGGAAATCCAGGCGGGCGCTCCAGACCCGCAACCGGTGCAGGGCCTGATTGGCGAGATGGACCGGGTTGCCGACCAGGGCGCCAGGCCGCTTCCGGGCGGGGGGCAGGTCATCCTGATGGCGGGCGATCAGCTCCCGCCCGCGCCTAATGAAGAAACCCAGTCGTTGGGTGTCCGGGCCCTCCGCCAGCCGTGGGTCCGTTTCCAGTTCCACCACCCCGGTGCGGGCCAGGATCTCGGTGGTGCGCACCGTCTGCTCGTGGGGGACGTAGATCTCGAACCAGCGGGCCTGAACGGGACGGAGGCGGAACATGGTCTTTATTTGACAACTAGGATGGAGGGCACGGCCTGATCCGGGTGACCAGCGGACCTCCCGGCCCCCCAAGAAAATCGGTTAGGGTGAAGGTCACGGTAAACTTCTTCATTTTCAGAGGCATGCCCTACCGTCTCATGAGAGTTAGCGTTGAAGTCACGGCAAAGACTTTCATGGTCAGGGGGGCGCGTGCCCGCATGACATTGAGCGGAGCCAGGCGGTGGAAGGAACAACATCACCTTGAGCACCTCCGGCATCTTCAGTTACCGGGTATGTTAGTTAATCAGCATCAACTTAAATATAGCGGACTTTTGTTCCTCGTCCGGCTTTCGCGTCTGGCGTGCGGTGGGCGGGTCGAAGATCTTGTCTGGCGCTTGGGTCCGACGATGGGTAGGGGTCGAGGTGCATGCCCTACAACGGCGCAATGTCATGGCCGGCTAGCGATATGGCCGCCAGCCAAGGGTGCTGGTTGCAACCAATACCGCAACCAGGACGGGGCCGAAGGGCTGGTCGAAGGTCAGCGCGGCCCCAAACGCCAGGAGATAGGCCGCCACCCCAAGACCGCTGGCCAGTGCCAGGGTCGCTGGCCAGCCGCGGGCCAGCCGAAAGGCGAGCCAGGCGGGCACCAGTACCAGGGCGAAGGCCCCCATCAGTCCCAGGGTCGCGGTGCCGACCGCCACCCCCGTCGCGCTCAGCAGGTCCATCCCCAGATGCCACCGCCAGGCCGGCAAGCGGTTGGCTTGTTCGAAGCGGGGGAAGAAGCGGGCGCGCAACAGCCTCCGGCTGAGCCAGGGCAAGGCCAGCAAGCACAGGCACGCCAGCGTCAGGCTCGCCATGAATTCGACCCAACCGCCAACATAGAGCTGGCCGTCCATCAGGGCATGTCCCAGGGCATCGCCCAGGGCCGTGTTCGCGGCGATCAGCATCAGGGCTGACCAGCCGATCAGGATCATGTAAGCGTAGGCGGTATTGCCGCGGGCACCCAGCAGGGACTTGGCGAGTCCGGCACCCCAGGCCCCGCAGGTGCCCCCGATCACGGCGGGCAGACCAGCCGCCAGCCCGAGCAGGGCGCTCGCCGCCGCCAGATGGGCCAGCCCCAGGGCCGCCAACCATTCCTCTCTTAGCAGCAGCAGGGCGCCCAAGGCCGGCAGGACGCAGGCCAGGGCCAAACCGGTGAGGAAGGGCAGGCGGAACAGGGGATCGAGCCAGCCCAGGGGCCAGAGATTGGCTTCCATCAAGCCTTCCACGCCACCACCTCCAGCACGCGTTGGCAGACCGCATCCAGGAAATCGCGCTCGTGACTGACCAGCAGCACGGCCTGGCCCCCACGGCGCGCGGCCAGGAACTCCCCCAGGAGGGCCTCGGCATCCGGATCGAGGTTGTTGGTGGGCTCGTCTAGTAAGACCAGGTCCATCCCGCTAGCCAAGGTGGCCCAGACGTTCAACAACTGGAACTCGCCGCCACTCAGGGTATCGAGACGCTGCCCGAGCCAGGGCCGCAGCCGCGCCGGGGGCGGCGTGGCGGCCAGCCCGGCCGCGCGCAGCAGGTCCCGTCCCGTCATGGGCATGAGGGGTAGCCGTGCCGGCCGCTGCTCCTGATAGGCCAGTGTCAGCCCGGGACGGCGCCGGATGGTGCCCGCGAACGGGCGGGCCGTCCCCGCGATGGCATTGAGGAGGGTGGACTTACCGACGCCATTGGCCCCCCAGAGGCCAATCACCTCGCCGGGCGAGAGGGTGAAGGTCATGGGACCGATGACGGGTGCCGTGCGATGACCGGCGACCAGGCCCTCCACCCGCAGCAAGGGCGCTTCGCCCATCATCCCCGTTACCGACAGGCTACCCATCCTGTTCATTGGCCGGGGCCGCGCGGCGCTGCCAGCGCATCCACCCAGCGATCGATATGCCGCAGGTAGGCGTCGCCGTCGGCATCCGCGGGGGGCTCCATCCCAAGCTGAAGGGCCTGCCAGCCCAGGCGGTCGGCGAGGGCGGCGGGGGCCTGGGGCGAATGATAGGGGGCGTAGAGGATCACCCCGGAACGGCCGGTCAAGGCGGCGGTCAGCTCGGTGAGTTGCCGTCCCGTCATGGGCACGCCAGGTATGGGTTCGAGGGTGCCAAGCAGGGGGATGCCGAGACGATCCAGCAGATAGATGGCATCGCGGTGGTAAAGGACCACCCCGGGGGCCTTGGCCGCCCGCGATCGCCAGGCGGGGAGCCGGCCCTCGACCTTGAGGGCGAAGGCGGCCGCCGCGGCGCGATACTGGCTGGCGCCCTCCGGATCGAGCAGGGCGAGACGCTCGGCGAGTTCCCGCCCCACCTGGGCCATGCGCACCGGGTCCATGTTGATGTGCGGGTTGCCGATCGGATGGACATCACCCAGGGCGCGGTCGGCGGTCCCCCCGGCGTCGAGCAGGGGCACCTGGGCGGTGGCCTCGAAATAACCGCTGGCGCCCGGCAGCACCTTGGGGTTGGCGGCGTTGGCGATCACCGCGGGCAGCCAGCCGATCTCCAGATCGGCGCCCATGGCCACGACCAGATCCGCCCCGCGCAGGGCGCGCATCATGGACGGTTTGACCTGGAGGGCGTGGAGATCGCGGTCCGGGCCCGCCAGCACCTCCAGCTGGACGCCCTGATGTACGCCCTGATGGACGCCCAGCTTGACATTGGGTCCCGCGATCTCGCGCACCAGGGCCCCCAAACTGGGACTGGTGGCAACCACCTTGAGGTCCGCCGCCGCGGTGGACAGGGGCAGCACAAGGGTCAAGAGCAAGAACAGACGTTGCAACATTTCGTGACTCCCGGTCAGAAGCCATGGGCGCCATGGGCGCCCAGGCTCATGATGAATTGCAGATAAAAGGCGTCAAAGTGCGCCCGTTCGCCGGGGGCGACCAGGATGTCGTTACGCGCGTACTGCGCCCGCAGACGGGAAAACTCCGACAGGTTCCAGGTCAAGTCGAGCGTCCAGCGGTCGGAGGCGCCGAAATCCTGCCCCCCGGCGCCACCGCTGACCGCGTTGGTCAACCCCAGGACGTCATAGCGCAGGCCCGCCGTCCATTTCGGGGCAAGGCCATAGAGGGCCTGGGCATAGAGTCCATCGGTGGTGAAGGTGCGCGATGCCCCGATCAGGTCGCTGAGGTTGCCCAACTCCTCGCCGCTCGTCTCCTCGATCAGGGTGGCATTGCGGATCTCGGCGTCCGCGATGGAGCGCAGGTATTCGGCCTGGACCTTGAAATCCCCCTGGCCGTGGGCGCCACCCCCCTCAAGTTTGTAGACGATGTCGATGCCCCACAGGGTCGCGTCGCCCTCGAGACCCGTCCGCAGGAGGGTATGGTGATCCTCCTCTTCCGCCACTGCGCCCGCCTCCCCGGAAAGGGCCAGCTCCAGCCACTCTTCCACTTGGTATTGGGTGTTGTGGGCCAGGGACAGGCCGAACTGGAGGGCATGTCCGTCCGGCAGTTCCGGCGCCAGCTTGGCGAAGGCCGTCCAGAGTCGGGGTCCATCCTGGTCTTCGTCCAGGCCCAGTTCGACCTGTTCCGCCTCCCCGAGGCGGGCCCCGAACACCTCCTGATCCCCTTGCAGCGCCTCAAAGCCGAACAGGGCATAGACCGGCAGGTCGGGCAGCCAGGTCACCTGGAGACCGGTGTCCTGCAGGCCATGTTCGCCGAGCAGGTTGAGGTAGGGCAGGTTCTGGTCGACGAAGTCCCACTGATGGGGATGTTGCCGGTTGATATAGCCGAAATCGCTGAGGAATTTACCCCCCTTGACCTTGAGCCCGTAGGGTAGGCGACGGGTCTGGAAATAGCCCTCTTCCAGGTCCACGGAGCCCTGGCCGTCGATGGCCAGATAGGCGACGGCGTCGAAATAGGGATCAACGGTGGCGGAAAAGGCGATCTCCGCCTCGCTGAAGTTGAAGCCGTTGTGGGTTTCGGCGTGAGCGTGTTCCGCCTCCGTATCCCCGCCATGGGCATGGAACAGCCTGCCGGGCATGAAGGCCTCACCGACCAGGGCCGCCCCCCGGCCGTCGATACCATCCTGGTAATAGTTGCCATTGAGGATCACCGACAACTGGGGGTTGAAGTCCGCCCCCGCGCTGGGGGCATTCTGGCGCTGGCTACCGGGGCTGGCGGCGGGGGTCGCTCCCGGGGCCGTGGGCGCGGTCATGGGCCGCGTGGCGGCCGGGTTGGCGGCGGGACGGGTATCCGCCGCGGCCGCCCCCCTGGCGGCGTTGGCCGCCTGACGTTCCGCCTTGGCCAGTCGGGCCTCCAAGTCCTGAATTCGTTGCTCGTACTGGTCTTTCAAGGCACTCAGGCTGGCCTTGAGCTCGGCGATGTCCGCCGCGGTGGATGGGTAGGCGCTCACGGGCGCCAAGAGGGCGGCCAGCACGGCGCCCCGCTGGACAAGGATGGGCATGGTCGATGCTCCGACGGCAACTCATAGGGGCCCGTCAGCCCCGAGAGCTATCCAGGAGCCGGCGGGAGGTCAGCGGTGGGGCAGGGCGCCCGGCGGAGCGCGGGGAGACTGGGGGCGATGGGTGGCGCGGGAGGGGATGACCGGGGGGCGCGATGAGACCAGGATCCTGGTCCGGCCGATGAACAGGAGCCACGCGAGGACGAGCGGCAGGGTGGCGGGGGCATGACCGCCGATCAGACAGATGACGCAATCGGCGTCACCGCCCTCGCTGAGGTGATGGACCTCATGCGCGACCCAGAAGGCTTGGGCCAGCAGCAGGCAGCCGGCAAGGACGAGGGCCGCCCAGGAGCCGATCGGGGCTGACCAGCCGCCAGGGGTGGGGGGTGATAAGGGCCTTCGGGGTGACATGCGCATGGACTGAGGGTCAGGGGCCCGTCAAGTTTACTGGAAGTCGCGTTTCCTGAACCGTTTCGATTTTTTGTTGCTTCCCGGAGAGGCTAGCTGCAAAGGCTGACCATGCGGTTATACCGGCTACTCGCCACCTCCAGATTTGCCGCAGTCACCCCTTTTGCCAAATGCTCGGCGTATCAAGGCAACATCCCGACTCCTAACACACAAGGAAATCCCCTCTCTGCTAGCATAAGGTCGCACGTCCAATCTTATGGAAGACATGCTTGAGCTTTAAGCATCAGCCTCGCTGAAGAGGCTTCCCACGCCTGCGGTGACCCGCCCATGACCGATAAGGTAACCGATGGCCAACACGATAACGTGAACCCCCTTTTTCGCCCCCAAGCGCTGGCCAAGGTCACCGATCCCGACCAGCTCGACCAGTCCCTGCGCCTGGTGCGCCCCTGCCATCTGCTGGGCTTTGGCGTCGTGGCCGTGGTGTTGGGGGCTGGCCTGGCGTGGAGCCTGATCGCCACCGCCCCGGTCAAGGTCAGTGGACCGGGCGTGCTGCTGTCGCCCGCCGGCGTTGCCGCCGTCACCACCCGTGATACCGGCAACATAGATCAGCTACTGGTTCGTCCTGGTGACCGCGTGGTCCCTGATCAGCCTCTCGCTCTGATCCGCAGCCCCGAGCGCATCGACGAACTGCGAGCCGCGGAGGAAGAGGCCAGCGAGGCCCAGGCGCTCTACCAGGCCCTGGCGGAGGAGTTCGCCGCTCAGGACCGGCTGCAGGCCGATTTGCTCGCGCGGATGACCGCAGCCACCGCGGAACGTATCCAGAGCCTGGAAGTCCTTGTGGAAAGCCTCACTAAACAGCATGCGGGCGAGGCTGGCTTGCGTGATAAAGGCCTGGTCAGCGGCCGGCAATTCCTCGAAACGGAAACCCAACTGGCCCAAACGGCCCATGAATTGGCGATGGCCCGCAACCATGTCACCGAACTGGCCCTGGAAAAGGAGCAACAAGCGAGCAAACGCCAGCAGGAATTGGCCGAACAGCGCCTCCGGGCGCAAAATCTGCGCCGCCACGCCGATAATCTGAATCGCAAATACGAACGGGACCGTCAGGTCCTGGCTAGCGTCTCCGGCCACGTCGCCGAGATCGGCGTTGACGTCGATGACCCGGTCAGTGCCGGACAGTCCATCGCCCGGCTGCTGATTGATCGGGAAGAGGAAAGCGGCCTGACGGTCATCGCCTACCTCCCCGCCGCCGAGGGCAAGAAGGTCAAGCCCGACATGCTGGCCCAAGTCTCGCCCTCCACTGTCAAGTTCGAGCTCGAGGGCTATGTCTTGGGTCGGGTCTTGCGGGTATCGGAACTGCCGGCGAGCCGCGAGGCCCTGCTGCGCCGGTTGCGCAATACCGTGCTGGTAGACGACCTCCTCAAGCAGGGTACCCCGATCGAGATCGAGGTTGCGTTGCAACAGAACGCGGCCGCGCCCAGCGGCTATGCCTGGACCTCCGGCATCGGGCCCGACATCCGCCTCGAACCGGGCACCCTGGCCCGTACCCAGGTGGTGGTGGAGCGCGTCCACCTCATCAGCCTGCTGTTCCCGGCCATGGACTATGTCTATGGCTGGTTCAAGGCGCGATGAGCGCCAAGGCCCCCAGCCTGGGGGTGGTGCGCACCCCGACCATCCTGCAGATGGAGGCCCTGGAGTGCGGCGCCGCCGCCCTGGCCATGGTCCTGGCCCATTACGGACGCTGGGTATCGCTGGAGGAGCTGCGGGTCCTCTGCGGGGTGTCCCGCGACGGCAGCAAGGCGGTCAACCTGCTCAAGGCCGCCCGCCAATTGGGCTTCCAGGCCGGCGGCAAGCGCCAGGAGCCGGCGGATCTGGCCCAGCTTCCGGTCCCCGCCATCCTCTTCGTCAACATGAACCACTTCGTGGTCCTCGAGGGGGTGACCAAGCAGGGCTTTCAGCTCAACGACCCCGCCGCCGGACGGCGCACGGTGTCGCCGGCGGAATTCGACGGCATGTTCACCGGCATCGCCCTGACCTTCGCCCCCACCCCGGATTTCCAGCCCGGCGGCGCGGCACCCGCCATCCTGCCGGGGCTCTGGGCCCTGGCGCGTCACTCCTGGCGGCCCCTGGCCCTGTTGACCGCCGCCGGGTTGCTCCTGGCCCTGTTCGCGATCCTCCTACCCGGTCTGCAACGGCTGTACCTCGACCGCATCCTCATCGAGCGGTTGGATGACTGGGTGTGGCCCCTGGCGCTGACGCTGGCGCTCCTCGCCCCGCTGATCGCCTTCCTGACCTGGCTGCACGGGCGCTTGATCGCCGCCATCACCGCCAAGCTGGCCATCGTGCTTTCGACCCGCCTGGTCTGGCGGATCTTGCGCCTGCCGGTGGCCTTTTTCACCCAGCGCTACGCCGGCACGATCAGCAGCCGGGTCGCCCTGGCCGACCAACTGGTGCTGACCCTCACCCAAGGCCTATCCCAGGTCATCACCAGCCTGACCCTGATCCTGCTGTTAATCCTGCTGATGGTGCAGTACAGCCTCCCCCTGACCCTGATCGTCGTCACCCTGGCCCTGGGCAACGCCTTGCTGTTCCAGCGGCTGCGCAAGGCCCTGGGGGATGCCTCCGAGAAGGTCGCCATGCAGATGGTGAAGATGTCCGGCAAGGCCATGCAGGGGCTGCGCATGATGGAGACCCTTAAATCCACCGGCACCGACGGCCCCTTTTTCGCCCACTGGTCCGGCCTGCAGGCCCTGTTCATCAACGCCCAGCAGGACATCGCCCGGCGCGAGGCCCTGATCGCCGCCTTGCAGGCCTGGCTGGCAAGCCTGACCACCGCCGCGGTGCTGGTGGCCGGTGGCTACTACACCCTGGTGGATCGCTTCTCCATCGGCATGCTGGTCGCCTTCACCACCATCAGCATCCTCTTCAACCAGCCGGTCAACCTGCTGGTCAACCTCGCCGGCCTGTTACAGCAGACCAAGGGCGCCCTCGCCCAGGTGGACGATACCCTGCGCTATCCGCCGGCGCGGGAATTCAGCCAGACGGAGGAGGCGCCCGCCGCCGGCGCCCTGGCTGACGCCGCCCCGCCGGTCCTCACCGCCCCCCTGCGCCGCCTGACCGGCCAGGTGCGCCTGGAGGCCCTGACCTTTGGCTACGCCCCCCTGGACCCGCCCCTGCTCCGCGACTTTTCCCTGACCATGCACCCCGGCAGCCGGGTGGCCCTGGTGGGGGCCTCGGGCAGCGGCAAATCGACGGTCGGCAAGCTGCTCACCGGCCTGCTGGAGCCGCAAGGCGGGCAAATCCTGTTCGACGGTCGACCGATGGCCGAGATCCCCCGCGAGATCCTGCGCAACTCCCTGGCGGTGGTGGACCAGGAGATCGTCCTTTTCACCGGCAGCGTGCGCGACAACCTCAGCCTCTGGGACGACACCCTGCCCCAGGAACACCTGATCGCCGCGGCCAAGGACGCCCTGATCCACGATCTGATCCTGAGCCGCCGCGACGGCTACGAGGCGCAGGTGGAGGAGAATGGCCGCAACCTCAGCGGCGGCCAGCGCCAGCGCCTGGAGATCGCCCGCGCCCTGGTGGGCAACCCCACCCTGCTGGTGCTGGACGAGGCCACCAGCGCCCTGGACGCGGTCACCGAGGAGGCCATCATGCGCAACCTGCGCCGCCGCGGCTGCACCTGTCTCATCATCGCCCACCGCCTCAGCACCATCCGCGACTGCGACGAGATCATCGTCATGCACCAGGGTCAAATCCTGCAGCGCGGCACCCATGGCGACCTGCTGGCGGCCGAGGGTCCCTATCGCCGGTTGATCGAGACATGACGACCCACCCGTCCGATCAGCCATCCGCTAAGCCGTCCGCTCAGCCATTTGTTCAGCCGTCCGCTCAGCCGGTCCATTACCCGTTAGATCAACCGTTCACTCAGCCATCCGCTCAACCATCCAAGCGCTGGCCGGCGGCCCTGCTGGCCCAGGCCCAATGCGAGCGGCGCGGCGGCCATCAGCCGCTGCGTCTCGACGATCCCACCCAGGCCTGGGTGATTCAGACGGGCCAGGTGGAGCTGTTTCTGGTCAGCCGGGGGCCGGCGGGAGAGGAGGGGGCTCGCCACCATCTGGCCAGTGTCACCGCCGGTGGCTTGCTGCTTGGCATCGACGGTACCCGCGGCGCCGATTGCGTCCTCCTGGCGGTGCCCCACGTCGATACCCGGCTCCTGGCCTTGCCCTTCGCCGCCCTGGTCGCCGCGGCCAGCAACCCCGAGGTCATCCCCCCCCTGGCCGCGGCTCTGGACCTGTGGTTGCGCGCCCTGAGCGCGGGCATGGCGCGCTGGGCCTGGCCGCGGCCCGCTATCGGCTTCGGCCTGGGGGCGGAAGAGGCGCTGCTGATCCCCGCCGGCCAGCGCTGTGGCGCCAGCCAGGACCTGGTGTGGCTGCGCCTCGACCCGGCGGCGGCCACTTTCCTCGATATCCAGGATCTGCCCCTGACCGCGGGTGAGCTGACCTTCCCCCTGGCGCCCGAGGCCTGGCTGCTCGCTACCCGGGAGCTGGCCCTGCACGGTCGCACCACCGCCACCGCCCTGGCCGCGGGTGACGCCTGGGCGGGCGTGGCCAGCCTGCACGAGATCCTCTTCGCGACCGCCAGCCTCAATCTGCGCCTGGCCAACGTCGATGAACACCATCGCCTCAAGGCGCGGCGGGCCGCCACCGCGGCCGAGCGCGACCAAGCCTTTCATGCGCTGATGGCGGTGATCGCGCCCCCGGGGCGGGCCGCCATCACCCCGGCGCGGGGAGAGAGCCCCCTCGTCACCGCCCTGCGCCTGATCGGCCGGGAGGAAGGCTTCGCGGTCCGCCTCCCCGCCCACCTCAAGCCCGGAGAAGTCCCCAGCCTGGACGATCTCGCCCGGGCCAGCGGCTTGCGCCCGCGCGCGGTTACCCTGCGGGATGCCTGGTGGCGGCACGACTTCGGCACCCTGTTGGCCTTCGACGCCGCCACGGTGCAGCCACGGGTGTTGCTGTCCGGATCACGGGGTCGCCCGCGGGTCATTGACCCCGCCACGGGCCTGGAGGAGCCCCTGGTCCCCGAGCGCCTGGCGGCGACGGCCTGGGAGCTGACGGGGCACCTACCGTTGCGGCCCTTGAGTCTGCGGGAACTCTTCATCGCTGCCCTACGGCACGGCGGTCGCGACTTGCTGCCCCTGCTGGCCATGGGGGCCATCGTCCCGGCGCTGGGCCTGGCGATCCCACTGGCCACCGCCTATCTCATCGATAGCGTCATCCCCAACGACGAGTACGGCCTTCTCCTCCAACTCGGCCTGGTGCTGGTGGTCCTGGGGGGCACGACCTTTGCTGTCAGCTATGCCGGCACCCTGGCCTTCAGCCGCGCCGAGAGCCGGATCGGCCGGGCCCTGCAAGCCGGTCTCATGGATTGGGTTCTGCGTCTGCCCATGGGCTTTTTTCGGGGCTACACCACGGGGGATCTGGCGACCCGTCTCATGGCCATGAGCCAGGTGCAGACCCTGGTCTCCACCGCCAGCGTCAATAGCTTCCTGAGCGGGGTCTTCGGCCTGTTCAGTTTCCTGTTGATGTTCTATTACGATGCCCGCCTCGCCCTCTGGGCGGCGCTGCTCACCCTGGCCTACATCGCCCTGAGCCTGCTCCTCACCCTGCTGCGGCTGCGTCGGGAGCGGCGGCTGGCCGACCTGACCGGCCAGCTCAATGACTGCCTGCTGCAGCTCATCCTGGGCGTGGCCAAGCTCCGTCTGGCCGCCAGCGAAGAGCGGGCCTTCGCCCGCTGGGCCCGTCTGTTCGCGGCGGGCCGCCACCAGCAGTTCGTCGCCCAGCGTCTGGGCGCCTGGCAGGAGGCCCTCAACCAGGTCCTGGCCCTCTCTGGACTGCTACTCTTCGTCCTGCTGATCGGCAAGCCGGGCGAGCAGCCCCACCTGATCGCCGTCGGCGCCTTCTCCGCCTTGCTGGTGGCCTACCAGTCCTTTGCGTCCAGCCTTATCGCGATGCTGCTGGTGATCTCCCAACTGCTCGCGGTCCGACCCCAGGTCGAGCGCATCCGTCCCCTGCTGAACGCCGCCCCGGAGGTCGCCGATGACAAACCGGAGCCCGGCCCCTTGTCCGGGGCCATCGAGGTCAGTCACCTCAGCTTCCGCTACGCCCCGGACGGCCCCCTGGTCTTGAACGAGGTGTCTCTGGCGGTGGCCCCCGGGGACTTCATCGCCCTGGTCGGCCCCTCCGGCTCGGGCAAATCCACCCTCTTGCGCCTGCTATTAGGCTTCGAGACCCCGGAGGCCGGCGGCATCCTCTTCGACGGTCAGGACCTGGCCAGCATCGATCCCACCGCCGTGCGCCGGCAGATGGGCGTGGTGATGCAGAATGCCCAGTTGCTGCCGCAGCCCCTCCACGACAACATCCTCGGCACCTCCGGCGGCACCCTGGACGACGCCTGGGAGGCCGCCGAACGGGTCGGCCTGGCCGAGGACATCCGCCAGATGCCCATGGGCATGCAGACGGTGATCCTGGAGGGCGGCGGGGTGCTCTCCGGCGGGCAGATGCAACGCCTGATGATCGCCCGCGCCATCGTCGGGCGACCCAAGATCCTGCTCCTCGATGAAGCCACCAGCGCCCTCGACAACCGCACCCAGGCCATCGTCACCGCCAGCCTGGATCGTCTGCGGGTGACCCGCCTGGTGGTGGCCCATCGCCTGAGTACCGTGGTCAATGCCGACCGTATTTACGTCCTGGACGAGGGTCGTATCGTCGAGACCGGCACCTATGCCGAATTGATGGCGGCCAAGGGCACCTTTGCCCGACTGGCGGAGCGGCAGCAGGTGTAGTGAAAGGTTGGCACAACAGCGGGTTTAAGTCTGACGGTCAGTACAATGACAATAGAATATGTCCCATGTCGTACATGGCGACAAAGGTTTGACGTGCCAGGTTGAGTTTCTCTTCGTCCGTCATGGACTGACCATCCAGCACTTTTTGGATCTCGGCGATGGTTTGTCGCCCATTGGCCTGTTCGATCAGTAGCGCCTGGTGGTGTGTAATCGACAACTTGTGCCATTCACGTTCCAGGATCGCTGGGCTGTCGGAGTCGGCTGGATTTGTGCGCGACATCTTTAAGCGCCAGTGAACTTTAGGAACGTAGCGCAGGAATTCAGTGCCCTCAAAGTCAATCTTCGGCAGGCTGTGAAGGTATTCCGGGTGGCACAGGTTGAACCGATGGACGCCACGCGTATAGGATAATAGGTCGATGACGGCCGCGCGCTCGCGTTCGCCCAACCGCTTGATACGTTTTGATATGGCGTCGTTAGCCGGGAAATGCGCTTGGCCTGAACAATCGAGTCGATCCATCCAGCCCAAAAATGCAAGGCGATTTTTATCAACAAAGTCAAATAGTTCCATAATCGAATAGGCGCGGTCACGCCGATGGAGAAAGGTATCGACAATGGCTGTATCGTATTTTAGTTCTTCCGAGGCATCCTTGGCGTTAAGGTAGGCATTGACACTGTGGCGACTGGGTAGAGCGGCCAGCGTTTTGCGGACAATTGCAATATCATCCTCAGATTGGCCAAGCCCCATCAACCGGAACGCCTCCTGAAGTAGGTAAACCCCTTGACGAAGGGTCTTGCCGTATAGCATTACATGCATAACACCTGCTGGTCTCAGGACGTCACGCAGTGCCCGCAATCCACGGCCCGGTTCTTTGAGGTGATGCAGGACACCGGTTGATAAAATGAAGTCAAAGGACTGATCAAGACTTGCGACTGCCATCAGGTCCAGATGTCGAACTTCCAAATTGTCAAGACCGTGCTTATCCTTGAGGTATTGTGAGTGTGAGAGGCTTGATCGAGAAATGTCGATCGCCACCACGCGTGAAGTGGGATTTCGCAGAGCGGTGTAGGCCGCTTGATTGGATCCACAACCGGCAATTAGGATATCAAGATCGTTGAAATCCATTCGCCGCGGCCAGAAGACCGGACCACCAGCTTGAATGTCAGCGTACTCGTAATACCCATGCTGGATCGCTTCCACCATGTCGTTGACCGGTGGTGGGTATACCCATGCCTCGTATTGCCGCGCCACGATATCATCCCGTGATGGCAGGGAAGACGATTCAGACATGGATTAATTATTCCTAACGGGGTGCGGATAAATTCATCTTGGCCAAGCGGGGCTGTCTGCCCCGCTAAGTTTAGACGCGTGGGAGAGCACATTCGACCTAGATCCAAGCAGCCGATGATTAGGATCATCTCGCCGCGCCGAATTGATCTCCTCCAAAAGTACCTTCCTTACCAGTATTAACCCCCATTACCACCAACACCCCCATTTCCCCCATTACCCCCTGACCAATTTAACCCACCGTTACCGCCCGCATTACCTCCATTGCCACCATTACCGGCAACCCCCCCATTACCACCTAAGCCAGCATTTCCACCATTACCGCCACCCGTGGCGATGATCAAGGCTTCGTCATCCAGATCCGTGGGTCTTTGGGGTATGACGAGATTAACCACCTGGGCGGTGTTCTCCATAACCTTAACCATGACCCCCGCGGGAACTTTTATCCCTTCCTGCTTCAGGGTTTCAGCCGGGTCAGCCAGAAGGCGCTGCTTAAAGTGTTCATCGGCCCAGCACTTGGCGATGATCTGCTGAAAATGTTTGGCTTGCTCGAACATTGCTTTCTCCTAGGTGATGACGCGCCTGCGTGGTTGGGGCAATGCGAAGAAGGCGCCGTCATACGCATGGCCAAGATTCCAACCGCGGTAAATTATGGCTTCCCACCCGCTGAACGTCTATTGAACCTTGGTATTACCTGATCCGTAAGGGTTAGCTCCTGTCACTACCAGCGTCGGTCTGGTCAAAGCCTCTGCTTTGTTGACTTTCAGGAGGGTGCCGCTCGTTCAAGTCGCCGGCAGGGTCTTATCGCCCATGCTAACATCCAAGCCATTGTCTTGATTGTCGAGCCCCGCCGCTTGCCGCCATGAACCGCCGTTCCCTGCCCATCGGTATCCAGACCTTTCGCAAGATCCGCGAGGGGGATTGCTACTATGTCGACAAGACCGGTTTCGCCCTGCGTCTGATCGCGGAGGGCACGCATTACTTCCTCTCTCGCCCGCGACGCTTCGGCAAGTCGCTGTTTCTGGATACGCTGGCGGGACTGTTCAGTGGCAATCAGGCGCTGTTCAAGGGGCTGGAGGCCGAAAGTCGCTGGGACTGGTCGCGGCGTTTTCCGGTAATCCGGCTGAGCTTTGCCGAGGGCGTGCTGCGCGATCGGGCGGAACTCGACGAGAAGATCGCGGAGGTGCTAGCCGAAAACGAGGCACGACTTGAGGTCGCCAGCCCCCACCGCAGCCGCTCCGGTCGCTTCCACGGGCTCATCGGCGGGGCCCATGCCCGTCATGGTGAGCGGGTGGTGGTGCTCGTGGACGAGTATGACAAATCGATCCTGGACAATATCAGCGATCCCGAGACGGCCCGGGCGATGCGCGATGGCCTGCGCGATCTCTATTCGGTCATCAAGGGCCAGGATGCGCATATTCGTTTTGCCTTCCTCATCGGGATCAGCAAGTTCAGCAAGGTCAGCCTGTTCTTGGGGCTGAACAACTTGTTTGATCTAACCCATTCACCTCATCGGGGTCGAATTCAGCCGCCAGCAGCGCAAGCTGGTGGGCTTCGAAGTGGAGACGCTGGCGGGTGATTAGCCCCGTCACAGGCAGCGCGTCGGGCCGGTCAGGCCTTGGCGCACCATGGCCCGGCGCAGGTAGGCGATCTGGGTCTGGAGGGACAGGCCCTTGGGGCAGACGTCATGGCAGCCGAGGAGGCTCATGCAGCCGAAGACCCCGGCGTCGTCGCCGATGACCCGGTAGTAGTCCGGCTCCGCGCGCCGGTCCCGGGGGTCGAGGCGGAAGCGGGCGATCTTGTTGAGGCCCACGGCGCCGACGAAGTCCTCGCGCATTTGGGCCGTGCCACAGGCGGCGATGCAGCAGCCGCATTCGATGCAACGATCCAGTTCGTAGATCTCATCCGCCAGGTCCGGGTCCATGGGCGCCTCGACGGCGTCCAGGTCCGGTTCTCCCTGGAGGTGAACCCAGGTCTCCAGGCGTTCGCTCATGGCCCGCATCCACTTGCCGGTGTTCACTGACAGGTCGCCAATCAGCTCGAACACCGGCAGGGGCAGCAGGGTGATCTCGGGCGGCAGGCTGGCGGTCAGGGTGCGACAGGCCAGGCCCGGCAGGCCGTTGATGACCATGGCGCAACTGCCGCAGACCCCGGCCCGGCAGACGAAGTCGAAGGCCAGGCTGGGGTCCTGCTCCTCGCGGATGCGGTTGAGGGCGATGAAGAGGGTCATGCCCGGGGCCTCCTCCAGGGAGTAATCCTGGAGGCGGGGGACGCTGTCCGGGTTGCCTGGGGTGTGGCGGAAGATGTGGAAGGTCAGGGCGCGGCTCATGAGAAACACTTGGGGCGAAGCGGGTGCGGCGGGGACGTCCGATGCGGATGGTTGATCAGGTGGTCGGGTGGTCAGGAAGACGCGGTGATGGGCCTCTAGAACCTCAGGACGGGGCCACCGGGTCTCTTGCTCCCTCCCCCCTGGCGGGGGAGGGTTGGGGAGAGGGGGGCTGAACGGTTACTGGCGCGGAACTGCGGGCGTTCGGGCCCTGATATCGGGCGGGGAGCAGGTGGTGGAAGGGCATGAGCCGCTCCTGAAGGGACTGGGCCTCATCGTCCTGGGCGATGGACGTCTCCCCCTCACCCCCCGCGCCGCGCAGGGCATCCACCTCCGCCTGGCGGTGGGCGGTGTCGGGATGGTCGCGAATGTCCCGGGCGCCGTAACCGCGGAAGCCCGGTGGCAGTTCCATGGCCTTGACGTCCAGGGGCTCATAGTCCAGGACCGGCAAGTCGCTGCCCTCGGGCCAGTGCAGCAGGGTGCGCTTGAGCCAGTCGCGGTCGTTGCGGCCCGGGTAATCCTCCCGATAGTGGGCGCCGCGGCTTTCGGTGCGAGCCAGGGCACCCAGGGCGGCGCCCAGGGCGACCTTAAGCATTCGCGGCAGGCGGTAGGCCAGGACCAGCTCGGGATTGGCGCCGGGGTGGGGGTTGCGCACCCCCAGCCGCTGGGTGCGGACCAGCAGCTCCCGCAGTTCCGTCACCGCCGCCTCCAGGTCCGGCCCCTTGCGGAACAGGCCGACCCGGTCGGTCATCACCCGCTCCATGGCCTGGCGGATGGCAATGGCATCCTCCTGACCCGGTCCTGCCAGCAGGTGGTCCAGGTGGGCCTGTTCGCGGCGCAGGAAGTCCTGGGCCAGCCCGGTGGAGATCTGGATCTGCCCGGCGGGGGAGGCGCAGAAGTCGGCGACGTACTCGCCCACCAGCATCCCCGCCACCACCGTCTCCGCCACCGAGTTGCCCCCCAGACGGTTGAAACCGTGCAGGTCCCAGCAGGCAACCTCCCCGCAGGCGAACAGGCCCCGAAGCCAGGGGCTCTGGCCCCGATGGTCGGTGCGGATGCCACCCATGGAATAATGCTGGGTGGGGCGGACCGGGATGAAATCCACCGCCGGGTCGATGCCCAGGAAGTACTGGCAAATCTCCTTGACCTCGCGCAGGTTCTTCTCGATGTGGGCGCGGCCGAGGACGCTGATGTCCAGCCACAGGTGGTCGCCGAAGGGCCCCTTGACCCCCTTGCCCTTGCGCATGTGCTCGGCCATGCGCCGGGAGACCACGTCCCGGGAGGCCAGTTCCTTCTTCTCCGGCTCGTAATCGGGCATGAAGCGATGGCCGTCGACGTCCCGCAGCAGGCCGCCGTCGCCGCGGCAGCCCTCGGTGACCAGGATGCCGGCGGGGACGATGGCGGTGGGGTGAAACTGCACCGCCTCCAGGTTGGCCAGCCGCGCCACCCCGGTCTCCAGGGCGATGGCCTGGCCGATGCCCTCGTTGATGATGGCGTTGGTGGAGACCCCCCAGATGCGGCCGAAGCCGCCGGTAGCCATGACCGTCGCCCGCGCCAGATAGGCGCGCAACTCCCCGGTCACCAGGTCGCGCACCACCGCCCCCTGGCAGCGGTCGCCGTCGTGGATCAGGGCCAGGGCCTCCTGGCGCTCGTGGACCGGGATGGCGGCGGCGATGGCCTGGTCGCTCACGGCGAAGAGCATGGCGTGGCCGGTGCCGTCAGAGGTGTAGCAGGTGCGCCACTTCTTGGTGCCGCCGAAGTCCCGGGCGGCGATGAGGCCATGGGCCCGGGACGGGACCTGGAAGCTCACCGCCTCACCGTTGATGAAGGCCTGGCGCTCACCCTGGCGCTCCCGGCTCCAGGGCACCCCCCAGGCCGCCAGTTCCCGCACTGCCTTGGGGGCCATGTGGGTGAAGAGGCGCGCCACCACCTGGTCGCAGCCCCAGTCGCTGCCGCGCACCGTGTCCTGGAAGTGGACCTCCTCGTTGTCGCCAAGACTCTTGACGCCATTGGCCAGGCTGGCCTGCATGCCTCCCTGGGCCGCTACCGAGTGGGAACGCTTCGGCGGGACCAGGGACAGGATCAGGGTATCCAGACCCCGGCGCTTGACCCCCACCGCGGTGCGCAGGCCGGCGAGGCCGCCGCCGATGACCAGGACGTCGGTGTAGAGGATTTTCATGGCCGGGCCTCCGCCGCTGGGTGGGTGGTGCTGGCCGGGCCAGGATTGGATTGGGCGGCCGGACGCGCTGCGCCGCTGGCGGTGGGAGCGGGTTGGGGTGGTGCCTCCACCAGGCCGGTGGGCGTGGGCTGGGCCGGTGCCTCCACGGCACCGGTGGGAGCGGGCTGGGGTGGTGCCTCCACGGCGCCGGTGGGTGTGGGCTGGGCCGGTGCCGCCGCCGCGCCGGTCAGTGCCCAGGCCGGGGTGTAGCGCTCTCCCACCCGATCGGCGTGCTGAAGGCCAATCCAGATATAGGCCCCCAGCGCCAGGAGGCCGACGCCAATGAAGAGGCCGGTCAAAAGCCACTTGCCGCGCTTCATGCGCCGGCGGGACCGGGCCGGGTCCTTGCCCATGAACCAGCCCCACTTGAGGGCCAGGCGATAGAGGCCGACGCCGCCGTGCAACTCCACGGCGAAGAGTAGCAGCAGGTAGAGGGGCCAGAAATGGCCGCTCCAGACCCGGTCGGCGGAGGCATAGGGGCCGATCAGCTCCGGGTGCGCCATCATCTGATAGAGATGAGCTGGCGCGAGGAAGAAGAGGGCGAAGCCGGTGATCACCTGCAACAGCCACAGCCGGGTGTCGCTGTGGGGGAAGCGGTGGGCATGGCGCCAGAAGGTTCGGTACTGATGCCAGTCGGCGGGAAACTTGCGCAGGGCCAGGACAGCGTGCAGCACCACCAGCGCCAGGATGGCCGCGACGATCAGGGACACCAGGAGCGGCAAGGGCCGGCCCAGGATGAAATAGCCCTCGAAAAAGCGGGCAACCGTCCAGAAGGCGTCCTTGCCCAGCAGGATGCTGGAGACGAAGAGCATGTGCAGCCACATGAACAGGGCCAGAATCAGGCCGGATGCGCTCTGGATGGCGTCGAGGCGGGCGGGGCAAAAGGAGAGCGACAGGGGAACGGCGGATTTCATCGGGCGCGGCAACTTTAGTGTCCTAGAACATGCTGAAATTCTTATATTTAAGGGCCGCGTTGACATTGATTTCCGTCAATGGAATCGCGTGGTCGAAAATTTCAGATTTCATCGGTGGCGCTGGCGGGTTATGCCGCGCCCTGATCCCTCCGATCATGCGGGCTTGTCGGTTCCCGCCGGACCACCCCGTGGAGAAAAATGAGTGCCGCGCCGATCAAGATGAATCCCGCGGCAAATGCCGAGCGGTAAACCGCATGCAATGCCTGCAATTGATCGGCACCGACGCTGGATTCATCCAGCAGTGTTTCGCTGAAATTTCCAGTTCCCGCGAAGTATAGGCAGGGGCAGAGGGGGAGCCAGCTCTCCGTACCGGACGTGGCCTACTCGATCCAGTCGATGAGGTGATGAGTCAAGGGTCCGGCCTGATCCGGGGGAATCACCCGCCCGGCGACGGAATGACCGGCGCGGTGGACGGAGTCGGGGTCGCCGCTGAGCAGGGGATGCCAGTCGGGCAAGGGTTCGCCCTGACGCAGCAGGCGGTAGGCGCAGGTGGCGGGGAGCCAGCGCGGGTAGGCGATGGTCGCCGGAGTGAGCTCGATGCAATCATGCACCAGGCGGGAGCGATGGGCGTAGTTACGACAGGTCCCGGTGTCCGGGTCGAGGAGCTTGCAGGCCACGTTGGTGTAGAAGATCCGACCCGTCTCCTCCTCCTCCAGTTTTTCCAGACAGCACTTGCCGCAACGGTCGCACAGGGCCTCCCACTGTTCAGGGCTCATGTCGTTCAGCGGGGTGGTTTCCCAGAAGCGGGGGGAGGAAGGGACAAGACTCACGGCTAACGGAGAAATCTCGCTGGTGTTGCGGGTAGACAAAGTATACCCGACGCCCTGGGGTTGTCCGCCTCATCCAGGAGGAGACTCACCGTACCCGTTCAGCCCCCCTCTCCCCAACCCTCCCCCACCAGGGGGGAGGGAGTAGGAAAGTCAGCCCCTTGTGCCACCAAAACCCTCATCGTGCGCGAGGGGTATGAACAATTACGACTCACCAAGCCTTGTTTTGTCCTGTCTCAATCCTGTCTTACCTAAATCCTGCAAGCACAGGACGTCGAAAACAAGAAAGGGTATACTCCTCAGTGAGTTAAACGCTGAAAGCATCAGCCTGAGGAGTCACCCTTTCCATGAGCAAAAATAGCACAAACGGCGGCCAGACGGCGCGTGGCGCCGCGCCCAAGATCCACTATGGCGAGGCGGGTCCGGCGCACACCAGTCAGGGGGGTCTGGCCCCGGTGATTCAGTTTCTGGACCACCTGGGTTTCGCCACCCTGTTTCGGCAGCAGGTGGGTCATGCGCGGAGCGCGAATGCCGTCTATGGTTTGGTCGATGCCGCCTATCTGGTCATGATCGGCCTGATCGGCGGTGCCCGCAGCCTCAGCCAGTGCGTGGCGGTGTGGAGCGATCAGGTGCTGCGACGCTTGGCGGGCTGGCACCGGGTACCGGATGAAACCACCCTCGGGCGGCTGTTCAAGGAAGTCCGCGGTGCGCCAAGCCAAGCGAAGCTTGGCGCTTCTTGCCGGGTGAAAGTCCCGGTTGGGTAAGGGCTAGCCACCCACCCATATCGAGTGTTGCACCTCGCACGGAGAGCGACGCCTGGGTAGGGACACTGGAGCGAACGTGAACAACCGAGGTGAAGCGTACACAGAGAATCCCGTAGGCCAGAGGGGTGGCCGCACCACCCTGAAGCGATTTCAGCCTCGTTAATTGTAAATACAGACGGCGACAGGGTCGCAGACCTGGAAGCCAGCACAGAGGAATCGATAGAGCGGACGATGGGCAAAATCATGTGGCACTGCCGGGAAACCAGGCAGACAACAGAGAAAACAAACCTTGCCCTAAGGTCTGGTCACGGCGAGATTCCCGAGGGTCTGTCGGGGTGTGAGCGCCTGGCATGCGGGAAGAGAAGCGCTGAGAACTTGGGAGGCCCCATCGGCTCCCGGCGGCGAAGGTAAGGCATGCGGTTCGTGAGACACAGCAGGGGAAACCCGGACACGGTGTTAGACCGAAGCCTACAGCCCGCCGACCGGGGAAGCGTCACCGACCGAGAAGGGAGGGGCGCTGGTAGTGGATGGGGAGTCAGACCGGCTCATAGTACTGGACGCCCGGGGGAGCCGTGGTTGGCGGGAAGGGGTCGGCGAAGTTACGTAGCCAACAAAGGCAACTTCATCCAGACCTGTCGAGCTGAACCATGAAGCAAACCTCCCTGTTGGGAATAGCGAAGAAAGCGGCATCGGACAAGGCCCATCGATTCCAGAACCTCATGCAACTGCTGACCGTGGGTTATCTACTGGCCTGCTGGAGGCTGATCAACAAGCGCGCGGCCTGCGGCGTAGACCGTCAGGACGCGCGGCACTATGAGGCCAACCTGCGAGAAAACGTCGAAGGACTGGTGGCGGCACTCAAAGGCGGATGGTATCGGGCCAAGCTGGTGCTCAGAAGATATATCCCCAAGCTCAATGGAAAAATGAGGCCCTTGGGGATTCCCGCCATCGCGGATAAGGTGCTGCAGATGGGCGTGACCAAGATCCTGGAGGAGATCTACGAGCAGGACTTTCGCGGCTGCAGTTATGGCTACCGACCCCACGTCGGTGCCCTGGACGCCGTGCGAGACCTGAGCGCGGCGTTGCGGAGTGGGCGATATCACTTTCTGGTCGAGGCGGACATCCGCAGCTTTTTCGACCGGATCGACCACGACCGGCTGGTCACGCTGTTACGGCAACGGATTGCCGACGAGCGGTTCCTGCGGCTGATCCAAAAATGGCTGAAAGCGGGCATATTGGAGCCGGATGGCACGGTGCAGCACCCGGAACAGGGGTCACCGCAAGGCGGGATCGTCTCACCGGTCCTCGCCAACGTCTATCTTCACTATGCCCTGGATGTATGGTTCGAGGATACGGTCAAGGCGCACTGCAAAGGCCAGGCGTTCCTCTGTCGGTATGCGGACGACTTCGTGTGCGCTTTCGAGTGTGCCACCGATGCCGAGCGCTTCTACCGCGTGCTGGGAGCACGCCTGGCGACGTTCGGCTTGGAAGTCGCACCCGAGAAGACGCAGCTGCTGCGGTTCTCACGCCAGGACGTAGCGAGAAACGGGACGTTCGAATTCCTGGGATTCGAGTTCCGCTGGGCGCATGGTCGCTGGGGGAAGCCGATGCTGAAGCGCCGGACCTCCCGGCGGAAGTACCGTGCCGCGCTGGCGAGTTTCCACACCTGGTGTCGTCAGCACGGTCAGCAGCGCACGGACCGGCTCTTCGCCGACCTCAACGCGAAGCTGAGCGGGCACTACCACTACTATGGTGTCCGTGGCAACTCCAAGAGCCTGAATGACTTCTATTATCAGATTACCCGTATGCTGTTCCGCCAGTTGAACCGCCGCAGCCAGCGGCGCAGCTATAACT
This sequence comes from uncultured Gammaproteobacteria bacterium, assembly GCA_937862735.1. Lineage (GTDB taxonomy): Bacteria > Pseudomonadota > Gammaproteobacteria > Chromatiales > Chromatiaceae > M0108. The sequence goes on from CALMDH010000191.1 coordinate 31,071, forward strand.
GGAAAGGCTTTACTGAGCTGATCAGGGTTTTCAAGCTCGAACGACCATACATCTGCCACAACTTCTGAGTAACCGTCGGAGTCGTCATGTGCGAAGCGAGTAACTTCGAAGAGCCCGGTGCGGTAGTTCCGCACGCCGGGATCTGTACGGGGGCGGTCGGGCAACCGGCCGTCCTACCGTGATAACGCCACGTTTGCGAGCTGGAGACCCTGAATCATGCCCTGCGCCAGCGGGTCTG
>CALMDH010000192.1:0-13247 GCA_937862735.1 uncultured Gammaproteobacteria bacterium
GGCCACGAGAGCGCCAGACGTCGCCATCAGGATGCAGGTCAGGAACAGCGTGGGAAGGTGGATGAGGGCAGCGTTCATGGGCCTGGCCAGGGAAGTTACGCAAAAGGATGGGGCGCGGACACAACAGCGAGACGGGGCGGGCAAGACATGCTCTTCATGGCCAGGGCCGGGTTGCAAATGAAAAATACCCGGTCGAGGCGTTATGCTGTCTTCCCGTCACGGCAGTTCAGGAGGCGACAAGCCAACGATGATCGACTGGAGCCAAATCGACAAGGTCTTCCTCGATATGGATGGGACCTTGCTGGATCTGCATTTCGATAACCGCTTCTGGCGGGAACACGTCCCCGCGCGGTTCGCGGCCTCCCGGGGCCTGGACCTGACGCAGGCCCGGGAGGAACTCCTGGCCCGTTACCGGGATCGGGAGGGGACCCTGGAGTGGTACTGCGTTGACCATTGGAGCCGGGAACTGGGCCTGGACATCGCCCTGCTCAAGGAGGAGATCGACCACCTGATCGCGGTCCACCCCCGGGTCCTGGAATTTCTCGAGGCCCTGGCGGAACGCCCCTGGCGGCGGGTGCTGGTGACCAATGCCCATCAGAAGGCCATCGCCCTCAAGATGCGCAAGACACCCCTGGTGGGCCACCTGGAGCGAATCATCAGCGCCCATGATCTGGGGCTGCCGAAGGAGACCCCGGGCTTCTGGCACCGGGTCCAGGCCATCGAGCCCTTCGACCCGGAGCGCACCCTCTTTATCGACGACAGCCTCAATGTCCTGGATGCCGCCCGGGACTATGGCTTTCGCCACCTGGTGCAGGTACTGGCGCCGGATTCCAAGGCCCCACCCCGGGGCGCGGAACGCTATATGGCCATCCACGGCTTCGGCGAGCTCCTGCCCGGGCTGCGGGCGGCCCTCAGGGCTCAGGACTCCGGCGGCGGGGCCCGCTCCTCCTGACTTCCACCCCCGGCCTCCGGGGCCAGGCCGGCCGGCCGGCGCGAACGCCGCCGCCGGCGGCGCTTGGGCGCCCCCTCCCCCATCATCGCCTCTTCCACATGAGGTCCGGGTCCGGACCCCGCTTCCGACGGGTGCTGTGACTCAGAGTGATGTTGGGCCTGGATCTGGGTCTGGGTGTGGACCTCGGACTTGGGTTGGGGATTGGGCTTGGGTCGGGCCCTGCGCCGGGATGGCCGTGACGGTGACGTCGCCTCAGCCTGGCCAGCAGCGTGAGGAGTGGCAGCCGCGGAACCACCCGGTTCTTCAACCTGGAAGGTGCGGCCACTATCCTCGACTTGAGGGTCATCGACCCGTGCGGCTGGTGTCCTCTCCTGGGCATTGGGGGCAGCCGACGCCTCAGCACCAGTCATCGCGGAGCCGCGTCGCCGCTCGCCGCCACCCCGGCCACCTGATTCTGAGCCCTCGCGCCGGCCACCACGGCTACCTGATTCTGAGCCCTCGCGCCGACCTCCCCGGCCACGACGCGGTCCTTCGCCCTCATGCCAGTCGCCATGGTGGGGCACACGCACCCGGCTGTGGGGACTGACATGCACCAGCATCTCGGCGGTGACGGGCTCCACCGGGATCTTGGCGCCAATGAAGCGCTCGATATCCGGCAGGCAGAAGGCGTAGGTCTCACAGACGAAGCTGATGGCCTCGCCCGTCGCCCCGGCACGGGCGGTGCGGCCGATACGGTGGACGTAGTCCTCCGCGTCCTCGGGCAGATCGTAGTTGATGACGTGGGTGACGCCGGGAATGTGCAAGCCCCGCGCCGCCACGTCCGTGGCCACCAGGATCGGCAACTCTCCGTGCTGGAAGGCCTTGAGCAGGCTCAGGCGCTTTTTCTGCGGCACGTCGCCGGAGAGGATGGCGGCGCGCAGGCCATTGCCCTCCAGGAAACCCCAGATGCCCTCGGTGGCGCGCTTGGTGTTGGCGAAGATGATGACCCGCGCCTCTTTCAATCCCCGCAGCAGGCCGATGATCAGGGCCACCTTTTCGTCATTGGCAACCATGTAGCAGCGCTGCACCACCCGATCGGCCGTCACCCGGTCCGGTTCAATCGCCACCGGGCGCGGGTCGTTCATGTGCTCGTAGGCCAGTTCCGTCACCCGGTAGGACAGGGTGGCGGAGAAGAGCATCCCCAGGCGTCGGCTTGGGGGCGGCAGGCGGCGCAATAGATAACGAATATCCTTGATGAAGCCGAGATCGAACATGCGATCGGCCTCATCGATGACCACCACCTCGGCCTGGTGCAGGTCGAAGACCCGCTGCTTGAAATAATCGATCAGCCGGCCTGGGGTGCCGATGAGGATATCGATCCCGGCGGCGACCTCGTCCCGTTGCTGCTGATAGCCGGTGCCGCCATACACCAGGCCCAGGCGAAAGCCACAGTGAGCGGCCAGGACCTGGGTGTCCTTGTGGATCTGCACCGCCAGTTCCCGGGTCGGGGCCACGAACAGGGCGCGCGGCTCGTTGGGTTTGCGTTCGGGGGCCGGGGGTTGGGTCAGCAGGCGCTGCAGGGTGGCGACGACGAAGGCCGCCGTCTTGCCGGTGCCGGTCTGGGCCTGGCCGGCGACGTCCTCCCCCGCCAGGGCGATGGGCAGGGTCTCGGCCTGAATGGGGGTGCAGTATTCGAAGCCGGCGTCAGCGAGGCCTTGCAGGATACGTGGATCGAGGTCGAAGTTGGTAAAACGAGTGGCGGTCAGATGTGTCTGGGTCATGAATTCGGGGGCTCTCCGGCCCTGGATGCGTGACGCGGCCGCGAAGGGCTTGCAAATTTTCGGAATCTTGGCTGAAATAGCATCTTACTCAAGCCCGGATTTCGGCGCCACCCGGCACGCACCCACGCACCTTCCGCGCCACCCCTGCCGCCGGCCTCCTTCAGGGGCCTCGCCCCGCCAGCAAGACAATGTAAGGGAGAATGACTCCAGTGAGCGATCGCATCATGCATGTGACGGATGCATCCTTTGAACAAGATGTCCTCAAGTCCGCCGAGCCGGTCCTTGTTGATTACTGGGCCGATTGGTGCGGTCCCTGCAAGATGATCGCCCCTATCCTGGATGAGATTGCCGCCGAGTATGAAGGCCGGGTGCGCATCGCCAAGCTCAATATTGACCAGAATCCGGACATCCCACCGCGTTACGGAATCCGTGGCATTCCCACCCTGATGCTCTTCAAGCAGGGTGAGGTCGAGGCGACCAAGGTCGGGGCCGTTTCCAAATCCCAGTTGACCGCCTTTATTGACAGTAACCTGTAACCGCTCCGGGCTCGGAAGCCCCACGCCATTTCATACCGGGTGCCCCGCCGGGCACCCCGCCCCGCCCCCCAACCCCTCCATCCCCTCCGCGTCCGCCGTGACGCCGCCCCAGGGTTGGAGCGAATCGTTCCTACCTCTTCGCCCAAAAAAACATGAACCTGACCGAACTCAAAAAGATGCCGGTGAACGAACTGGTGGACATGGCCCAGGCCATGCTCATCGAGGGCGTGGGCCGGTCCCGCAAGCAGGACCTGATTTTCGCTATCCTCAAGGCGCATGCCAAAAAGGGCGAGGAGATCTCCGGGGACGGGGTGCTGGAAATCCTGCAGGACGGGTTCGGTTTTTTGCGCGCCGGGGATTCCTCCTACCTGGCCGGGCCGGACGACATCTACGTCTCCCCCAGCCAGATCCGCCGTTTCAATCTACGCACCGGGGACACCATCACCGGCAAGATCCGGCCACCCAAAGAGGGGGAGCGCTACTTCGCCCTGCTCAAGGTCAACGACATCAACTTCGACCGACCCGAGGCGACCAAGACCAAGATCCTCTTCGAGAACTTCACCCCGCTCTTCGCCAACAAACGCCTCAAGCTGGAGCTGGGCAACGGCAGCACCGAGGACATCACCGCCCGCACCATCGACCTGGTGGCGCCCATCGGCAAAGGCCAGCGCGGCCTCATCGTCTCCCCGCCCAAGGCGGGCAAGACCATGATGCTGCAGAACATCGCCCAGTCCATCGGCCATAACCATCCGGACTGCTATCTGATCGTCCTGCTCATCGACGAACGGCCGGAGGAGGTCACCGAGATGGCGCGCTCGGTGCGCGGCGAGGTGATCTCCTCCACCTTCGACGAGCCCGCCACCCGCCACGTCCAGGTGGCCGAGATGGTCATCGAGAAGGCCAAGCGCTTGGTCGAGCACAAGCGCGACGTGGTCATCCTGCTGGACTCCATCACCCGGCTGGCCCGCGCCTACAACACCGTGGTGCCCTCCTCGGGCAAGGTCCTCACCGGTGGCGTCGACGCCAATGCCCTGCAACGCCCCAAGCGCTTCTTTGGCGCCGCCCGTAACGTCGAGGAGGGTGGCTCCTTGACCATCCTCGCCACCGCCCTCATTGATACCGGCTCGCGCATGGACGACGTCATCTACGAGGAGTTCAAGGGCACCGGCAACATGGAGATTCATCTCGACCGACGCATCGCCGAGAAGCGCATCTTCCCCTCGATCAACATCAACCGCTCCGGCACCCGTCGCGAGGAGCTACTGATGGACCCGGGCGAACTGCAAAAGATGTGGATCCTGCGCAAGATCCTGCACCCCATGGATGAACTGGCCGCCATGGAATTCCTCCATGACAAGCTGAAGGCGACCAAGACCAACGGGGAATTCTTCGATTCCATGCGCGGTTAATCCCCTGAGTGCCGATTCCCCCTGCCCCTCGCGGGGTCAACGGCCCTTCAGCGGCACCTTGACCGCCCGAAACTTGACTCCATTCACCACGGGTTAACGCACCTACATCAAGAGGAAAGTCACATGACCATTGATCGCATCGTCCTGGCGGTTGCCGGCACCTTCGTCCTCGTCACCGTCCTGCTTAGCTATCTGACCGGCAATCAACTCTGGCTTCTTCTCACCGCCTTCGTGGGCCTGAATTTGCTCCAGTCCGCCTTCACCGGCTTCTGCCCCTTGGCCGTGATTCTCAAAAAGCTGGGCAAACCCTCGGGTGCCGCCTTCTGATCCCCAACAGCTACCTGCTCCGCGGCCCGCCATGCCGCGGGCCTTCGTGCTATACTTTTTCAGTTCACCCCGAGGAGTGCCCCTGAGGAGCCAAGCAACACATCCATGGCCAAAGAAGACGTCATTTCCATGGAGGGTACCGTGGTCGATACCCTGCCTAATACCATGTTTCGTGTCGAGTTAGAAAACGGCCACGTGGTGACCGCGCACATCTCCGGCAAGATGCGCAAGCACTACATCCGCATCCTGACCGGGGACAAGGTGACCGTGGAGCTTACACCGTACGACCTGACCAAGGGGCGTATCACCTATCGGGCGCGCTGAGCGGATCTGATCCACTTCGCTGCCCCCGGCTAACCCGCCTCAGGGGCCGCTCCCTGACGATTCAAACCCTTAATGGGCTGCCTTCGCCTTAGGCGCTGTCCTTCGCGCCTAGTACAGCACTAAACCCTATCTCGCCCCCCGCCCCGAAGGGTCATGGATGTTGCCGAGGCCGGCAATTGACTCGCGCCAGGACGCCAGGAACGCGAAGAACAAGAATTTCCCGTTGCGCGAGCGGCCCGGGCGACCCCGGGCGAAGGGCTGTATCGGCCGAGTGAGCCACCCAACCGCCCAGGCAGTCATTTTAGGCGCAAGCAGCGGCCTCCGGCACCGCTTTAATCTTGAACTCAAAATCCAGCCCCTCCGCGCCCACTGTCACCCGAACCTCGCCGCCATTGACGAGCTCGCCGAAGAGGAGCTCGTTGGCCAGGGGCTTCTTGATGTGGTCCTTGATGATCCGGCTCATGGGCCGGGCGCCCATGCGTGGGTCATAACCCCTTTCCGCCAACCAGGCGCGAGCCTTGTCGTCCACGATCAGGCTGACCTTTTTCTCCAGCAACTGCTGTTCCAGCTCGAACAGGAATTTATCGACCACGCTGGCGATGGTCTCGGGCGATAGGGCCCCGAACAGGACCACCGCGTCGAGCCGGTTGCGAAACTCCGGGGTGAAAATCCGTTTGATGACTTCCAGGCCGTCGCTGGCATGATCTTGTTCGGTGAAGCCGATCGAGGCCCGGCTGGTTTCGGCGGCCCCCGCGTTGGTGGTCATCACCAGCACCACATGGCGGAAGTCCGCCTTGCGGCCGTTGTTGTCGGTCAGGGTGCCATGGTCCATCACCTGGAGGAGCAGGTTGAAGACGTCCGGGTGGGCCTTCTCGATTTCGTCCAGCAGCAGGACGGCATGGGGATTTTTGTTGATCTCCTCCGTCAACAGGCCGCCCTGATCGAAGCCGACGTAACCCGGCGGGGCGCCGATGAGGCGCGACACCGTGTGGCGCTCCATGTACTCCGACATGTCGAAACGGATCAATTTCAGCCCCAGGATCCGGGCAAGCTGACGGGTCACCTCCGTCTTGCCCACGCCCGTGGGACCGGCGAAGAGGAAGGAGCCGATGGGCTTCTCCTCCTGCCCCAGGCCGGAGCGGCTCATGCGGATGGCGGCGGTCAGGGTGTCGATGGCCGGTTCCTGGCCGAATACCACCAGTTTCAGATCCCGGTCCAGGTTGCGCAGGGACTCGGTATCCGAGGCGGAGACCTGCTTGGGCGGGATGCGGGCGATCTTGGCGACGATACGCTCGATGTCGGCAACGTCGATACGTTTCTTGCGCCGCGCCGCGGGCATGAGCTGCACATGGGCACCGGCCTCGTCGATGACGTCGATGGCCTTGTCGGGCAGATGGCGGTCGTTGATGTGCTTGGCCGACAGTTCCGCCGCGGCCCTTAGGGCCGGCTGGGTGTAGCTGACCTGGTGATGTTCCTCGAAGCGGGTCTTGAGGCCCTTGAGGATCAGGACCGTGTCCTCGACGCTGGGCTCGTTGATATCGATCTTCTGAAAACGCCGGGCCAGGGCCCGGTCCTTCTCGAAAACGCCGCGAAACTCCTGGTAGGTGGTCGAGCCGATACAGCGCAACTCCCCGGAGGCCAGGACCGGCTTGATCAGATTGGAGGCGTCCATGACCCCGCCCGAGGCCGAACCGGCGCCGATGATGGTGTGAATCTCGTCGATGAACAGAATGGCCTTGGGCTGGCGCTTCAGTTGGGCGATGACCGCCTTCAGGCGCTTCTCGAAGTCGCCCCGGTACTTGGTGCCAGCCACCAGGGCGCCCAGGTCCAGGGCGTAGATGACGGCATCCGCCAGGATCTCCGGCACCGCCTCCTCGACGATCCGCCGTGCCAGGCCCTCGGCGATAGCGGTTTTGCCCACCCCGGCCTCACCCACCAGCAGGGGGTTGTTCTTGCGCCGCCGGCACAGGGTCTGGATGGTGCGCTCGACCTCGGCATCGCGACCGATGAGGGGGTCGATACGGCCCAGGCGCGCCTGCTCGTTGAGGTTGGTCGTGAAATTCTCCAGGGGGTTGGCGCCCTCCTTGCCCCGCCCTTCCCGCTCCTCAGCCGCCTCGCCGGGGCTCTCTTCATCCTGTCCCTCACCCGGGACCTTGGAGATCCCATGGGAGATGTAATTCACCACATCGAGCCGGCTGATGTCCTGACGGCTGAGGAGATAGACCGCCTGGGAGTCCTGCTCACCAAAGAGGGCCACCAGGACGTTCGCCCCGGTGACCTCCTTCTTGCCCGCGGACTGGACATGGAAGACGGCGCGCTGCAGGACGCGCTGAAAACCGATGGTCGGCTGGGTCTCGCGCTTATCCCCCTCGGGGATGAGCGGAATCGTCTCCTGAATGAACAGGGAGATGTCGGCTCGCAGCCTGCCCTCATCGGCCCCACAGGCCCGCAGGACCTTGGCGGCGCTCGGGTTGTCGAGGAGTGAGAGCAACAGGTGCTCGACGGTCATGTATTCGTGTCGTTGCTCACGCGCCTGATGAAAGGCCTGGGTCAGGGTGAATTCGAGGTCTTTACTCAACATAGGGGTCACCGGTCCGGGAGGGGGTACTTCATGCCTCTTCCATGGTGCACATGAGAGGGTGCTGGTGCCGCCGGGCGAATTCCTTTACCTGAGCCACCTTGGTCTCGGCGACGTCCCGCGAGAAGACACCACAAACGCCCACGCCCCGGGTATGCACATGGAGCATGATCTGAGTGGCCTTCTCCCGGCTCAGATGGAAAAAGAGTTCCAGAACCTGAACGACAAAATCCATGGGCGTGAAATCATCGTTGAGAAGCAGGACCTTGTATTTTGGTGGCGGCTTCAGCTCGGGCCTGGCCTCCTGGACGGCCGCACCCGCCGCATGTTCCTGATTCACATCCGAACCACTCATGTCAATGCGAATTCCCACGAATCTGTCATTTTTGGTTTGACCCAAAGAGTGGGGTCATTATACTTGACGCTCAAGACGACGGCCGGCGCGGCCTTCACCGTCGTCGGTAAGAAAAACAAGGGCTGAACAGGTGACGCAACCACCTTGCGCCAAGGGTCTCCTGGAAAGTCTTCCTTCCCATTACGCAACATAACCTGTGCGCCAAGAGGGCGTGGCCCTGAGCAGTCGCCTGGCGCGTACCTGATTCAGGTGCCGTCAGGAATGAAAATACAAATGGGGGAAAACCCCCAAGATCTCCCAGGAGGAGTGACAGCGATGATGACCGGTATTGTGAAATGGTTCAACAACGCCAAGGGATATGGATTCGTGAGATCAGACGGCAACGAGGAAGACGTGTTCGTCCACTTCTCGGCCATCGACATGGATGGCTATCGGACTCTCAAGGAGGGGCAAAAGGTTCAGTTCGAAATCAGTCAGGGCCCGAAGGGACTGCATGCCGCCCGCGTTAACCGACTCAATTAACTCCACTGATTCATAAACAACCGACCGCGCTGCTCTAATCTAGGGCGGCGCGGTTCTTTTTGAGTGGAATTTCTCATGGCGATCTTCGGGATGAAGATCACGACGGCTCAAGCCCTACCCTCAACCTCCCGAACGGCGGGCCCCCACCCTCCAGTCAGGAGGGTGGCCGCGGCGTTAGCCGTGTCGCCGGCCTGGCGGTGAGGCCGGCTTCTCCCCATTCACATCTTGTCGATCACCGCCTGGCCAAAGGCGGAACAGCTCAGCTTGGTCGCCCCTTCCATCAACCGCTCCAGGTCGTAGGTCACGGTCTTGGCCGAGATGGAACCCTCCACCCCCTTGATGATCAGGTCCGCCGCCTCGGTCCAGCCCAGATGGCGAAGCATCATCTCGGCGGAGAGGATGATGGAGCTGGGGTTGACCTGATCCTTGCCGGCGTACTTGGGCGCGGTGCCATGGGTCGCCTCGAACATGGCGACGGAATCCGAAAGGTTCGCCCCCGGGGCCAGGCCGATGCCCCCCACCTGGGCGGCCAGGGCATCGGAGATGTAGTCACCATTGAGGTTGAGGGTGGCGATGACATCGTATTCCTTGGGGCGGAGCAGGATCTGCTGCAGGAAGGCGTCCGCGATGACATCCTTGATGATGATCTCCCGGCCAGTCTTGGGGTTGGTCAGGCCGCACCAGGGACCACCGTCGATCTCCTCGGCGCCGAACTCCTCCTGGGCCAATTCATAGCCCCAATTCTTGAAGGCCCCCTCGGTGAATTTCATGATGTTGCCCTTGTGGACCAGGGTCACCGAGCTTCGATCGTTGTCGATGGCATACTGGATGGCCTTGCGCACCAGGCGCTTGGTGCCGTCAGCGGAGACCGGCTTGATACCGATGCCGGAACTGGCCGGGAAGCGAATCTTGGTCACCCCCATCTCGTTCTGGAGGAAATCAATGACCTTCTTGGCCTCGGCGCTCCCCGCCGCCCACTCGATACCGGCGTAGATATCCTCGGAATTCTCACGGAAGATCACCATGTCCGTGTCCTGGGGCTCCTTGACCGGACTGGGGGTGCCCTGGAAATAGCGCACCGGGCGCAGACAGACGTAAAGGTCCAACTGCTGACGCAGGGCCACATTCAGCGAGCGGATTCCGCCCCCGACGGGGGTGGTCAGCGGACCCTTGATGGAGACCACGAACTCCCGGACCGCCTCCAGCGTCTCATCGGGCAGCCAGACGTCATCGCCATAGATTTTGGTCGATTTCTCGCCGGCGTAGACCTCCATCCACTGAATCTGGCGGCTGCCCCCATAAGCCTTGGCCACCGCCGCGTCGACCACCTTGATCATGACCGGGGTGATGTCGATCCCGGTGCCATCCCCCTCGATGTAAGGGATAATGGGCTGATTGGGGACGCGGAGGGCGTAATTCTCGCCAACGGTGATCTTCTCGCCGCTGGCGGGTACCTGAATCTTGTCGTAGGCCATGTCGTTTATCTCATCGCGATTGCTTTAAGGGAAAGGATCCAGCCCCCGCAGGAGGTCTGAGAGAAGCTAAAGGGATTATAGGACTTCGCGGACCTCAATGGCTCTTTCCGTTATTTTTTAATCCAGTAACATATTCTTAAACAGTAATATCCCATGCCCTTGCGCCCTGCCCCCCCCCGGGGAGGATCGGGAATCCACCCGTCAACCGAGCACCCTACCCCGGGCCCCGGCCCTGGCCCGGCCACGGCGAACCGGATCATGGTCGGCCTCTCGGGGGGCGTCGATTCCTCGGTGGCCGCCCTGCTGCTTCGCGACCGGGGATACCGCCTGGAAGCCCTGTTCATGAAGAACTGGGAGGAGGACGATGAACCGGGCTATTGCGCCGCCGCGGCGGATCTGGCGGATGCGACCCTCGTGGCCCGGCACCTTGGCATTCCCCTCCATACCGTCAACTTCGCCACCGAATACTGGGACCAGGTCTTCGCCACCTTCCTCGCCGAGTACCGGGCTAACCGCACCCCCAATCCGGACGTCCTGTGCAACCGCGAGATTAAATTCCGCGCCTTTCTCGACCATGCCCGCGGCCTGGGGGCCTCCGCCATCGCCACCGGCCACTATGCCCGTCGGGTGACGGATGCTCGGGGCCATCACCTTCGGCTGAGCCGTGATCCGGACAAGGACCAGACCTATTTCCTCCACCTCCTCGACCAGGAACAGCTTGGCTGCGCCCTCTTCCCCCTCGGGGACCTGCGCAAGGGTGAGGTGCGGGACCTGGCCCGGCGGGCCGGTCTGACCACGGCGACCAAAAAGGACAGCACCGGCATCTGCTTCATCGGCGAGCGCCGCTTCCGCGACTTTCTCGCCCGCTACCTGCCGCCAAACCCGGGGCCCATCCTGACCCCCGCCGGGGCTCAGGTGGGCGAACACCAGGGCCTGGCCTATTACACTCTGGGCCAGCGTCAGGGGCTGGGTATCGGCGGCCAGGCCGGAAGCCCCGAAGCACCCTGGTATGTTGCCGGCAAGGACCCGGAACATAACGCCCTCATCATCGTCCCGGGTCACGACCATCCCCTCCTGTTCAGCCAGGGTCTGACCACGACCGCTCCGCACTGGATCGCCGGCCAGCCGCCCCGGAAGGCGCCCTTTGCCTGCCTGGTACGCCTCCGGCACCGCCAACCCTTGCAAGCCTGCCAGGTGGAGTATCTGGATGACACTCAGGCGCGGCTGCGCTTTTCCCAACCCCAACGAGCCGTGACCCCCGGCCAGTCGGCGGTCCTTTACCTCGATGAGGAGTGCCTGGGCGGTGGGGTCATCGCGACGACCTGGCCCTGAGGGCGGCCCAGGGCTGATCCAATGTTGCCCCTCCCCACGATTGGCCAGATATCCCATTCCTCGTTACGATGTTTACCCCCAACGCGGCGTGATTGTCGGTCTTCCAGGGTCGGGGCTTCTGGTGGGGTGCGAACCGCGAGGATGCGGTTGGCACGCCAACCAGAATGTTATTACGGCGTACCCGCCAGACGCCACCCGACCCGGGAACGCCGATAATTGATTGGCGAGGGCCATATTTTTCCACCCATTCCGCCACCTTCCATCGGCCAAGTCATGACCTACACCGTTCAAGATCGCCTCATCGCCCTGGGTGCCATCTACCAGGCCAGCTTGTGCGTGCGCCGCATTGCCACCAAGGGCACGGTGGACACGGAGACCATGGAGCCCTGCATCTACAGTCTCTTCCAGAAGGATGCCGCGACCCCGGCGGAGGTCTTCGGCCCCCCCGGCGCCCTGGCCCCCGGGATCCGGGAACTCGCCAATCAGCTCTCGGGCAAGACCGCCCGGGATCTGGAATTCACCCGTTACCTGCTCGCCCTGCTCAAGCTGGAGTCCGTCCTCAACCGCCGTCCGGCCTTGGTCGAGCGCATCGCGCAAGGGATCGAGGAGGCCCGCGCCAAACGGGATCACTTCCCCCTCCTCCACCCCAATCTCCTGGCCCACCTCGCCGACCTATACAGCCAGACCGTCAGTCAACTCCAGCCGCGGATTTTGGTCAGGGGCGACCCGGGCTTCCTGCAAAATCCAGACAATCAGAATCGCATCCGCGCCCTGTTGCTGGCGGGAATCCGGGCCGCCTGGCTGTGGCGGCAGATGGGCGGCACACGTTGGAAGATCCTCTTTGGTCGTCAGCAGTTCCTCGCGGCCGCACAGGCTTACCTTCGCCCGCTGACCCATTGATAACCATGATCCACGGATACGCGCGCCACCGCGACCGGGGCGGATCTCGGGGATGACTCATTGATAACCATGATCCATGGATACCCTAACCGAGGGCCTTTCGGTTGCGCCGGCATATCCCCGCGCATGAACCGGAACATCGCGCCCCTTGAGCACCGCTCCTGGAGGATTCAGGCATGAACCAAGACGTCATCGGTCGCTGCTGGCAATGTGGTCGCGACCTGACCAAAGCGGATTACGGCCGTGAGACCCTCTGCCTGGGTTGCGGCAAGGCGACCCGGGTGTGCCGCAACTGCCGCCACCATGCCCCGGGCAAGCCCAACGCCTGTCGGGAACCCATGGCGGAGGAGGTGCTGGATAAGGAACGCGCCAATTTCTGCGAATTCTTCGACCCCGGTGATCGCCATACCGGCGTTCCCGAGACCAGTAGCCCGGCGGAACTGCTACAGCGGGCGAACGACCTCTTCAAGTAGAAGCGGGTCTAAACGAGGCGGGGTAAGGGGGATTCCATGGTAACCAGACGGTAGTGCCGTGGAACCATGGCCAGCCAGTAGGTGATTTAGCGGGCCCAAAGGGCGACTTGGCATCCCTATTGGCCAAGACGGGAGATCTAAGCCGGATTCCAGAAATCCAGCTTCTTATTTTTCGCGGGATTGGGGGGGACACATCCCTGTGTCCTTGGCTATGACGTCCATGGTCGGATTTCCAAGCACTAGGCGCACTTCGAAACCCAAGGGGCTGGGGGAATTACTTCATCCCGGACATGCCACCCATGCC
>CALMDH010000193.1:0-9916 GCA_937862735.1 uncultured Gammaproteobacteria bacterium
TGTAGGGGTTGGCGCTTTTCCAGCAGGCTGTTGGTTACCACCAACCCGCTGAGTAGAAAGAAAATCTTGACCGCCAGGGAGCCGGTCGAATCGAATCCCAGCCACCGGACCAGGGGATCAGACTGGCCCTCAACCGGGTTGATGGCATAGGCATGGCCAAAGATGACCATCGCCGCGGCGATGATCCGGAACAAATCCAGATTGTTCGCCCCCCGCGGCAGAATATCCGCCAGCCTCATCCAGGGAACTGACCCCCGTCATCTTGCCTGCCCAGACGCGGAAGACGCAAATGCAGCCCGGTCTTGCCGAGCAAATACCCGGAAACGGGGGCGGTGATGAAGAGGAAGAGGGTGACGAGGACCTCATGCAGGCTCAGGCCCTCCCCCTGGCTGCTGAAATGGATGGCGGAGGCGATCAGCAGACAGCCAACCCCCAGGGTGGTGGCCTTGGTCGGGGCATGGAGGCGGGTGAAGAAATCCGGCAGGCGCGCCAGGCCTAGGGAGCCGAGAAAGGTGAAAACCGCCCCAGCGAGGATGAGAAGGGACAGCAGGACTTCCAGCATGAGGGCGGATCTCCGGGAAGGGACTATTCGATGATGTCGCCGCGCAGCAGGTACTTGCACAGGGCCAGGGTACCCACGAAGCCGATGACGGCGATCAGCAAGGCCGCCTCGAAATAGAGGGCGGAATCCAGGCGTAGCCCCAGCAGGATCAGCAGGGCGATGGTATTGATGTAGAGGGTATCCAGGGCGAGGATGCGATCCGGCGCGCTGGGGCCGATCAGCAACCGCCAGAAACTGAGCGCGACGGCGGCCGCGACCAGGACAAAGGCGATCGTCACGGCCAGGGCCATCATGGTTCGAACACCTCCTTCAGGGGGGCCTCGTAGCGCGTCTTGATCTCGGCGCACGTCGCGGCCGGATGCGGAACGTCCAGTCCATGGACCAGGAGGGTACGGCGATCCGGACTGAGTTCGACGGACAGGGTGCCCGGGGTCAGGCTGATCGTATTGGCGAGCAGGCTGATGGCCAGTTCGCTCTTCAGCTCCAGGGGGATCTTGAAGAAGGCCGGACTGAGCCGTTCCGGTTTACCAAGGATGAGTTGGGCAACGTTCAGGTTGGCGACCAGGATGTCCCACAGGACCCGAGCGATGAACCGCAGCAAGGTCAGGGGCTGGTGAAAATGGACGGTATCCGGCCAGAACCTGAGCGTGAGGAGGGGAATCAGCCACGCGAGCGCCAGGCCCAGCAGGATGTGTCCCGGCGCCAGGCTGTTGCTGAGCAGCAGCCAGAGCAGCGTCAGGACCAACGTCAGCCAGGGATGGGGCAACAGGCGCCGGGGCGTGGTCATGGCGTCTCTCCCAGGACGGCGTGGATATAGGCCTGGGGGTGCAGCAACTGGTCGGCGATGGCCGTCGTCACCGCCAGCCAATCGTTCGCCCAGAGGGTCAGGCCCAGGGTGACGAGGAGCAGGACCGCGGGAGGCAGCAGGCCGGATAATCCGCTGACGGGTGACTCGTTCCCGAGGGGAAGCGCCGCGGCAGGGGGGACGTTGCCTTCACCCCCAGGCAAGGTACTTCCGGCAGAAAGGGGCGACATCCCAGGGACAGGAGCTTGAGCGGCTGGAATCACCGTCGCGGTCAGCTCCCCCCCTCGACCGAGGGCGGCCGAGCGGAAAAAGAGCAGACTCCCGGCACGTGCCAGGGCGATCAGCGCCAGCAAACCGGCCACCAGGACCGTGGTCAGTATCCAGGGCCAGGCGGGGTGGTCGAGGGCCGCCCGCAGCAGCAGGAACTTGGCGAGGAAACCGGAGAGGGGTGGCAGACCCGCCAGCAGGATGGCGCATAGGAAAAACAGGCCACCAACCAGGGGCGCCCGGGGGATCTCCGGGCTGGGAACGAAGCGATCCGTGAGGGGACCGCGTCCCCGGGCGATGGTATCGATCAACAGAAAGAGGGTCGCGGCGGCAAAGGTCGAGTGCGGCAGGTAATAGAGACCGGCGGCGAGGGCCTCCCTGTCACCCAGGCCGAAAGCGAGCAACAGGGTCCCCACCGAGGCGACGACCAGATAGGCCGTCTGCTGGCCCAGGGAACGGGCGGCCAAGGCCCCCAGCATCCCGGCGATCAGGGTCGCCAGCGCCAGCGGCACCAACCAGGCCCCATAGAGGCCGGCCAGGTCCCCCGCCTCGGGCCCCAGCAGCAGGGTCGAAACCCGCAGGATGGCATAGGCACCCACCTTGGTCATGATGGCGAAGAGGGCGGCGACCGGGGCGACGGCGCTGGCATAGGTCGCCGGCAGCCAGAGGTACAGGGGCAGCAGGGCGGCCTTGAGGCCAAAGACCCCCAGGAGCAGCAGCAGGGCCACGCGGGCCGGCCCCAGATTGTCCGCCGGCACCGTGGTCAGCAGTCGGGCCAGGTGGGCCAGGTTCAGGGTACCGAAGATGCCATAGATCAAGCCGGCGGCGATGAGGAACAGGGCGGAACCGGCCAGGTTGACGATCACGTAGTGCAACCCGGCCCGGGTGCGCGCGGGTCCACCGCCATGGAGGACCAAGCCATAGGAGGCGAGCAGCAGGACCTCGAAGAAGACGAAGAGGTTGAACAGGTCGCCGGTCAGGAAGGCGCCGTTGAGCCCGAACAACTGCAACTGGAAGAGGACGTGAAAATGCCGGCCCACCCGGTCCAGGCCCTGACACGCCTGCCACAGGGCGAAGCCGGCCAGCAGGGCCGTGATCAGCAGCAACCAGGCCGACAGCCGATCCGCCACCAGAACGATACCGAAGGGGGCCGGCCAGTCTCCCAGGCTGTGGATCAGGATCCGTCCGCCGGCGGTGGCGGTCAGGAGTCCCAGGGCCAGGATGACCTGGACCGCCACCGCCAGCAGGCTGAAGGCACGGCGGTGGGGCAAGGCCCGCCCGCGCAAGAGGAGCAGGAGGATGCCCGCCATGAGGGGGACGAGAACCGGGGCAATGACGAGCGTTGACGACGGCACTTCAGTATTCGCCCCCGTCGACTTCATCCGTGCCCAAATCCGCCCGGGCCTTGAGGGCAAGCATGATGACGAAGGCCGTCATGGCGAAGCCGATGACGATGGCCGTGAGTACCAAGGCCTGGGGCAAGGGATCAGTATAGCCAGCCGGTCCGGCGGTAATGATCGGCGGCTGACCGACCACCAGACGGCCGGTGGCGAAGAGGAAGAGGTTGACCGCGTAGGACAGGAGGGTGAGGCCGAGGACCACCGGGAAGGTCTGGGCCCGCAGCAGCAGATAAACGCCGGTCGCGGTCAGGATGCCGATGAGCAGACTGAGTAAGGCCTCCATCAGATTGCACTCCCCGTGGCCCCGCTTCCACTCACCAGGGGCCTGACCCCTGGGGGAGGCGATTGGCCGGTGGCCGTGGCGGGGCCAATTCCCGCTCCGGGTGCTGCTCCGGGTGCCTCATCGGCCCGCGAGCCTGACTGGCCGCCAGATCCGCCCAGCGGCGGCGCCACGGCGTCCGCAGGGGCCTCATGGCGGGCGTCGTACATCAGCCCCAGGTGGATCAGGATCAAGAGGGTGGAACCGACCACCACCAGCCAGACCCCGAGGTCGAAGACCATGGCGGAGGCCAGTTCGAACTCACCCACCAGGGGCCAAGCGAAATGACCGAAGGTCGTGGTCAGGAAGGGATAGCCGAAGAGGAAACTCACCAGCCCGGTGAAGGTGGCCAGCAACAGGCCGGCGCCGATGACGGGGTGCATGTCGGTGGGCAGGCGGTCATGGGTCCAGGCAATGCCGTTGGCCAGGTACTGCATGATGAGGGCGATGGCGGTGATGAGGCCGGCAATGAAGCCCCCACCCGGCAAGTTATGGCCCCGCAACAGAATGAAGATGGCCACCAGCAGGGCCAGGGGCAGGAGGAGACGCACCAGGGCGGAGACGATGATGGGGTGCCGATCCCAATGCCAGGGCCTGCCAGGCCCGGCGGCCATCTGAGCGCCGAGCCGCAGCTTTTCCAGCATGGCGAAAATGGCCAGGCCCGCCAGGGCCAGCACCGTGATCTCGCCCAGGGTATCGAAGCCGCGGAAATCCACCAGGATGACGTTGACCACGTTCCGCCCGCCCCCACCCGGCACGCTGTTGTCCAGGAAGAAACCGGCGATGCTGTCGTAGGGCCGGGTCAGGATGGCCCAGGTAAGGATGCTCATGCCCAGGCCGGCGAGGACCGCGATCAGGGCATCCCCCCAGCGGCGCGGGGAGCGGGTCTCGGCCGACGAGGTCTGGGGCAGGAAGTAGAGGGCCAGCAGGAGGAGGATGACCGTCACGACCTCCACGGACAACTGGGTCAGGGCCAGGTCGGGGGCGGAGAACTCGACGAACAGCAGCGCGACCATCAGCCCCACGGCGCCCACCAGGACCAGGGCCAGATACCGCTGGCGATGCCAGATCAGGGTGGCGATGGCGGCCACCGCCATCACCAGCCCGGTGATGAGACTGATAACATCGAGGGTCGTGAGACTGGCGGGCCCTGTGAGGGGGGAGCCCGAACCCAGCCAACCCGCCAGGCCCAGGATCAGGGCCGCGATCACCAGGAGGCGCAGCAGACGGGGCAAAGAGCCCTGGTCCAACCAGGCGGTCACCCCCCGCGCCAGGGTCAGCACGACCTCTAGCAGGCGTTCATAGCCGCGGCGGAAATCGACCCGCCCCCCATGGCGATCCCACCAGGCAAAGATCGGCTGGCGCAGGCTATAGATGAACAGGCCACCGCCCATGGCCAGAACACTCATGAGGACGGCGGGGCTGAAGCCATGCCAGATGGCCAGGTCGTGTTCCGGCGGCGGCCCCTGGAGGACGGCGCTGACCGCCAGGTGCAGGATGGGCTCCACCGTCAGGGCGGGGAGGATGCCGACCAACAGGCAGATGACCACCAGGATCTCCACCGGCACCCGCATCCAGCGTGGCGGCTCGTGGGGGTGCTTGGGCAGATCGATGGGCTCGCCATTGAAGAAGACGTCGTGGACAAAGCGCAGGGAATAGGCGACGGCGAAGGCCCCGGCGAGGGTCGCCGCCACCGGCAGCAGCCAGCCCAAGGCCATGGCGCCAGCCACCCCGACGGCCTCGCCGAAGAACATCTCCTTGGACAGAAAGCCGTTGAACAGCGGTACCCCCGCCATCGCCGAGGCCGCCACCATGGCCAGGGTGCCGGTATAGGGCATGGACTTCCACAGCCCGTTGATGCGGCGCATATCCCGGGTGCCGGTCTCATGGTCGATGATGCCGGCGGCCATGAAGAGGCCGGCCTTGAAGGTGGCGTGGTTGATGATGTGGAAGATACCCGCCACCGCCGCCAGGGGGGTGCCGATACCGAAGAGGATGGTGATCAGGCCCAGGTGGCTGATGGTCGAATAGGCCAGCAGCCCCTTGAGATCGTGCTGGAAGAGGGCGATGATCGCCCCGGTGAGCAGGGTCAACATGCCGAAGCCCGCCACCAGGTGATTCCACTCCCAGGTACCGGCCAGGGCCGGGAAGAGGCGCGCCAGCAGGAAGACCCCCGCCTTGACCATGGTGGCGGAGTGCAGGTAGCTCGAAACCGGGGTGGGCGCCGCCATGGCGTGGGGCAGCCAGAAATGAAAGGGAAACTGGGCGGACTTGGTGAAGATGCCCAGCAGAATCAACACCAGTGTAGGCATATAGAGGGGGTGGGCCCGGATCAGGTCCCCCGAGGCCAGGATGACGCTCAGGTCGTAACTACCGGTCATCCGGCCCAGAAGGAGGACGCCACCCAGCAGGGCCAGCCCCCCGGCGCCAGTCACCGCCAGGGCCATGCGCGCCCCGGTCCGGGCATCCTCCCGCTGGCGCCAATAGCCGATGAGCAGGAAGGAACTCAAGCTGGTCAACTCCCAGAACATCAGCATCTGGATGAGATTTTCGGAGAGGACCACCCCCAGCATGGCGCCCATGAAGAGCAACAGGTAGGCGTAGAGACGCCCCAGATTGTCCTCCGCGGCGAGATAGTAACGGGCGTAGAGAATGACCAGCGCCCCGATCCCCAGGATCAGCCCGGCGAAGAGGAGTCCCAGACCGTCGAGCCGGAAGGCGATGTTCAGGCCCGCCTCTGGCAACCAGGTGAAGGATTCGACATGCGTCACCCCCGCCACCAGGGGGTCGAGGAGCGAGAGCACCAGGATGGCCGGCATCAGCACGACCAGCAAGGCGAGCAGGATCGCCGTGGGACGGCCCAGCCGGCTGCCCCAGGCAACCCCGGCGGCCCCCAGGAAAGGCAGCATTACGGCCAGGGTGAGGGTCATGGCACTACCGCAACCACACCCGGGCTGGAACTCGTCGGTCAGACCCCGCGGGCACCGGGAAGGCTCCGGCAACCGAAGCTGAAGCTTCCTTTACTCCCTCCCCCCCAGCGTGGGGGGGTGGGGGAGAGGGGATCTGAACGATGAGGGCTAGACGAGTCCCGGCCATGCGTTCAAGGACGTGCCTGAGGGGGCGTGGGGATCTGAGGGGCCGGCATGGGCGGGGGCATGGCCGCGCCTGGGGAGGGGGGATAGACGTAGCCCGCGAAATCCGGATTGCGCCAGTTCGGGGGACCCAGGCGCTCGGCAGGGGGGCGGATGCGCGAGGTGAAATCCAGGACGGCCAGCTCTTCCCGGGGTGAAAACCCCTTGATCTGCTCAACCATCTTGGGGTCGGAGTTCTTGCGCCGCCCGTCACGGATGGCCTGGAACTGACGCACCAGGTAATTGAAATGCTGTCCCGCGATGGCGGGCAGGTGTTCCTGCTCGTCACCCAGCCCCTGATCGCCATGGCATTTAACGCAATTTTCCTTGTAGACCCTGGCACCCAGTTCCAGATCGGTCCCCGGCCCTACCCCGTTCTGGGGATTCATGGGCAGTTGGGCCAGATAGGCCGCCACGTCGGCGACATTCTGGGGACCGCCGAGAATCCTCGGCAGCGAGAAGGGATACATCAGGGGGTTGTCACGATTCCGCGCCCGGATATCGGCCAGTTGCTTGATGATGACCGTCCGCAACTGGCCCGCGATCTGGGGATAGGTCCCATCGGGGGTACCCCAGCCCTCGGGCCGATGGCAGACGGCGCAGGTAATGTAGACCTTTCGCCCGTTGGCGATGTCCGGGGTGAGGGCCATGACCTCCTCGTACTCGGCCTGGGCAATTTCGGCGGGGCTGGCCGCCAGCGCCGGTCCCATGCCCAGGGGGAGCCAGAGGCTGAGCCCCGCCCAGGCAAGGCGATGCCCCATCGCCCTGGGAGCAAACCGCGTCTTCATGTATGCCTCCTCTGTTGGCAGGAATCCGGGCGGCGGGGGATGCGGAGCCGGTTGCCGATCTCCCCAGAAGCCGTGACAAAGGGTTTAGCGCTCGGTGCCTGTCGCACGCCAGCTCGCTGGCGGATACCCGTTTCGCATTGACAGCCCATGGTGGACAGGCGTTCCCTGCGGTGCCACCCGCGCCAGGGGCTCACCCGGGGCAGACGGCGAGCCGGGTCGTCATTCAGCCTTATGCTTTTTCAGGGTACCCGCCACGTTGGCGTGATAGATGGCCTTGTGCACGTCACCCAGGCTCAGGACCCCAACCAGGATGCCGTTCTCGGCCACGGGAATGCGCCGGAAGCGGTTGCGCACCATGATGGTGGTCGCCCGGAGCACATGCATGTCGGGGGTCACGGCGATGGGGTTGCGGGTCATGAGATCCGACACGGAGAGACCCAGCACCTCGGCATAACGGCCCATCTCCATGTCCAAATCCACGTTGCCCAGGCCCTCCTCCATCAGTCGCTCGAAGGTGGGAAAGAGGCAGTGCAGCAGGTCCTTCTCGGCGATGAAGCCCACCAGGGTCCCGTCTTCCTCGGTGACCGGGAGGCCGTGATAGCGGTAAAGGCACATCAGGGAGGCGACTTCCATCACCTTGGTGTCCGGGCGCACCGTGCGCACCGATTTGTTCATGACGTCTCTGACTTGCATGGCTCAGTTCTCCGTTGTTTTTTTGATTCGCGCGCTCGGACGGCGCTCACCCGCGACCCGCCGCCCTCCTTCGACTTGCGCCGGATTATACCCATGCCGTGGGCATTGTGCGTCGTTGCGCGCGCTAACCTCGCCGCATCCCAACCGCCCGCATGCCAGCCAGCCCCGGATTTCATCTGAAAGATATCCACAGGGGGTAGCGACCTCCAAGGCGTGGCCGATGGCGCTTGCCAGCCGGGAGCGGGGCCGAGGCTGGCGGTCATCCACCCGTCGATCACAGCCCTGACCACAGCCTTATCCACAGACGACCTCGCTAAACCACAAGATCTAGTGGTTGATGCACGGGGCAAACCCCGGATATTGTGCCCGCCTTATTTGCCGGTAGACCGGGTTCCTCCCATGGCGGCGACCCTGACTGCCCCTTTTCCGGCCCGGCCACCCTGACCACCCTGCCCACTCCCCAACCAGAGGTAGCACCATGGCCCCCACCAAGCTCTCCGAAGAGGCCCCCTCCGCCGCCGATCCGGGGCCCCATCTCCAGTCCCCAAGCGCCCAGGCTGAGGGCGAGGCCAAAGCCCCCACGACCGCGGCCACCGGCAAGGTCCAGGTCATCCGCCGCAACGGCCAGGTGACCGGCTTCGACGCCACCAAGATCATGGTGGCCATGACCAAGGCCTTCCTCGCCGTGGAGGGCGGCACCGCCGCCACCTCCAGCCGGGTCCACGAGCGGGTGCGGGAGCTCACCGACCAGGTGGTCGCCGCCCTGCTCCGCCGCACGCCCACGGGGGGCACGGTCCACATCGAGGACATCCAGGATCAGGTCGAGCTGGCCCTGATGCGCGCCGGGGAGCACAAGGTGGCCCGCGACTACGTCCTCTACCGCGAGGAGCGTGCCCGGGAGCGCGCCGCCCGTGCCGCAGCAGCGGCCGCCGCCGCGCTGCCCCCGGAATCCGCTACCACCGGGCTCAGCGTCACCCTCGCCGATGGCAGCCGTCGCCCCCTGGACATTGCCCGCCTGCGCCGCCTCCTGGCGGAGGCCTGCCGGGACCTGGACGGCGTCGACAGCGAGGTCATCCTCAGCGACGCCTGCCGCACCCTCTTCGACGGAGTGCGGGAAACCGAGGTCGCCCAGGCCCTGGTGATGAGCGCCCGCGCCCGCATCGAAAAGGAGCCTGACTACAGCCGCGCCGCCGCGCGCCTGCTCCTCGATATCCTGCGCCGGGAGGCCCTGGGCTTCCTCGGCCTGGGCCTGGGGGTTGAGACCCAGGCCGACCTGGCGGAGCGCTACCCAGAATACTTCACCGCCTACATCCGCCAGGCCGGGGAACTGGAACTGGTGGACCGCCGCCTCGCCCAATTCGACCTGGAGCGCCTGGGCGCCGCCCTCAAGTCCGAGCGCGATCTTCAGTTCACCTACCTGGGGCTCCAGACCCTCTACGACCGCTACTTCATTCATACCGCCGCGGGCACGCGCTTCGAACTGCCCCAGGCCTTCTTCATGCGCGTCGCCATGGGCCTGGCCATCAACGAGATCGACCGCGAGGAGCGGGCCATCCAGTTCTACGAACTACTGTCGAGCTTTGATTTCATGAGCTCGACGCCGACCCTGTTCAACTCCGGCACCCTGCGGCCCCAGCTCTCCTCCTGCTACCTGACCACGGTCCCCGACGACCTGGACGGCATCTACGGCGCCATCAAGGACAACGCCCTGCTCTCCAAATTCGCCGGCGGCCTGGGCAATGACTGGTCCCGGGTACGCGGCATGGGCGCCCACATCAAGGGCACCAATGGCAAGAGCCAGGGGGTGGTGCCCTTCCTCAAGGTCGCCAACGACACCGCGGTGGCGGTCAACCAGGGGGGAAAACGGAAGGGGGCCGTCTGCGCCTACCTGGAGACCTGGCACATCGATATCGAGGAGTTTCTGGAGCTGCGTAAGAACGTGGGCGACGAG
>CALMDH010000194.1:0-17716 GCA_937862735.1 uncultured Gammaproteobacteria bacterium
GCGATGTCCTCCGGCGGCAGGCGGATCTTCCAGGTGGCGAAGCGGTTGTTGAAGCAGGATTCAATGCTGGGGAGGTCGGACATCTTTTGGGTGAGCCGGGGTTGTTGCGGGGAGGACCATGATGCGGGCATGAGGCGACAGAATGGGTCGTCATGGTTTTGCCCCGATCCTTTCGTGGATAGCTTTTAGGCGATGAAGCGGTACCGGTACCAGCTGGTGCGGAATTCGGCGTTTGCGGTTCAATTGACTAGACCGGAGCGTCGCATTAACCGATCTTGGTCTGGAATTGTGCCACCACCGGTTGAGATAAAGGGCAACCCCGGCCCGGCCGGGGTCATGCTGACCAGCGATACTAATAAACTGAAGTTTCGCAGTTTCCATCATGCCACGAGTCGCAGCACAGCGGCGATCAGTGGATTTGCGGGTGGTTTGCCCGTGGGAGGGCAATCGATACCAAAACCCTCCCCGTCGAGCGCCATGGCGAGCGCCCGGCGCACATCGGCGAAGGCGAATTCGGTGGTGCGCTGTGCGGCGTATCGGCGCTTGGGTGCCTGTGGGAGATGGGCGGCATAGAGCCAAGTGATGGTCGTGGCGGCCATGCAGAAGTGCAGGTGATTGCTGACCGCATTAGGGCAGCGGGTTTGCGACGCGGCACTGCCGATCTCCTGCTTGATCTCGCGGAACCCGGCTTCGATATGCCATTGAAGAACCCCCTGTAGAAGTCTTTTTGACAGCAGCGCAAGCGTCGCCAATACTTGGATGTAAGGCATTACTGGAGCTTGCGAAATGGCTGGATGGCCGGCATGAGCGGCCAGGCTCCGATCGACTGGAGGCTGTTGGCGCCGCTGCGGCGTCAGCAGCTCATTGCGCTGCTGAGCCAATTGGTACAGCAACGCTTGAGCACGACGGAATCGGCAGAGGCGTGCGCCGATGAACAATTGTCTCTCGCCGACGCGAATGCCGGTGCGCAACCCGGTCAGCGGCAAGGTTCAAGCCGCGCATCTGCAACGCCTGGCGATCGTCTATGTGCGCCAGTCTACGCTGCAACAGGTCGAGCACCACCGGGAGTCGACGCGACGGCAATACGCCTTGACCGAGCGGGCCATTGAGCTCGGCTGGTCGCCGACGCAGGTGGTGGTCATCGACGACGACCAAGGCCGTTCGGGGGCGAGCGCGGAAGGCCGGCCGGGGTTTCAGCGCTTGGTACTGGAGGTGGGTCTCGATCATGTCGGCATGGTGCTGGGGCTGGAAATCTCGCGCCTGGCGCGCAGTTCGCGTGACTGGTATCAATTGCTCGAGGTCTGCGGGCTGTTCGGTACGCTGATCGGCGATGCCGATGGGGTCTATGATCCGCAGACCTACAACGACCGATTGTTGCTGGGGCTGAAGGGGACCATGTCGGAAGCCGAGTTGCACATCCTTAAGCAGCGCCTGCTCGAGGGCAAGCGGGCGAAGGCCCAACGGGGCGAGCTGCGTATGCTGCTGCCGCGCGGCTATGTGCGCACGCCGGCGGGCGAGGTCATCAAGGACCCCGACGAGCAGGTGCGCGCGGTCATTGAGACGGTCTTCGCACAATTCGCGCGCCGGGGCACGATCAATGGCGTTCTGCACTATCTGGTCGAGCGGCGGCTTGACCTGCCCGATCGGCTGCGCAGCGGTCCGCGCCGGGGAGAACTCGAGTGGCGGCGACCGAACCGCGCGACCTTGAGCAATCTGTTGCACAACCCCCTCTACGCAGGCGCCTATGCCTATGGTCGCCGCCCCACCGATCCGCGGCGTCGCCAGCCCGGTCGACCGTCAACCGGGCGTACCGTGGCCGCCCCGGAAGACTGGGAGGTGCTGATCCAGGATCGCCTGCCGGCGTACATCAGCTGGGCGCAGTACGAGCAGAACCTGCGCCAGCTGCAGGCCAACACCGCCCAAGCCGGCGGTGTGGTCCGCAACGGCGTCTCCTTGCTCTCGGGGCGGCTCGTCTGCGGTCGCTGTGGCTTGTCGATGACCACGCAATACACCCAGGCCGGCACAGGCCTGCGCTATGTCTGCAGCCGCGAGGCGGCCGATTATGGCGCGCCGCCCTGTCAGTCCCTGGCCGGCGGGGTGCTCGATGAGAGTATCAGTCGTCTGGTGTTGGACGCCCTGGAACCGGCGGCGCTGGAGATCAGTCTGCAGGTGGCCGAGGATCTGGAAGCCGAGCGCGCGCGCGAACACGGCCACTGGCAACAGCGCCTGGAGCGCGCCCGCTATGCGGCCGAGCGCGCCGAGCGGCAATATCAGACCGTCGAGCCGGAGAATCGGCTGGTGGCACGCACCCTGGAGCAACAGTGGGAGGCCGCACTCACCGCGCAGGCGCAGCTGCAGGCCGACTATGCCCGCTTTCTCAACCGCACGCCCACGCCGTTGTCGGCGGCCGGGCGCACGCGGATCCGCCAACTGGCCAGCGACATCCCGGCACTGTGGCACGCGCCGACCACTACCGCCGCCGAGCGCCAGGCCATCGTGCGGCTGCTCATCGAACGGGTCATTGTCACCGTCATCGACGACAGCGAACGGGTCACCGTGACGGTGCACTGGGTCGGCGGTCATCAGACGCAGACCCTGCTCGCCCGGCCCGTGGCGCGCCTGGAACAGCTGAGCTATTACCCCCAACTGCTCGAGCGCGTCCGCGCGTTACATCAGCAGGGGCTGAACTGCCGCCTCATTGCCGAGCGGCTCAATGCCGAACAGTGGCGACCGGCCAAACGGCGCGCGACCTTCAATCAAGCGATGGTCGCCAACCTGCTCGCTCACCAAGGCGCGCCGGTAAGCACCTCGCCACGCCGCCCATCAGCCTGGACGGATCGCCAAGCGCAGGAATGGAGCATCACGGACTTGTCACGGCACCTCGGCATGCCCGCGGCCACCCTGTTCAGCTGGCTCGACAAAGGCCACCTGCAGGCACGCCAGGTCGAGCGTGGCGGCCGTCAGCAGTGGCTGATCTGGGCCGATGCCACCGAGCTTGAGCGCTTGCGCGCGAAACGCCAGGCGCCACGCTTCTGGAGCCGACAGCGTCGTGTCGACGGCGATGAGGGGAGCGCGGCTTCTTCCACGTGACTTTATCTGTACGGAGGCACCATGTCTGGTAGATCTCGATTTTCCAGCGGGCGGCATAATATTCCACGATCTGTTCGACGCTGAGGTCGAGCGCGGTCGTCATCAGCGCCACCGATTGCGTCTGGCGATAGACCCAAACCACGCGCACCGGGCAGCGCAGGGTCTTGAGCATCACCACCTGGTCGGCGGCGAGCACCGCGCGCACGGCACCGTAGACCGGCACGGCATACGTCTGCGCCTGGGCGCGCCGGCTGGCGGCCAACGTGGCGGCCGAGCCCAGGTGCTCGCCATACTTGCGCGGCCGCCCAGCCTGGCCCGGGCACGGCGTTGGCCGGGCGAACAGGGCGGCATTCACCCGCAGGCGTGAGAGCAGCTGCACGCGCCCGCCCAGGGCCAGGCGCAGCGGCTTGAACAAGCCGTTGTTACCGAACCAGCTGTCGGTCACCACCACCACCGGCACGCCGGCGAAGCAGGCCGCCACGCGGCGGATCATGTTGACCGCTTGGGCGAACTTGTCGGCGAACGTCACCGGCTTTCCCCGCAGCCGCCAGCCGCCCTGCTCCAGGGTCTGGCGCCGCAGATAAAACTCGAAGGCCAACGGCAGACAGCACCAGCGCCCATGGATCGGGCGCAACAGCCCCAGCGTCACCAGGGTCTGCGCCCACGGCCAGCGCGTCTGATTGGGCTTGGCCGCGTGATCGAAGGTCGTCTGACAGGCGAAGATGTGCTGGCCGGTCTTCGGATTGAGCGAATCGTCGAGCGCCAGCAGCAAGCGCCCCGCCACCAACGGCTCCGGAATAGCCCGCCAGAGCGTCTGCCACAGCCCCGCCCACGGCAGCTTCGGCGAGGCCATGAACGTATAGTAGCGCCACTCGGCAATGCGCACGCCGAACAGCGTCTCGATGGCCCGCAACAGATTGGACGTGCGCGAGACCGTCACCGGGACCAGGATCGACTGCAAGGTCAACAGCAGCCAACGCCACCGCTCCTGCCCGGCACGGGTGGGCGGAAACAGCCCTTGAAAGGCCGCGGCCAAGGTGCGTAGGATAGTCATCGAATAGGTGCTCTTTTCGTTGGTTAATCATCGGCTTATCCAACCTTGATTATACCGCGAATTGAGCGCCTATTCACCTTAACCATCTGATTTTTGATAAAAAAACCGCCTTGCGCCGGGGTGACGAGCAGAGTGAATTAGTAATCTACGGAATACTAATATGCTGGCATATTCGTGGTAACTAATATACTCACTTATACCTTACCGGGGTGGCGTTGGGCCTCGTTGGTCGCTCAAAACTCCAAAACTTGAGACTAATAAAGTCCCATCCCGAC
This sequence comes from uncultured Gammaproteobacteria bacterium, assembly GCA_937862735.1. Taxonomy (GTDB): domain Bacteria; phylum Pseudomonadota; class Gammaproteobacteria; order Chromatiales; family Chromatiaceae; genus M0108. Next base: position 4,420 of record CALMDH010000194.1, read on the forward strand.
ATAATCCGCTTCGTTGCGCGGAAACGGGTCTTGCTCCGTCCAGCCCTCTTCCTTGAGGTCGGAGATGATGTGGTGGCGCGCGACGGAGCCGGCTTCGGTACCGAACAGCCTGACGACCTCCCTGATTCCTGCCTCATGGTGCCTGACGCGACGGTGCCGCATCCGGTACGGCTCAGTGCCGCTGAACGCATCGAGCCAGCGGTGGACTTCTGCAAAGGGCTGTCCGAAGCGGTCGATGGATTCCTGGCAGTGCGTTTCAAATGTGGACATAAGTACCTCGCCGCGATGGGCAGCCGTTATCAGATATGCCAGTCCAGGCGACCGCTGGTTGCGTACAGCGGCCAGGCCGATGGCTCCTTCTGGAGCCATCAAGCCCTGCCTGTCCCTACAGCCTCGCCAGGTATTCGATACCGCCGACTCTGTTTCCATCGAGAATGTCGAGAACAAGATACCCTTCGGTTGGGTGCTTAAGAATCAGGTTCGTCTTAAACTGCCATACCGATCCGGGCTGGTTCGGACGGGTATTGTTGACAAAATAGATGCACGCATCATCATCCAGAAACACTTTCGTGCATTCCGCGAGGGCGGCAGGCAGCCACGTTTTCTCCGGTAACTGCACCTTCGCCAACTCGACAAGCAACGATGGATCAAAGGATTTCGACTCGGACATTATTCACTCCTCGTGATCACTGACAGGGAACAAGATAAATATCGTACTTATAGTGCTATACAGATTCTGCATTGCTGCTGCTGGACCTACTCCTTTGCTATTAAGGTGAAAAATCTGACGACACTTGTTGAGACCGGCATCGATGGAGGCAATGAACGCCTTCAAATGAGCTCCAGGATCCCCCGGGGATCGAGCGCCATCCAGGGTGCGGGCCATTTGCTGCCGCGTCCGTCCCTGGGTACCGGGTCAAGCTGCACCAGCCCGACCCATCAGTTCGTCAGCCCCGTGCTCATAGTCCTCCAGCGTGATGCGCCGTGCTCCGCGGTAGAGTTGCAGGCAGCAGACGCGGCCGCTGTCAAGCGAGACGACCAGGACACCATGCGGCACGAGGGCGTGACTTTTGACGGCAGCAGGCCTGTGCCAGCATGCCGGGGCGGTCCGGGCCCGGGTGGCAGCCACCCCCGCTGTTTTGCCATCCATCCGCCCAGGCGAGCGCTTGGCCGGAGACCTTGCGTGGCATGCAGGCGCGGCGCCACTGGTGCAGCAGCTCAGGGGCCTCCCAGGGGAGATCCGCAGGTCGCAGCGGTGCGCCGAGTGGTTGACCGCTGTGCGCATCCCATAAGCGTACGGGGTTGTCCCTGGACCAGGAGAGGACCCGTCTGTCGCGCAGGTCCAGCACGCCTGAAACCCCGGCGGTATGCCCTGCAAGGATGGCGAGCGGGGCGCCGCTCTGTGCGTCCCACAGGCGCAGCGTGTGGTCCCAGGACCAAGAGCGGAGGCGCACGTCCGCCAGTTCCAGCGCGCCGGCGACCCAATGGGTGTGTCCGGCAAGGATGGTGGTCGAAACACCGCTCCTTCCGTCCCGCAAGTGCAGGCTGTCGTCCGTGGACCACGAGAGGAGCCGCCCGTCGGCCATCGCCAGTGCCCCGTTGACTTCGTTGGTATGCTCGCCAAGGATGGCGAGCGTGGCGCCGCTCGACCTGTCCCACAAGCGCAGGGTGTTGTCCCTCGACCAGGAGAGGATCCGTCAGCCAGCACCAAGGCGCCATGGACCCCGTTGGCATGCCCCTCCAAGACGCGCAAACAGGGATCAGGCACCACCCCCGCCACCCGTTGCGGATTGCGCAACCACACCCAATGGCAGTGACCGGCCGCCAACCACGCCTCGGCCGCCCGCGTCACCGGACTGTAGTCCGCATGCTCAACCGCCAGTTGCAGCAGAATCCGGCAGGCTGGCCAGCGTTCACCGCCTCGACGCAGGATATGCTCGCGCTCGCGGAAGAAGGCCTCCCACAGCCGGAATTCCTCGTGCTCCGCTCCCGCGGGCAGGCGGGCGAGGAGGGTCTCATAATCGGCCACCAGATCGTGGATGGCGCTGCCCGGCAGTTCCGCCGTGAAGGCTTGCAGAAAGGCGAAGTCGGTGAGGCGCTGCCGGGCGGCCTCCATGCCCGCGGCGCCCTGCCAGCGCCGGGCATAGCGCACGCCCCAGCGAAACAGGAGAAGACGCAGCCCGCCGGGTGGCAGCGTTCGCCAGGCCGCGGCCAGACGGCAGAGCCGGGCCTCGGCCTCGCGCAACGTCCCCGCCAGCACCGGGGCGAGGGGGATGGCCGGCTGGTCGCCGCTCCCCAGGCGTCCGCCCAGATAGTCGCGCAAACGCTGCTGATTGAGCGTCAGGCCGGCGGCACCGTCCGGGGTGGGGCGGTTGCGCAGCAGGGCCTGGACGGCGTGGACGGCATGCTGTACCCGGTCGCGATAGCGCGGTGCGTCCGCGGGGACAGCGGCCAGGAGCAGGGCCAGGGCTTCCGCGTCCAGTGGCGCTTCGGCCCGGGCGAGGAGGGCGAGCAGCAGGGGCAGATCGCGCCGCAGGTCCGCAAGCCCGGGGCGGTTCATCGCCACTGTGACGGGGGTGTCCACGCCCGGTGGGGAAGAAGTTGGATCAGTCATGCCGGGTCCTCGGGTGCCGGGTCGAAGGAGTGAGTGCCAGGGCGGGCCAGACCGGTCGCCGGGTCCGTTGCCCGGAGACCCCGGGATGACACCATTGCAGCAGGGGCTTGCGACAAATGCTGTCGGGGCTATGTCACGTCGGTGCGGTTCCCTCAGCGGTGGCCCCATATCAGGGAACCCTGACGCGGACGGCGGTCAGCCGCCACCCGCGGTTGGCCCGGGTTCCTGCCGCACGGGCCAATGGCAGGTGGATGCTGCATGCCATGTCCGGTGCTCGGCGCAAACCCCGGCCCACCCGGTTCCGACGCCGGGCGATGACAGGGTTCCGTGGTTATTTTCCTGGCAGACTGCCGGCTGTGCGGAGCTGAGGGAGAGGACCATGGGGAGAAGTGCGACGCCAGGCACCCGGCAGGGCGCCAGGTGCCGATTCCTGGCGATGTGGCCTCCTATCGCCCTTGGCGACCTGAAGCGCTGCTTTACTATCACCTGTAACGATCCTCACCCTGAAGACCCGCATGGCCCATCCCCGCCCTAGCCCCGAGTCCGGTCCCTTCCGTGCCGACCAGCTACGCGACGGGGACCGCTACGAACTCTCCCACGGCCATCCCATTTACCGCGCCCCGGCGCGCCGCGAGCGGGCCGCCCCCAATATCGCCGGCGCCACGGTCATCGACACGGATCCCGAGGTCGCCTGGGCCGGGGTGGACGCCGGCTTCAGCTCCGAGCCTGGCACCCTGTGCGCCCCGGATGTCGCCGTCGCCGCTCCGACGGACGCCAGCCTCAGCGTCACCAGCTGGCTCACCATCGCCCCGCCCCTGGCGGTGGCATATGCCGGTCAGGGCCAGGACGAGGCCGACCTGCGCCTTAAGATCGCTGAGTTGCTGGAGGCAGGCACCCGCTTTGTCTGGGTGGTGCGGCTCAGGGGGCCCCAGCGTGTCGAGGTCCACCGGCCCGACGGGCCGATGCGCCTCTTCACTGCCGGCGAGGTGCTGGAAGCCCCCAGCATTCTACGTAACCCGGTCCCGGTACCCGCCCTCTTCGACCGGGAGACCGCCCACGAGGGGATGCTGCGTCATCTCCTGTAACGCCGCGACGATGACCGCCTCAGCGCCGTGCGCGAGGCGGGGCGCCAGGAGGGTGAGGCCACCCTGCTGCTGCACCTGATTCAGCGCACATTGGGTCCACTGGACCCGCTGGTTCGTCAGCGTATCGCCGCCGCCGATGCCGCCACCCGGCTGCGCTGGTCCGGGCGGGTACTCACCGCCCGGACCCTGGACGAGATCCTGGCCGGGTGAGCCGGGTATGGGCGGGGGAGGGCGGATGGTGCGAGGGGGAGGCTGACTTCCGGCCCTCTTCCGCGAGGGTGAGGGCGTCTGCCGAGACCGCTATCCCATGTTGACCCTGCATCTTTCCAGCATGATCAAGGTCCTGATCGGAATCGTGTTTCTGCAAGGTTCCACCGGCTTGCCGGTCTGGCCGCCCTGCGGACCGACCTGACCCAGACCTGGCCCCTCTGTGGGGCCCTGGGAGTCGGCCGGACGGCCATGACCGTCGGGTGCCACGCCAGCCCTGAAGGCACCCGCAAGGAGGCCCCGGCCAAGCTCCAGGCACGCTTTTTCCGGGCGCGGGAGATGATCCGGGTGCGGGCGCGACAGGATCGGCTGGGGAGCAGGGCGGTGGCGGAGCAGTGCTGGGTCTAGGCCGGCATGTGAAACCGGTCGTGGCGCTGGCCGCCTAGGACAGAGTGCCGAACCCACGCCGACCTGACTGCACGTCAACCCCCCAACCCTGAGACCGCATAGGGTAGGGCGACGGACTGAGCCGGCCGAACCCATCGGGGCGCGCAGACTGAGTGAAGCGCGGCTGGTGCAGTCACGCGCGGCGCTGCGCATGCGGCTGGCCCGCAGAACAGGGCGGGGCTGTTACGCCCCGATTTTCTGCAGTTCTTAATCTCGCTGTTTGGTCTGCCGCTCGGCCATCGCGGCGGTCCCTGATTCCGCGTCTGGTGTACTCCAGCCTCCCGGAGAGATATGGCCCGCGGCCTGCTGAGGGATTTCTACGGCCAGTGGCGCCCAGCCCAGGACCTTCCGCCGCCAGCCACTATCCGACATCCCCTGACGCATCACCATGGTTTCATCGTCCCCAGGCAGCAATGAAGCCTCCACGGTGGTGCGGCCGCCCACGGGCGCGACAGACCCAGGCCACCCCGGTCTCCTATTTCTTCCCAACCTGGACCCAGGAGGCCTGACCATGACCGAAATCCGTGACTGCTGGCGCCGTGACCTGAGCATGCTCTCCCCCCAGCAACGCCGAAGCGCCGGTTATGCCCTGCGCCTGCTGAGCCTGCCGCGGGACCCGATCGCGGGTCGGCTCGACGCCAACCGCCTAGGCCTGCTGTGGGGCATGCTCCAACCCCTGTTCGAGCCGCGCCACCTGATCGACTATCTCCGACCACCCCGGGGGGTGGCGGACATGGTGAATCAGGACGATGACGCCGGTGAGGTGCTGGATACCGGTGGTCTGTCTGACGCCGCCGTTGAGGTGCCGGATACCGGTGATCTGTCTGACTACGCCCCCCCGGCCGACGCCCCCCTGACGACGAGCGACGATCAGGTCATGCTCGCCCTGGGCTATGCCCTCCAGGAAGAGGAAATCATGGCCATCGAAGCGGAGCATAACCCCTTGGTGATGGAAGTGATGCCCGCCGTCTATATGACCCAGCGGCTGCGCTGGCTGTTCCGGCGCGGCGACCCGCTGACACTGGCCCGGCTGGACGAGGCCAACCCCGAACGGGTGCCGGCCTCGCCGACCGTGGCCCTGCTGGGCGCCAGTCTGCACCTGGATGGGCCCACCCTGAGCGTCCTCGATTTTCTCGACGAGTTCGTCGCCACCCCCAGCCTGGGCGAGTTGCTGCGCCGGATCGACGGCTTCAATAGCAGCCGCCGCCACTTCCCGCGTCTGGCGGCCGTGCTGGATCTGCCCGAGGCCGCGCTGCGCCAGGTCCTGGCTAAGGAGGCCCCCCTGCGTCGCCTGGGCCTGGTGGAATTCGCACCCCAGACCTGCGGCATGCAGGACTTCCTGCGCCCCAGCCCCCTGCTCCGGGAGGTGCTGGAGGCGGCGCCGACGGATGACGCCGCCCTGCTGGCCCTGCTCATCGAGCCCGCGCCCCCGGCCGCCTGGCCCCTGACCGCCTTCCCCCACCTGGAGACCGCGGCGCGCCTGGCCGGGGAGACCCTGGCCGCCGCCGTCGCCACCCGCGCCGTGGGCGTCAATGCCCTGCTCTATGGCCCCCCTGGCACCGGCAAGACCGAGCTGGCCCGCGCCCTGGCGGCGGCCCAGGGCCTGCGCGCCTACCAGGTGCGCAGCGCCGACGAGGACGGCGACGGGCTCCAGCGCGCCGGTCGCCTCGCGGCCTACCAGGTGGCCCAGCACCTCCTCGCCCGCCGGGGCCAGGCCCTGGTGTTCTTCGACGAGGCCGAGGACGTCTTCACGCCCAACGACCCCTTCCAGGCCCTGCTCGATGGCGCCCCGGTCAGCGGACGCCAGAAGGGCTGGATGAACCGCATCCTGGAGGACAATCCGGTGCCGGCCCTCTGGATCACCAACAGCACCACGGGCATGGACCCGGCCTTCCTGCGTCGCTTCCTGCTGCCGGTGGCCTGTGGCCTGCCGCCGCGCGCGGTGCGCCGCCAGATGGCGGAGCGCCACCTGGGCGATCGCGGTCTGCCGCCGGCGTTGCTGGACGACCTGGCCGCGGACCCGGCCCTGGCCCCAGCCCAGTTGGGGGCGGCGCGGCGGTTGCTGGAGCTGTGCCCGACGGCGGCGCCGGAACCCCGGGTGCGCGCGGGCCTCGGCGCCTTGCGCACCCAGCTGCATGGCGCCCCCGCGCCCCGCCGGCGCCCGGCACCGACCCGGTTCGACGTCGCCTTCCTCAACCTGGCCGGCGACCTCCGCCCCAGCGCCATCGTCCAGGCCCTGGCGCGCCGCGGCCAGGGTAGCCTGTGCTTTTATGGCCCACCCGGCACCGGCAAGACCGCCTTCGCCGAGATCCTGGCGGCGGCCCTGGACCGGGAACTGGTGGCGTTCCCGGCCTCGGACCTGCTCTCCCCCTGGAATGGCGAGACCGAGCGCAACCTGGCCGCCCTGTTTCGTGACGGCGACCCGCGGCGGACGGTGCTGCTCCTCGACGAGGTGGACAGCTTCCTCAGCGCGCGCCAGGCCTGGGAGCGCACCCAGGTCAACGAACTGCTCCAGCAGATGGAGCGCTACCCCGGCATCTTCATCGCCGCCACCAACCTGATCAGCGGCCTGGACCCGGCGGCCCTGCGGCGGTTCGACTTCAAGCTGCACTTCCGCGCCCTGACCCCGGCCCAGCGGCGGGCCTTGTTCGCCCGGGAGGCCCTGGGGGATGATCAAGCACCGGTACCGGAGGCTTTTGCTCGCCCCCTGGACGCCCTGACCGGGCTGACGCCGGGGGATTTCGCCACGGTGTGCCGGCAGCGGGAGCTGCTGGGGGAGGCGCTGACGCCGGAGCAGTTCCTGCGGCGGCTGGCGGGGGAATGGCGGATGAAGCAGGTGGAGGGGCGGGAAATCGCATAACCTCCCCGTACTCCTGCCACCGCTGCGGCGGTGGCAGGCCGGATGCCGTCCGACTGCGACTCTTGACCAATCCACGTTGGCAAGGCATTGAGTGCATCCAGGATCCAGGTCAACATCCACGAGGTCAAGACCAACCGCCGATCGGTGTCGTGCATGCCCGGCCTGCATCGCGACCTGTTCGATCGCTTCGGCGTACAGTGGCTATGGTAGCCTTCACCCATTAAGAAACGAGTCGAGAACACACATGGCTGCATTGACCCTCGCCATTCCCGATTCCGCCTTGTCCGCCCTGCGCCGTTCGCCGACCGAATTCGGCCGCGAGATGAAATTGGCGGCGGCCATCCACTGGTACGGGCGTGGCCTGATGTCACAGGAACGGGCGGCTGAGCTGGCTGGGATGAACAGACGCGATTTTATCCACGCGCTTGCCCGTGAAGGTGTCGATGTCTTCATCCTCGATGACGACAGTCTTGCGCGGGAACTCGGTCAGGCAGAAGGCGGAACGGCTGCCGCGAGATGAGCGAGCACCCGGTGCGACTGGTGGTGAATACCTCGCCCTTGATCCACTTGGCCGAGGCCAGCCTTCTGCATCTGCTCAGGGAGGCCGCGCCCACCGTGTGGGTCCCCGAACCGGTAGCGCTGGAGATTCGCGCCTATGGGAACCTTGACCCGACAGCGCGGGCGCTGGCGGCGCACGACTGGTTGGAGGTCCAGCCAATTCGCGCGATATCTGCGCAAGTATTGGCGTGGGACTTGGGGCCGGGGGAAACCGCGGTACTGGAACTGGCCCGGACTTACCCCGGAAGTACGGCGGTCATCGACGACCTGGCGGGACGACGCTGCGCCGAAGCACTGGGGTTGTCATTGCGCGGCACAGTCGGGCTGGTGCTCGCGGCCAAGCAAGCCGGTCGTCTCACTGCCGCCCGTCCGGTTCTGGAGAACCTGCGCGACAGCGGGATGTATCTGTCCGATGCGGTACTGCAACGGGCGCTGCGGCGGGTGGGGGAGTAAAGGATGTGATCGGACCGGGCTGTCCACTCGCAGTCAATTTTTTACAAACCGAAAAATGTCGATCGTCCTTAATATTGCCTTTAGTCAACATTGCGGATGCATCGTGCCCCGGCAGGAGGACGCCCTGCTGGTGGCAGGTGCGCTCTATCAGTTGGCCGATCTCGCGCCCCGTGCGCAGGCGGTCGACGTCACCGCCGGTCTCTGCGCCCTGGCCGATGGCGTGGCATCGGCCCCCTGTCCCCAGCGAGCCAGCCGGGCGGTGCTCGATCTCCTCCGGGCTGCCGGGCGGGACGACGGGGCGGATGTCCAGGATGGGTGGATCGGCCCCCGACTGATCCGCCGTCAGGTGCATGTCCAACTCTGCCGGCAGTTGGGGCGCAATGCCCAGACCCGGGGCGCCGCCACGACCCTGGCGCTGCTGCAATGGCGCGCCGACCAGTGGAGCCTGGTGAATGTGGGCGATTCCCGGGTGTACCGGATCGGCCAGGCGGGTGACTGGCGGCAGTTGAGCCTGGATCACACCTACCGCCAATCCATGATTGCCCAGGGCGAGATCGCCGCGGATCAGTCCCTGGGGCAACTTTTCAACGATCTCGAACACATGCTGATCGCCGACGACAACGAGGACGATTTCGCCATCCATTGGCAGCGCGGCATCTGGCAGTCTGGCGACACCTTCCTGCTCTGCACCGACGGTGTCCACGACACCCTCGGCAAGGCGCGACTCCAGGCCCTGTTTCAGCCCGGGCGGGAGCTGGTGGACCAGGTCGTGGTCTGGCGCGATGCGGTCCTTGCCGTCGGGGCGCCGGATAACTTCAGCCTGATCCTGCTGCGCCTGACAGCGGCATCCGCCGGGTAATCCTGAAACCCTCGGCGGTAACTTCTGACGATTTAGTCGCTGAAGCTGGCCATGGGGTCTCGGCAGTCCCGGTGGCTGCCCACCGGATCATGGCGCAGATGATGTAACAGCGTGCAGAACGAAGTGTGCTGGAAGCCAACAGCCTCAGGGCAAGATCTGCTCTTCCCAGGCCGGATTGGCGTCGTCCGGAACGTGGGCAAGCGCCCAGGCGGCGAAGTCGAAGCGGGTACCGCCGAAGGTTTGGGCACCGGTGGGATAGAGGTAGGCGTTGAGCGCATCCAGAAAGACGGCGTGATTGGCGAACTGCCGCCAGTCGCGATAGCCCGGCGACTGATGGTCGAACATAGCCTGCACCACCAGGCGACGCAGTGTCGGATGCAGCAGGCCGTAAAAGGAATTCCAGCGATCCTGACCGCGTAGCCAGTGCCACTCCCAGGCCACCGCTAGTGCCTCCTCATGCCAGCGGTCGAAGTGGCCGCCGAGCAGGCGCCGGCAGAAGTCGCAGACATAGTGGAGGCGCTCGTGCTGATAGACCGACAGCACCAGCAATTGCAGGACGCGCTCGGCATCCTTCCGGGTGATGTAAGGGTACTGGCGCTGGGCATGCCGGAGCAGGCTCTTCCAGTAGGTCTCGATGTTGCCCCGGTAGAGGGTGATCAGCCCGGGGCTGTGCATCCAGCGATAGGTGCCGAGGACAGCGAGCCCGTCCGATTGTTCCGGGAATGACTCGTTGCTGTCGGGCTCCCGGCGCCGGAAGACCTCAAGCCCCGGGGCATCGTTAAATAGATCCGCTGGGAGCAGATCCACTTCCGGCAGTTGGTCGTCCATGGCCGGCTCGGCGTGCAGCGCCGGCAGCGCCGCGGCGCTGATCTGCTTGATGAGGGTGTCTGCAATGGACATCGGCCACTCCGCATGGCTTGAGGTTGAGAGGACAGCAGCTTACTCCAGTCCACGTCCGGGCGCGCATCAGACGCCTGCTGTCGCATCACCATGGTCTTATGTGCGGGTCCACACCGCATCGGAGGCCGCTCATGCCCAGACAACCTAATCCAAGGCACCGCGATCTCGATCGTCTTCCGCCCCAGTCTGACAAGCTGTTGGCCCGTACTGTCCGTCATCGAACCAGACTCCCAGAGTCCACTGCCGCATGCCCAAGAACTTCGTCCGTCGTACATACGAGGCATGGATTCGCGAGCACGTCGGGCGATTCCGGTATCCGCCCTGGATTCAGCAATCCCGCAAGCATGGCTTCACGCGCCGTTTCCTGGGGTCGGCACCAGAGTTGACCTTTCAGGTCCGCCAGCGGCGTTTCATAAACCGGCCCAAAAAAGAGGAGGTATTCAGATGATCATAGGCCCCAGTCAGATCATTGCATGCCCAAAGTGCCAGGGTCTAGCATCGTATGTGACGCTGCTATCCGGTAACAGTATTGGCTCTTGGGTCTGGACTGACGGTAAGGTTTTTGCCCCAATGCACCCGCGTCCTCCGGCTGTCGTGAGCTGTGTTCACTGCGGGGAATGCTATTGGCGGGCCGCTGCCAAGCGGGTCGTGACCATCAATTGGTACGATTGCGACGGACAACGGATCGATCCGGCTTGGAGGGCAGCCAAAGATGTGTGTGAGCCAACTGAAGAGGAATACTACCAAGCTATCGCAAAGGGTTTGGCAACCGATCTGATGCAGGAGAGAAGCCTGCGGATCTTGGCCTGGTGGCGAAGAAACGATGCCTTCCGCTTCCTCGGCAAGCTAAAAAAAGCCGCTAGAGCACCGGCCCAATGCAAGCCAAGTCCACCCCTACCCTGGAGAGAGAACCTCGCAGCGCTTCTGCCGCTGTTGGATGAAGGCAAAAACAACGACTGCCTCATGAAGGCGGAAGTGCTGCGCCAACTTGGAGACTTCGAAGCCGCTAAACAGGTTCTGGACCGCATCGATCTTGATAAGGCCGAAAAGGTGGCTGAATTCATTGGCCTGTTGAAGGCCGAAGAACTACGTAAACTTCTGCGCGAACTGGGTGACCTCGAATCTGTAAATCAGGTTCGGAGCCATGTAAAATCAATGAAGCCCACCGCACAGTTGGCTGAAAACATTCGCCTGCTTCAGTCGCTGTGCGACAGCGCGGATAGCGGTGTCAAAGAGTTGTCATTCAGCGCCTGAGGATCCGTTCAGCGGCGGGCTTATTTTCAAGCCCATCGCTGAGTCTGGACGCTCAACAGTTCATCAACCCGCACCCCACCAACATCGCCAAAAGGAGGATTGTCATGAGTCTGTATGAATACCTGCAAAGACACCCGGAGGCGATGCCTCAGTGGCTCGATCAGTTTGAAGGTGGCGCCCCCTTCTCACCTCAGCAATTCTTTGGCTCTCGTGTCGTCTACTACCCCGGCTCGGGTACAGATGGGCACCCCGTTCAGCTCTTTGGTTCGACACACAGCGCCCATTCCTTTGTCTATGCGGACTATGGTTTGAGACAAGCCGACCTGGAAGCCGAACTCGAACACCCCAGATATGGCTTCCGCGGCTATCACACCTTGGCGAGGCGCCAACTTCGCAAGACCGACCTCGTCCCGGAGGGCTGGGTTTCTCACATCAACCCTGGAGAAATTCCACCAAACGTGCATCATTTTGCGGAGGTCGTCAACGCTCCATTCGGGTTCCTGGAAATTCTGGAACGTGACAGTGACCGCGATGACAATTATGGCGCGCCCCGCCTTGCCATTCTATTTCTTGGCGCAGACGGTATCGCTACCTACGATGCTCTGTTTTGCCAGAGACACAGCACATCAGCGCCGTTCGCCGTAGTGCTACAGGATCATGGGTTTGGCGGGAACTACGATAGCTTCGGGCGGGACAGCTTGCTGGAGCGTATCGCGACCCGCTGCAATGTTATCCCGCGCTGGCTACTGGTTGCCGACAATACGGATCCTTGGCTGGGGTTTGAGCGAGTTAACAATGTGGATGGAGATCGTGGGGGAATGCACAATCAGCTTCGATTCCTTTATGAGCGACAGAAAAGCTAGCCGATGATCTGTTAGCGTATTGTCCCCACGCCATTATTTCCGTTTCAGTTTTTTTGCCTGAGGTTCCAGGGTCTCCACCTCAAACCCCACCACCCGCCGCTGCTCGCGGCTGAATTCCACGCCGATTAGGTGGATCGGCTGGCCAGCGGCGCGATGTGGGTCGGCATAGCCCCGGTCCTTGATCTGCTGCAAGGCCCTGCCTTCTGGCTCCAGCTCCACGACCTTGAACTCGAACAGATAGATCTGGCCGTTGAAGCGTAGCGCCAGGTCAAGCCGGCCGGCATTGCTGCTCGCCTCGGGGGTCAGGTCTAGCCCCAGGCTGGCGAAGTAGGCGTAGAAGACGTTGGCGTAGTAACCCTCGAAGCGGGCGATGGGGTTGTTGCGGAACCCGTCACTGGGGATGCTGGCAAAGAAGGCGGTGAAGAGCGCCGGTAAGCCAGCGAAGTCGTTGGCCAGCAACAGTTCATAGAGGCGCGTCGTGCGCTCCGCCACGGCCGGGGAGCCGGCGCTGAGCTGGTCGAGCAGGGCGCCGGTGAGGCTGGCGCGCACCGCCAGGTTGGGGTAGCGCAACTGATACTGGACGAAGGCGCCAAGCTGGCGGACGGCGGCGATGGTGAGATAACCGGTCTGAAACAGCAGGGCCTCGGTGGCGATGTGATCGACGTCGAAGGCCGAGAGCAGACGCTCGCTGGTGATCAGGTGCTCCAGCCGGGGGATGAAGGTCTGGCGTTCGGTCAGCAGGTCCACCAGGAAGGTAGGCGTGGTGGTATCGAACCACCAGGGGCGGAAGCGGCGTTTCTGAAATAACAGCAGCAGGTCGAAGGGGTTGTAGACCGACTCGCCGGTCCAGTTGTAGCCGTGGTACCAGGTCCGGATCTGCTCGCGGTCCAGGTCCGCGAGTTCGGGGGCGAAGATGGCGTCGAGATCGGCCTCGGTGTAGCCACAGATGGCGGAATAGCGCTCATCCAGGGTAATGTCATTCAGGTTGTTCAGCCCCGAGAACAGACTCACCTTGCTGAATGTACTCACCCCCGTCAGGAAGGCGAAGCGCAGGTCGGCGTCGGCGCCCTTGATCACCGAGTAGAGGTTACCCAGGCCGTCGTGCATCTCCCGCGCCCGGTTGGGTTGGGTCAGGTTGTCGAGCAACGGTGTCCGGTTAAGGTCATAGGTAAGCCGTCAACATAGGCCCTAGCTCGC
>CALMDH010000195.1:0-12629 GCA_937862735.1 uncultured Gammaproteobacteria bacterium
AATTTTCTGTAAAAGGGGTTCTGCTTTCCAATTTTATCAGAACAGTAGAGCGCCAGTCCGGTACTGATATGTACCGCTTGAATGCTTCCACTGACGCGGACTTCCATGCTGCCGGAGGTATCGCACAGCACAATTACTTTTTCATTCGTGCCTTCAAAGTAGTCAGGCAGGTTGCTGAACTGGAGATCGGCTGTTTCAGCATCGCCGTTTAAAGCAGTGCGAACACAATCATGGGGAAACAACACGTCAGCATTAATTTTTACTTCACCAGTTTCTACTTTCTTCTTAAAAGCCGAGAATCTTGCTTCATCATGCCTTTTGAAGGCGTTCGTGTAGCGAGCCATCGCTACCGACGGCACGTCAGGATACTCAATCTGATCGTATGTCCTCGCGGACATTTTGGTTTCTACAATATGCCGACTCCGAATCCTTGAAAGAAGTTTACGAAATTCAACTTCCTTATTTATTCCAAGGGCGTTGCGCACCGGAACGAAATCACGCTTGCACCATTTGGCGGCTAAAACATTATTATTTTTCAGGGCTTGCGCCCATAAATCAGCGGCAACGCGTTGAACGGGCGTGCCAAAGAGTACAGTGAGATCATCCCACCGCCCCACTTCGGGAATGGAATCAATGTTTGCAATCACCCATTCAGGGTTGGCACTGGCAACCCACTTCAAGCAACTCCTGAATGCGCTTCTATTCCCCGCCCCTCCGCGACAATCACGTAACCACAGCAGAAGTTTAAAGCTGAGTTCCTTGTCAACGATCCAGATTTTCTCGAACAGCGACAGCGCGCTTTCCTCACCAGGGTAAAATGAGCTCCGCTTGGGGGAGTCGAAAACACTTCCAGCCTTGAAGAAGTACTCCACGAAATGATCAAGCGTGTGTTCGTACTGAAATGCCCCTTCATTTGTTTGCAGCATGTGATTTGATTCCTGAATTTTCCCATACCAACCAGTCGCAAGCTGCAACTGGCGGGTGTGTGCCATGCATGGATAAGATGGTGTCACACCCGATTGCGCCTCGCATCGGGTGTGTGGCCTGAGCGGCATTGTGATTGTAATGACCGCGCCTGCGGCATCACCCAGTATCCCCAGATGATGCTTAACTGGAAACTGATCGTAAATATACCAATTAACCCATTCGGTGATTGAATGAGCTAGATTTCACCTCTTTAGTGACAGATCGGCGGCACAAGGCCTGATGGCGGCTTTTATATTTTGCTGAAACCGATCTTATAATAATTTCTGCAATGCAAAAGAACAGATCTGGGTTTTTTTGTTAACACCGATATTGCTAAATAAATTTAACAATCGAAATGTTAACGCCCGGGTTTATGTTGCTGAACCAGATCTTGGTTGGATGCTAACATGCCAGGTTTGCCAGTGTAAAGTAGTGTCGGGTTGTGGCCCGGCAGACTGAGTCATAATTTAATCGACCCTTTTTTACTTGGCGGTACCCAATTAGAATTAGACGTAACCCTCGCCCGGCGACGGCGGGGGCCAGGGACCCCATTAGGACGGCCAGGGCAATCAGTTTGAACAGACCGTTGGTAAGGATGGTGATGACCTCGCAGGTGAGATGACAGGAAGGTGCCCTGACCCGGAAAGGCATCGGCCAATGACCTGGGGAGGGCGGGCAACACGTAGCCTAACCCCCGGTCGCGACCAAGGTTGTCGCGCGGAGCCGGCAGGAGCCCCCAGCCGGCCAGGGCCGCCAGCAGTCCCCGTAAAAAGGCCCGGGGGCAGTTACGGGCATCGCCGCCGCGGAAGCGGTGGTACTACAGGCCCTGGCGTTCCGGTCGGGCGTTGCCCTGGTCCGTGGCCAGGCGCGCCATCAGGAGCGACTTGCCGACCCCGGGGGCGCCGGTGATCAGTGCGATCCCCGCCTCACGGGTGTCGCGACCCTTGAGCCAGTCCCTGAGAACCCCGAGCTCGGCGGCGCGTCCCACCAGGTCCTCGGCCAGGATCCGGGCCTCGCGCCGGAAATCGTCCCAGCGACCGTCGGCCCCTGACCGTCCGTGGGTGGCGAGGCCGTCATCCAGGCGGAACAGGGCGCGGAAGGCGTCCAGGTCGAAGGTGAGCGACATGGCCTCGTCGCGCCCGAGGGGGACATAGGCCAGCCGGTCACGCCCGGCGCGCAGATAGAGTTGGGCGGCGGGGTCACCGGGGCGCTCCGCCACCCGACTGGCGCCGTCGACCAGTCGTACCGGCCCAAAAGCGGCCAAAGGCATCAGGGGCAGGACGCCGCTGGCGGTGATGAGCCAGGGGCCGTCCGTGCCGTCACGCATTTCAGCGGGACGGGGGATGGGACAGGGCCGCGGACCGGCCAGGCGCACGGCCTGGGTACCGGTCAGGGCGATGACCTGGGTGCCCTGCCCGGCCTGGGCAACGGCGCGCAACAGCGCGAAGACCCCGGGCTGGTGAGTCTCCAGCAAGGACCGGGCGGCCGCCGTGGGCAACCCGGCAGCATGGGCCAAGTGGTTACGCAGCAGGAGCAGTAAGGACCTGGGTCCTAGGATGAGACGAGAGGCGTGGGGTCGCACCGCTCAAAGGTGATTTTTAGGCGGGAACCGGTCGCCTTGGCGATCTTCTCCAGCGTGCGGGTTGTCGGCGTGGAGAGCCCGGCCTCCAGCCGCGCAACGGCGGATTGGGTCGTCTCCATGCGCTGGGCAAGCTGAGCCTGGGTCAGGCCCGCTCGCGCCCGCGCCTCGATGAGCGCGGCGGCGAGATTGAACTCCTCGGCCAAAGCGTCGTATTCCCGCCGATAGGCAGGGTCGCGCAACCATTCCTGATGCAGGTCGCTTAACTTCGTCATTGACGTACCTCTTTTGCCCGAGCGAGGGCGATGTCGATTTCAGCGCGTGGCGTTTTCTGGGTCTTCTTGATGAAGACACGAACGATCACAACCCGTCGGGCTGGTGCCGTCACGTAGAGCGCCCGCGATATCCCGCCTCGGCCCTTGAGCCGGATTTCCCACAAGCTGCCCTCGATGTGCTTGACATGCGGTTCCCCGACGTTCTCCAGGCCCGCCATGGCGATCAGGGCAGAAATCCTTACCAGTCGCGCCCGCATATCGGGCGGAAGCCCGGCAAGCTCCTCGTCAACGGTCGCATTGAGCGTTTCAACTGTCCACGGCATAATGCGAAAATATAGCAGATCCGCTATATCTGCAAGCAATTGCCGCGCAGAGTGACGCTGGCCGTAATTGGCCGCGCCGAGCGATTCTCAGTGGCAGCCTAACGCCTGGCCGCGACCAGGGTTGTCGCGCTAGTCAATTATGCTCTTCAGTAATCAAACCCGGCACCATCCAGCGAGCGGGTTACCCTACCCAGGCTCTTACCCCATAACTTCCAGAGCTATGACCATGCCTCAGCCAGATGACGCCCTGTACTTTGCCTATGGCTCCAATCTCAACCGGGCCGATTGGGAAGGCTTTTGCGCGCGCAACGGCTGCCATCCCGACCGTCTGCAACCCGTGGCCCGGGCCATCCTCCCGGACATGCGGCTCAGCTTTGATTACCACTCCATGACCCGCGGCGGCGGAGCCCTCAATATCCAACCGGCCCTCGGGCACAGCATTTACGGCGTCCTGTACCGGGCGGATGCCGAAGGCTGGAAGGCCCTCGATGCCAAGGAAGGCGCTCCGTACTGTTACCAGCGCGTGGCGCGGATCGCCCTGGCCGAGGACGGCTCCCGGGTGCCGGTGGTGACCTATGAGGTGACACCGGAGAGCCTCTGCGACTTTACCCCGCCCACGGCTGAGTACCGGTTGATCGTCGCCCAGGGCCTCACGGCCTGGGGCCTGCCCACCACGGCCTTGGAGCGTGCTTCAAGGAACCAGTCGCCCCTGCCCGCCATCGACACCCTGTTCGTCTACGGGACCTTGATGGCCGGGGAATCACGCGCCACCGCCATCCCCCCAAAGCGAATACTCAGCCGCATCCCGGCCCTCACGCCGGGGACCCTGCATGCCACGGCGGGTGACTACCCCGCCATGCGCTTACCCGACCCAGATGCGGGCCCGGCCCCGGGGCGGGTGCGCGGGGAATGTTTACAACTCGTTGACCTCCCCTGTCTGCTACCGGATCTGGACCGGATCGAAGGCTTTGGCGGTTATGACCGCCCCCGGGCGCTGTTTCACCGCACCCTGGTGCCGGTCAAACGGGAGGACGGGCGTGACTGCCGGGCCTGGTGTTATGTCGCTGGCGATGCTGTCCGGCCCGGCGCGGTCATCCCCGGCGGTTACTGGCGTCATCACCGCCAGGACCCGGACCGGCCGGGCTGAGGCCACTCCGCCCGGGTCCGGCCAAAGCGACCAGCCGGCCACCCGGGGCGACCGGTACCCCCGGCCGTTCCCTGCCGGGGCCCGCCCCCTCAGCCATACAAGGCCGCGACCTTCGCCGACTGGGCGGCAAGCGCCCGCGCCAAGGCTTCCGGTTCCAGGACCTTCAGATTATCCCCACAGCCCAGCAGCCAGCGGAAAAGCTGGCCGGTCATCGGCACGGTAGCGGTCACACGCGCGGTAAAGTCACTCCCTTCCGGCTCATCGACGACCACCTGCCGGCGGGCGAAGGGGCAATCCCGCAGCAGGTCGGTGACATAGCCCCGGACCAGGATGACCAGTCGCTGCATTTCCCCGTTGTTGAAATCCGCCTGCCCGGTGGCGATCGCCCGGTCCAGATCGAACCCCGGGGCCTTGCGCCCGGGCTGATCGAGGACGGCCGCGCTGGTGAAGCGATGGAGGGCGTACATCCGCAGCGGTTGTTCCTCCTCGTTCTTCAGGGCGTAGACATAGAAGCGCGGTCCGCGCTGCAACGCCGCCTGGAGATGCAGGACCGGCCGGGTCTGTTTGCCTTCCCGGTCGCGGTACACCGCCTGGATCGCCTTGTCCTGGACCAGGGCCTCCAGGATGGCCGTCAGGACCCGGGGATGAAACTCGGCGGGCAGCAGGCGCAGGTTGTCGGGGATGACGCGGAAGCGGTCCTCCGGCAGATGGATACCGCCGTGGAACTGGTCCTGGAGACGCCGGAGAGCGGCATCGAGGCGCTTTTCCGGCAGGATGGCCTCCAGGAAAGAGGCAAAGTTCTCCACCAGCCGGGCCCACTCATAAGTATCCAGGACCTCCTCGTCGTCCGGGCGGGCACGCAGATAGGTCGGCGGCCGGGTGGGCGGGTCCGCCACCACCACGCGCCCGAGCGCGATGAGATCCGCCAGATCGCGCTGGATCTTACGGATTTCCCGGGGAGACTCAGGACCGCCGGGATAATGATCCCGCCCTACCCGCACGATCAGTTCCCGGGCGGAGAGCCCCGGCCGCCTGCTCCCCGGCAGGGGCAACTGCGCCAGGAGATCATCGCGGCGCAGGCGCACTTCGTAAAACTGGGCCTCATTCGGCATGGTGTTCCTCCGGGGTCAGTTTCCAGGATAAGGCCATCCTGCGACAGGCATCGTCGCGAGGCAATGGTGCAATGGGGCCTTGTCCACCCTTCCCCCGGAGCTTGCCGCGATGTCCAGTACCCTTCCCCTGACCCCCCAGATCCTGCTCACGCCCGAACGCCCGGGCCTCACCGCCGGCCGCGATAACGTCCTCGACCTGCTGGTCCGGGTGCAACTGCCGGAAGCCCCCTCAGGGACCCTGGCCAGCCGTCCCCCTCAGGCCCTGGCCCTGGTCATCGACCGCTCCGGCTCCATGGCCGGACCGCCCCTCTACGAGGCCTGCCGCTGCGCCGAGTTTGTCGTCGACCGCCTCCGCCCCCAGGACCCGCTCGCGCTGGTCCAGTTCGACCAGCGGGTCGACGTGCTCCTGCCGGCCCGACCCCGTGGCGACGGGGAGGCCGCCCGCCAGGCCATCCGTACCATCCATGACGGAGGCAGCACCAATCTCCATGGCGGCTGGCAGGCCGGGGCCACCGCCCTGCGGGAAGTGACCGGTCCGGGCCTGAAGCGGGTGATCCTGCTCTCGGATGGCCAGGCCAATGTGGGCTGCACCGACGATGACCTGATTGCCCAGGCCGTGGCGGAGGTCTCCGGAGCCGGGATCACCACCAGCACCTATGGCCTGGGCCGGCACTTCAATGAGAACCTCATGATCCAGATGGCCAAGGCCGGCGGGGGCAATCACTACTACGGCGACACCGCCGAGGACCTGGCGGAGCCCTTCGAGGAGGAACTGAGCCTGCTGGCCAATCTGGGCTGGCGCGATGTGCGGCTGACGCTGACCCCGGCACCCGGCATCGAGGCGGAGATGCTCAACGAGCTGGCGCCGCAGGGTCAGGCCTGGCGGCTGCCGGATATCGCCTGGGGGGCCGAGGCCTGGGCGGTGATCCGCCTGCGCATTCCCGCGGGCCTGATCCCGTCCGCCACCACCAGCCCGCCCCTGCTCAGCGTCCAGGTCAGCGGTCAGACCCCGACGGGTGAAACCCAGTCCGCGGGGCCCGTCGCCCTGACCTTGCCGGGCCTGGCGGCCGCGGCTGCGGCGCGCCTGCCCGCCAGTGACCTGGTCCACCAGCGCCGGGGGGAGGTCGAGGCCGGAAAGATCCTGCTGCAGGTCCGTCACGCCGCCCTGCGGGGTGACTGGCAGCGGGTGGAGGCCCTGGTCAGGGAGGCCCGGGAACGCTTCAGTGACAATGAATGGACCACGGGCATCCTGCAGGCCATGCACCAGCTGGTCGAACAGCGGCAACTGGACCGGTTGAGCAAGGAGACCCGCTATTCCTCGGCGCGCCTGTCACGCCGCCTGGCGGCGACCCGGGTGCGCGAGGAAGGGGAGACGGATGGTGCCAGCTATCTGCGGCGCAAGATCCTGCAAGGCAAAAGCCTGCATTGAGGCCCGGGACAGCACGGCCGCGGCCGGCGCCCGGGAGGGCGCGGTCGGGTTACCCCCCCTACCCCACTGTCACGGCCCGCGTGCGCCCCCGGGCGCGGCGCGGGCTGGACGGTCGCGACCTGCCGGGGGCCACCAGGCGCCAGAACCGGTACCGGTTCCCGTCCGCCCGGCGCCCCCGGGCTGATCAATTCCGGACCGAGGTCACGGACCAGGTGCCATCATCAAAATTAAGCGTCTTCTCGATCAGTTTATTGTCCTTCTTGCGCAACATCCTGGCCTGGACCAGGCCATCGGTTCGCTTGTACCAGCAACCCTGCAGCGTTTGTGCCCGGTCACCCTCGATGCGCCAGGCATCCTCTGATTTTGCCAGTCGCGCAAGCGGGATATCCACCATCAGACGATACTGATACCCCTCCGATTGATACGCGGTCACGGCACAGGGGGTCGTCCGGGCAATGGCCCTGATGTTGCTACCCCAGTCAGACTCCCACTGGGAATAACCGGCCACCTTGGCCGGGGTCACCGCGACCGCGGCTGGCGCGGGCGCAGCCGCCGGCTGGGTGCCTTTCTTATGATCGGCCGGGGAACCGTTGAGAAAATACAGTAAAACCAGAACCCCGATCACCGGCAGCGCGATATAGCCGATGGCAATGACGATCCAGACCGCGATCAGAAACAGAATGATTGAGCCAACAATACCAAGCATGCGTTGAATCTCCTTGCAGGCTAGTCAAGATCCGGTAGATCCGCGCAGCATAGGCCAGCGGCGCGACAGACCCCGTCGCGCCTGGGACCTACACTCCCGGCATCTTCCGCCACCCCCACGCATGACCATGGCCAGCATCCGCTCCCTGGCGGCGGCCTCAACGCGGGCTTGACGCTGGGCTTTACCGGGGTTCACCCCCGCGGAGGCACAGGGGGGCGCTCGGATCAGGTTCACTCACCGATCGTGGAGGCAACGCATTTGGCCAGAAACTTTGTGCGCCCTGAGATCTCCCGGCCGTTTCTCAAGGAACTGCTCGGGAAACGGCAGATTCTCATCAACCCCGACTGGGCGGATATCAGACAGGCCCTCGCCCTGGTGCAGAAAGGGTGTCGCACCAACAAACTGGCGGAACCCGTGGTCCGTCAGGCCTGGAGTGAGTTTCAAGGCAGCCGGCAGGAGAGTGCACGGGCCGGCGGCTTCCGCTGTCCGCTGAACTATGGCTATGAGATGGAGGGGACCCTGTTCCAGGCCGTTCATATCACCCCCACCCTCACCGGGGTCCTCGTCGGCCGGGAGCGGGCCTATCCCGGTGACACCTGCGCCTTTCCCGTGACGGCCAGCTCGGAGACGCCCGTTGCCTGGCGCAACCAGCTCATCACGGCGTTCTGGACGCACCTGACCGATGCGGAAATCGAGGCCCTCTACCGGGACACTGTGATCCGGCTGCTCACCGCCGAGGAGGCCTTCAACCAGCCGGGCGGGACGCATGAGCGCGGCTATTGGGCGCGCCGGCAGAAACTGCGGGCCCTGCAACTTCAGCAGTTGTTCCAGGGCACGGAGCCGGGCTTCGTCTCCGAATTCAGCATGGCGCTCAGGACCATCGCGACCACCCTGGAGGCGTTACAGATTTCCAGCGTGCCCTGGAGCCAGTTCAAGCGGCAATGGCCCGGTTTCGCCAGCCGTTACCAGCGCGACCTGCTGGGCCTGATGCAGAACGCCCGCATCACTCTGGCGGGGATCAGGGGCTACATCGACCAGAACACGACCTTTGGTCTCAGCCTGGACGTCTGGAACGGTGCCCAGCGGCTATTCAGCCAACCCCAGATCGTCTTCCGCCTCACCGCCCCGGCGGTGTTTGACGCCCTCAGCCGCAGGAACATCCGGCATCAGCAGCTCATCAGCCGCCTGATGGGCATGTCCGAGAATTCGCTCCATCCCTCTACCAGGCATACCGTCGGCTGGTTGCGGGTGCATGTGGACGAAATGAACCAGCTGATCTTCATCGACGAGGTCCAGTCGGACGTGATGGAGTGGTTATGGGCGGAGGCCAGAGCCCGCCAGTGCAAGGCCGCGGCGGAGATTGCCAAAGCCCTTCAGGACTGGCTGTTCCATGGGTATGCCACGGTCCAGCACTGGAGCCACAGCATCGGCTACCGTCTGGCCATGCACAGCAAGGCCTCCGCCGCCCGGAAGGCGCCGCAGGGGATGACAACCAGCGAGCGGAAATGGAATGTCTATTACCAGTCGCTGATCAACCGCCATGGCTTGGTGGAGCGTCAGGTCAAGGGTTATCCCGCCCCGATCCGGGTCGAGGCAGGATGAGTTCTCCCAAACTCAGAAGGTTACCCTTGTAAGCCTGAACATCGGCTGAGGCCCGCTGTCCGCGGGCGCCGCGCAGGCAAGACCCTATCAGTGAAAGTGGCCCTGAATGCAGTGGCGGAATTCATGCCCCAGGATATCGTTGTTGGTGCGCTTCCCGACGACGATGGTGCATGTCTCCTCGTTCCAGAAGGAGCAGGCCTCAAACTCATGTTTGAACCCCCCCAGGTTGCGCCGGTGGCTTTCCGCCTGACAGGTCTTGCGCACATTGTCCGCGACGATGACCGTGACCGTCGTCTGCTGCGTGATGAGTTTTGCCACCGAGTACATTTCCGTCGGTGACTTCTCCAGGGCCGCGCTGGCCACGGAAACCGGGAGCACGAGGAGAAACTTAAAAAATCGCTGCGTCATCGGTCAGACCCTCAATCCGGTAGATCCGCGCAGCATAGGCCAGCGGCGCGACAGACCCCGTCGCGCCTTCGGCCTACACTCCCGTGATCTTCCACCACCGCCGGGCAGCAACATGGCCAGCATCCTAACCCGTGAATTACTCCGGTTCATCCGTACCCGGTACCAGCTCGACTGGCATGGCATCCATGGCGTCAGCCATTGGGCCCGGGTGCGGGCCAGGGGCCTGGCGCTGAGCCGGGAGACGGGAGCCAGCCCGGATGTGGTGACCCTCTTTGCCTTCCTGCACGATTGCGCGCGTCTGGACGACCACCGGGACCTCGGCCATGGGGAGCGTGCCGCGGCGCTGATCCCGCGACTTAATGGTCGGTACTTCCTCCTGCCCGCGGAGGAGGAGGCGGTGCTGATCGAGGCCATCGCGGGCCATACGGTGCAAAGAGGGCACGCCAACCCGACGATCGCCACCTGCTGGGACGCCGATCGCCTGGACCTCATCCGTCTGGGCATCCGGCCCGACCCGGCACGACTCTGCACGGAGGCGGGGAAACGGCGGGCAGTGGCGTTATCCGGGCCCCTGAATGATGACTGGTTTTCAAAAAGACTGAAGCGATGCCGTTAGAGAGACAGGCAAACTCACACCAGGGCCATTAGCGTGATAATCCCGCGGATCTCCAGCCAATCCTACGCTGGCCCACCTGCCCAACATCCGGGTGGCATGACCACCCGCCACAATCGGCGCCTGAAGCCAGCACGCCTTGAAAATTGAATAATGCAACGTTAACCAAAAGGATATAACACCATGACGATAAGCCTCAAAGAACTTGAAGACCTGAACTTTCATCCTACTCATGAGTGGGTTGATAATGGGGGCACCATAAAATCACGTACTGTCCCGGGACATCACGCCAACGCCAGATCATCAAGCCCCATGGTTTATATGTGGCTGACTCCACTCGACAGGAATCATGAGACATTTCGTCTGTTATATGTTGGCAAGGCCGGCGCGGGCATCAGCCGGAGGAATGTTCAGCACGAGGGAGGTTTCAAGAACAGCGACACCGGCCGTAAAAACCAGGAATTGATCAGGCAAGTGCTGTCAACCGGGACTCCGGTTCTCATATACAGCAGGATTTCCGACCGGCTGTCAATTCTGGGCCAGGTAATACCGGTCTATTCCGCTGAAGAAGAGGCGTTATGCGAACGCTTTTCACCCGAATGGAATCGGGCTCAGTTTGCCGTCGGGGCGAAAGAGCGCCCTAAATCCAACAGACCTCCAATCAGCAGCGAGGGTACCACGGCCATGACACCCATGACTGGCCATTTGAGTGATTTTGACTTCTCCAGGCTGGCCAGGGCCGATGAAATTTATTCTTTTATTGAAGCCATCGGCCAGAAGGACAGGGACCAGTTAGCCAGACTTCTTAACTGGGCTTTTGATATCCAGCAACAGTATCGTCTGGAACAGAAAGTTGTTCTTGGCTTTACGAATCACCCGCGAGGCTATAATGGAATCCCCATGCTGGTATTTGCCCAATACGGGAATGCCGGTATGGCAAAACCCCATAGCTGGATGGTCAGAATTCCGCTCCGCAGCGACGATAAATATCCCCTTACGGTTGTTTTGCCGAAGAGGTTGATAAGTCATCATGTAAATCAGGATCAAATTGCTGAAGGTCAGGACTCAAACTTCCGGCCATTGGATTTGGCGGATTTTCTCTCAGATCCATCAAAATATGTCCAACTGCCTGCGGCATGACCCCCCCTATACCTCTATTTCGGGATATCCTGCTGCCAGGACATCCCGTTATACAACTGCCGATCGCTGGCACCGTCCTCACCCCAGGACATGGACCTCGCCGGCGTATATGAGCGTCGCGCACTGTGGATTGAGTGGCTCAACGGCAAACACTATGTTACGCAGAGCAGCGACCTGCTGTTCTGGCTTCGCACTAAAGGAGAACCTACTACCCCATCTAGTTCTCCAATAGCCGAAGCCTTGATCGAGGCGGATCAGAAGCTGAGCGCCATCCGCCCAGATCAGATTGAGTTCTCTTGCGTGGGGTAGCTCCTGCAGTGGTTCCACAGCGACATCGGACAGTGTCAGATACTGTCCGAACAGCGCGCGGATGACCGCCTCCCGATCCGTTTCATCCTGCCAAGCATGGTGGAGCATGGTTGGCTCGCGTGGGTCGCGCTGGTTAAGCGTGGCCGTATGCAAACGAAGGGAGCAGAGGTGGTCGGGGGTTCCAGTGGCGATCAACGCCCGTTGAACGACTTGATGGAGTAAACGGACGACAAACGGATTGGTGAGGTACCGGTCGGTGTATGCAATTTCGGCAACTGGGTGACCGTTTACTAAGCGCTGCTGAAGACCGGGAGCTTTGTTGGCGATTTCAGTCCAAAAGCGCGTGCCAAAATCTGCGATCGGGCCGTCGAGCTCATTGATCATCTGGATGGCGACGACCGCGCCAGGCGGTAGCGCCTGTCGTAAGTCCGCTGGGGTGAGTGCCCTCCCACCTTGGCCCAATACCTCTAACCCGGCGATGACGCGCACGCAGCGGGCATCACCCCCAACGGCGCCCCAGTCAGACCCCGGGGCGCGAGCATAATCGGCCTCGACACCCCAACGCATGACCTCCCCGGCCCGGACAATTTCGCAGACCAAATGCTCTAAGGGATCGGGATGCTCATCAATCTCATAAAGAGACAAACCGGCGATTTCGATCAGGCTCCCAAGCCGAAATGATTCCTCCGGACTCAGATGCGCGCGAGCTTCAGGTTGGATGAAGAGATCCACATGCTGGCCCTCAGCCGCCCAACGCAAGAGGCTTTCGCGCAGATTCCAGTCGACCAGGTCCCAGTCCGCCGGGTTCCCACCAAGGAACAGACGCAGTTGCTCGCAACCTAGCCGTTGCATTTCCCGTTCGAGGGCAAGGGGCAGAGGTTCATGCTCGGCTTGACTGTCCGGACCGAACCACTGCGCCTCCAGGGGTAAGGCGAGCCCATCGAGAAATGTATCGGTCAGGAGCGCAAGTGCCTGGTGACGATTCAGGTGATCGGCCTGGTGCTGAGTGTCATAGCTTAG
>CALMDH010000196.1:0-3440 GCA_937862735.1 uncultured Gammaproteobacteria bacterium
GGGGCAGCACCGCGAGGGGTGGGCCGGCCTCCCCATCCGCCCCGCCCTGGAATCTCAGACCTCCTGATCTCGTCCCACGGCGTTACGCCAACCGCAGAGTGGTGCGGCCCGCATAACCCCATGATGTGGTATCAGAAGGTGGGTGTTGCGCCTGGCGCCAGCTTGTCTCCCCGGTCGGATTTTGAAACGATACGGTCTCACGCTGCGGCGGCTGCCAAGCGGAGGCCGAACCGACGCCAACCCGAGGAGAGATGGCCACGATGCCGCAGATGCACTTGCCCCTGTTTCCGGATGGCGTGGAGCACATCACCGCGGAATTGGCCTTTGAAAGAAAGGATGGCCAAGTGACCTACTTCAACGGGCACATGCCGGTATTCATTCACGCCGAAGCGGATACGGCCACCTTTCGCATGATCACCGCCCAGTTTTGCCTCAATGGCAACGCCAAGCAGACGGATATTTCCCGCGCCTTTGGCATCACGCTCATCAGCGTCAAACGGGCCGTGAAGCGCTATCGCCAGCGAGGGCCGGCGGGGTTTTATGAAGAGCCGCGACGGCGGGGCGCGGCGGTCCTGACCGAGGCGGTATTGAAACAGGCGCAAGAGCGACTCGATGAAGGCTTGGAGAGCACCGCCGTCGCCGAGCAACTGGGGGTGAAACGCGATACCTTGGCCAAGGCAATAAGCGCCGGGCGCCTGCACAAACCCGCTAAAAAAAAGACGGTGCCACCGCGCTAAGCACCAAGAGCCAGCGCAGCGGCGAAGACGCCGCGGCGGCGATGGGGATGGGGGCATGCAATGTCGTAGATCGGCTGGCCGCCAGCGTGGGGGATCTCACCGCGGTAGCGCCGGTCTTTCAAGCGGTGTCGGATGTTCCCAATGGCGGCGTGCTGTTCGCCCTGCCGGCGCTGTTGGCGGTCGGTCTGCTGCACCAGGCCCGCAAGTACTTCCAGTTACCCAAGGGCTATTACGGATTGGAGAGCCTGTTCTTGGCGTTGGCCTTCCTCGCCCTAGCGCGACTGCCGTCGCTGGAGCAACTGCGCTACTGCGCCCCGGGCGAATGGGGCAAGCTGCTCGGGCTGGACCGCATCCCGGAAGTGCGCACCCTGCGCCACAAGATCGCCCTGCTGTCCGATCAGCGCCAGGCGAACGCCTGGAGCGCCGACCTGTGTGCCCACTGGATGGGGGCGGATCCCGACCAGGCGGCAGTGTTGTACGTCGATGGCCACGTGCGGGTATACCACGGCCATCAAACGGCGCTGCCGCGTCACTATGTGGCGCGCGAGAAGCTGTGCTTGCGCGCCACCGTCGACTACTGGGTCAACGCCATGGATGGCCAGCCGTTCTTTCTGCTCAACCAGGCCGTGGATCCCGGGATGCTCCACGTGTTGGAGCATGCGATTGTGCCGCGCCTGGAACAAGAAGTCCCCCACCAGCCCACACCCGAGCAGTTGGCGGCCGATGCGAAGTTGCATCGGTTCACCCTGATCTTTGACCGCGAGGGCTACAGTCCAGACTTCTTCCTGATGATGAAGAACAGGCGGATTGCCTGCCTGACCTATCACAAGTACCCCGGGGAGGATTGGCCGCAGGAAGAGTTCTCGGCCTGTCAGGTGCAGCTCGCATCGGGCACCTGGGTGACGATGGACCTGGCCGAGCGCGGCACCTTCCTCGGGGGTAAGGTGTGGGTGCGCGAAATCCGTAAACGCACCGAACGTGGCCATCAGACCGCGGTGCTCTCGACCGACTACCGTGCCGACCCGGGGCCGGTGGCGGCGGCCATGTTCGCCCGATGGTCGCAGGAAAACTTCTTCAAGTACATGCGCCAACACTACGGACTGGACCGTTTGGTCGACTATGCCATCGAGGAGATTCCTGATACCACACCAGTGGTGAACCCGGACTATCGCCGGCTCGACGGGCAGGTCCGCAGCAAACAAGGTCATCTCACCCGCAAGCGAGCCGCCTTCACGGCCATGAACCTCACCGGCGACATCGAGCCAAATAAGGTGGCTACGTTCGAGCAGAAGAAAGCCGCGCTCCAGGAGCAGATCGAGGACTTGACCCAGGAGGTCGATGCGCTCAAGACCCAGCGCAAGGCGGTCAAACACCACATCACCATCGCTGAGCTGCCCGAAGCGGAGCGCTTCAAGCAACTGAGTACGCAAAGCAAGCACCTGATCGACACCATCAAGATGGTGGCGTACCGTGCCGAATCCGCCATGGTGCAGATGGCCCGGGAAACGATGCATCGCGAGGACGATGCGCGCAGTTTATTGAGGGCGCTCTATAGCACCGAAGCCGACCTGCTACCCGATGCCAATGCCGGAACCCTGACGGTGCGTGTGCATCACCAGGCCAATCGTTGCGCCGATGAGGTGATCCGTCACTTCTGCACCGAGCTCAACCAGACCGAGACTATTTATCCCGGTACGGATCTACGCCTCGTTTATGAATTGGTTTCGTAGTAAATGCCGCTGCGCTGCGCACCATTCGCCAGGCGAGAGCACAGCAAGCCGCTGGCAACCAATTCCCCGCCACTGCGACGCCCATACGTGGGCGCCCCATTTTTCCGAGCCGGGGTCACATTGAAATCCTGGAGATCAGGAGATCTGAATCTACCTTGCGCGCGGTGCCACCGCTCGGTACCACGGTCCTGGTGCTCGACATCACCCACGCCACCCGCCACCGGCGGATCGCCGCCCGAATTCGGTCTGGCACCGCCGATCCTTTCGACAACTACATGCTGGGCGACCCGGACCGCGCCGAGCACATCGAGCGTTGCCTGGTGGAAATTGCAACCCGCTACCTGAATGCAGCCCTAATCGAGAACGACGACTTGGACGATGCAACGCTCGAACGTGAACTCGAACGTGCGCTCGGCCGGCCAGCGCGGTTTCCATCGCCTTGAATCCCGAGTGACTATCCAGGCGTGCTGGCACCCAAAGCGCCGATGCGCGCCGCCTCCTGCACCCAAGCCCAGGCCAACCACGCCGGCTCATCCTGCTGCCCTTCGTGGCCGGTCAGGCCGCTTGGCTGATCGCCGTGATCCGGTCTGTGGCGGTGGTCTACAATTGCCGCCAGGATGCGCGCGACCACCACCTCATCGACGAGGCGCTACGACGGCAGCGGGGATAGACAAAGCCGGGATCGGCATGATCGCCTGGCAGGATACCGCGTCCGGCAGCACCGGGCCCCACGCCAAAGACCGCGCGGAGACGCGGGCCATTGCCGCGCCATGCTGGTCCCCTTAGGGTCTTATCATGCGTGGAACTGTCTTACGATGTCTCGAATTCATGCGCTGTGAACGAACACCTTAGATCCGATACCCCAGGCCCAGCCGCCGGTAGTTCCGTCGAGCACCCCCGGGGAGCGGGCTTGCCGCGGCGCCTGCTCGGCTGGACGCTCCTGACGGCGAGCGTGGGCCTGGTTTCTTGCCAG
>CALMDH010000197.1:0-7568 GCA_937862735.1 uncultured Gammaproteobacteria bacterium
GCATTATTCGGCACCCGGGATTATGCCGCTAATGCCGGGAACGGCATTAGCGGCATACTTGCGCCGTTGTCCGGCTGAATCAGCTGCTCTCAAAGAACGTCTCCATGGACGAAGCGTTGCAGCAAATGCGCACCTTTTTCGGTTGGTCGCGCACCTCAGAAATGCCCAGGCGGTACGCTCGCGCTGTTTTTGAGGACCGGTTGGCGGATGTCTGGTCCCAGGTCATGGACGATCGCATCGAAATCCTGAAAGCAATTCCACAGGGGCATTGATGAGTAATCTGGCATTATCTTCACAGGCACAGCAGTCCCATCTGGAAAATCTTCTCAACGGGTTGCCGAAGCTCCCTGGCACGGTTCGATACCAGGACGATTTTGATGACGAACTGCGAAGTCTGAGAAACTATCCAGAAGAAAATAAATTTCTAATATTTGTGAATGGGCAAAGGAATACTCTTGATTTTGGGAATTTTGAAGTTATCCATCAGTATTTGATGAAGTATCTATTATTCCATTGGATTAGTAACGAGTTGTCGATAAATTCTGCTTTCAAGTCTTTGGCTGCCTTGAAGCAGCTAGATCCGGCCAGGCTGACAAATCTGATCCTAGCCGGCCCAGGCGCAATCAAATCGGAGTGGGCCAAACTGCTCGCCACCGATGGACTGTACTATGAGGTATTTCCGGCGGTACGGAGGATGCTGGTTTTTCTTGCCAATTTTAGCCTGGCCGGATGGTCACCGCTGTACTTCGATTTCATTCGTACCACCCTGCCCGCTCCATTTAAGGATAAGTACGCCGGTATCCGAACCGGTGAAGTGTTTCTCTCCGCTCCGGAAGAAGCCCTCATCGTCAGCTATCTGGATGACCTCTCGAGTCAGGTATTACAATCGCCAACATCTGTTTGTCAGCAGAAGCTGGAACGGGGCTGCATGTTGCTGTGTGCCTATCTCTTTGGCATGCGGCCCATTCAGATTGCGCTGTTGACCCTGCGTGATGTGCGTATCTGGCAGGATGGGGAACTGCCTAATCCTGCCGTTCATCTGACCTTCAAAATGGTCAAGCAAAGGAGCAAGTCGAAGGCCTTTCCGCTGACCCGGCGGGTCAAACATGAGTGGACGCCATTGGTCGTGGAACTCTACCGCAGGGCTCAAAGCCGGGGGCTCTCGGGCGGGGATCGGTTATTTAATGTCCAAAGTGCCGGGGAGTTGGGAAGTGCCATCAAGGTGTTGGCCAGCGAACTCGTTGGGTGTGATGTCTCGGCGATGGATCTGCGCCACACCGCGGCCCAACGCCTCGTCGATGCTGGCGCCAGCCAGGAGGAAGTGGCGGAATTCATGGGCCATGCCGATATCACGACCTGCCTGGTCTATTTCACCTCGTCGCCCAATCAGGCCGAGCGGGTGAACAAGGCGCTTGGCATCTCGCCGATTTACCAGCAAGTGGCCAAAATTGGCCACACCAAGTTTATCAGCCCGGAAGAACTGAGCCAGCTCAAAGGCGATCAGCAGATCGCCGGCGTGCCTCACGGTATCCCCATCGCGGGCATCGGTGGCTGCACCACCGGTCAACCGTCCTGCCCTTACAACCCCATTACGTCCTGCTACGGCTGCCAGAAGTTCATGCCGGTGACCAATATCGCCTTACACCAACAGGTGTTGGACGATATGCGCTCGGTCGTCAACCTCTTCGCGGCATCCGCCCGCGGCGACGGTAACTCCCCGGCATTCCTCCAGCTCCAGCGGACCATAGCCAGTATCCAGGTGGTCATCAACGAACTGGAGACCTCGGATGCATGAGTCTTTCGCCGCCTTCATCCAGCATGGGCGCGCACTGGCCGCACAGAAGGGCCTGGACTGGGAACTCGTCGTCGATGGCGCTGGCAAAACCGCCACCGGCTGGAATCTGACTGAAATCGCCGGTGGGTTACCACCTGCCTTTTATCTTCGTGACTTCGGCCCGGAGAATAAGGTCCTTCAGTTACTTAACGCCAAACAGGCGGAGCGGGGACTCCCGGCCCAGGCACCATCCCCTTTGAGCCAGCACTGGCAAGACCTCCTCAAGGCGGCGGCCTGCGACCAGCTACTCTTCCAGCGGAACACCCCCCAGCATGTCGCTACGCAGGTCGTGCGGCCCCTTAAGGTAGTGGCCACCTGCGCCGGCGACCTTGAGCCGTGGCAACTGACGGCGGATGTGATTCGGCAAGCGGCGGCCTTAGCCCGGGAATGCCAACCCTCCGGACGCCTGGCGGACTGCGTGCTGGGCGTGACCAACTCCATCATTGATGCCAACCACTTGGCCGAGGCCTGTCCGCTGTATACCGTGGTGTCCCTTGACAGGCAGGGCTATGGCAACAAGCGCACATCCCGGGCGGCCAAATCCAAGGAACAACTGCTGGACGACCTGGAGCAGCGCAAGCGGGCGGAGCGGCTGCCGGAGAAGCGGGCCTTCTGGGAACTCATCCGCATCATTTTCACCGAGCCCCCTCAGTCCTTTGCCGATGCCCTGCGGTTCGCCGCACTGAAAATCCTGGTCCTCTGCGGCCTGCGGGTTGGCGAAGCGCTCCTGCTGCCGGCGGACTGGCAACGGTACCGGGACTATTACGACCCCAAAGGGCGGCCTGCGGGGGACCTCGGTGGGTACTCCCGCGCCCTGCTGCTCCGGCATTTCGCCGAAAAGCAGCAAACCGCGCAGTCCGAGAGCACCGTGCTCTTTGAGACCACCCAGCCCGTACCGGAGATGTTCGAGGAGATTCTGACCGAGACCCTCGATGAGGTGGGCCGGATCACGGCGCCCCTGCGCGAAACGCTGCGCCTGCAAGCACAAACCGGGCGCCTGCTGCCATGGTATCAACCGCATGAGCTGGTGCCCGTGACGGAGCTCTACGGGCGCCTCACCGGCAACCCGCTCTGGCTGGACCTGCCGGCCAAGACTGTTGACGCATATCTGGAGCGCTACCGACAGGGGTTCAATCCCGAGGTACTGCACGAACTCGCTCGGTACCAGCAGACCAGGTACCAGAGCCACGAACGTGCCGGTTTGCTGAACAGCGCGATGTATGTTTACTTAAACCGCTTGACCGCCCAGGCGAATGCGCCCCGGCTGCGGCGTGCCTCGGGTGCGGAATACATCGCATCGCGGAAAACCTGGGGAGAGATCTTCCTGCGGGTGGATGAACTGGAGCGCTATCTGGCGGCCTCCGTCCCGACCAAGCTGTCCGACCTGAAGCCGCTCCGGCTCCAGACAGGCGAGCTGCAGACCTGGGAGCTGCTGTTTCTGATCCCCAAACGGTCATTAGCCGAGGAGCGCAATGGCGGTATCACGGATCTCCACCGCTACTTCTCCGTTGGCATCCTGACTAACGACTTCCTGACAAACGCGCTGGGTGAGGAAAAGGAACACCGAGAAAGCCTGTTCGCGCGCTATGGCGCGACGGATGAAGACTGTCGGCTGATTCTGAATTCCCATGCGCTGCGCCATTTGCAGAACACCGAGCTGTTCCGCCTGGGGGTGGCCGACACCATTATCACCAAGCGCTTCAACCGCCGGAGCGTCGCCCAGAGCTACGCCTATGACCACCGCAGCCTCGCGGAAGAGCTCGACAGCATCGAATTGCCCGCCGAGGTCGAGGCCGCGCTGGGTGCGAAGGCCGCGACCGTCGCCCGCCTCATCCAGGCGGGTAAGGCCACCGGCCCCCTGGTTGCCGCGTTCAAGCGGATCCAGCGGGAGGAAGGCGACGAGGCTGCCTTCGACTTCCTCAAGGCCGAGTCGGACGGCTTCCATGCCACGCCCTACGGCCACTGTATCAACAGTTTCACCGTGGACCCCTGCCCCAAGAATCTCGAGTGCTTTGCCGGTTGCTGCCACCTCACCGCAACCGATATGCCGGAGCACCGGGGCCACCTGGTCACCCTGGAGGGCCGGCTGCAGGCGGCCCTTGACGCCGTGCAGGCCCGTCCCGCCCAGTCCGTGGGGCGTAGCAACCAGATTGCCCACGCCACCATCCGGCTCGATGCCGTGCGCCAGCTGCTGGCGACGCCGGCCGGTCAGCAGGTGTTCCCCGCGGGCCCCGACCTGTCGCTGCCGGCAGCGACCCGGAGCGTTCTCGATGACTGAGGAAATGCCGCTCGATGCCTACGACCCAGAAATGGAAGCCATCCTGCAAGAGATGATCGACCGTGACGAGGACATTACCGCCCGCGGGGTGACGCGGCTCCACTCCAAATTGAGCGCGGCCTCCTCCATCATCCGCAATCCCGCGCGCGCCAAGCTGCTGGGGGTCTACCAGGCCAAACAGCAAGACCATCGGGCTTGGCGCCGGCGTCTGGCCAAGCGTTCACAGGACAGCTCGGTGATGGACCTGGCCGCAAAAGATCTCCGGATCGCCGAACTGGAACGTCAAGTCGAACTGCTGACGGCTTCTCATGTGGCCATGCTACGCGCGGTGGGCGAACTGGGCGGCTTTGCCAAGTGGGCGCAGTTCTTCGACACTTATCAGGGCATCCGCGAGGATCTGGCCAGGATGGGCGCCATGCCCGCGGCTAAGGTGCTGAAAATGGAGCTCGCCGATGACCGCTAGCAAGAGCGGCAAGGTCATCGGCCAGGAGTACCTGGCGAGGGTACAAGCCTATCTTCAGAGCACGCCCACCCTCCCCTTGCAGCCGGACGGGACGCTGAATGTGACAGCGATTGCCGCCGGGGCTGATGTTCCGCGTCAATCTCTCTACAAGCATCCAAAAATCAGAGAGTTACTGGATACCGCCAAGGCCAGCCAGGCAATCCCGTCCCGCCAGCTTGACCACGCCCCGGGCCAAGAGGTCAAGCGCCGCCTCGAACGTCGCGTCCATCAGCTGGAACAGGAAAATGCCGTGTTGATGGCCGAAAACGCCGAGCTACGTCGTCAGCTCAAGGTGTTCAAGCAGCAGCAGGCGCGTGATGACCTCATGATGGAGACGGGAAGGCGCATCCCTGCCCCGCCCTCCTGTGGCTGAAGTCACCGTCGCGCTCACGGTCCGGTCCCTGACCTTCCGGGGGGCGGATGGCTCAGCCATTTTTGCCGGCTACGATGAGTCCGGCGCCAAGATTAAGGTGGTGGCCACGGCGCGGTCACTCCCCCGCCCCCCGCTGGCCGGTGAAACCTGGCGGATCACGGGCATCTTCCGCGAGCATGCCCGGTACGGCCGCCAACTTCACGCCATCAAGGGTACCTACGCCCTCCCCCGCGGTCGGCTATTAGTGCATTACTTGGCCAGCAATCCGGTTTTCGCCGGGATCGGCGAGCGCCGGGCCCACGACCTTTACGCCGCCTTTGGCGACCGGCTGACCGCACTGCTCGACGCCGCCGATAGCGAAACCCTGGCGAGCGTCATCCCGGCGGACATCGCCAAAGACTTGGTACAGGGCTGGGCGACCAAACGGGAGGAAGCCGCCCTCGTCGCCTGGCTGGATGCGCAGGGCTTCGATGTGCGGCTCGCCAACCAGCTGCGGCGGGTCTGGGGCGGTCAGGCCCAGGCCATGCTCGAGGCCAATCCTTACTACATGCTGGCCTTCGCCTCCTGGGACGTCACCGATGCCGCCGCCCTGAAGCTGGGCGTGGCCCTGGAAGATGATCGCCGACTCCTGGGCGCGGTTGAGGCGGCCCTTTACCTGCGCCTGCAAGACGCGCATACCCTGACCTCGGCCGACCGGCTGCGGCAGAAACTACGCGCGTGGTTGCCCCACCACCTGATGGACAAGGCGATCGCCCTGGCGCTGGCTGAGGGGGCGATCGTGGGCGATGCCAGCGCTGGCTACCAGCCTATCGGCGCCGCGGCCCTGGAGGCGCGCATTGCCGAGCGCATACGGTCTATGCTGGCCGGCGAAACCCCGACCCAGGGCAGCCTGTTTCCCACCGCGGTCAACGCCGCGTGGCTGGCTACCGTCATCGCCGAGAACGAGCGGGCCCAAGGCTTCCTGCTCAATGCGCAGCAACGCGACGCGGTGTTGATGGCCACCACCCAGCCCTTCAGCGTTCTGACGGGCGGCGCCGGCGTGGGCAAGACCACCATCCTGCGGGTGGTCATCGATATCGCCCGGCGCCTGGAGCTCAAAGTCATCCAGATGGCCCTGGCGGGGCGGGCCGCGAAGCGCATGGCCGCGGCGACCGGCCATGAAGCCCTGACCATCGCCCGGTTCTTGCAGAAAGCCAAAGGGGGCAAGCTCAAGGTGACGCCGGACACCCTGGTCATCATCGACGAAGCCTCGATGCTCGATCTGCCGTCGACCTTCCGCATCCTGCGGCAGTTGCCGGAGGGCGCCCGCGTCCTGCTGGTCGGAGACCCAGCCCAGCTGCCGCCGATTGGCTTCGGGCTGGTGTTTCACACGTTGGCTGAGAGCGCGGCGATTCCCCGCGTCGAGCTCACGGAGGTGCATCGCCAGGCGGCGCAGACCGGCATCCCGGGTATCGCCGCCGACATTCGTGTCCATCATGTCCCGGCCTTACCGCCATACACCGGTCTCCAGCCCGGGGTGACCTTTCTGGAGTGCGCGCCAGCGGAAATTCCTGATGTCCTGCTCCGACTCAGCCGCGACTGGGCGGGCGAGGATTGGCAGATCCTGGCCGCCGTGAACCGCGGGCCAGTGGGCATTGACGGCATCAACGCCCTGTTCCATGGCGAGGGTGAGGGCTATCGTGCCGGTGAGCCGGTCATACATCTGATCAATGACTACGACCGCGGGCTGATGAACGGCACCCTGGGCAGGGTCCTCGGGGTGGTCGAGGGTAGCAAGCCAGGTCTGCGTATCGTTTTCGAGGGCGTGGAGCACGTCCTGGAGGATTTCGAGGTGCCCGACCGCCTGGAGCTGGCTTATGCCATCTCGACCCACAAGGCCCAAGGCAGCCAGTTCAAGCGCGTGGCGGTCGTCGTCGTTCCGTCACGGATTCTGGACCATGCCCTGGTTTATACGGCCCTCACCCGTGGGGTGGAGCAGGTGGTGTTCGTCGGGAGCAGAACGGCCTTTGACAAGGCGGTCAGGGAACCGGCCTCGGCGAGCCGGCGGGCAATCGGGTTTAACATCGGCTAGACCGGAGACTGCGACCGCGTGTTCCTGGCGGCCTGGAGGTGCTTTGGGGAAATTCTTCCTTCCCGCCCAATAGAATGTGGGATTCAGTCCCACGGAGCACGGGGTTCGGCATCAGGGG
This sequence comes from uncultured Gammaproteobacteria bacterium, assembly GCA_937862735.1. Taxonomy (GTDB): domain Bacteria; phylum Pseudomonadota; class Gammaproteobacteria; order Chromatiales; family Chromatiaceae; genus M0108. Next base: position 7,177 of record CALMDH010000197.1, read on the forward strand.
GACTGTCCAGTAGAACGGCACAAGATCCAAGCCAATGCCAGCCAGCACAGTGCGTTGTCATTTGGCTATGCCGAGGCCCTCCGTGCCCAACTCAAATAATAAGACCATGAAACTCTTGGCCTTGGCCGAGGCCGAAAGAGGCCGACGGGTCCATCCTTCCCGACGGCATGAGACTGCCCGAGAAACTCAAGTGCCGCAAGAATCGGATACTGAGACTATTGTGGTGCTGCTGCCGTAGGTCACCCAGCAGCGGGTAACGACAAGCAACCCGTCAAGCCGATTCTTCATCTGCTGCCGCATTGGCAAAAGCGGCCACTCGTCGGGGACCGCTTCAGGCCCGGTTCACGCTGGAAGCGGCAAGTCTTGGGGACCAAAGGATGGGTCCGCTCGCG
>CALMDH010000198.1:0-16659 GCA_937862735.1 uncultured Gammaproteobacteria bacterium
GTCGCCAGGCGATGCTTGTACGGTCACTCGGCATTATTCGGCACCCGGGATTATGGCGCAATGCGTACCCATTCAGAGCGGCAAGTTCCGGGGCGGCGGCGGAGATCAGCCTGATCACTTTAATCAATGCCGACCTTGACATCGGTTTAGCCTGTGATCAATAGGGCTGGCGTTTTCAGCGGCCTTTCTGGCCGCGTTGCGCGGCGCGCAGTTGCTCGGCCACCGCCGGGTCATAAGGCAGGCGCCGGCCAACGGCCCCGGCGCCCCCGGTACGGACGTTGTTAAGCGACCAGTCGGCGCCGTCGCTGCCATTGTTTTGGACGTACCAGATGGCCGCCGGCTGGATGATCCACCACTCCCCGCCGCCGCAGAGGGTCTGGGTATCGAGCAGGCGTTCACCCTCGACGGCCATCAGCTGACCATCAGCGGATGTCGGCCGCTCACCCCGGCGCATGAAGGCCTCGCGCAGCTCCGCCAGCGTCCGCTGCACTTCGGCCTTGGCCGCGCGCGCCGCTTGTGCCGCATGCTCCTGAGCATCCAGGGCCGCCACTTCCTCCGGGGTCGCCAGCCGGTAATAGCCGAAGGCGCCGCGTTCGCCCTCGTGACCCAGCACGTGCGAACCGTGAAAACTGGGGTCGTCCTCGCTAATGCGCAGGGTTTGACCGATGCCGGTAAACACCACCACCTGGCTGCCCAGGCGCAGTGGCTGATTGAGGGGCGGCAGGGCCGCCAAGGGAAACAGGTGCCGCAGCTTGGCCTCCGGTGGTCCGGCATACGCCTGCAGGGCCGCGGGCACCTCCTCGCCCGCCAGTAACGTACCAGGCACGGCGGTTTGCGTCCCAGCGGGCGCCGTGGCGCTTGGCGACTTCGCGCTGCGCGTAAGGAACGTTGAGATACAGCTTGTCGCTGCGCCGGGCCTCCGCGATCCGCGCCTGGCGCGCCGCTTCCCGGGCCGCCGCCGCCTGCTTGCAGGCGCGCACCTGGGCCAGGGCCGCGTCCAGCCGGTCCAGGAGGTCGGGATGCTGGTCGATCCTCAGCTCCCGGAGCTGATCGACGCCGCGCTGGTAGAGATAGCCCGACGGGGCCTTGTCCTCGACATAGCCCAGCCAGCGCAGGAGTTCCTGGCGGTTGGCCGCCGCCTGCCGCGCGGCCACCGCCTCCGCGGAGGGCGCGCGCTGGGCGAAATGGACCAAGATGCGCTTGAGACTCGCGGCCTTGTCCGCCGGGAGATGCCAGGACTTGGTGGCGCTCTCCCAGGCGCCGCCCGCGCGCTTGAGGCTGACGTGCAAGCCGTCGTCCCACGGCCCCTGGATGCGAATGCTGGCGGTATCGACCGTGACCCGATAGCCGGGCGGGACCGTAATGGCGGCTGCCGCCGCCGGATTTTTCCTGGCTTTGGCCGCCTGGGCGTCCAGGGCCGCGGCGACCTGAGCGGCGTGCTTGCCTTCCAGGTACTCGCGCTTGAGGTCGCCACGGCTGATGCTGACCGCCGTGCGCGTTGCAAAATCACGCTCGGCCAGGCGCCGGGCCAGGGTGGCCAGGACGGGGTCGGCGGTGTAGGTTTCGGGCTGGTCCAGCCCGCGCGGCGCGGAGGGGGTGGTCATGTCGGGGCTCCGGGGGGGGGCAGGAGGCTGTGGGGTGTCGCGGCCGGCCATTGACACGGCTAAGCGGTCGGCTCCAGATCGCCCTCCGCCCGCACCGCGGCCACTTCAGCCGCCAGATCCGCACGGTGGGTGCAGATATAGTCGGCCATGGCCTGCTGCTTCGCCGGGGTATCCAGCGCCGCATCCGCGAAGAGCCGCGCCACGTCCACCCGGCGCAGCCGGGTGATCGAATCCGCAACCAGTATCAGGTGGCGCGCTGGCGCGAAGCCGTCACGCGCGTCCGACCGGCGCGCGCGGGGGGAGTCGGGAGGTGACATGCGGGTGTTCCGGGGTAATATGGGGTACGTGCAGCCTAGCATATAAGGTCGGTAATGATAAGCGCGGCAGCGCCCTGCCGCCCCCGCCAGGGTCATGCATCTTCCGGCGGGGGTAAGTACCCGCCGCCTGCCCCAGGATCGCCGCGCCCCACAAGCAAGAATGACCCATTACCGACTATTTAGTAGACTAGGCTTCATGGTCGCGCGTCCGCGTGCCCTATTCACCCGCCCCGCTGCCGGCTGTTCGCGGCGTTTTCATCGCTGGAGACGGTTCATGGTTTACCTGGTGCAACTACTCTATCCCGAAAATCTGACTGAAGATTATGGGGCCGACCATTTCGCGTGGGATGTCGAAACCACGGCGGAGGACGAGGCCCTGCCGGAAGCCGAACGGCTCGCCAGGATTGTCGCCAGCGCCCGCACGGCGGCGGTGGAGGCGAATCCGGGCGCCACGCCAGAGGATTTTCGTCTGTTCGCCGTGCTCTATTGCGCGAATGGCGTGGTTGAATACGCGGCGGACGCGACGTCGGGTTTTTAACCACGCCCCCGCGGAGGCTCACGGCCGGCGCTTTGCCCGGTGGTGCCGGCAGGAGGCGCGGGATGAACAGCGCGTGCGTCGTCCGGCGCCAACCGCCGTGCGGCGCCGCGAGGCGGGCGACCGGAATGCGGCCCGTACGCCCGCTGGGCAGGCAAAAAAAAAGGAACCCAAAGGGTTCCTTAGTGGGGCGACCGCCGGGCGCTGACGGGAGGGCAAACGCGTGGTGACGCGTCGCGCTCCGCTTCATCCTCCGGCTAGGGATAGACTTTATTCAGCAGAAAGCCGCCGAAGATGATCGGCAAGGCGGCGATCAGGGTGGCGAGCATGCCCTGTTGCAGGGCCGCCGCGCTCATCTCCATGGCCAGGTTGGCGCCCACGCCGATGCAAAACACTATGGCGATGGTCTCCTGGGCCCGTTTGAAAAAGCCGCCTGGGGCGATGGTCTTCACGGCAAGAGAGACGCACCTCGGCGTGCGGAAACGCCGGGGGCTGTCTGGGGGCGCGCGCACGGGCGCGGCGGGCACGGGTCAGTCGACGGCGGGGGCCTCCGGGCTGAATGCCCCAAAGACCTCGGGTTGGGCCAGGACCGTCTCTCCGTCCACCACTCCCTCCCCGGGGAAAAAGACGTCCGCGTCCTCGTGCCGGTGCCCAGGGAGGGCGGCGACAAAGTCCAGGTCGCAGTAATCGCCTTCTTCAGGCGCCACTGCGTGCGCCGCCTGGGTAAAGGCGTGCAGGCCATCCCGCGCCCAGACGTGGGTGCAGTGGATCTGCCCGTTGTCGGGGTAGAGCGCGAGGACGGTGAACGGCTTATAGTTCGGGTTCGTCATGGCATGTTCCTCGGATGAGCGCCTGGTGCTCGGTGGGGGAAATCACCGTGAGTCAGGCAGGACCCGTCGCCACAAGGCGATGGTTCTCACGGTGAGCGGAGCGCACGCTGTGCGCTCATGCTGGAGCTGGCGATGGCCGGTATGGGATCAATCCCAATCGCCCAGCGTTTCCCGGAGGGAATCCGCACCATGCCAGGGATGGGCTTCGGCGCGGGCGGCGCGCGCGGCTTCAGCCGCTTTTTCCGCCGCCCATTTAGCCTCCAGGGCTTGAGCGGCCGGCCGGCACAGCGCGGCGTACTCGGCCGAGTTGCTCATCACGACCCGCCCGCCGGTGCGCCGGGCATGGTCCTCGGCCTTGAACCGGCTTATCCAGCCGCTGGCTGTGAACGGGTCGACCCAGGTGTCAGCCTGGGTTTTCTAGTGGAGCTGCAGTGCCAGCCCCTCATGGTTGATGACATGGTGGGCGATCATGCGCACGTCCTCTGGTCGAAGACATGCAGGGCCTTGGCGAAGAAGGCCGGCTTGTCGCCTTCCGCGGGGCGGTGGCCATTCTCGTAGACACCGACCATGAAAGCCGGCGCCAACCGCAGGGCTGCGGCCGGGTGGACCACCACGACGCCCTGGAAATCCCCGTTCCCGTCGACGAACTCCTTCGTCACGGAAAAGGCATCTGCGTCCCCAATCGGGACGAGATCGATGCCTTGCTCGGCCGCCAGCGCGGACTGCTCGGCGGTGGGGCGGTGGCGGGAGATAAAAGCAAACTTGCGGTTCATGTTCATGGGTTTCTCTCATTCAGAGGAGCGCCTGGGGCTCTTGCTGGGGGGTAAAACACCGTGAGTCAGGCGGTGACCCGTCGCCACAAGGCTAAGGTCTTCACGGTGGGGAAAGCGCACGGCGTGCGCTAACCTCAAGGGTTGGGGCGGGGACGACCGCCGGGCGATGAAGGGAGGCGAACGCGTGGTGACGCGTCGCGCTCCGCTTCATCCCCGCTTAGGGATAGGCTTTATTCACCAGAAAGCCGCCGAGGATGATCGCCAAGGCGGCGATCAGGGTGGCGAGCATGCCCTGCTTGAGGGCGACCTGGCTCATATCCATGGCCAGGTTTGAGCCCACGCCAAGGAAGAATACCGTGGCGATGGTCTCCTGGGCCAGTTTGGAAAAGCCGCCCGGGCGGTTGGCGTGGCGCAGGTGGCGCAGCGCGGCGGCCATGATGCCGGCACCTATGGCCGTCATGATCAAGGCCTCGACATCAAACCCCAGCAGGGCATCAAGCCCGAACCGGCGTAAGAGGAAGAAGCCCACCGCGCTGGCGAAGCAGAGACACGCCGTGGCCACGGCGAAGACGAATAACGCCTGGCCCTGGTTCTTGGTCTCGGACGTGCGCGGGGACCGCGTGTGCGGTGGGCGCGGCTGGCCTGGGTGAGAGGACCGGCCACGGGCACTGTAGCCCGTTTGGAAGGAATAGTTGTGTTGGTTAGCCATGTTATGTTCCTCAGATGAGCGCCTGGGGCTCGATAATAGACAAAAGACCGTGAGTCAGGCAGGACCCGTCGCCACAGGGCGATGGTCATCACGGCGGGGAAAGCGCACAACGTGCGTGGACGCTGGTTGGGACTGGCCAGCTACCAGGCGATCGGAGATCGCAGAAAACCTGGTCCGCCGGCGGTCGCGGGACGCGGGGCGCGTCGCACTGCCGGGGCGGAGACGGGCGTCCGGGAGCGGGCGCCTGGGGGAAAGGCAGAGGCCGCGGTTGCGCCGGGTGGCGTGACCGGTCGGCTCTGGCCGTGCGCTGGGTGGTACGGGCGTTCAGCTCGCGCCAGGCGCACGCCGTGGCCCGCCGGGGCGGCGGAACACGGGGCGCTTAAGCGGTTTTGTAGCAAGGCCCGCCGCGCCGGGTCAAGGACGTCTTTCCCGGCCCGGGCGTGGCGCCCCCAGGCTCAGGGCGGGGTCAATTCCAGGGCCGGGGTCAGCCCCCCCAGCAGCGAGCGGAGTTGATCGGTCAGGAGGGTGGCTTCGGTATCAAAGTTCAGCGCCGCCTGCTCGGGTCCGGCGGGCTGCTCCTCGGTCATGAGCAGGGTGTCGCTGAACCGCAGGTGCTTAAGCGTCAGCGACGCCTCCAGGGTGAAGCTCAGCTCCTCGTTCCACACCAGACCCAGCGACGCCACCTGCATCCCATTGTCGAGGTGCGCCTTGATTTCCGGCGCGCTGAGGTCCAGGCCCCGGCAATGCACCACTGCCTGGGCGTCGGCGCGATCCCGCAGTTCGCAGCTGTCATCGACCATGAAGCCGGGCGGGGCGCCGGTCGTCACCCAGGTGCTCAGCCGGTCGGCGATATCGATCTCGGTCGCCAGCGGCTTGGCCGGGAAACTGTCCAGGGTCTCGCGCAGCAGGGCCAGGACATCCTCCGCCGCCTTGTCACTGCCGGCATCGATCACCACGCAACGCCACTGACGATCGAGGTAGGCGCGCACGATGCGCGACCGGACGAAAGCCCGCGGGAGCAATTCAGCGAGAATCTCGTCGCGCAGGCGCTTGCGTTCGGGCTTGTTCACCACGCGCTTTTCCTGGTGCTCGATCACGGCGATCCGCTCGTCGAGCAGCTCCGTGATCACCGCCGCCGGGAGCAAGCGTTCCTGGCGGCGCATGGCCAGCATCAGGCAATTGTTGACGGCAATCACCGGGTCGGTATGCGCCCCACCCAGGGGGGACACCCAGCCCATGGTCAGCGTTTCCAGGGGGCCGCAGGGCCGGAAACGGTGGGCCGCCAGGCGCGTATACAGCTCGGTGAGCGTCAGGGACAGGGGGGCGCTCAGCTGATAAATTTTGGCATTTTTGAACATGAAACCAGCCATGCGCCCGCGTGGGCGCCAGAGGATGAGGAGGGAAGGTGGGTGCGGCGCGCGGCCACCGCGGCCGCCGGAGCGGGCAGCCGGCGGGCGGGATTGTCAGCCCCGACGCCGGGGGGCGTCAATACGCAACCTGCTGTTTTATGTGACCAATTCTGACACGCCGCGCGGGGCGGGGGTGTCCGCGGCGCTCACCCCCCACCGGGCCAGGGCCGCCTGGGCGGCGGTATCCGTGGCCAACCGCACCCGCCAGGTGCCGACGTCGAAGTCGCCGACGATCTCGACGTCGGCGGCCGTGCGCAGCCACAGGCGGGCCAGGGTCGGATAATTGGTCGCGGCGCGGCCCGCCGCGTGCTTCAGGCGCTCGGCGTAGGTGCTCAGGTTTTCGGCGCCGTAAAGATTGCCCTCGTAGTCGAGGACCAGGCCCTGGGCCGTTTGTCGCATGACCACCCCCGACCCGGCCTTGATCTGCCGTGCCAGCGCCGTATCGGCCTTGGGGATCACGATATGTAGCGGCGCACTCTCCTGCGACCCGGGGGCGGCGGGGCGGACGTCCGGCCCCGGGGCGGCAGCGGGCGCGCTGCCGTTCGGACGGTCGACGCCAAACGTCGCGCCCGGTGCGCCATCCCCCCGGCCGCTTTCGGGGAAGAAGACGTCCTGGTTCTCCCGCAGGTGCCCAGGGTGGGCGGCGATAAACACGTGGTCGCCGCCCACGCATTGCTGGGCCGCTTCGGCAAAGGCGTGCAGCCCGTTTTGCGCCAGGACGTGGGCGCAGAGGGTCTGGCCCGTGGCGGGGTGAAAACCGAGGACGGAATAAGGGTGCAAGACCATGGCCGCCAGCTCCTGGGGGGTAAATGAGGTGCAAAAAGAGTCGGTAATGATTATCCCGCTGGCAGGGGGGCGGGACAAGTCTTTTTTGTTGCGCGGCGGGTCTTTTCGGCGGGCGCCGGCGTCACCACAACGACGGTGTCGGCAGCTATCCGCCCGTGCAGTAAAAAAATACTATCCCATTACCGACTGTTTATTTAAACTGGGCGCACACCTCACCTGACACTGGCGGAATGCCCATGTTGCGCCTGCACGACGCGTGTTTATCTCCCCTGCCCCATCCGGCGCGGGTGGACGCGGTGATCGGTCAACCCGTGGATACCCAACTACTGCAGGATACCGGCCTCTATCCCGCACTGCAGCCGTGGCTGGCGGACGGAGGGGCGCCGAGCGAGTGGTTGCTCAACACGATCCCGGGCCTGCGCGCGCTGGCCAAGGCGTATGTCGATACCCCGGGCTCGACCAACCTGGGCACCTTCCGCCTGCTGCTGGCGCGGGCGCGATTGCGTGCCCAGGGTAACCCGGTGGTCGTGGTGAGTCCGGCGCTGCAAAACCTGCTGGCCGCCACGCCGCTCTCCCGCGCCCTGACCCTGGACTGCCTGCGCAGCCCCTCGCCGCTGCTGTACATTGCCTTCGCTCGCCCCAATCCCTGGCGTATCAGCAATGCGCTCTCGGGGCTGCATGAATGCGAGGGTGCCTATCTGGGCCAGTTCACCGTGGCGCCGGGGCAGCCGCTGTTTGAACAAGCCGCGCGCGCCCGGGGTCTTGGGCTCGATCCCCGCCGGCCGGCCCATGTGCTCGAGATCGTCGTCACCGGGTCCCCGGTGGGAAAACGCCATGCACTGGACGACGCCTCGTGCGACATCGTTCTGATTTATCAGGACGAGCGGGAACCGTTACCGCAGATGCTCGAACGGCACTTCGCCTGGTACGCCCGCGCCGCGGCCAGCGAGATTCCCTTGCACACGCCCCTGCCGGACGGGGAAATCGCCCGGCTGCGCCCGATCATCCAGCAGCTGGCCCTGGTGCTGCTGTATATCAATCTCGGGGAACCGGCCACTTTGCGCGCCATCCAGGGCAGCGACCTGTTGCTGGCGTTGCGGCGGCTGGGCGCCGACGAGGGCGTGACCTTCGCCACGGCGGATCGCCTGTGAGCGCCGCCGCCCGGCGGCCCGGCGGGCGGTCCGCCTGACCGGTGGCGACACGGCGGGCATCCCGCTGCCGTGGGGGCGGGCTAGTCGGCGTCGCGCACCAGACGCACGTAGGCGGTCAGTTCCTTTGGCGCGATGGTGACATAGCCCTCGCTGAAGTCGACGGCATAGGCATCGGTTGCTGGGGAGGGATGGGGCGAGGACGTCCAGAATTCGCTCGCCGACAGGCCGGGCGTCTTGGGGAACAGGTGGCTATTCAGGGCTGGGGTCCCGCACTGCAGATCGATCAGGGAGTGCAATTCCTTCAGGTCGGGCAACCGCCAGTCACGGCTGCCGGCGAAGTCCGCGGCGGCCGCGTGCTGCAGGGCCGCCTGCCAGGTCAGCAGCGTACTGTCCTCGGGCAGCTGCCCGTTCCCGGCCCCGCAGTCGGCGCCGCTCAGGCCCTCGGGGCATTGCTTCCAGATCAGCCCGGTCACCCGAGCGGTCACCGTGCCGTCGGCGTTCTGGGTATAGCGCTGGTCCGGTGCGGAGACGGGGAGGGTCTGCCGACAATCCTGCGCTAGCGTCCTGTCCTGGGCTAGGGCCAGCAGCGAGGCCATGGTCATCAGCGCCAGGCACATCGGCCATCCATTCTTGATCAAACTGTTCATCCGTTTGCGCCGGAAACCTCGGCATTCATGCCGGGGAGGGATAGCGCGTCGCGCATCGCGCGACCTCCTCCCGCTTCTCCTTTGTCAAAGCTATCCTGAGTATTGATGCTGTACCCATACCCATCATTGCGCTGCACGAGTCGGCAATGCCGGTGCGAAATGCCTTGCACCACGCCGCGGGAAGTCTGGATGTTGAAATTGCCCGTGGTGCGTACGGCAACACGGCCTGCGTAGCGCCCGGCTTTTTGCCCTTGGGCACGTTGGCGCGCACACGATCGCCGGTCTGAAAACCAAAAACCTGCTTGGCGCGCATCCAATAGCCCCGCGGGAAACCGCTGGCGGTGAGCCGGGTACGTTGGTAACGGCCACGTCCGGCGCATTTAATGGCAAGTGGAGTGTCAGGCCTTACCAGCCCGAAACGGCGTCCACCTGGCTCACGTATAGCGCGTCGAGTGCATATGTCTTGGGCAGACCGAGCCGGGTGCGATTCCACTTGGTCCGACCGCCCGAGGCCAATTCCAGCGGCAGGCTGGTTGCCGTGAGCGCTTGAGTGAGCGCCCAGCGGATCGTGTTGACGGCAGCCGCATCCTTGAGGGGCGCTTGGCGTGTGTGCGAATGGCCACCAGGCGGACACGCCTGGTACCGGACGATGTCTTGTACGGCTCGCTGCAAATGCCAAGTGGGGACCCGGCGGACCAGGAACGGGTAATCAGCATTAAACTGGTATATGGAGCCAATTGCGAAATTGCCAGTACGAGCTTTAACGGACAAAGATCTTCACGCACAAATCAAATTTTTGGCTGAAGTGATTTTGGCCCCTTGGATGAAGTCTTCCAAGGCACGGTCAAGCTGTTTAAAGGCATTGGCCAGTGGGCGGTTAGGTGCCTTGGGGCACCCGTCGAACAGTTGGGACAGCCCGGGGCGCAGCAGGCGGTTGTTCAGCTTCACGAAGAGCATGGTTACGCGGCGCCCTTGGGGGCTGATCTGATACCGGTGGCTGTTGGGCAAGCGTTCGATCAGTCCATGCGGGCGCAGGCGGCGCAAATCATAGGTCGCCTGGTGAGGGCTATAGTCCGCGGCGGGGATGCCCATGAGTTCCGTCATCTTCTCGCGCAACCAGCCGTGGCGAAAGTACGGGGGGATGAAGAACAGGCACAGGGCCGCCATCAAGGCCATGACCCGGGGGTCGCCGAAGGTCAGACGCGGCACGGCTTGACCCGCGATCATCCGCGGTTGGGTGAGCGCATCGAACATCACCTCGGCTAGGGCGCAGTCCTGGCTGATGGTTTCAATCTCCAGCAAGCGACGATTGGCTTGGAAGCCGATGGCCCGCAGGGCGGGCAGGTTGACGAGTTTGCGTCCAATGCCAAAGTCGCGGGTGTTGTTGATGGTGGTCTCGGTGCGCAGGGCGTGGTCGAGCTTGAAGTACTGCTTGATCTTCGAGTGCTTATAGCTGACATGCAGCGTGGGGATGACCCCTTGGGTGAGGACCCGGGTGCGGAAGATGCCCGGGGTACGCTGGGTGATGCGCCGGTGGAAGATCAGGCTGACCTTCTCGGGACGACCCAGATCGAGGTTCTCCCGGATCAGTTCCTCGAACAGATGACGCCCGGCCACGGGTCGGTCGAGGACCTGGGTGCGGGCGAATTCGGCCTGAAGGATCGACAACTCATAGCGGAAGCCGGCGGCATGATCCGCGGCGGTGAAGGGCTGGGGCAGGCGCGCGAACCACTTGCGCACCACCGCGTCGATCTTCTCCGCCGTCAAACCGTCCAGTATCCCTTGCAGGGCGGCCGGGTCCGCGCACCGGAGCAGACCGTTGTCCAGCGCCTCAAAGGCAATCCCCGCCTGGGCCAACTGGCGCTTGGCGAACTCATGCCCGTTGAGATTGATGCGGGCGGTGTAGGGAAAGTAGGAAGAGAATTTGATGAACAGGGGCCGAAGTCCTCATCCACCACATAGAAGTAGTACTGATTGCACATCACGTCCGCTGGGCTCAGCCAGGGGAAGCTGTGGCCCGTCAGGGGGTTGTGCTTCTTGCTGACGCGGAAGGTGCTAAACTTCTCTTGGGCCACGCCGATGTAGAGCACGCCCTCGCGCAACAGGGGCGCGGCTTTTAGCCGTCGCTGGGTCTCCTCGTCCTTGCTCTGGTGTTTGCGGAAATGCACCATGTCGATCTCCTCCGTCGCCGCAAAGTTCGCGATTGCCGTGACAAAGGCCTGGCTCATGGGGGCCATCAGCAGGGTCGAGGCCACCTTGGCGCCCCGGTGCTGACGGAAGAAGTAGGCCACCTCGCCCCCGGTCTGCAAGCGGGGCTGATAGGCATTCAGATACAGCCGGTCGATGCCTTCGACATCCAGGGTCACATGCTCAGTCAGCAATTCGCCAATGGTTTGTCCTATCTGTCATGATGGCAGGCCCCGGTTGACAAGGGACTTAGGGTCCCACTCGCCGCTCAGGCGGCTCTATACAGTAGCTTAGGCTACTGGCGAGCAACCGGGGCCTTTTCATGCCTCGTCGGTCTGAGGCGAAGCCTCGCTAACTGTGATCTGACAATGCATATCAGTAGCCAAGCCCTAACGGCCCAAGCTGAAGCTCTGTTCTGGCAACGCGTGCAACCTTACTTCTCTCTCTGGGCAGGGCCATGCCCGGCCATCCCTCAGGAGCAGCCAGATGACGACCGTCGTGTATTTCCATGGATTCGCCAGCGGTCCCCAGGGACCCAGTCCCAAGACGGACCTGATCCGCGGGCTGGGGCATGACGTGGTCCGGATCGCCACCGATGGCGACTACCTACCCGTCGGCTATCGGTCAGCCTTCGCCCGGCTGGGTATGGACCCCTCCGCTCCGTTGGTGTTGATGGGGACCAGTCTGGGAGGCTTCTGGGCGCGGCGGTTGGGCCAGGAACTCGGCCGACCCTGGATCGCCCTGAACCCCGCGATCCATCCTTCCCAGTCACTGCGCCGTTACCTCGGCTCCAATACCCGCTTCGACACGGGCGGGTCCTTCACCTGGACCGCGGTTGATTGCGAGGCGTATGTGGCGGAGGAGCAGGTGGCGTTGCGCCCGGATCTGCCGGGTTTGCTCATTCTCGCGGAGGATGACGAGGTGCTCGACTACCGGCTGGCCTGGGACGCGGCAGGCTCGGCTCGGATAGTGGTCCTGCCCCAAGGGGGGCATCAACTGCACAACACGGCGGATTATGGGGCAGCGGTTGGTACCTTTCTGGCGGCCTGGCCTGACGATAAGCCATCATCAACGGCAATCACCGCTTAATGGTCCTGAATGGAGCACGAGGGATATTAAAGGTAAACTTCGATCGTTCGATCACAACACATTCCCCAGCTGGACGCTCGGCGGCAGGTTGGAACTTGCTGTCCGGGGGCTGGACATCTTTTGACGCATGCATCAGGCATGATCCTGCCTGTTTTCTGTGCTCAGAGTTGCCCATGTCCCGTCCTCGCAATCACTACCCAGCGGTCCCAACTGCTGCCCCTGATGACCCAGGTCACGATGGGTGGCTCCACCTACGCCCCCTCTACACGCCACCAGATGGGTCCCAGCGTAGTCTCACCCGGAGCTTAACCGGCTTCGCTGAGAGTTGCCGTGGTTGAGCAGAATGCCGACCTCACCAGGGCCAGGGAAATTTCCCTGCCACCTCGTCCACACGGGCATGCCCGCCCAGGTAAGTTAAACCTCGCCTTCGCCAGCACCACGGCTGCCCAGGGGTATGTTCTTTCCCTGACGAGTCTCTTTCATGGTACGGCCAAATCCTGCCTGGTCCTCGACCAAACTGGCCGTGGCCGCGATGACCTGGACCTGGGTGAAATCGCCTACCGGATCAGGACCTGGCCTGAAATCACCCTGCACTTCAGGTCTCTCCTTCCGGATTCTCAGGACGGTGTTGTCATTGCTCTCTCCGCCGCTACCGTCACCATCACTATCCCCCTTTCCACCACCGGACCAGCAACCACTATTGTTTGGCTTCAAGCCGATCCCCTCCAGGTTGGTCCCTTGCCAATCCTGGCCCTACCGGTGAGGGGGGACGACTTTACGCTTGAATCCCTGCACGCCTTGGTCGCCTTAGGGGTAAGCGGCGAGGGATTTGTGTCAGCCAGATATTACCTTGAGGCTGATGGTGACATCCTGCATAGCTGGAGTCCTGATAACCCCGGAACCTCGGCCAGCCTCCTGGCGAGCACCTGGGCTGGTTCTTTCTGGTTTGATGGCGCGACGGGCATCCTAGCGGACTCAAGGGAGCTACCGTCCCTCTGGTATGGACCGTCGTCCGACCCTTTCCGCCCAGACCTTCCGCCCCCCACAAAACCGGGGCTAAGCCCAACCCAGGAGGATTCCCCCGAGCCGGGACCCCTCCCCAGTGACTGGTGGTCGGCTTTCGACGATCTGGTCAGGGTGAACCCCATCGACCTGATGGCAATCCAGGAGCACCTGCAAGCCAGCATCCCCCAACGTCCCCCATGGCGATTGGAACAGCTCGCTGCCGTCCGGCATACCGACTTCATGGCGGTACCCGCCGATGATCGCGCCCTGATTCTGGCACCCCGGGCTCAGGAGGTGATCATCGGTGTTGACCCCAATCTGCCAGCGGAAACCTTGCAACCCTTGTTGCTGCACGCCCTTGCCCACCTGGCCCTGGGTCACGTGCGTCCCGGAGACGTCTACGGACACTGGGACAGCCCCTCGACCGCCACCGCGATCACCCCCCACCGACTCTGGGACCAGCAGGCCAGGGACTATGTGGCGGATCACCTCAAACGCCCCACCTCCCGCCGCATCGAATCCCTCGACGACTGCACCCCTACCGAAAAGGCTCAACTCGGCGTATGGCGCATGATCGGCGAGATGCTGGGAGAAAGCCGGCGGTTGCATCCCGTCGCCGAGCGCTATCAGAAAGCCGCCTACCAACGTCAGGCGGCCCAGCGCCTCGTGGCCATGCTGGAAGACTATGGCGGTGCCATGCTTTGTGACGGCGTCGGTCTCGGCAAGACCTACGTGGCCACCACCCTCGTCGTTCACTACGCCAATGGTTGGCGTGACCAGCATGCTTCCACCCCGGAGGGGCTACGAGAGGACCACTTCCGCATCACCATCCTCGCGCCCAATTCGGTGGTGAGCACCTGGCGCCGGGAAGCCCTGCCTCAACTGGCTGCCTTTGGCCTGCCGCTGGCCTGGACACGGGTCATCTCCCACACCAAGCTCTCCCGTCTCACCCGCGCCAGCGAACTGCTTGACCCCGTGCATGACGGCCCGAGCGACCTCGAACATCTGCTGCTCTCGGACCTGGTCATCGTGGACGAGGCTCACAACTTCCGTTCCCTGGCCGCCCGGCGCACCAAGGTGCTGCGCGATCTGCTGCGCTTGCAGCCCCGGCGCGAAACCCGCCGCCGGGTGGTTCTCCTGACCGCCACCCCGGTCAACAACAGCCTCGATGATCTGCGCCAGGAGTCCTCCCTGCTCTTTTCCCGCTCCCTGTATCTCTCCGCGGCCAAGACCGACGACGGGTATCGCCGCCAGGCGCTCAAGGAGATTCAAGATCGCTGCGAGCGGGCCCGGCGCGCCAAGGGTCGCGGCGATGTTGCCGGCCTGGTCATCCATGGCCAGCCAGAGGCCCGGTTCTCCGACACCATCGAGTTTCGGGACGATCTGGACTTTGGCGCCAACGTCCAACGCATCGGCGATTATCTACGCGAGCAGGATCAGCGGCTGCGGGAACTTCAGGCGGCCATCCGTGCCACGGCCCGCGAGCAAAACCCATCCCAGATCACCCAGAACCAGCCCGCCCAGAATCAGCCCTCAGCGGACCAGGACCCCAAGACCCCAGCGATAGATCCCAAGGCGCCGGCGCGTATCGCCGAGGAGCTGCTCGACCGTATCGTCGTCCAGCGCTCACGCGCCCTGTGCAAGGAAATCGAGCGTCAGCAAGCCTCCCGGGTCGAACTGCTCTTCCGGCCAGACGCCGGGGCACCCGAAAAGCTCTACTATGCCGACGAGTACGACGGCATTGCCGATGTGCTCGCCCGCTTTCTGCCCCTGTTCGACCGTGGGGATGGCGGCGCGGCGGCCAGCCAGGCCCTGAGCCTCAAGGTCTATATGTGGTACGACGTCCGCGAGGGGCTCAAAGGGGTCGAGGAAACCTCCTCGGTCGTCGGCCTGCAACGCGTGCTCGTCCTCAAGCGACTGGAAAGCTCCCCCGTCGCCTTCCTCATCACCCTCCTGCGCCTGACCGTCCTCCATGCTCACCGCCTCAGGCAATTGGAGCAGCTCTGTCTGGAACTAGGGGATAACGACCGGCGCAAGCACCTGGGGGCCGAAGTTGCCGCCCTTCTCGCCGGCCAGGAGGCCGCGGCCCTGGAAAAGATCCGCTCCCTAGCGACCGGCGAGTCACCCGGCAGCCCCGCCAGCGACTTTCTCCAGAGCTTGAGCGCTGCTTACAGCGAGGCCCGTCCGGCGGCCGAAACCGATGACGCCCCCTTGCAACTCATGCTCTTTGAGGAGGATGAGGCGGGTGGCGTCCGACGCGAACAACTGGATCGTCTCTGGGACCTCCGCACCCCCCTGTTGGCGGACTTCGCGACCCTCCTCCAGGTCACGCCCGACCTGGCCGATATCGTCTTCGGCCGATTCGCCCGCGCCGAATGGCCCCGCCGTTTCATTGCCGGCGGCGACAACATCGACTGGCCCAGCTCCACCGCCTGGGGGTTGCGGCTGGTCACCGACGGCAAAATCCGTCAACTCATCAGCCGGTTACTGCTGGCCCGCCGGGCGGGGCAAAAGGTCATCGTCTTCTCCCAATTCAGCGACACCATCGCCTATATCCGCTCGGTGCTGAGCGCTAGCCGTTCCTTTGCGCGCGGCGACTGGCAAATGGTTTTGCCTGGTCTTGGGGTCCCCCACCTGAAACGGGAGGAGATCGACGCCCTAGGGGCGGTCACGGTGGCCATCACCGGCGATACCGACAACCGGGACGACGTGGTCAATGCCTTCGCCCCCTTTTACCGCATAGGTCCCTGGCGGCCGGCCACCGACCAGGCCACGGCGGCCGAGCGCGCCCAACTCCTGGACGGTTGGGAAACCGCCTGGGGTAGTGCCATGGCCCGGGGGGTGGACGTGCTCCTGTCCAGCGACGTGCTGGCCGAGGGCGTCAACCTGCAGGACGCGGCGCTGCTGGTCAATTACGACGTGCACTGGAATCCGGTGCGCATGATCCAGCGTTCCGGGCGTATCGATCGCCGCCTCAACCCGCGCATCGAACAGCCTCGTCAGTTTCCCGACCTGGCGGCCCTGGCCACCCGCCTGGACACCCCAACCCCCCGCTACTACTGGCACGACCACCCGGACGAGGCCCCCGTCACGGTCAACATGATCCTGCCCGATGCCCTGGAGGCCGAACTGCAACTGCGCGAGCGCATCGCCACCAAAACCCTGGCCATCGACTTCACCCTGGGGCTGGAACAGGGCACCGGCGCCGAGGCCGACTGGATGGAAAGCTACAAATATCACGGCGTCAGCAGCCTGAATTCCTTCCAGAAAGACCGCGCCATCGAGCAGATCGCCAGTCACCACGAGCAGCTTGCGCGCCGGTTCGCGGAACTCGGCATCCAGACCCAGTGGGTGGAGAACCTCAATGGCTGGTTCCGCACGGCCGACGCCGACCATGGCGCGCCCCTCATCGCCCGCGCCCTGCTGGGACGCCCGGGCGGTGAGCTGGAGCGCTTCCAACGCTATCTGCGGCCCGCCGTGAGGGATGGCATCCCCTACTGGTTCTGGGCCGAGAAGCGGCCGGGTGATTCCATGTTCGACGGCTGGCTGACCTTGGATGGGCGGACCTGGCCACCGCCCAGTCCCCGCCGGGACCTGCCCTGGGACGATGAAGTGGC
>CALMDH010000199.1:0-16650 GCA_937862735.1 uncultured Gammaproteobacteria bacterium
CCGCCCCGATCCGGGCGAACGAATAGACCATGAGCCCGATGAGGGCGCGGTCCCGGAGCCCCACCGGCGTGGTGGCATCGATCGCCTCCAGCAGCGCCCGCGCCTCCTCCGGCACTAGGACAGGCGTCTTGCCCTTCTTCACCGAATGCTTCGGCCCGCGTACGGCGGTCGCCGGATTGAACGGCAGCACCCCGCCCGTCGCCAGCCAGTCGAACATCATCCGCACGGCCGCAAGATGTTGTTTCACGGTCGGCGGTGAAACCTCCCGCCCCAGCCCTTCCACCCAGGTCGCCACGTGGACCGAGGAGACGGTTTCGATCGAGCGCACACCGTGGGCCTCGGCCCAGCGGCAGAAGTCGCCCACGGCCCGCGCATAGGCGCGGCGGGTGTGCGGGTTGCGGATCTGCGCCGTGAAGAACTCCAGGAAGCGATACGCCGCCCGGTCGCCGGAGGCAGCGACCAGGGCGGGGGCTATCACGAACGACCCCACAGAAACGAGGCTAGCAGCGCCTCGTTCCATCACAGGAGATCCTTCAGCGCGGAGACGCTGTCGAGATGCTGTCGCCGACGCGCAACGTGCTCGGCGATGTGGAGAGTGAGTTCTCGATTGTGGGCTTCGATCTGGGCCTTCTGCGAAGCGACGTAATCCCGCAACAGCTTCTCTTGCTGCTCTAGCTCGCGCTTCAGCATCTCAGGATCATTGCGCCCTTCGATTCCGACGACTATCGATCTACCAGAAACATATCCACGCGGCAACATGCTCCAATATTGGTTCGGCTTGAGATCAAACAGCCCAGCATCGCCAGAGAACGGATAGCTGCGCGTCGCTCGGACGCCGTCGATCTCGATTTCTCTCCCCCAATCGTGAACCCGTACCCTTGCGGCTTGAACATCTTTCAGAGGGTTGTCGAAATCGACCTCAAGGGGAGCAATGGCGGCTTCTTTGGCCAGCGTTGCAATTATACTGTCGTCATCGAACTGGCCGCGCAGCCCGTCGTACCGCCCATCGACAAAGGACTTGAGGGTCGAGATCTGGTGGCGCAGAGCGGCATCGAGGTCGCCCCTGATAAAAAGCGCTTCTCCGACGTACATGGGAATCCTTCCTTTCTATATCTGATAAAGGACATTATCAGATATAATAGAGTAAGAAAAGAGGGACCTCGATCGAGCCCCTCTTCTCCATCACCCGAAGACACGGACGCCGCTGCGGATCGAACCGCTGCCACCCCCGAGGTCGATGGCCACGTGCCAGTGGCCCGAATGCGGGACCGCCAGCCGGACGGGGGAACGGACGGCCTGCCCACCGAAGTACCGGTAGTTCCGGCCCTGCCGGTAATTGCTGAAGTTGGTGCTGTCCATCAGGAGGACGTTGGCCGCCCTGTCGATGGTCACCTCGACGACCTGATTGTCGTTCAGGTGGCCGAGGTCGCTGTGCACGAAGCTCATGGAAACCTCACGAATTCTTGACGGTCGTGCCGGGGTGCCGGGCGCCGTGGTTGTTGTTGACGTACTGTCCGGTTTCGGCGCTGCGGAAGTGCGGGCCGCTGGACCCCTTCACGCCAGGGGCTTCGTGGACAGTGCTCTTGGGGTGCGAGGTCGCGTACTTCTCGGTCACATACTGGCCGGTACGCGCGCTGCGGTATCCACCGCCGGAACTTCCCTTCGACATGCGATTGGCTCCTATACCAAAGCCGCCGTTGCCGGATCGGCCATCGATTGCTACATAGCAATCGACTCACATATTGCTGGGTCGCGCTCAAATTGCAAGGTAGCAATCGACCATGGCCACAGGAAAATTCGATGGGGAGGCATTCTTTGCCGCTCTCGACGCCCAACGCGCAGCAAAGCGCCTGACCTGGAAGAAGGTTGCCGAACAGGCGGGGGTGCCCGCCTCCACGCTCACTCGCATGTCGCAAGGCAAGCGTCCGGATATTGACAGTCTTGCCTCATTATGTGGGTGGTCGGGATTGAAGGCAGAGGATTTTTACAAAGATACCCCTGGAATAATTGCACGACCAGAACCACTTGCGGAAATGGCGACCTTGTTCCGTGGTGATCGGCGACTTAGCAAAGAAGGCGCCGCTGCTCTTGAGACGCTATTGCGCACTGCATACGAAAGATTTCGAATAGACGGAGATTGACGGAATGGCTGTTAAAAGAGGATTTTCAACAGAGGCGAACTGGTATTCGCGCAGCCTTAGGGCGGAAATGCGAATAAAGGCGCATGAGAAAATTTGTCCTTTCGCCTTGGCGAAGCACCTTGAAATTCCCGTTTATGCGATGTCCAGCTTCATGGGTGACATTCCTAGTGCGGTAGAGTTTTTTAGTTCTGACGAAGGCTGTCGTATGTTATCGGCCGTTACGATATTTCTTCAGAACAACAAGAGAGTAATTATCCATAACGATGCTCACGACCCCAAGAGGCAGGCTGCAAATATCGCGCATGAGATAGCTCATGCGCTCCTTCTCCATCCTCCAAAGCCCCCTTTCGATGAAAACGGAGCTCGGGACTACAGTCCCGAGTTGGAAGAAGAAGCCAACCTACTCGGACCAGCCCTCCTTATTTCAGAAGAGGCGGCTCTCTGGATAGCCCGAAATGGCTGGCCACTTGAGAAGGCTTCCCAAATCTACGGCGCGAGCGAAGAACTTGTTCGAATGCGGCTGAATCTGTGCGGTGCATACAGACGAGTTAATCGGGGACGCGCAGCTTAGAATGAACTCGCGTTAGTACGACTGCCCCTCATGCGATAAAGCTATAGGTTGTGCCCATGTCGTGCTGGGGACGTGAGGCAGAGCCATGAACAACGAAAGCAAGAGGTCTTGGATTTCTCGGTTAGGTGACACTGTCAGCGCCCGCTTGACCACGCCTAAGGAGGAAATCCAACGGCAGCTCGCCGAGCCGCCGCTCACAGATGCCGAACGGCAACTGCTCGACCGCTACCACGCCATCGTGCCGTACCTGGTCATGGAGGACGAACGCCTCCGTCCTCCCCTTCCTCCCAAGGAGACCGCCTACAACCGACGCGAACTCCGGGCTTTCGCAGCCGCACCGTCGCTCCCTGCCATCATCACCAAGGGTGAGGCGAAGAAGCAGGCCGACGACGCGGCAAAGGCCGAAGCGGCGAGGCTCGAAGCCGAGCGCCAGGAGAAGGAGCGGCAAGAGGTAGAACGGCGCCGTTCTCTGGAAGAGGCTGAAGCGTTTACCCGCAAGCTACGCGCCCAGGAGGAACGCTTCGCGGCAATCGAGGCCTTCTACGCCAACACACTGAATGAGATCTCCTTCAACGTCGGCGGCATCGCCGACCTGCTTCCCTCCGGCGTCATCAGCACGGCCGGAGAGTTGGCGTTCGAGGAGAGCCGCAGTGCGATCGATAAGAACTGGCTCGGCAGCCAGCCCGACAACCTCGTCGATCTCGGTGGAAAGGCCCTCTACAAGGGCCTCCGGAAGGGAGGCGCGACGGACGCCGTGGAGAGCGCCAGCTTTCAACGCACCCTCGTCTCCATGACGCCGGAGCAACGCGCCGCTCTCCGGCTTGCGGACGTGCTCCACGCCCTCGGTCTCATGTCGGACGACGACGTCCGCCGCGCCAAGATTCCGGTGGTGTGGAACAAGGGCGAATGCCTGATCGTGATCCCAGGTGGGTACGGCTCTGACCTTCGAAAGCGCGACGCGACCCTGTCCGCCTTGAAGGTTCTCATCAACGCCTACTTCGGCGAACCTGCCGTGGGCACGGAGACCATCAAACTCGCCCTCTCCCGCATCCTGAAGCCAGCCGGCGCCGATCCTCGCGTCCAAGCCACGTTGGAGCGCTACATGGCCTCCGGCGCCCGCTGGATGGTGCCGAACGACGCGTCCCCGACCAGCGACCCGGCATCCTCCCCGAGCGCCCTGCGGCTCGGCCGCTTCAGCGGTTCGGAGCGGGAGTTCATCTACGATCGCAGGGAAAGTCTCGTCACCATCGCCGCGCCGGGCACAGGCAAGAGCCAGGCGCACGTTCTCCGGAACTTGCTTTACCTTAGGTCATCAGCCGTCGTGCTCGACATCAAAGGCGAGATGCGCGCCGGTTCGGCCAGATGGCGCCGCGCCAACGTCGGCCCCGTTTACGTGTTTGCGCCCGCCGACCCGTCGGCTTCTCTCTCCTACAACCCGCTCGACGACATCGGCATCGACCGGGATTTCGCATGGGACGAGGCACGCCGCCTCGCCGACCTCCTCGTCGTCCCGCCCAGCGCGCGGCATGGGGCGGATGACTATTTCGAGAGCCGCGCTCGCGACATGATCACCGTCGCCCTGCTGGACGTGGCCCTCAACGAAACGACCGCCCATCGGAACATGGGGGCGGTCTTGGATCGGCTCTACATGTCGGCTGATGAGGACGTGGTGGCCTGGTGCGGGCACCTGGAGGCCTCCGGCGTGCCCCAGCTGCGGCGCCAGGCGAGCGCCCTCCGGGGGATGCCGCCGAAGCAGCGCGAGGGCATCTTCGACAGCGCTCGCCGCCAGTTGGAGATCTGGCAGTCCCCGGCAATCGAGCGGCTTTCCGGCTCCACCACCTTCCAGGCCGACACCCTCCGGCGCGACAACGCCACCCTCTACATCTGCGTGGCCCTGGAGGACGTGAAGAAATACGCCTCGGTTATCCGCGTCCTCGTCGGTCAGACCGTCCACAAGCTCTGCCGAGGTGCGCCCGAGGCCGAAAACGTGCCGGTGACGTTCTTCCTCGACGAGTTACCACGCCTCGGACGCATGGACGTCATCGAGGAGGCCCTGGACGTCGGCCGTGGCTACGGCGTGCGCCTCTGGATGTTCTGCCAGAACGCCGGGCAGATGGAGACCGCCTACCCCAACGCCGAGGGCATGCTGAAGAACTGTGCCATCCGCGCCTACATGAACCCCGACGAGGACACAGCCCACACCCTGTCGCGCAACATCGGCGAACGCGAAGGCTTGCTCGACGGTCAGCGGCGGCGCCTGGTCGAAGCCTCCCAGCTCGCCGGGCCGGATTTCGGGGAAAAGGTCATCGTGTTCGGCCGCAGCAGCCACGTGGCGAATCTGGAGAAATGTCCGGCCTATGCAGATCCCGTTTGTGTTGAGCGGATGCAACCAAAGAACGCCAATAACAGCGCATAAGTCTTATGCCGCAACCAGAAGACGATTTGTCTTGACAATGTCAGGCGACTATGGTGGGATGCCGCATAAGGAAGTGAACCCTATGCGCACCCGTACCGCCCGCACCGAAAAGCTCGACCTCAGGGTCTCGCAACGCCACAAGGACGTTCTTCGTGCAGCGGCGGAAGCCGCCCGCAAGAGCGTCAGCGACTTCGTCCTTGAGAGCGCCCTTTCCAAGGCGGACGAAGTGCTGGCCGACCAGCGCATGATCCTGTTGTCGGCGGAAGGCTGGACAGCCTTCCAGGCAGCTCTCGACGCGCCGACCACGGTTCATCCGCGCTTGGCGCGTCTCGCCTCTGAACCAGGCCTTCTCGGGTGAGCCAGACACCAATTCTCATCACGCCCCGCATGGAGAAGCTGAACGCCTCCCATGCGGTTGCGGCGTTCGAAAGCCCCTCTCCAGCCCTGAACGTCTTTCTCCAACGCCATGCGTTGCAGAGCCAGGGGGCGAATGCGGCCCAGACCTATGTTGCCGCTGTCGGTGACCAGGTCGCGGGGTATTACACGCTAACCGTCGGACAGGTCATCTACGACGATGCGCCGGAACGTCTCGCCAAGGGCCTGGCACGACACCCCGTCCCTGTTCTGATCCTCGCTCGTCTTGCGGTTGATACAGGCTGGATCGGTCGGGGCCTCGGCGCCGCCCTTCTGAAGGATGCCCTTCGTCGTGCATCGGCCGCCGCCGACATCGCCGGAATCCGCGCGGTCGTCGTGCATGCCAAGGACGACGACGCCCGCCGCTTCTATCTCCACTTCGGCTTTGAGGCGTTCGAGGATGAACCTCTGCACCTCTACCTGCTCATGAAGCAGGTTCGACAACTGTTCTGATACCCCGCTATCTTCCTCGGTCCTTGTCGATTTCGCGGCTCCGCCGCATGCGCTCCAGGTCTCGCTCGTCACGGGCTTTCCGAGTGTCGGGGTTTCGGGCCAGTGCCTCCCTCTCACGGGCGAGCCGCTCCGAGAACGAGGAAGGCTCCGCAAGCTGCCCTTCCGGCCTCTTGTGGATGTCCCGGAGCTGTTCCAGCTCGCGGCGCTGATTGTCCGCATCGACGGCCGCCCAGCCCTCACGCGCCGCCATTCGCTCGTCATGACAGGCCGAGCGGGTGCGGCCTCGGTCGAGGGACGGATAGTCCACACGACGGTTCGGCCGATGGGCGCCAGGGCCATTGCGCACCGTCCGTGCGCGGGACTGAGGCCGACGGCCGCCGCGCGCCATGGCGTTCGGCTTCGGGCCGACGTGAAGACCGGCAGGGCCGGGTTTGCCTTGTGCCTCCAGCGTCCGGTGGTCGATCCGTTCCAAACGGCCTGCTCGTTCCAGCGCCTCGTTGGCGTGATCCTGCCACATCTCCCGCAGACGCTGGGTCGACCCTTTTTCGCTCGTGCCGAACACTCGGCGCCCCGTCTCCGGATCGCGGTCCCGGATGACCAGGTGACAGTGGGGATTGGCGGCGTCCTTGCCCTTGTCGTGGAAAGCCGCGAGCCAGGGCGCCTTACCTTGCGTCACCTGGTTGGCGAAGCTCCGCACCAGCGCAGCGCGCTGCTCCGGCGAAAGCTCGCGGGGCAATGCCAGCATCACTTTGTCGGCCACACGGCCGTTCTTTCGGTCGCCGTCTTCGGCCGACCGCAGAAAGCCCATGGCTCCGGATTTCGAGATAGGCATCCGGTCGCCTTCCAGGCGGCTCATGGCGCTTGGTCGCGTGATGTAGTCCACGTGGGCGGCCGCCGTGTAGGGCCGCTCCTGCGTGCTCTTACCGATCGGCTTGTGGTTCAGGCTGTAGATCGCCATGGCGTCCGACCAAAGCCCCCGAGAGAGGGGAGCGACATGGGTTTGGCGAAGCAAACCCATAAGTGCGCTCTAACGACGAACATGCACCCAAAACCAGACCCAGGCAAGAGGAGCCCGACGTCGCCCGCGCAAGCGGGTGGTGTGGGTCTCCGGTCTACGGACGGCCCTCTCGGACGGCATGAACGTGCGCGATTGGCGGGCAGATCCGTCGCCACCATTTCCCAGGCGGAGTATGGTCAGCGGCAGGACATGTCAGGAATGTTGTCAGTGATACTGGAAAGTGATACTATATGGAATTGAGCAGGAAGCATCAGGCGACCCTTGAAGCCGTCTTTGCCGACCCCGTGCGCGCAAGCATCGCTTGGCGCGACATCGAGGCCTTGTTGGAGGCCTGCGGCGCGGAGATCAGCGAAGGCCAGGGATCGCGGGTGCGCATTGCCTTGAACGGCGTGCGCGCGGTGTTCCACCGGCCCCACCCCCAGAAGGAAACCGACAAGGGGGCGGTCAAGTCGGTGAGGCGCTTCCTGACAGAAGCGGAGGTAAGACCATGACCATGATGAGCTACAAGGGCTACGAGGCCGTCATCGAGTTCGATGACGAGGCGGAGCTGTTCCATGGTGAGGTGATCAATCTCCGCGACGTCATCACCTTTCAGGGCGCCTCTGTCGCCGAACTGAAGGAAGCCCTGAAGGGTTCGATCGAGGATTATCTCGCGTTCTGCAAGGAGCGCGGCGAGGAACCGGAGAAGCCGTTTTCTGGCCAATTCGTCGTGCGCGCCGATCCGTCGCTCCATAAGGCCGTGTTTTCGGCCGCCAAGCGGGCAGGCGTCAGCCTCAACAAGTGGGTGACCGCCACCCTTGAGCGGGCGGCTTTGCTGTAAATCCCCATTTCAGCAGCTGCCACCGTGCACGCCCCTGTCCAGCGCAAGCGCTCCTCCGCTGCACTTCGGCCCTTCGGGTGACAGGGACTTCGCGCGATAGCCTCCAGGAGGCGTCGGGACGGGGAACGTCCCGAAAAGAGCGACGCCCAGCCGGGGCGCCGAACAGGGAACAATCGAAAAGGATCATCACGTCGTCACGTGACGACGTGAAAATACACGCGAGCCCTTGCTATCACGTGACCACGTGATGCCGTGATAGCGTGATAACTTTGCATCAAGGGTTCGATGAGAATCTCATCCTCGGCTATCCCCGATTCGATCTCTCCCGTAGGATTCCCCCCCATGCACGTCATCACCTTCGCCACTCAGAAAGGCGGCAGCGGCAAGAGCACGCTCGCCGCCTGCGTCGCCGTTGCGGCTGAGGCGGATGGCTTCCGGGTCGCCGTTCTCGACACAGACCCCCAGAAGACGACCGCCAAGTGGGGCAACCGCCGTGAGGCCGAGGCCCCCGCCGTCGACTACTGCGAACCCCACCAGCTGGAGGCGGTTCTAAAGGGGCTTGAGAAGCAGAAGTTCGACCTGGTCGTGATCGACACGGCGGGAGCTCACAACGTGTCCGTCGCTCCGGCGCTCCAGCTCGCTGATTTCTGCGTCGTACCGGTGAAGCCCAACCTCGCCGACCTGGAATCCGCCGTCACCACGGCTAAGCAGCTCAACGAGCGGAAAACGCGGTTCGGTTTCGTTCTCAGCCAGTGCTTCGGCAGCACGGCCCGCACCAACGACGCGGCCACCGGGCTCTTGCGGCATGGAGAGGTGGCTAACGCCAACATTTTCCATCGTGCCGACTATGCCGATGCCCACACGGCAGGCATGGGCGTCACGGAGTTCAACCCCAGCGGCAAGGCGGCTCAGGAGGTCATCCTCTTTTGGGCTTGGCTTCGCCGCGCGATTGGAGAGACCCGATGAGCAAACCCATCAAGCGGCGCCTTGTCGCCGATGCCCTTGCCGAAGCCGAGGTCGACGTCACGCCATCACGTGACAACGTGATCACGCTTCAGGCACCCGAACCGACCCCGAAAGAAGGCGTCCGCCACGGCTACCGCACGACCCTCTACCTGCCGAGGGAAGCGCAGTACAAGCTGCGCGAGATCGCCCTCATGAAGCGCTGCAAGCCCCACGACGTTCTCGTCGAGGCCATGGCCGACCTCTTTGCCCGCTACAACGCCGGAGACTTGGCCGACCGCCTGAGAAAGCCGTCACGTGACGACGTGACGGCGTGATCACGCTGAAATTAGATGCGCTTTCGGTGGGCAGTCACATAGGTTCCGCCCCGCAAATCAGCTACGGTTTTGCCATGGACAGAGCCGACGAATCACGCATCCGCGACCATGATCTTCGCCAACGCCTCGAGGAGGGGCGCGGCAAGTTCATGTTCGATACGACGGTGCGGGTGCTCGTCCACGAGCAGGAACGCCGCGATGCAGCCACCGAGGCTGCGGCCAAGCGCCAGGCCGAGCTTGCGGCCATGCCGCGCGAGAAGCGCCGCCGCGCCGTCATTCGGGAAGTGATTGAGAACGAAGGGCCGTCTCCGGACAGCCTTCGTTACATGCCGACCCCACTCGCCATTTGCGGCCTTCCTTACAAGGCGCTACCCGCCGACCAGATCGAGTTCGAACGTTCCCAGGGGCGCATGGCCGTCACGGTCACGGCCGGGAAACTTCGTGCACCCGACGGGCGCCGTGTTCAGCAGCCCGTCCCCTACGGCCCCAAGGCGCGCCTCATCATGGCGCACCTGTCGACCGAGGCGCTCCGCAACAACTCGCCGGTCATCGAAACCTCAGAGACCCTGAGCGGCTTCATGCGCGACATGGGGTTCGAGCCCAGGGGAGGGCGCAACGGCAACATCGAGCCGTTCAAGGAACAGCTCCGCGCCCTTGCCGCCTGCCGCATGGAAATCAGCACGTGGGACGGCAAGCGCTCCGGCCAGATCGATGTGAAGCCCCTCAACAAGGTCGAGCTGTGGTTCTCTGACAATCCCGACCAGCAGTCTCTGTGGCCGACCAAGATCGCCTTCTCGCCGGACTTCTATGACGAGCTTCAGAAGCACGCTCTGCCGATCGACGTGCGGGTGCTCCGCGCCCTCTCCAATTCCGCACGGCGGCTCGACCTGATGATGTGGGTCACCTACCGCATCACCCGGCTTCAGGCGAAGCTCATCCTCGACTGGAAGCCCCTCAAAGCCCAGTTTGGGGAGGGGTACACTCGCGACCGCGATTTCCGGGCCGCGTTGAGTGATGACGTCGCGGCGCTCAAGGAGCTTTTCCCGAAACTGCCGGTCAAGCTGACCGAGCGCGGGTTCGAGATGGACGCCGCTGACGCGTCCGCGCTCGCAATCCCGAAGCGCACTTTACGCTCCGACAACTGAACCCATTCCATTCTCAATGAAATCGACGCTTCCGAACGTATTCGGGGCGAGCAAAAACGCTGTTTTTCGAGCGCCCTAGCTACGCTGATTAGGTCGCGCCCAGGGGATAACTTTTCCGTGCCTTTGCCGTGGGTTAGACCCCTAGCTACGCTGATTAGGTCGCGCCCCTACGCTGATTAGGTCGCGCCTCCCCCGCTTTGGCACGCTGATTAGGTCGCGCCCCTACGCTGATTAGGTCGCGCTTTCCACGCTGATTAGGTCGCGCCTATATATAAGGAACAGAAAGATACAGAAATGCCTCTACAGAAAGCCCCTTACAGAAATCATTCACAGAATCTCAGAAAAAGCGATTTCGATAAATTTTTTTGATTCATGAACTCGTCCATTCCACCTGCAACTCGGCACCGGAGAACCGCGTCCCATCGACCTCCCCGACGTAGGTCTCCCAATAGATGCGGAATCCGCTGTCGACCAAATGCTTCTCGGCAAGGCTGGCAGCCTCCGTTCCTCTGAGGTCGAGGGGACGAGGCGGACGAACGATGATGCGGGCATACCCTTGCCCAGCTGCTTCGATCACCAGACCACGCAGGGTGTCGAGGTCATAGACCTCTTTCGCCAAGGCCTCGCGGGCCGATTGCGTCAGCTCACGAACGCCGTCAACGAACGGAGGTGAGGGTGACTTCATGCGCCAACCTTCCCACCACCCCAGCGACGGCCGAGATAGGCGTCGGTGACGTCGAGGCGATTGTGGCCGAGTTCCCGGCTCACGGTCAGCCGCACGGCGTCCAGGGCTGTCCTAGAGGCCACGGAGAGGCGGTCGTAGGTCGGTCCACCCTCGGCAGGCGCCTTCTGACCCGTGAGCACCTGGTAGCGCCAGCAGGCGTACCAGTGCCGGTGCTTGTGGACGTTGGTGATCCCTGCCTCCAGCGTGGCTCGCTCGAAGGCCTTGCGGAAGCCGATGTAGGACATGCCGGGCGGGATGAGCGCGCCGCCACCGCAGACGCGGTGCACCTCGTCCAGGAGATCCCGTTGGCGCTGATGGGTGAGGGGAACCGACCGTGCGCGGCCACCCTTGCACCAGCTGGCCGTCAGGGCGACGTAGGAGCCCTTGTCGGCAGTTTCCGGCTTGAACTTGAGGCTCTCCTCCAGACGAAGGCCAAAAGCCATCTGGAGCCGAATGGCGAGCTGCATGCGCTCGGGCAATGCCGCCAGGCGGTCGGCCGGAGTCACGGCGGCCCGTTTGCCCTTGAACACCGCTGTGTCGGCTACGCCGAGAGCGGTGTTGTCCTTCGGCACGAGGCCGGGCTTCGCCGTCTTCATCGCCCACCAGCGCATCCACGCCAGGCGGTTCTTGATGGTGGCATCGGAGAGCCGCTCGCCTTTCCAGTGAGCCACCAGGGCGGTGACGTGCTTGGGTTTCAAGGAGCAAGCGTCGGGGAGCTTATAGCCGAGGGCCTTCAGCTCGCGGCTGATGGCCATGAGCCCGTGCTGGCGGTTGGCACGGGTGGCTTCGGAGCCGTCCGCATTGTGTTGGCACAGCGTGCGGAGGCTGAAGGCGAGGTTGTCCAAGGTCCTTTCTTTCCTCGGGTTGATCGGGGGCCGCCGTCGCGGCCGGTGGAATTGGTGAGTGTTGATGGCCGACCGTATCCCCGCAGGGATAGGGGTCACGCATCTGGGCGATGCGTCGGGGGCCGGTTGCTGCGTCTTCGTCAAGATCGGGTCGTCGTCCTCCTTGCCTGCGAACGGGAACGCCGTGCGCATGGCGGCGTCCGTTGCGTCAATGCGGTTGCCGGGGATGCGGATTCAGTGCGGGTCTCGTCGCGTGCCTCCAAAGGGCTGCTTCTGGCGTGCCCGTGGGGCCGTTCAGGAAGTGTGGGTCACCGGAAAACGTCCGGCGCGTCAGGGAAACGGGAGCTGCCTCGGCGGCATGGGTGTCACCTTCCGGTGTCGGTTCCGAGCGTCGGAAGCGCCCGGACATCACTGTATGCCCACGAGGAAAAGCCGGAACTGACATCGTGGCAAAGCCTCGCCCACAGCGGCGGCCACGGCCGTGGCCCGTCGCCGTCACTACCTCCGTTATGTGAAGACTCCGGTAGTGACGGCTCCTTGCGCCGTGTTCGGCAGGTCACACCTGCCGACGGAGAAGCGGGCTTCCCCGAACCCCACCCTGACTGTCGGGCCTTTCCACCCAGCCGGACACCAATCCGGATCGGCCTTCCCTCGATCATGCCTGAGCAACTGCTCCGGGCCATGCTGCTGCAACTGTTCTACGCGATCTGCTCGGAACGGCTCCTGGTCGGGCGGCTCGACTTTGACCTGTCGTTCCGGTGGTTCGTCGGTCTCGGCGATCGCGTCTGGGATGCCTCGACCTTCTCGAAGAACCGCAACCACCTGCTCGCCGCCATTCTCGATCGGCCGCAGGTAATCGAACCGGGGCAACATCGTGCGGGACAAGTCACGCCTCCCTGTCTCCGCAGATCTTGTTCTTAATCCACTTAGCCGCCGCCGCTGTACCGCGCACGCACGATCTCACGATCCTTACGAATACGATAAAAAGCTGAATCGCACCGGCAATGATGGCGATCACCGCAGATGCCGAAATCACCCATTCCGGCACAACGATATTATGGGCCCATTCTGCGAGACCGGCCGCCTCGGCGACCTTGTTTAGGTACCCATTCAGGCTTGCGACATAATGCGCCTGAAGCTGCCATTCAGCAGCAGCGACCAGCATATAAAAGGCGCTCGACGTGTTTTTCATGGCACTCTCCCGCGAATGCCTTAGAGTACCCCCGATCAATTCCATTGAAAGTGCTGTCTTTCCGTGTCATTTCCAAGATTTTATTAACCTTTTATTACGTCTATACGAATTTTCTACATGACTTTACGTCACGAAATGGAACATTCATAACTTCAAAGAGGTCTCTACTGCAACTTTAAGGTCAGGTATCGGTATTTTCTATTCTGAATGCACAACGTGATGTCGATGACCACCTACTCAGGCCGGGCCAAATTTCCAGTCGCTTTTTGGAGATGGAATTTTCAAGCCAGTTGCCACGCCCATTATCAATGATGTACTTACTGCCATCACGCTTCATGATTGCATGGGATCGATATAATGGCCGGGAATGTGATTGGCATGGATTGGAACGGCGCTCAGGTTCGTCTGGAAAAAATAGACGAAGATTTATGCCGTTCACTTGGTCGGCTCTACCATTGCGTTCCTGAAGAATATAGAGCAAATCTACTATTTGCGGAGAAGAAATATAATTTCTCAAGCGTTATAATACAGGATGGTGTCCCGATATCTCCTGATGGATGTAGTTTTGACGATGAATTTATTTTCCCAAGCGGATTACCGCTCGGCATAATAACAAAAAACTATTGTGATGTTATCGAATATAAGCCGGTATCTAATGATACAAAGTACAATTTATCTTATCAAAGTAAGGCAATACTTGGGATTGGCGATTTTCTAGGCGTCTTTGAGTTTATGGATTACGTGCATTCTGTTAATATAAATTCTCTGCCAGATTGGACCATACTTTCTGGATGTAATAATTTCTTTTTTTCCGGCGAAATTCCCAAGGGGAAGTTTAATGCCATAAATTCAGCAAATAGTATTAACCTGACATTTGGTCAATTCAACGACTCTCTATTTATAGGAGAGCGCATCAATAAAATATTGTCCCACATAAAAGCGCCGATTCCTGCGGTTGAAATCTTATTCTTTAGTAAAGCTTGGTATAATTTGATATTCGAAGAATTGCCAAAAGATATAATCAGTGACGATACCGATTCGTGCGATCTAGAAATGGCGCAGTTGAAGATACGTCATGCGCTCTTATCCAGGTCGTGGCGCGCAGCATCGATTAGCCGCGACATACATTCGAATTTAAGGCAGTATTTTAAGTCGTCAGATGGTGACGCCAATGAAAATGGCTACAATCTAATGACATCTATACTTGACATAGTTTATCTTAGGCGCGCAATATACAGGCCGGCAAGGCCAAATACGACAATGATACCTTATGAAGAAATCATCAAGAGCGTTTTGGAGCCGGCGCAGCTGGCGCCCATTGTGATGGTTCCTAAATATTATAAAGAGGATAGGGACAATTATGTCCCATTATCTATGTTGATGCCAAGCATAGCGAGTGGTGGCAGTACGACTCAGACGAGATTGCATGCAGCAATTGTTGCAATAAGGAGCGCCCGGCGAGAGGCGGAGAAAAAAGACGGGTGGAAGAAGGGTAACATCATCAAGATATTTGATACATGTGTTGATATTTTGCGGCTAGCCCGTTTTTATATCCCGAGAGAAGAAAAGGCGAGATTTTTTTATTATAAATTGACGGGAGCGATAGATGCGGACTTGATAAAGATCGATCAGAAATCGCTTAGACTGCATGTTGACGGCGACAGGTACGTTGAAGAGGCGGACATCTTTGAAAACTCTTCGTTCTTTCGTGCGTGCATGAAAATTCCGGCAATATCTAGATAGAGAGGCCGAGATTCGCATGAATACAAAATTGACAAAACCTAATAATATAAACGATCTGAAGGCGGACTCCATCCTGCCAGAGGTGATTGCATTAATAGACGACGTGTTCTTAAACGAAGATGGATTTTACAAGTTTAGACGACACCCAAAAGATATATATATACTTGCATATGTGCATTGCTTGCCATCAATGGTAGATCTAATTCGCGCTATGATTAGCGCTCTAGGGGTAACGGCAAGCAAAATAGTCATACTCCCCAAGGTATATTCAAGAATAGAGTCGGCTGCAGAGCAGCTACGCCAACTTGGTGTGTCTGTCGTAGAATATAAAGTGTGCTTTGAATATGGATATTATGACGAATCCGCGTGGAGTTCTATAGAGGATGCCTGCAGAATAGTGCACGACCGTGTCGTAAAAGGGAAAAGCAGTGATTCGAGAGTAGTGCTTGTCGATGATGGGGGTCTTCTAACAGAATGTTGGCATAAGCTGTATAATGCGGAACGAATTGAAACGGTATCTGTGCAACAAACCGCATCTGGGATGTGGAGACGTCCATTCGTATCAAGGATACCAAAAATTAACGTGGCAAATAGTGCGGCAAAGCGCAATTTTGAATCCTACATAATAGCGAGAGCGGTGGCAAACAAGGCGGACTCGCTTGGAGTAACAAATGGGAAGACGCGAATTGGAGTTGCGGGATACGGCGCCGTAGGGAGAGCAATAGCGCACGTATTCGATACGCAAGGAAAAGAAGTAATAGCTTATGATAAGATCATTCTTAACGAAGAAAAGGCCGGAAGAATCGTGAAAACAAAGAATCAGAAGAAAATAATAGAACAGAGTGAGGTGATATTTGGTTGCACAGGGGTCGATTGGTGCCTGCGGTCGCTATTTAATGACTACGCTAATAAGCCGGTTTTGATAAGTTGCTCATCAAGAGATGTCGAGTATAGATCTATAATACGAGAATACGGAGAAAAAACAAGAGATAAATGTGATGAAATACAGCAATTCGGAGAAATAAGGATAAATACCAGCAAGGGTACGTCAGTTGTAATG
Organism: uncultured Gammaproteobacteria bacterium; assembly: GCA_937862735.1. Classification (GTDB taxonomy): domain Bacteria; phylum Pseudomonadota; class Gammaproteobacteria; order Chromatiales; family Chromatiaceae; genus M0108. Next base: position 15,823 of record CALMDH010000199.1, read on the forward strand.
AATGGAGGGTTCCCGATAAATTTTGACAGAAAATATGAGTGGGAAAAAAAACAGGATATCGTCCTGACACGAGCGTTGATATTAATTGGAATATTACAAGCTATATCAATAGAGGTATACGGTAAATACGATGATTCCATCATGTTGGCACCGAAGGCGCAAAGGGCATTGGTTGAAAAATGGATAATGGAGGACAGAGAGGCGGTAACGCGTGATGCAATATCGGAAGAGCTAGATAAAATATATACGGATGCGCAGAATGAGAGTTGGTGGATAGCAATGTCGTCGGGGAAGCAAATAGTATAAAAATGAAATATACTGAAAATGCGAAAATTAAATAGTTATCCTTTCCACCTCATCCAACGTGACCTCGTCCCGGCGTCGATCGTAGAGCTGGGTGGTGCGGGTGGAGGCGTGATTGGCCATCGCCGCCGCCTTTTCCAGTGTCCCGCCATTCTTGAGGTAGGCGGTGATGCCGGTGGCGCGGAACGTGTGGTTCCCAATCTTTGTCTCGATCCCGGCCGCCAGCGCCCGACGCCGGATCATGGCGTGGGCATTCCCCTGCGGTAGGGCCGAGCCGGAAAGCTGTCCCGTGCCCCGCTGGATCGTCCGGAACAACGGCCCCTTCGGATCACCCTGAAGCCCGCAGCCCTCGATGTAGGCGGTGAGCCAGGCCTCCAGATTGTGATGGCAGGGCATCTCGTGCTCCTTGCCGCCCTTTTCGTGTAGCCGCACCCACAGGCGGCGGTTCTGCACGTAGACGTCCTCCACCGTCATGGCGAGCGCCGCCCCGATCCGGGCGAACGAATAGACCATGAGCCCGATGAG
>CALMDH010000200.1:0-3094 GCA_937862735.1 uncultured Gammaproteobacteria bacterium
TCCCCGCCGCGCCCAGCGCCCCAGGGTCACCCCCAGGCCGACCAGCACCAGGCCCAGGGCCACGGCCAGCAGGTTGACCCGTAAATCCGCCCAGGAGGCCTCGCGCCAGGCCAGGGAATCTGGCGGCCGACACCACGCCGCTCTTGGCGGTAGCGCTCATCGCCTCCGGGTCATTATGCTGACCAGCCCCACCCCCATGGGCCCGGCACCACCCAGAGGAAGAGATAGATGCCGTGTCAGCCTTCATTGCGCCCTGGATGGCGGTATCATTCTGTATAATTTAAAGAATCGGTCCATGAGGCCGGGCGGGAAAATGGCTTTGTTTCGCAAAATGCTCTTTTTTAGCTGCTGCCGAAACGCGACAAAGGCAACGACCACAGCCCCAACCAACCCAGGGCCAGCACCCCCAGCGCCAGACTGGTCCCCAAGGGCGAAATCAGCGCCGTGAACAGCTTAGCCAGGATCACGCGACGGCACCCGCGATCAGGATCACGACCCCGTCGCCCAGGCCAGCTCCAACCGGCACTGGCGACCCGCAATCGTGACCTCCAGGCCCTGGGTGGGCACGCTCAGGCCAAATGCTGGATGCCACTGCTCCGGGACCACGCTGACCCGCCCACCCTGGACTTGCCAGTGGATCGCCTGACCACCGGGCAGGAGGAAGCGGCCATTAGACGACTCCACGCCGTTTCCGTCCTGGCTTGCCGGGGGGTCCACAGCTCCTCCGTTAGAAGTAGCAGCCGGCGCCCCGCCGACCCCAGCCACTCCGCCGACCCCACCCGCCCCGCCAGCCCCGCCCGGGTTGGCGTCCCCACCTCCGGCCGCGTCACACTCCACCCTGATGGCGGGATGGAGGTGAAACCGCGCCACCGCCGAGGCAAAGCCGCCGTCCAGGGTATCGCGGACCACAAACCGCCCGGCCGTCAGGCCCCAGGTGCGCCGATGCACCGGGCGCCCCGCCAGGCGACGATAACCGTCATGAGCGGCGGAGACTTCCTGGAGGTGACCCTCCCCCGTAGGCACTTGGACATCAAAGGGCCGCGCCCGCCGGGCGACACGAAAGCCGCCCCAGACCTCGCTGGAATCGGCGCCGTCGATCTGCACCGTACTGTGCGCTGCCGTACCCCGCTCCGCCAGGCGCTCTGGCCCGCTGCCATAGCGCGAGGTGCCGCCGTTGACGATCACCCGCTGACCGAACAGCGACAGCTCGAACGACAGGGTATCGGCATGGGCATGGCCGGGCAGATAATCCGGGCCGATGGGGGCGACGTCCAGCAGGGCCACCGCCGGACCAGCCGCCAGGCGGACATAGCCGGAATCGCACAGCCAGCCGCAGGGGACGTCCGTCATCCCGGGCGGAATGACGGGAATCGTGCCGCCGGATGGACCCCCGTCTCCCGTCGTCCCGGCCGGGAAGCCGGGACCCAGGTCAGGGACGGTACGGCTGAGTACGGCTCCAACGCTGCGGACTATTGCGGCGCTACCCTCCTTGGCGCTGGATTCCGGCTTCCCGGCCGGAATGACGTGGATGGTGGCCAGGATGGCGGAGGTTGATGGGTGGGCCTGACTTACGGTGGGTATGCAGTCCGCATAGCGCCCCAAATCCGCCAGTGTTGGCGCAATGCCAAACGCCGCATCGTTGAAAAAGCTGATCTCCCCATCTGGATGGGTCATCGCGGCCAGCCAGTCGCGCATGGCGACTGTCTTCACCCGGCAGAGCGCAAGCACCGCGTCGTCGAGCAACCCCGGATAGGCCCCCGCCAGGTTGATCAGATCCAGCACATCCTCCAGCAGGATGGCGTGGTACATGGGGCTGCGCTCGAAGTGCCCACCGTCCGGCAGAATCTGTTCGTCCAGCTCCCGCGCCAGCAGGCGCAGGCCCAGGGTCCGCCAACGGTCCGCCTCCGGCCCAACGAAAAAGGCCCCGGCGTAGACCAGGGCCTTGGCATTGGCGAAGAGATGATTGCCCAGCAGGTGATGCTCCAGCCGCCGGCTCAGCCAGCGCGCCTGGACGGCCAGGCTCTGGAGGCAGGCCGGCGGCAGCGCAACAGCCACCCCGCCCCGCTCGGCGGCGAAGGTCAGAGACCACTTGATCCAATTGACGATACGCAGGGAGGTTGGATACGGCTCCCAGCCATTGCCGTAACCAGGGGGATTCTCGTTCACCCAACGCTGGAGCAGGGCCAAGTGCCACGGCTGGCGTTGTGTCGACTCGGTGTGCTCCCCCTCGCCCCAGCCCTCCTCCACCCGGGGGGAGGGGGTAAGAGAAGAGTTCTGCGCCGCGGGCATACCCCCCTCTGCGTCGAGGCCGGGCTTCTTTCCCCCCTCCCCCCTCCGTGGGGGAGGGGTCGGGGGAGAGGGGGAAGCATTCAGGTCATCGAAATAATGCAGGTTATACAGCCACAGCTTATCCCGCGCCGGGTCATTCCAGGGGTCCCTACCCCCAGCCGCCTCATGGCCGGCCCCGGCCAGCGTGTGGGTTTCATTAAGAAAACAAAAGGTGGCTGGCCCCAGCAGCGACACCGGCTTGGCCACCGGGGGCACCCACCGACCCGGCACGGGGCGCACCGCCGGCGCCGGGCGAAGGTCAGGCGTGGGGCGATAGAGGCGAAACCACAGGCGCCCGTAAAACTGCACCGGGCGCAGATAGCGCAAAGTGTGCCAGTAGCGGGAAATCATGGGCTCAGGGGCCGGTTGATCAGTAAGGCCCGGGGCTTCACCCCGTGACGGACACGGTTCCGGCTTTACCCGCCACCGTTTCCAAGACCTCCAGCATCTGGCGGGCCAGGGTCGCGCGCTCATAGCGCGGCGCGGCGGCCAGGCAGTTGGCCTTCAGGCGCTGGTAGAGGACCTGATCCCCCGCCAGCCGCAGCACGCCGTCGCGCAGGGCCTGGGCATCCTCTGGCGGGAACACCAGGCCCACCTCCTCCCGTGTCACGATCCCGGCGGACTCGCCGGCCACCCCGTGCAGTACCGGGATGCCCATGCCCATGCACTCGAAGAGCTTGGAGGGGATCACTTGGGTGAAGTTTTCGGCCTGGCGTAGATGGATGATGGCGACATCGAGCAGGGACCAGTAGCGCGGCACCTCGGC
>CALMDH010000201.1:0-6733 GCA_937862735.1 uncultured Gammaproteobacteria bacterium
GGGTGCCGGGGTGGAGCACCGGGTCCAGCGGCACCGGCAGGTCGGCGTTGATGTTGTACCAGAATTTGGGGATGTCCTGCTCGTTGAGCAGATATTTGACGGTGTCGGACATGGGCGGCCAGGCTCTCTCAAAGGGGGCTGCTTAGCGTGAAAGACAAGAATAAAGTCTCTCATGATCAGTGGTTTTCCGTGCGCCCTCATGCCAGTTGGCTTTGATTGGGCGGAAAAACGCGTGGAAAAGCGCGGTGCCGGGACCCCGGCGGGGCACGGGACCCGACTAGTGTGCCAGGTTCCGGTCCGGCCTGAAATGGGGGGCGGCCGGACGGGGTGTCCAGGGCGCGGCAACCGGGACGGGGCTTCCGGGCCGTGGGTCACGAAGCGGTCATGTTCGCCAAACGGTCATGGTAAACTAAACCCTTTCGCGCGGTGCGCTATTGACACACGAGGTGATCGTCATGCCGGATGATTTAAAGAACCCTGAATTTGTCGAATATCGCGGTCAGCAGGTCAAATTGATGGAGCTGCTGGACGATTACCGGGACATGCGTCACAAACTCGCGCAGAGCAAGAGCGAGAACCGCAGCGCCGTGGTCCGCCGCCGGCAGGAAAAGAGCCTCAAGCCCTATCAGGCCGAGCTCATCCGCATGCAGCGCTATCTGGAAGAGACCAAGACCCGGATGATCATTGTCTTCGAGGGTCGCGACGCCGCCGGCAAGGGTGGCACCATCCGTCGCGTCTCCCGTTATATGAACGAGAAGCGCTACCGCATCGTCGCCCTCGGCAAGCCCACCGAGGAGCAGCGTCATCAGTGGTTTTTCCAGCGCTACGTCGCCCAGTTTCCCACCGGCGGCGAGGTGGTGCTGTTTGACCGGAGCTGGTACAACCGCGCCGTGGTCGAGCCGATCTTTGGCTTCTGCTCCGAGCAGGAATACCAGAACTTCATGTACGGCGTGGTCGGCTTCGAGAAGGACTTGGTGCGTCAGGGCACCATCCTGGTCAAGCTCTACTTCAGCGTCACCAAGGATGAGCAGTCCCGCCGCTTCGAGCGCCGCAAGACCGACCCCCTGCGCCAGTGGAAACTGTCGGAGATCGACGCCCAGGCCCAGGACCGCTGGGACGAGTTCACGCGCCAGAAGTACGAGATGATCAAGCGCACCCATACCTCCAACGCGCCCTGGACCATCATCCGCTCCAACAACAAGTACCGCGCGCGCATCAACGCCATGAAGGTGATCCTGAACGCCGTGCCCTACGAGCGCATGAACAAGGAACTGGACTTCGTGCCCGATCCGGAGATCGTCATCTCCGGCGCCCGCGAACTGGAGATCATGGAAGCCCAGGCCATCCGCGAGGGCCGCTTCACCGGCTAAGCATCAGCCCTCTTGCCCCTCGCCCCTCGTGGGAGAGGGGTTGGGGAGAGGGGGAAGCTACCGCCGCGGTGCACGCCGAGGTAGCGAGGCCATGTCCACGGTCTGACGGCAAACTGGAAGCGCCACCCAATTGGCGGGCTACGCCGGTCCTGTCCGGCCTGGCCTAACACCATTTCTGCTTCACCCTGATCCCCCGTCATGTCCCCAGGCCCCCCCTTTCCCGTCACGCCCGGCCATCGTTATCCGCCGGGGGTGAGCTTCGACGAGACGGGCGTCAATTTCTCCATCTTCAGCCGCCATGCCACGGCGGTGGAACTGCTGCTCTACGCCGACGCCCACAGCCCCGAGCCCTTTCAGATCGTCGCCCTGGACCCGGAGGTCAATCACACCTTTTTCTCCTGGCATGCGCGGGTGGAGGGGTTGCCGGCGGGCGTCCACTTCACCTGGCGCATGGCGGGCCCCCACGACCCCCGGGGCCGGGGGTTGCGTTTCGACGCCCGGGTGGAGCTGCTGGATCCCTGCGCCCGGGCGGTCAACCGGGCGGGCTGGGATCGCTGGCGGCGCCGGCGGGTGGGCATCCTGCCCCACGACTCGCCCCGCGCGGTCATCGTCGCCGATCACGATTATGACTGGGAGGGGGATGTCCCCCTGCGCCTCCCCGCCGAGGACATGATCATCTACGAACTCCACGTTGGCGGTTTCACCCGGCACCCCGCCGCTGGCGTGCGCCATCCGGGAACCTTCCAGGGCCTGAGCGAGAAGATCCCCTATCTCCAGTCCCTGGGCATCACCCACGTGGAGCTGATGCCGGTCATGGCCTTCGACGAGCAGGACGTGCCCCAGGGCGTCCACGACCTGGGCCTGACCAACTTCTGGGGCTACAGCACCCACAGCTTCTTTTCCCCCCACCCCGGCTATTGTGTCACCCCGGAGGCCGGCACCCATCGCCGCGAGTTCCGCGATCTGGTCAAGGCCCTGCATCGGGCCGGAATCGGCGTCATCCTCGACGTGGTCTTCAACCACACGGCGGAGGGCGGCGCCGATGGCCCCGTGCTCAATTTCAAGGGCTTCGGCAACGAGAGCTTCTACCTGTTGGACAGCCTCGACAAGAGCCGCTACCTGGACTTCACCGGCTGCGGCCACACGGTCAACGCCAACCACCCCCTGGTGACGCGCTTCATCGTCGATTGCCTGGAGTACTGGGTGCGGGAGATGCACGTGGACGGTTTCCGCTTCGACCTGGCCAGCGCCCTGGCCCGGGGCGAGGACGGCCGGCCCCTGCACGACCCGCCGGTGCTGTGGGCCATCGAGTTGTCGGACGTCCTGGCCCACACCGAGATCATCGCCGAGGCCTGGGACGCCGCCGGGCTCTATCAGGTCGGCAGCTTTCCCGGCTATCGCTGGATGGAATGGAACGGCCGCTACCGCGACAGCGTGCGGCGCTTCGTGCGCGGCGAGGGCGGGCTGGTGGGGGAGGTGGCAAGCCGCATCGCCGGCAGCAGTGACCTCTACCAGGTCAACCAGCGCCTGCCAATCAACAGCATCAACTTCATCACCTGCCACGACGGTTTCACCCTCTGGGACCTGGTCAGCTATGACCGCAAGCACAATCAGGGCAACGGCGAGGACTCCCGCGACGGCAGCGACGAGAACCTGAGCTGGAACGGCGGGGCCGAGGGGGAGACCCGGGACCCCGCCATCCTGGCCCTGCGTCGTCGCCAGGCGCGCAATTTCATGGCCCTCCTGCTCCTGAGCCAGGGGGTACCGATGATCCTGGCCGGGGACGAGGTGCTGCGCACCCAGGGCGGCAACAACAACGCCTGGTGCCAGGACAACCCGACGGGCTGGTTCGACTGGGAGCGGGTCGAGACCCAGGGCGACATGCGCCGCTTCGTCACCGGGCTGGTGGCCTTGCGCAAGCGCCACCCCAGCCTGCGGCGGCGGCGCTTTCTCAGCGGCCGTCCCCGGGTCCAGGATGGCCCGCCGGACATCGAGTGGCAGGGGCCGGAGGGGGGACCGCCGGACTGGAATGGCCCCCAGGGCCACTGCCTGGCCTTCACCCTGACCGGGCGCGACCCGCACGAGCCGGACCTGCACGTCATGATCAACATGGGCGCGGAGGGGCGGAGTTTCCGCCTGCCCCAGCGCCCAGGCAAGCTCTGGGGCCTGGTCCTGGACACGGCCAGGGACCCGGCCATGGCCCCGGTGCCCCCCGAGGAGCAGATCCCCATCCGCCGGGATGGCATCTACCTCGAAGGGCGCGCCCTGATCGTCCTGGAAGGGCGTTGAGGGTCCTGGCCGGCATGGCTGACGGCTCCGATCGCGCCCGGTTGCGTGCCCTGGCCGCGGAGGTCGAGCGCGCGTTCCCCCTGACCTGCCGGCGCACCCTGCTGATCCTCGCCGATCTGGACCCGGATCAATTGCAGGCCCAATGGCAGGTGGAGCCCGGCCTCCTGGCCCTGGTCAAGGGCGGCTTCCCCGCGGACCTGGCCGGCGTGGGGCCGCGCCTGCGCTTGTTGCGGGTGGACGCGGGCGATCGGGAGGTCGCGACCCTGTCCCTGCCCGACGGCCGGGGGGATGCCGGCGGCGTGGCTCGCTTTCTGGTGAGCGGTGGTCCCGGCGTAAATTACCGGGCCGAGCTGGGACTCGCCAGCCCCGAGGGTGGCTGGCTGCTGCTGACGCGCTCCAATGTCGCCACCGTACCCCTACAGCCGCGGGAGGTTGGCACGACCCTGATGACCTCGACCGAGGTAGGGGAAGGAGAAGGGGCGGGAGGCGAGGACCTGACCATTCCCCTTGATCCCACCCTCGCGGATCCGGGGGTCCCCCTGACCCCGGTGTTTCCCATGCCCATCCTGCCGGAGGCGATGGCCGGTCAGCCGATCCCGGGACTGGCGACCCCTCCCCGCAATGACCGTGCCGAAGTTGATGCCTACCAAGCCGCAGCCGCCAGAGGCCGTTTCAGGCCCCTCCCGGCCCTGGGCATCATGCCGCTGGTCATCGCCCGGGAGCCACCGCCCCCGGGCCAGGCGGATGGGGACGGCCCTGGCGCGGGGCGCACGGCGGGGGCGTTCTTGGGCGAGGGGCGCGCGGTGGCGACTCATCCCGGAACAAACGGTGGTCTCCCCTGGTGGGAGTGGGTAATGCGCGGCAAAAAAGAGGGTGAGCCCTACGCCGGCAGTCCAATGGTGGCCCTGGCCCCTTCTTTTCCCCTGGGAGGCCACTGGCTTCCGCTCACCACCCCTGGCATTCCAACCTCCCCGGCCTGGCCCGCCCGGTCCGCGGCGACCAACGCTTGGACCTCCCGGGTCACCCGGATGCCCACCCCCGTCGCCCCCGGTTGGTCACCCACTGATCAGCCGTGACCGCGGCTGTCGCTCAGTTGGCCCTGGTGCTCCATGCGCACCTGCCCTACGTGCGCCAGCCGGACCAGGAGCGGGCCCTGGAGGAGAACTGGCTCCACGAGGCCATCGCCGACTGCTATCTGCCCCTGTTGGAGGTCCTGACGGCGGCGGAGGCGCGGGGTGGACGCCTGCGCCTTACCCTCTCCCTGTCCCCGACCCTGCTGACCATGCTCGCGGACCCGAGTCTACCGGCGCGCTTTCTCGCTTACCTGGACCGGCGCGAGCGCTTGTGCGTGGCGGAGCGGCGGCGCCAGACCGATCCGGGGCGACGGGCCCTACTCAGTTGGTACCAGGAGGTTATCGAAACACGCCGGGAACAATTTTTCGTGCGCCTGGGTGGGGATCTGATCGCCGCCTGGGTGCGGCTGCACGACGCCGGCCGGGTGGAACTGCTGACCACGGCGGCGACCCACGGCCTCGCCCCCCTGCTGCGGGGTCAGCCCGGGGCAGTGCCGGCCCAGTTGCGGGTGGGCCGGGCGGCCTTCCAGGCCCTGACCGGGCGTGTGCCGGCGGGGCTCTGGCTGCCAGAGTGTGGTTACTATCCGGGGCTGGAGCGGGAGATCGCCGCCGCCGGTTATGCCTACAGCCTGGTGGAGACCCATGGTCTGGCGCAGGGCCAGCCAGCCCCAGCCTGGGGGGTCCAGGCGCCAGTGGACGGGGGCGGGGTGGCCTTTTTCGGCCGTGATCCGGCCTCCGCCGCGGAGGTCTGGAGCCCGACGCGGGGCTATCCCGGGCACCCGGATTACCGGGAGTATCACGCCGACCTCGGCCTGGCCGGGGACGGGGCGGACCTGACGGATTTCTTCCCGCCCGGGGTTTCGGCCGGACCGACGGGGCTCGGGTACTATCGGGTGACCGGGGGTCCGGGGCCCAAGGCCCCCTATGAGCCGGCCCCCGCCGCGCGCCAGGCGGTGGCGGATGCCCGGCACTTCATGAGTCGTCGCCTTGCTTACGCCGCCGGCTGGGCCGAAGCCTCCCGTCAAGCCGAAGCCGCCCAATGGGTTGAGGTAGTCAGTCGGGCTGGTGCCGCCTACTGGGACGGGGCAGACCATCGAACCGATGCGGCCCATTGGATCGAGGCAGACCATCGAACCGATGCCGCCCATTGGATCGGGGCAGCCTGTCAGGCCGATGCCACCCGCCGGTCTGGCGCGGCGATCTCCCGCCCACCGCTCACCGTCGCCCCCTACGACGCGGAACTGTTCGGGCACTGGTGGTACGAGGGGCCCCTGTTTCTCGCCGCTCTCGGCCATGAACTTGATGCTTGTCCGGTCCTGGAGGCCGTGACCCTGGGCCGGCACCTTCGGGACCATGGCTGCGCCGGGACCTGTCGCCTCGCGCCCTCCACCTGGGGCGAGGCTGGCTATAATGCCACCTGGCTGCGGCCGGAGACCGCCTGGGTCCATCTCCAGTTGCGCCAGGCGGCGGAGGAATTCCAGGAACTGCGACAGCGCTTTCAGGACCAGCCGGCAACCAGCCCGGCGGGCCGGCTGCTGCGCCAGGCGGCCCGCTCCCTGCTGCTGGCCCAGGGATCGGACTGGACCTTCCACCTGGGGCGAAGCAGGGGGAGCGACTTCGCCCAACGCCAGTTACAGGCCCAACTCGCGCGCTTTGCCTTCCTCACCACCGCCCTTCGCCGCGGTCCTTCGCCCGGGGCGCGGGAGATAGGTCTGGAGGGTTTGGAAGGTCAGGTAGGGCAGGGAGGGGAGAGAGAGCGGGTAGTGCAGGGAGTCCAGGGCGTTCAGGGAGTCCAGGGAGTCCAGGGAGGGGGAAAAAGTAAGGCGCCCCCGGGACGCCGACAAAGCCAAGACGCCCCAGCAATCCTGTCAGACTTGAAGCGTTGGCAGTGCGGGGTGAACCGGGGGGATCAGGAACCCGGCTGGCCATCGGCGGTCCTGGAGACTCTGGCGGCGCTGGAGCGACTGGATGCCATCTTTCCCGACCTGGATCCGGCCCATT
>CALMDH010000202.1:0-5937 GCA_937862735.1 uncultured Gammaproteobacteria bacterium
ACCCGCAAGTTACCGAGGTACAGTAAACCGATTTTTCAAATAGGACGGGTATAATGAAACTGCGGATCACACATTTGGTGATTCGGTAAGGCGCACAATAGCCATACAAACCGCCAGTCCTCGATCACAAGAGATTGGCATGGATGGAACCAAGGCCGCTTTAGCGCTGCAAAAATACCAGAAAGATGTTGGAGATCCAAAAAAGATCGATCAACAGGAAATAGCACCGGTGAGTGTTGGCACACAGTAATCTACCAGTTTTTAATGATCTTAGAATCATTCTACCATTATCACCTTCGCCTATTCTGGATGGTGATTCCATCAAGAAATTGACCAGGCTGATCTCAATATGTATGTCTCGCTCAATTTGTTGATCGTCGCGCAATCACGCCAGACCCTGACGCCCGTAATGGCGGATTTGGAACGGCGTCAGGGGCTTGAGTTGGTGCCCTATGTCCTCAACCCAGGGCAGATGCTGTTGCCGGAATACATGCGGCCGATGCCGGACGCTTTGGTGTTGGTGGTGGATGAGGAATGGCGCCAGGGGGTCTGGGAGGTCATCGAGCGGATACCGACCCCTCGCCCCCCTCTGTTCATCGTCAGCCAGATTCACGATATCGAAATGATGCGTCTGGCGATGCGTTTTGGGGTACGTGATGTTTTCCCCACGCCACTCCAGGTGGAGGATTGCGTCAAGGCCATCACCAGCGTGGTTCAGGAAGACCGCGCGCAAAGGGGGGCCACGGGGTCTCGCCTGATCTCGTTCATGAATACCAAGGGAGGAAGCGGTGCTAGCCTGATCGCCGCCAACGTGGCCCTGGCCATGGCCATGGAGGCGCGTTTTGCCCGTCCGATCCTGCTAGTGGACTTCGATTTTCAATTCGGGGGACTGCCCACCTACCTTAACCTGATCGCTCGCGACGGGCTGATCAAGGCCATGGAATTCGTCGAGACCCTGGATGCCACGGCCATCCAGGCCTATGTCCTGCGCCATCCCAGTGGCTTGCATCTGTTGGCCGCCGCCATGGACGAGATCATCATCCCCGAGGACATCAGCGCTGCCCGGACCGAAAAACTGCTCAGCGCCCTCAATGGCAATTACGACGATATCCTCATCGACCTTCCCCACCGCATCGACCAGGCGATGGCGACGATTCTGAGCCACTCCGACGTGATCGCCCTGGCCACGCAGCAGACGGTCGCTCACCTGCACGATACCAAACGGCTGCTCTATCTTCTGCGGGATCGCCTGGCCATCAACATGGATCGGATCATCCTGTTGGTCAATCGCTTTGATACCAAGTCCGAGGTCAAGCTGGAGGATTTCTCGGATGTCTTTCCGAATATCCCCATCGAGACCCTGCCCAGCGACTATGTGCGCGCCTCCGAGAGCGTGAACCTGGGCATACCCATCTGTGAGAGCGCCGCCAACTCCCCCTTGGGTAAAAGCCTGTTGCGGCTGGCCAAGACCCTGGCGGGTGGCGAAGGCGCCAAAGTCGCCGCTACCGGTGGCGCGCGGCAAGCGGCGCCCGCACCAGCCACGCCCCCACCCAAGAAAAGTGGCCGGATGTTTGGCTGGCTGAAGGGTTCCTGACTATTCTTGATTCCGCAACGGAGCGATTGACCACGTGGCCCTGATCCGCAAACCCACACAGCTTGAGCCCGCCAAACCCACCAGCCCGACCCGTGATATCTGGTCACGGGCCATGGGCGCGGGTGCGGGCTTGGGCAGCGCCCTGACCCAGGCGGAAACCGACTGGAAACGGCAGGTCTTCGATCGCGTCATCAAGTCGCTGAACCTCAACCTGCTGCAGAACATCGATACTAACGAGGCCCGGCGGCAGATTCATGAAACCTGCGAACGTTTCATGAATCTGGACCAGTCCGCCTTCCCCCAGACCACCCGCCAGCGGATCATTCGCGACATCCAGGACGAGATCCTTGGCTTGGGACCGCTGGAGACCCTGCTCCGGGACCCGGGTATTTCCGATATCCTCGTCAATGGCCCCACGCAGGTCTATATCGAGCGGCGTGGCCGGCTGGAGCAGGTTCCGGTCTATTTCGACAGCGATAGCCACCTGTTGAGCATCATCGAACGAATCGTCTCCCGGGTGGGACGGCGCATCGACGAATCCTCACCCATGGTCGACGCGCGCCTGCCGGATGGTTCCCGGGTCAATGCCATCATCCCCCCCCTGGCCCTCGATGGTCCGGCTTTGTCCATCCGGCGGTTTCCCGCGGATCGCCTGACCATTCCGCGCTTGATCGAATTTGGTGCCCTGACCCGCAACATGGCGCAAGTCCTGGCCGCCGCGGTGCGGGGGCGCTTGAACATCCTCATTTCTGGCGGTACCGGTACCGGCAAGACCACCATGCTCAACTGCTTGTCCGGGGAGATCCCACCGGACGAGCGCATCGTCACCGTCGAGGACTCGGCGGAACTGCAATTGCAACAGCCCCATGTCGTGCGCCTGGAGACGCGGCCCCCCAATATCGAGGGCAAGGGAGAGGTCACCCAGCGCGACCTGGTACGCAACTGTCTACGCATGCGGCCGGATCGGATCGTCCTGGGCGAGATCCGCGGTGGCGAGGCCCTGGACATGCTCCAGGCCATGAATACCGGCCATGATGGCTCCCTGGCCACCATCCATGCCAATAGTCCCCGGGATTCCCTGATCCGGTTGGAAAGCATGGTGGCCATGACCGGCCTCAACTTACCCACCGGGCCGGTGCGCGCCCAGATCGGCTCGGCGCTGGATCTGATCGTGCAGTTGGAGCGGCAGGAAGACGGTCGCCGACGCATGATCAGCGTCGACGAGGTGCAGGGGATGGAAGGCGAGATCATCACCACCGCCCAGATCTTCCGTTTCGACCGTCGCGGCGTCGACACCGATGGCAATGTCATCGGCAGCTTTACCGCCACTGGCTTGGTCCCTAAATTTGCCGAACGTCTGCGACGGCATGGCATCGACATCGACATGTCCGTCTTCCAGATGAGTCAAGACTTTTTCCGTTAGCCCTTGGGAATTATCACCACTAGGATCCTCGCCCCAAGGACCATCGGCGGTCGGTCTGGTGGGTTCAGGCGGTCCGACAATGGGATCTTGCCACCATGTACGAACGTATTTTTTTAATTGTTGGCATTTTTTTTGTCGTTCTCATTCTGACGCAGGCGCTGACGGCCCCCATTACCAGCACCAGCGCCCAAAGCCGGCGGTTGCTGCGCAAACGCATCACCCAACTCGCCAAGAACCAGGTCCTGGAGATCGAGCACATCTCCCTGGTGCGCCATAGCTACACGCAGTCCCTCACCCCCCTGGAGCAGTGGCTCGAATCCTGGCCGATCCTCACCCCCCTGATCCGTCTCGCCGAACAGGCCGGGGTCGAGATCCCCGCCTACCGCATCCTGTTTCTGGGGATCTTCGGCGCCATCGCCGCCTTGGTCCTGACCCCCCTCATCAGCCAGACTGAGTTCGTCATCGTCGTGGCGACGGTGCTGACTGGCCTGGCGCCCTGGATCTGGCTAAGACATAAGAAGGCCCAACGGTTGCTCAAATTTGAGGAAACCTTGCCGGATGCCCTCTCCATGCTCGCACGCACCCTGCGCGCGGGTCTGCCCCTGACCCAAGCGCTGCAAACCGTTTCGCAGGAGATGACCGGGCCGGTGGCCAAGGAATTTGGCATCGTCTTTAGTGAACTGAATTATGGTGGGGATTTGCGTAGCGCCTTTCTCGCCATGCTGGAACGTATCCCCAGCGTCGCGGTCATGTCCATGGCGGTGGCGATCATGATTCAGCGCGAGACGGGGGGCAATCTGGCCCAATCCGTGGATCAGTTGGAGAGCATGTTACGCGAGCGCTTCCGCTTCCAGCGTCACCTGCGCACCCTGACGGCCTCCAACCGCAACTCGGCCTGGATCGTTGGCCTCCTCCCCTTTGCCCTCGCCGTGATTCTGGAATTGCTTCAGCCGGGGCATATGGGCATCATTTTTACCGACCCCATGGGCCAGAAGCTCCTCTACGCGGTACTCTTCATTCTGGCTATGGGCATGCTCTGGATCCGGCAGATGCTCAGGCTGGATATCTGAGTAGTACCCCATGGGCTGGTTCAATGAGTTTCAGCTCTGGCTCAGCACCCAGTTAGCGGATCCTTTTGTCTTTCAATGGGTATTCCTGGGCCTCCTCGGCTTTTTGGTCTTCATTCTGTCCCTGGCCGTCGGCCGCCTCCTGCAGCAACGGTTCAATCCGGTTAAGGATCGGATTGATACCGTCACTCGGACGGAGATCAGTTCCAGTCGGCAATTCAAGCCCCTGGACAAGGAATCCCGTGGCGAGCGCCTGCTGGTGCGTTTAGGCCGGGGCTTGACGCCCAAGGGGAACTCGAAGCGCAATAAGACCGTCGACCGACTGGCGCAACTGGGCTATCGCTCCATCCAGGATCTGCACATCTTTAATGGCTTGAAGCTGGTGGGCGCCGTGGTCCTGCCCTTGGTGGTTGGCACGGTGCTGATCGGCAAAACGCACATGCCCATGAATCAGATCCTGGCCATCATGGTCATCACCCTGTTGCTGGGCCTGATTTTGCCGGACTACGTACTGACGAAGAAGATCAAGGCCCGCCAGTCCCGGCTGCGCAGATCCCTCCCGGATGCCCTGGACATGCTGGTGGTGTGTTCGGAAGCCGGGCTGGGCCTGAATGCCGCCATTCAGCGCGTCGCCATGGAAATGGACATTCAGCATCCGGAATTGGCGGATGAACTGAAGACAACCATGCTCCACATGGGCGCGGGTATGGACAACCGCTCCGCCCTGGTGGACCTGGCGGAGCGAACCGACATCGAGGAGATGCGCTCCCTGGTCGCTACCCTGCAACAGGCCATGCGCTATGGCACCAGCATCAGCGATACCCTGCGCGCCTATTCCGCGGACATGCGCAACAAACGGCTGGAGCGTGCCCAGGAACTCGCCGCCAAGGCAAGCGTGAACATGCTCATCCCCATCGCCTTGTGCATGCTCCCCGCGGTGCTCTTTGTCGTCCTCGGCCCCCCCATGCTCCGGCTGGTCGAGACCCTCAGCGGCCTATGATCCCCACCTGGCCCCTTCTGAGAGCCTGCCTGTTGCTACCCGCCACCCTCTGGGTGGGCGGGTGCGTGCAGTTGCCCGCCCAAGGCGAGGCCCAGGGGGATCTCGCCGCCCTCTTTGGTAATCCCGCGACCGCCGCCTTTCCCACCGCCGCGCCGGTCGGGTCCGCCGACGATGCCTTGGCCAAGGGGGATGCGGCGCTGGCCAGCGGCGATACCGACCGTGCTTTGTTTGAATATCTGCGGGCGTTGGGCAAGGAAGCCGAGAACGCCCAAGCTCTATACCGGATTGGCGCCATTCACGCCAGCAAGGGTAACGACGCCGTCGCCGAAGTGGCCTATCGCCGCGCCTTGCAGGCCGACCCGCGCCATGCCGGCGCCATGACCGGTCTGGGCATCCTATTGACCCGCAAACGGGAATACGCGGAGGCGGAGGTGCAGCTTCTCGCCGCCTTGCGCTTTGATCCCAATTTGGCCGGTGCCCATAACGCCCTGGGGGTCCTCGCCGATCTGCAGCGGGACCACGCGGCGGCCAAGCAGCATTTTCTTGATGGTCTGGCTTACGCGCCCCGCTCCGCCACCCTGCACAACAACCTGGGCTACTCCCACTACCTGTCGGGCAATAATCAGGCCGCCATCGCCGAGTTTCGGGAGGCATTGGCCCTGAATCCCGATTACGCCCTGGCCTGGCGCAATCTGGGCCTGGTCTACAGCCGCCAGGGCCAATATGAACGGGCGCTGGAGGCCTTCGGCAAGGTTCAGGAATTACCGCAGGCTTATAACGATGTGGGCTATATCGCCATGGTGGCCGGTCGTCTGGAAGACGCCCAGTCCTTCTTCGATGAGGCGCAACGCCT
>CALMDH010000203.1:0-5344 GCA_937862735.1 uncultured Gammaproteobacteria bacterium
CCCTGGCCGCCGCCGATGCACATGGTCACCAGGCAGTACTTGCCGCCGATACGCTCCAGTTCATAGAGGGCCTTGGTGGCGATGAAGGCGCCGGAGCAGCCCACCGGGTGGCCCAGGGCGATGGCGCCGCCGTTGGGGTTGGTCTTGGCCGGGTCGAGGCCGAGGATCTTGGCCACCGACAGGGCCTGGGCGGCGAAGGCCTCGTTGGATTCGATGACGTCCATCTGGTCCAGGGTCAGACCGGCCTTGGCCAGGGCCTTGCGGGTGGCGGGGATGGGACCCTCGCCCATGACGTCGTTGGGCACGCCGGCGACGGCATAGGAGACCAGCCGCGCCATGGGCTTATGCCCGGCCTGGGCAGCGACATCGGCGGCGGCCATGACGAAGAAGGCGGCGCCGTCGTTGATGCCGGAGGCGTTGCCGGCGGTGACGGTGCCGTCCTTCTTGAAGGCGGGCCGCATCTTGGCCAGGGCCTCCAGGGTGGTGCCGGGGCGCGGATGCTCGTCGGTGTCGAAGATGACCTCGCCCTTGCGGGTCTGCTTGACGATGGGCAGGATCTGGGACTTGAAGTGGCCAGCCGCGATGGCGGCGGCGGCGCGGCGCTGGGACTCGACGGCGAAGGCGTCCTGCTCCTCGCGGCTGATGCCGTGCTTGGCGGCCAGGTTCTCGGCGGTGATGCCCATGTGGCCGACGCCGAAGGGATCGGTGAGGACGGCGACCATGGAATCGATGGCGGTGGTGTCACCCATGCGCGCCCCGGAGCGCAGGGCCGGCAGTAGGTAGGCGCCCCTGGACATGACCTCGACGCCGCCACCGATGCCGTAGTCGGCGTCACCCAGCATGATGTTCTGGGCGGTGGTGACGATGCCCTGCAGGCCGGAGGCGCAAAGGCGGGAGACCTGCATGGCCACCGACTCCATGGGCAGGCCGGCCTGAATGGAGGCGACCCGGGAGACGTAGGCGTAGCGGGAATCGGTCGGCATGGTGTTGCCGACGGTGACGTATTCGATTTGCTGGGGATCGACGCCGGAGCGGGCGACGGCCTCCTTCATGACGATGCCGGCTAGTTCACTGGCCTCGAAATCGGCCAGGGCGCCGCCGAAGGTGCCGATGGGGGAGCGCACCGCGCTCAAAACGACCACATCTCTGCTCATATCAGGATTTCCTCCCGTTGGTAGTTATAAGGTTGGGGTGGCGGGCTGGGACCGCCGGCGGCCGAGCCGAGGCTGACCGCTGGTCGGGGTGGCACTGGCGGATTGTACAGGAGGCGTGCAGGGGGGGAAGCCCGCAGCGCGCCCGCAAGGAAACGCGGGCGCTGGATCGCGCCCGGCCCCTGCCGTTCTGGGGCCGGGCGGAGCGGGTCAGAGGACCTTTTCCACCAGTTGCACCCCCGGGTCCTGCTTGTCGCGCTCGATACGGAAACCGAGGGAGCGCATCAGGGCGAGCATGCGGGTGTTGGCGGTGAGGACCTCGCCGTCCATGTGGCGGAAGCCGCGCTCGCGGGCATTCTGCATCAGGGAGCGCATCAGGCGGGCGCCGATGCCGCGATCACGCCAGGTGTCGGAGACGACGATGGCAAATTCGCACACCTCGCCGCCAGGACGGGAGGAATAGCGCGCCACACCGGCCATCTCGTCGCCCTCGACCCCTTCCTTGACGCCGATCAGGGCCATCTCCCGGTCGTAGTCGATCTGGGTAAAGCGCACCACCATCTCCGGGGTCAGCTCCTTGATGGCCTGCATGTAGCGATAGTACTTGGTCTGCTCGGACAGGCCGCGGACGAAGTTCTGCACCATCTCCGCATCCTCCGGACGGATGGGGCGGATGATCAGATCGGTGCCGTCCGGCATCTGCACCCGCTCGATGAGGTGCACCGGGTAGGGGTGGATGGCCATGTGGCCGTAGGGCGGCAACTGGGGTGGGCGGTACTGGACCTGGATGCGGGCGTCCACGGCGATGATCTCCTTGTCGTTGCCGATCAGCGGATTGACGTCCATGGCGATGATCTCCGGCAGCTCGCAGACCATCTCCGAGACGCGCTGCAGGATCCGCGCCAGGGCCTTGCGGTTCATGGGCGGCATGTGGCGGAAGGCCCCCATGAGCCGGGCGACCCGGGTGTGGTTGATCATGGTCTCGATGATGAAGTCGTTGAGGGGCGGCAGACCCACGGCGTGGTCCTCCAGCACCTCCACCTCGGTGCCGCCGGCACCGAAGCTGATGACGGGACCGAAGATGGGATCGCGCATGACCCCGATCCGCAGCTCCCGGGCGGCGCGGGTGGAGACCATGTGCTCGACGGTGACGCCGTCGATGCGCGCCTCCGGGCGCATGGCCTTGGCCCGCTCCACCAGCTCGGAGAAGGTGCGGCGCACCGTCTGGGAGTCGCGGATGTTCAGCCGCACCCCGTCCACGTCCGACTTGTAGGCGATGTCCGGCGAGCTGATCTTCATCACCACCGGGAAGCCCAGGGCCTGGGCCGCCATCAGGGCCTCGTTGGGGGTGCGCGCCGCCACCGCCTGCATGGTGGGGATGCGGAAGGCGGCGAGGATGGCCTTGGCCTCGATGATCCCCAGGGTCTTGCGCCCCTCGGCCATGACGCCCTCGATGATCAGCCGGGCCCCCTCCACGTCCGGGTTGCGCCGCTCGGACAAGGGCCCGGGGTATTGCATCAGCAACTTCTGGTTGCGGTGGTAGCTGGCCAGGTAGGACATGGCCTCCACCGCCTGTTCCGGGGTGCCGAAGCGGGGGATGCGGTTCTGGCCGAAGAGGGCCAGGGCATCGGCCACCTGGGCGGCCCCCATCCAGCAGGCCAGCACCGGCTTGCGGCTCTTCTTGGCGACCTCCACCAGGCGCTGGGCCGTGGCCGTGCAGTTGGTCATGGCCAGGGGGGCCAGAATGGCGATGACGCCGTCAACATTGGGATCGGCCAGGCACAGCTCCACCGCCGCGCCGTAGCGCTCCGCGCTGGCGTCGCCGAGGACGTCCACCGGATTGCCGTGGGACCAGCAATTGGGCAGGGCCTCGCCGAGCTTGGTATTGGTCTCGTCGCTGAACTGGGCCAGGTTGAGCCCCAGTTCGGCGGCACGGTCGGCGGCGAGGACGCCGGGACCGCCGCCGTTGGTGATGATGGCGATGCGATCGCCCCCCAGGCGCTTGTTGGCGCCGAAGACATGGGCGGCGGCGAAGAGCTGGTGCAGGGCATCGACCTGGACCACGCCGGCGCGCTCCATGACGGCGCGGAAGACCTCGTTGGAGCCGACCCAGGCCCCGGTGTGGGACTTGGCGGCGCGGGAGCCGGCGGCCATGCGCCCGGTCTTGACCACGATCACGGGCTTGAGGCGGGCGGCGGCGCGCAGGCCGCTCATGAAGTGACGGGCGTCGCGGATGCCCTCCACGTAGAGCAGGATGCACTGGGTGTGGGCGTCCAGGGCGAGAAAGTCGAGGACGTCGCCAAAGTCCACGTCCGCCGCCGCGCCCAGGGAGACCATGGACGAGAAGCCGATATGGCGCGGCACCGACCAGTCGAGCATGGCGCTGCACACGGCCCCGGACTGGGAGACCAGGGCGACGTTGCCGCTCAGGGCCTTGGTGGCGACGCCGGAGGTGGCGTTGAGTTTGTTCTGGGGCCGCAGCATGCCCATGGTGTTGGGGCCCAGGAGGCGGATGCGGTGGCGGCGCGCCGTCTCGACGATCTTGTCCTGAAGGTGGGCGCCGGCCTCGTCGGCCTCCGCCAGGCCCGCGGAATAGAGCACCGCCATGCGCACGCCCTTGGCGCCGCATTGATCGAGGATGCCGGGGACGGCCGCCGCCGGGGTGGCGATCAGGGCCAGATCGACGTTCTTCTCGATCTCCTCCAGGGTCGGATAGCTCTTCTTGCCGGCGACCTTGTCATACTTGGGATTGATGGCGTAGCAGGGCCCCTTGAAGCCACCCTCCAGGATGTTGCGCAGGACGACCCCCCCGATGGAGGCCGGGTTATCGCTGGCGCCGAAAATGGCGATGGCGGCGGGGACGAAGAGTGGATCCACGTCGGAAAGCTTCATGATCGAGGTTCCCTGATGGCAAGGGGGCTGAGGGGGGAAGGACTGGGATGGTGGTGATTAAGTCTGGTTACCCCTCATGGAGCGGTAACCGCTTGTGAAGAAATAGGGAATTTTCACAGCCTCTAACGGTGCTCCCCATCTCCCACCGCGCGCGAAACGGGGCGTTGCGCTGGACGGCGGGTGGCAGGGCGGGTCGGGGGAGCAGGGGCCGTGGCGCTGGAGCACCCGTTGTCATGGTTCTGAGGCGGGAATTGACGTCTGAGGTCGAATCCCGCGGAAGGATGGGATTAAGCTATGGCTATTGGCCGGGACGTACCCTCCGGGGGGCCCGCGGCTAGGCCCGCCAATATACCCGATATCCTGTCTTGCCGTGATGACAAGGTAGGGACAACAGCCGTTCCCCCCCTCCCGCGGTCCGGTCCAGCCCGGCCCGGCGGAGACGACGGCGCAATGAGGAGAGACCTTAACACCATGAACCTCGCTTTTATTGGCCATCACCTGTGCCAGGACCACAAGCCGGGCGCCCACCACCCTGAGTGCCCGGAGCGGCTGTTCGCCATCGCCGACCGCATGATCGCCTCCGGCATGGAGATGCTGGTCACCCACTACGACGCCCCCGAGGTCACCCGGGAGCAGTTGCTGCGGGTCCACGATCCGGAGTACGTCGATCTCATCTTCAGCTCCGCCCCGACCGTCGATGGCGAGCTCTCCTGGATCGATGGTGATACCTCCATGAGCCGGGGAACCCTGCCCGCCGCCCTGCGTGCCGCCGGGGCCTCCGTGATGGGCGTCGACCTGGTGATGAGCGACAAGCACCATGCCGCCTTCTGCTGCGTGCGTCCGCCCGGGCACCATGCCGAGCGCAAACGTTCCATGGGCTTTTGCTTCTTCAACAACGTCGCCGTCGGTGCCGCCCATGCCATGGCTGAACATGGCCTGAAACGGATCGCGATCATCGACTTTGATGTCCACCACGGCAACGGCACCCAGGACATCTTCGAGGGTGACGGGCGGGTCCTGTTCTGCTCCAGTTTCCAGCATCCCTTCTACCCGGGCCATGGCTGGGAGACCGATGCCCCCAACATCGCCAACCTGCCCCTGCCCAAGCTCACCGATGGCCCCGCCTACCGCGCCGCCGTGGAGGAGCACTGGCTACCGCGCCTCGACGCCTTCGCCCCGGAGCTGATCATGATCTCCGCCGGCTTTGATGGTCACGCCGAGGACGACATGGCGCACTTCAACCTCCATACCTCGGACTACGGCTGGATCACCCGCAAGCTCCACGAACTGGCCCGCAAGCA
>CALMDH010000204.1:0-18294 GCA_937862735.1 uncultured Gammaproteobacteria bacterium
GTTGGCTGGCGCGCCAGGCGAAAAGCCAGGGCGGGTACCAGCTCTGGCTGCAAACCAGGCGGCTGGGACGTCACCACCTCCAACAAGTCGCGGCTGAAACCAAAGACCCCGCACGCCGGATCGGAGATCCCCACACCGCCCAAACGTGCGTGCAGGCCTCGCTCGGCCCTGGCCAGCCAGGCCTTCCAGCCCGACAGGGCGGCCGGTGAGCGTTTGGCGGCGACGAAATCATGCCCCACGTCCAGCAAATCGACCATCTGGCCGATGATTTCGGGCGCCAGGCCGGGATCCGCCGGCAAGCTAACAATGCGCTGTCCCTTACAGGCGATGAGGCCGGCCAGACTGGCCGCCGCCGCGCTGGCCAGGCCCCGGCCGAGCAAGACGCGCGTCACGTCCGGCCGCAAGCGATGCTGCTGATGCAGCAGCGTCGCGGAGCGTTCCCCCCGGCCATGCCCGACCAACACCAGTTCATAGCTGCGACCCAGGCTATCCAGAAAGCCATAAAGAGCGTCGCCCAGTGCGGGCAGCACCGACTCGGCATCGCTGAGGGGCAGGATGACCGAAAGCGTCGGGACGGAGGCGGTTTTTGGCTGGATATTCAAATTACCACCTTCCTGGAGAGGGGAGGAAGGTATCAGTCGATATTGCCCTTCTGATACTGGTCATACAGGTAGCCGCCCAGGGCACCGGCGCCCGCGCCGATCAGGGCGCCAGCGCCGGCCTGGGCGCTGAGGGAACCGATCAGGGCGCCACCCGCCGCGCCCATGAGGGCACCGCTGCCGGCGCGCTCGCCGGTGGTGGTGCCGCAACCCGCAAGGGTCAGGGCGGAAAGGCTCAAGATACTAATGGCAATCGTCTTTTTCATCGTCACGGGAATCTCCAAGGCTGTTCAATTCACTTTTGCTGACAGGGATACTTGGCGGCCAAGGCACGCATCACCCCGTTGACCGGCAGCTCAGCCATGAGCTTTTTGTCGTTCTTATGCTGTTCGCCCCAGGCAAGGAAGATGGAGCGGACCTGCGCGACGGTCACGCCGCTCGGGATGCAGACCAGGGCCTTGTTTTTCTTACGGGCGGTGGAAAGATCGTGATACTGGACGGTGGCCTCCAGAAAGGCCGTGCAGGCCAGGGCGGCGGCAACATGCTCCGTGGCCTCCGCGGGTACCGAGCAGATATGGATCACGTCATCGGTATGGTCGAAATTGAAGTCCTCATCGCTCACCGCCAAGGCGGGGCGGGACAGCAGGCCAGTGAGGGCGGCAACCGCGATCGCGGTGGTCAGGGACCGGTTCATCAGGGGCATGGGCTTAGTCTCAGGGGGTGGGGGGGTCCGACGACTTAGGTCTTGTCGTCCGGGTTGATGGAAGTGCTTCGACCCGGATTATCAACTCCACCCGTTCCCCCGTCCAGCCTCGTGGATAGCGCCAATGGCTGGGTCACAGGCAACTCGGCAAGCCGCTGGCCAGGTCCGGATAGCGCAGGCTCAGCCCCAGTTCCTCGCGCAACCGCTGGTTGCTCAGTCGCCGGGACTCGGCCAGATACGACAGCATGCCCGAGGACAGCTTCCCGGCGGCCTCGGCCAGGGGCAACAGCGGCGGGTGGGGGATGCCGGCGAGGTCCGCGACCCGCAGGAAATAGTCGGTCATGGTGGAGGGATGGCCATCGCAGGCGTTATAGACTTCCCCCGGGACACCCCGCGCCATGGCCGCGACGCAGGCCGCCACCAGGTCGTCGACATGGATGCGGTTCGACCAGGGCGAATCCTCCTCCCGCGCCAGGGGTAGCCCCTGGCGCAGCCGCTCCAGCGGCAGGCGGTCCGGGCCGTAGATGCCCGCCACCCGCAGGATGACCAGCTCCGCGCCGGACTCCCGGCTCCAGGTGCGCAGGGTCTCCTCCGCGTCCCAGCGCCGCCAGGCGCGGGGCGCGGCCGGTGCCGGTGGCCGGCTCTCGTCCACCCAGTCGCCACCACAATCGCCATAGACCCCGGTGGTGCTCAGGTAGACCAGACGGCGCGGATGACCACTGTGGCGGAAGGCGCTCACCAGGTGGCGGGTCAAAGAATCCTCGACACCCTCGGCGGGCGGAGGCGCCAGGTGGAAGACCGCCTCGCCCGCCCAGGGGAGATCCTCCAGGGGCGCGACGGCCAGATCCCGTGCCAGGGCCGGGATCCCCGAGGCACTCAGGGCCTGGCAACTGGCGACGGAGCGCGTCACGGCGACGAGGGGCTGGCCCGCGGCCAGATAGTGGCGTGCCAGCCGCTGCCCGACATACCCACAGCCCAGTATCCACATGGCCCCGACCTCACAAACGAACGTCCGCTGGGTGACTAAAGTCCGCTCGGGAGTTTATTGCAATTCCCCACCCCGGGGCGCATCTTTTCGCCATTAACCACCGCAAGGGGGCATAATTCCCAATCCCTTGGGACAGCGAGAGCCCGCTCGCGATATCCCTTCCGCTGACGAGGCCAAGCGCGCCATGACCTTCGACATCCAGACGCAACCCGGTGGCATCCACTTTCAGGCCGAGCCCGGCGAAACCCTGCTGGCGGCGGCCCTGCGTCAGGGCGTGGTCCTGCCCTATGGCTGTCGCGGCGGGATGTGCGGTTCCTGTGTCGCCACCCTGGTCGCCGGGCAGGTCAGTTATCCCTCCGGCAACACCCAGGCCCTGGAGGGCCGCGAACCCGGGGCCTGCCTGACCTGCCAGGCCGTCGCCGAGACCGACCTCATCCTCGAGGTCATGGAGATCAAGACCGCCAGCCAGATCGAGGTTCGCACCCTGCCCTGTCGGGTGGTGGACAAGCAGGCCCTGAATCACGACGTCATGCGCCTGCATCTCAAGCTGCCGGACAACCAGCGCCTGCCCTTCCTCGCCGGCCAGTACCTGGATTTTCTGCTGGAGGGTGGCAAGCGCCGCGCCTTCTCCATCGCCAATGCCCCCCATGACGACGAGTTCATTGAACTGCACGTGCGCCACGTGCCCGGGGGCCAGTTCACCAGCTTCATCTTCGACGCCCTGGAGGAGAAGGCCATCCTGCGCATCCAGGCCCCCCTGGGCACCTTCACCCTGCGCGAGGCCTCCGCCCGCCCCATCATTCTCATCGCCGGCGGCACCGGCCTGGCCCCGATCAAGGGCATCATCGAACATGCCTTGTACATCGGCGTCACCCGGCCCATGCACCTCTACTGGGGCGTCCGTCGCCAAGAGGACCTCTACCTGCCGGACCTGCCCCTGACCTGGGCGCGGGAGCACGCCAACTTCAGCTATACCCCGGTCCTGTCGGAACCGGACTCCGGCTGGACGGGCCGCACGGGTTTCGTCCACGAGGCGGTGCTGGCCGATCATCCGGACATGAGTGGTTTCGACGTCTACCTGGCCGGTCCGCCGATCATGGTCCAGAGCGGCAGCACGGCCTTCGCCGCCGCCGGTCTCGCGCATGACCACATGTTTTCCGACGCCTTCGAATACGCCAAGCCCAGCGGGGCCTGATCCCCGCGCCGGCGCGAACCCCTGAGCCGCACTCCACCCTCCACACCTTCTGGAATCCCCCGTGGCCATCACCCTCACCTTCGAACATCCGCTCAACGAACGGGCCCGCACCCTGATGCGGCTGGAACATCTCTTCGAGAAGCTGTCCTTCTTCCAACCCCAGGACAACCCCTGGGCGGCCCGGGCGATGGTGGAAACCCTGCTGGATATCGCGGCCGTCAGTTCCCGCGCCGACATCAAGACCGAGCTGATCAAGGAACTGGATCGCCAGTCCATCAACCTGGAGCGGTTTCGCGATCAGCCCGGTGTCAAGCGCAAGGCCCTGGATACCTCACTGAGCGAACTGGCCGCCGCCACGGAGGCCCTGCGCGCCCAGGAGAGCCCCGTCGGCCAGCGCGTCCGCGAGAATGACTTTCTCAAGGGCGTCGCCCAACGGGGCAGCCTGCCGGGTGGCACGTGCAGCTTCGACCTGCCCCAGTACCACCTCTGGCTATCGCTGCCCTTCCGCGAGCGCAACCAGCAGGTCAGCCGCTGGACGGAGGACCTGCTCGCCACCCGCGACGCCATCCAGTTGCTGCTCGCCTACATCCGCGCCAGCGCCACCCCCCGCCGCGTCCAGGCCCGCGAAGGGCTCTACCAGGAATCCCTGGAGGGCACGGCCCAAGCCCACCTGATCCGCATCGCGGTGCAGGGCGATACCTCGCTCTACCCCGAGATCAGCGGCCACAAGAATCGCTTCGCCATCCGCTTCCTGCGCGCCAGCGACCAGGCCGCTCCCGAGCCCATCCGCGAGGACCTGGACTTCAGCCTGGCCTGCTGCGTGCTCTGAGCTTCCGGGGTAATCGAAGGTTTCCAAGATCAGGGTCCCCGAAGGCCACCGGAACCAATCCTCACCAGGTCCACATCAACTCCCAACGAACATGGCCGCCCCCCTGGTCCCCTGTCCCACCTGCGGCAAAGCCGTCCCCTGGACCCCGGACTCCCCCTGGCGGCCCTTTTGCAGCGAGCGCTGCCGACTCATCGACCTGGGCGAATGGCTGGAGGAGAGTCGACGCATCCCCGCCGGGGAGTCCCTCGCGGAGGGCGATGCCTTGCTGGACCTGGTCGCCGAGGATTGGGAAGGCGCGGCGAACGGCGGACAATCCCCGCGCCCTCATTGATCTGACGG
The DNA here is from genome assembly GCA_937862735.1 of uncultured Gammaproteobacteria bacterium. GTDB lineage: Bacteria > Pseudomonadota > Gammaproteobacteria > Chromatiales > Chromatiaceae > M0108. The sequence goes on from CALMDH010000204.1 coordinate 4,654, forward strand.
CAATCAATCCGATCGGCGGCTTAGCCGGGCCACAGCCCCCGAATCGTCGCCACCCCTTGGGCACCCTGGTGAATGGCGTGCTCGACCTCCCCGGGACCCAGGCCGCCCAGGGCGTAGACCGGGAGCGCGGCCTCCTCCGCCAGGGCGGCGAAGCCCGCCCAGCCGAGGTGCGGGGCACCCGGATGGCTGGCGGTGGGCATGACCGGCGAGAGCAGAGCATAGTCCAACCCCAGCGCCGCGGCCCGGGCCAGGTCCGCCGCCCCATGACAGGAGGCCCCCACCAGGGGCCAGCCGTCCGGCCGCTGGTGTAGTTCGGCCAGGTACCGGCTGGCCAGGTGCAAGCCCTCGGCCGCCAACCCCCGCGCCTCTTCAGGCCCGCGGTTGAGCACCAGGCGCGCGCCCTGACGCTGACAGAGGGCGTAGGCCGACGCGGCCAGCCGGGCATAAGCGGCCTGGGGCAGGCCATGCGCCCGCAGTTGCACCAGGCCCACCCCCGCCTCCAGGGCCAGATCCAGGCGCGACAGAAAGGCCGCTGGCGCCCGCGGGTCCTCGCCGGTGATGAGATACAAGGACGGCAAACGCAGGGCGGTGATGATCGGCCGGTCGGCGGCGGGGAAGTCCGCCGGGTCCATCTCCCGCGGCTGCCGCCAGTCCAGGGGCTGCCCCTCCCGACCCACCGGCGTGCCGGCGAAGGCCATCACCCGATGGACATCGAGCAGCACCCGCCGATCGCCATAGTCGTGGTGGACCCGGATCAGGGGTCGGCTGGCCAGGACGCGAATGCCAAGCTCTTCCGCCAGCTCCCGCTCCAGCCCGGCCAGGGGTGTCTCCCCCGGTTCCAGCTTGCCGCCGGGAAATTCCCACAGCCCCCCCTGATGCGCCCCTTCAGGCCGACGGGTGACGAGCACACGCCCCCGGCCATCCGCGAGGGCACCAGCGACGACATGAATGATCTTCATGGCCTATGATTCTACAGGGAGGCGCCGCGGCTGACCGCGCCGCCACGATGATCAACCAGCGCGTGATAGTACCCATGAAGACGCCAACGTCGCGACCCCGCGAACGCTGCCTGGCGGAACTGGCCAGCGGCTACCGTCCCCTCGCCCCGGGCCAGACCTATGAGGTCGATCAGTTTCGCCCCGAGGATGCCCCCGGCATCGCCCGTCTTTATTACGGCGCCTATGGTGAGCACTTCCCGATCGACTATGTCTACGATCCCGAGGCCATCATTGCCCGCAATGCCGGACCGGACCTGTACCACGTCGTCGCCCGCGCGCCCTCGGGAGACGCGCTCGGCACCACCGCCCTGTTTCGCACCGCGCCTGGACAAACCATCATGGAGTCCGGCTCGGTCATCGTCGATCCCACCTATTCCGGCCGGAAGCTCCTGTTGCAGATGCACCAGTTGGTCAACATCGAGCTGCCGCGGCGGCTCGGCCTCAATGCCGTGTTCGGCCAGATGGTCTGCGACAATCTCGTGACCCAGAAGCTGATGGTGCATTTGGGCGCTTTTCCCCAGGCCATCGAAATCGCGGCCCTGCCCGACCGCCCCGCCGAGCGGCGCTTTGGGGTCACGGGCCGCATCTCCTTGCTGGATGGCTTCCTCCTCCTCAAGGACCCGCCCCAGGACCTCTATCCCCCCGCGCCCTACGCGGAGTGGATCAAGAGCCGCTACGCCGAACACCATCTGACGCGCCACTTCCATCCTGACCAGCAACCGACCTCGCCGGCCACGCGGAGCCAGGTCGAGGACAACCGCAACGCCGCCTTGACCAAAATGACCGTCCTGGAGATCGGACAGGATTTCGCCACCTGCCTGACCCAGGTCACGACGACCCACCCCGACACCCTGATCTGGCAACTGCTGCTGCCCCTCGACCGCCCCGGCGGCGGCTTCGCGGTCGCGGCCGCCCGGGCCCAGGGCTTTTTCCTCGGCGGCTTGCTCCCCCTTTGGTCCGATCATGACATGCTGTTGCTGCAAAAGATCGCCATCCCCTTCGATCCGGAGCAGATCCACCTGCTGACCGAGGAATCCAAGACCCTATTGGGATTCATCCTCGACGACCAGCGTTCCCTATCCTCCCCGGACGGCGCCGGCTAACCCTGGCCATGTCAGCCCCCGGTTCCACTCTGACGCCGGCCCCGCGGCCGACTGGCTAGGAGCTACGACTCGATGCGACTCACTACCCGCGGACTGACTCATCGCTTGATCCGCGTCAGCCTGGAGGGACGGCTGGACATGCAGGGGGCACTGGCGATCGAGCCGGACCTGGAAGCGCTGGCCGCCGCCGATGGCGCCCGGCTGCTCATCGACCTGGGCGGGTTGGATTACCTGGCCTCCTATGGCATCCGGCTGCTGGTCCATTGCGCCAAGGAAAACGCGGCAGTCGGGGGCGGGATGGCGCTCTTCGGTGCCCAGGCCATGGTCCAGGAAACCCTCCTCATGGCCGGCATCCCCCGCCTGATCCCCCTTTGCGCCGACGAGGCCGCGGCCACCGCCAGGGTCGTTGAATAATTGGCTGAATAATCCCCGTCGCTAGCGAGACATCCGCGTGAACCCACTCCAGACCGCCCACCCCGCATCCATTGGCGCCCTGTTGGCCAGGACCGTGGCGGACCATGGGGACCAACCGGCGGTGATCTACCATCGCCTGGGTCTCCGGCTCTCCTATCGGGAACTCGAAGCCCGCGCCCGCCGGGTTGCCCGGGGACTCGCGGCCCTGGACATCCAGCCTGGGGAACATCTGGCCGTCTGGGCCACCAACATCCCGGAGTGGATCGAGCTCCAGTTGGGGTGCGCCCTGCGCGGGGTCGTGCTGGTGACGGTCAACACCGGCTACCGTCCCTTCGAGTTGGCCTATGTGCTGAAACAGTCCGAGGCCGTCGCGCTGTTTTTCAAGCCCAGTCTCCGGACCCCCGGCGACGCCCTGGCCGCCATCCGGGAGATCCGTCCGGAAGCGCCGCCGCCAGGCGGGGCGGCCGGCGGCCCTATCGGGTCGACGCCGTTGCCGGCCCTGCGCCGGCTGGTGGTCATGGGCGAAGCCACCGATAGCGGACTGATGAGCTGGGATCAGTTCCTGGCCAAGGGCGATCAGGAGACCGGGGAGGGCCTGGTGGCCTGCCGGCCCGATCAGATTGCCATGATCCAGTACACCTCGGGCACGACCGGCTTTCCCAAGGGGGCCATGCTCAGCCATGCCAACCTGCTGGACAATATCCGCAGCGTGGCTGACCTTCTCGCCATGAGCCACCAGGACCGGCTGTGCATCCCCCTGCCGTTTTTTCACTGTTTCGGCTCCGTGATGGGAACCCTGCTCTGCCTGGCGCACGGCACGGCCATGGTCCCGGTGGTGCAGTTCCGGCCCCAGGAGGTGCTGGAGACGGTCGCGGCCTGTGGCTGCACCCTCCTGCATGGCGTCCCCACCATGTTCATCGCCGAGCTCGAGGTCCTGAAGAAAAAACCCATCGCGATCTCCACCCTGCGCGGGGGCCTCATGGCTGGCGCACCCTGCCCGGAAGCGGTGGTCCGGGACCTGACCCATGCCCTGGGGATGCCGGAACTCTGCATCGCGTATGGTCTGACCGAAACCTCTCCCGCGATCACCCTCACCCGCCGCGACCTGCCTTTCGCGCAACGCGCCACGACCGTCGGCACCCCCTTGCCCGGCGTGGAGGTCAAGATCGTCGCGCCAGGGAGCGCCAGCCCCCTGCCGCCCGGAGAGCAGGGGGAGCTCTGCTGCCGGGGTCCCAATGTCATGGCCGGCTATTTCCGTATGCCAGAGGCGACGGCCCAGGCCATCGACCCGGAGGGCTGGTTCCACAGCGGCGACCTGGCCACCCAGGACGAACAGGGTCTGGTCCGGATCACCGGCCGGGCCAAGGACATGATCATTCGCGGGGGGGAGAATATTTACCCGCGGGAGATCGAGGAGTTCCTGTTCACCCACCCCGCTATCAAGGACGTCCAGGTCGTGGGCGTCCCCAGCCCTTTGTACGGGGAGGAAATCGCCGCCTTCGTGCAACTCAAGGACGGCATGACCCTCGCTCCCGACGACATCCGGGAGTTCTGCAAATCCCGCATCGCGCGCCCCAAGATTCCAAAATACCTGGCCATCGTGGACACCTATCCCACCACCACCAATGGCAAGGTACAGAAATTCAAACTCCGGGAGCAGGCCATCACCCGCTTTGGCCTGGTCACGGCGCCCGCGGCCGGGGCTGGTGCCGAAATCCGTCGCTCGGCCGTCCTGCGCCTCCTGGCTGGTCAGGATATCTTTGGCCGCACGGTGGACTTCATGAACCACGGCGTGGCGCCCTGGGGGGTCGACCTCAAGGTGCTCTTCAAGGCAGCGGCGGCGGTCAACGAAATGATGGAGCTGCTTCAGGGCCATGCCTTGCTTCATGGCCCGCTGGAGGTCCGTTTTGCCTTCGACAACGGGAGGCTGGAGCTGCACTTCGCCTATCGCGGACAGGTGCCGGAATTTCCAACCCAGCCGCCCCCGGCGGAGGAGATCATCCGCGACGAGGTGGCGGTGAAGCGCCTCGCCGGCTATCTGATCCAGCGTTATGCCCAGATCCTGACCACCACCGAACAACAGGGCCAATGCGATATCAGGCTTGCCCTGAACGCCGACGATCGGGAAGGGACGCCCAAGAACACATGAGGCATCAGGCCTGCCAGGTGGCCATGTGCGATTTTGTAGCACGCGCTCACTCGTCCAGGGCCCCATGCTCTCCACCCTACCCCCTCACCTTGGCGGAGGTTGACCATGCCCCAGATCCTCCTCGCACACCAGGATGTGTTTCTCGTCACCCGCTCCATCGTCTTCGCCGAGATCAAGAAGCGGCGGCGCACCGCGGACCTGTTTGGGGACGAACTGCAACTGACGCCGGACAGTATCCTGGGTGAGGGCGCGCTCCAGGCCACGGCGGCGGAACTGGCCGGGATCGCCGCCCCGGCGGGGGGCTTCTTCGGCCTGGAGCCGGAGGCGATCAGCGACCTGGCCCGCCTCCCCAGCCTCGGCCAGTGGGCCAGCTTCATCCTGGAACGGGCCGGACCACGCCCCCGGCGGATCACCTTCTACACCTCCGGCAGCACCGGCACCCCCAAGCCCATCGTCCGGGACTACTTCGACATCGAGCAGGACGCCCTGCACCTGGCGGAGATGCTCCAGGGCAGCCGGCGCCTCCTCGGGCTGGTGCCCCCCCACCACATCTATGGCTTCATCTACACCATCCTGATCCCCAAGGTGCTCCAGGTGCCCCTGGCGGACCTGCGCTTCCTCCGCCCCGCCGCCATCCTGGCCAGCGTCCAGCCCGGGGACACCCTCATCGGCTTTCCCTACCTCTGGAAGCAGATCGCCGACACCAAGGGCCGCTTCCCGCCCACGGCCCTCGGCGTCACCTCCACCGGCCCCTGCCCGCCGGAGGTCATCCACACCCTACGCCGCCTGGGCTTGCAGGCGATGATCGAGGTCTACGGCTCCTCCGAGAGCGGGGCCATGGGCTACCGCACCAGCCCGGAGGCGCCCCTGACCCTCATGGCCACCTGGCGGCATATCGGCAACGGCCGCTTCGTCCGCGCCCGCGAGGACGGCGGCGAGTCGGAGCCCTACGTCTTCCAGGATGTCCTGGAGTGGCGGGACGAGACCCACTTCGTCGTCAGGCAGCGCCTGGACAACGCCGTCCAGGTCGCCGGCATCAACGTCTACCCGGACCGGGTGCGCGAGGCCCTGCTCGCCCACCCGGCGGTGGCCGACTGCGCCGTGCGGCTGATGCGCCCGGAGGAGGGCGACCGCCTCAAGGCCTTCGTCGTCCTCAAGGCGGACCAGACCCCCGGGCCCGCCATGCTCGATGCCCTGCGCGTCCACCTCGCCGGCCTGCTCTACCGGGTGGAGCAACCCGCCGCCATCCGCTTCGGGCCGGAACTGCCACGCAACGCCATGGGCAAGCTGGCGGACTGGACCATCGACAGCGGCCGGGTGGGCATGACCCTGGAGGAGGCCCTGGCCCGCCTCCAGGCCGATCAGGCCATAGCGGCCCCGCCGCTCCCCGGCCAGCCCGTCACCGTCGGCGAGCTGCGACCGGAGGATGGCTGGGGGGTGGCGCGGCTCTTCTACGCCATCCACGGGCCCCACTTCCCCTTCCCCACCTACTACATCCCGGAACGCCTCCTGGACGAAAACCGGCTGGGGCTGGTCTATAGCGCCGTGGCCCGCACCCCGGCCGGGGAGGTGGTGGGCTATGGCAGCCTGTTCCGCAGCTCGGCCCCCTATCACGGCGTCTATGAGATCGGCGCCCATCAGGTCCACCCCGCCTATCGCGGCGCCCGGGTGGACCTGGCCCTGCAGACCTATCTGCGCGAGTCCCTGATCCCCGCCCACCCGGTGGAGGTCTTTTTCAGCGAGGCCCCCTGCCACCAGGTCGTCACCCAGAAGTTCGCCGCCATGAGCGGCCTGCGCGAGACGGCCCTGGAGATCGGCCTCATGCCCGCCGCGGCCTATGGCCCGCCCGAGGATGCTGGGGATGCCGGGGACCGCGTCTCCAACCTGCTGCTCTTCGGCCGGGTCGATGAACGCCAGCGGCGCCTCCATGTCCCCGACGTCTATGCCGACGCCCTGAACTACCTCCTGGAGGGCCTGGGCCTGGATCGCCTGGTCCTGCCCGCCGACGAGCAACCCCCGGCCAGCCTCACCACCCGCACCGCCAGCGAGCAGTTCGACTTCGCTCAGGTGGCCCGGCTGCACGTCCTCACCCTGGGCCCGGACTTTTCCCGCGTCCTCGGCGGTTTCGAGGCCCAGGCCCTACAGGCCGGGGCCCGGGTGCTGCAAGTCTTCATCAACCTGGGCCAGGCCTGGTGCGGCGAGGGGGTCAACACCCTGCGCGCCCAGGGCTATTTCCTCGGCGGCCTGCTGCCGCGCTGGTTCGACGACGACGGCCTGCTGCTGCAACGGGTCCTGGACCTGCCGGACCCGGACCAGATTCAGCTCTACTCCCAACGCGCCCACCGCCTGCTGGACCTGATCCGCCGCGACATCGAGTCCAACCCGGCCTGCACCGCCCTGCCGATCCAGCCGCTGGTCACCGCCCCCGCCACCAACCTGCCTTTCCGGGCCGCCGACCTCGACGCCGTCACCCTCGCCGGCGAGGGCCTGACGGTGGCCGAGGTGGTGGCCGCCGCCCGCCATGGCCGGGAGGTGCGCCTGACCCGGGACCCGGCCACCCTAGCGCGGGTCGAGGCCTCCGCCGCCTTCATCGAATGGGCGGTGCGCACCGGCGAGCCTATCTACGGCGTCAACACCGGCTTCGGCGGCATGGCCAACGTCGCCATCGCCGCCGCCGACCTCCTGCCCCTGCAGAACAACCTGCTGCGCTTCCTCAACGCCGGGGCCGGGGACTATCTGCCGACCGAGGACGTGCGCGCCGCCATGCTGCTGCGCGCCAACTCCCACCTGCGCGGCGCCTCCGGGGTGCGGCGGGAGCTGATCGACCGCCTGCTGCTCTTCCTCAACCGCGGGGTGACCCCCCGGGTGCGGGACCTGGGCTCCATCGGCGCCAGCGGCGACCTGGTGCCCCTGGCCTCCATCACCGGCGCCCTGATCGGGGCCGACCCCTGCTTCCAGGTGGAGATGGACGGCAAGATCCTCGACAGCCTCAGCGCCCTGGAGCGCCTGGGCCTGCCGCCCCTGACCCTGGGGCCCAAGGAGGGGCTGGGCATGGTCAACGGCACCTCGGTCATGACCGGCATCGCCGCCAACTGCCTCTACGACGCCCGCCGCCTAGTGGCCCTGGCCCTGGCCTGCCATGCCTTGGCGATCCAGGCCCTGCGCGGCTCCAACCAGTCCTTCCATCCCTTCATCCAGCGCCTCAAGCCCCACCCGGGGCAGATCCTGGCCGCGGAGCTGATGCTCGACCTGCTGCACGGCTCGGCCATGAGCCGCAACGAATTGGATGGCCACCACGACCTGCTGGAGGGTCAACCGGCCCAGGACCGCTATTCCCTGCGCTGCCTGCCCCAGTTCGTCGGCCCCCTGCTGGACGGCCTGCGCCAGGCGCGGACGGCCATCGAGACCGAGATGAACTCGGCCAACGACAACCCGCTGATCGACGGCGAGCACTGCCTGAGCCTGCACAGTGGCAACTTCCTCGGCGAGTACGTGGCGGTGTGGATGGACCACCTGCGCTATTACCTGGGCCTGATGGCCAAGCACCTGGACGCCCAGATCGCCCTGCTGGTGGCCCCGGAGTTCAGCGGTGGCCTGCCGCCCTCCCTGGTCGGCAACCCCGGCCGCCAGGTCAACATGGGCCTCAAGGGGCTCCAGATCGCCGCCAACGCCATCATGCCCCTGCTGTCCTACTACGGCGCCCCCATTGCCGACCGCTTCCCCACCCATGCCGAGCAGTTCAACCAGAACATCAACAGCCAGGGCTTCAACGCCGCCAACCTGGCGCGCAAGGCGGTCAAGGCCCTGGAAAGCTATATGGCCATGGCGCTCATCTTCGGCGTCCAGGCGGTGGCCTTGCGCGCGGCGCGCATGGGCGGTAGCCACGACCCCCGGCCGCTCCTGTCGCCGGCCACCGGCCAGCTTTATGAGGCGGTGCTAGGGACCCTGGGGCAAGCACCCCGGTCCGACCGGCCCCTGATCTGGAACGACGACGAGCAATCCCTGGAGCACCTGGTGGAGACCCTGAGGAACGACATCGCCAGCGACGGGCGCACCGTGGCGGCGGTCAGCGCCGTCCTCCTCAAGCTGGGCTGAGCGACCGGAGACCGGGCACCATGGCGGGCAGTGACCAACCGCCGGCGGGCTGGCGTCCGTGACCCTCACACAAGCGCACCCCTTCGGCCCCCCTCTCCCCAACCCTCCCCCGCCAGGGGGGAGGGAGCAAGAGGGTAAACACCTTGTGCCGTCGGTAACCGTTCAGTCACCCTCTCCCCAGCCTTCCTCCGCCAAGGGGGAGGGTGTAAGAGAATCGGCGGCTGGTGCCGCCGAAGCCCTCCTGGGGCGCCAGGGATCTGAAGAAACACGGCCGCAGTTGTCCCCCTTGAGCGCGAAGGGTCTGAACGAATTCACAAAAGCGGAATGGGTGGTACGGTTCGAGGACCAACCGCTCCAGGTGGCGCCCGACCAGCCCCTGACCCTGGACCGCTTGCGGCCGGGGGACGAGCTGGGCGTCGCTCGGCTCTACCATGCGGTCTACGGCGGCGATTACCCCTTCGACGACTATTACGTGCCGGAGCGGATCCTGGCGCTGAACCAGGCGCTCCAGCTCTGCTCGGTGGTCTGTCGGACCCCGGAGGGCGCCATCGTCGGCCACGGGGCCCTCTATCGGGGTTCCGCCCCCTATGCCGGCCTCTACGAGATCGGCCAGTATCTGGTCCTGCCCAGCTACCGCCGCCGGGGCATCGCCGACCTCATCGATGCCTACATCCACGGCACCCTGGCCGGACAGATCCCCGCGGACGCCATCTATGGGGAGGCGGTCACCAACCATACCGTGACCCAGACCTTCGACCTCCAGGCGGGGATGACCGATTACGCCCTGGAACTGAGCCTGCTCCCGCCGGGCCAGGGCCGGGCCGGAGCCAGCGGCCGCGTCGCCTGCCTGGTGCAGTCCAAGACCCTGCGGGACCGGCCGCACCGCGTCCACCTGCCGGCGCCTTACCGGGAAGACCTGGAATTTCTCCTCGCGGACCGGGATTTCCAGCGCGACTTCGCCGCGGCCTCCTCCCGCCCCCCGGACACCGGCGAGACGGTCTGGCAAGTGCAGCGCTTTCCGGGCACCGGGACCAGCCGCTGGCTGTTTCCCACCGTGGGCCGGGACTTTCCCCTGCGGCTGCATGAGTTAGAAACCACGGCTCAGGCGGAGGGCAGCCTGACGCTTCAGGTCTTCCTCAACCTGGGCCAGGAGACTCTGGGTTCCGCCGTGGAGCAACTGCGGCAAGCGGGCTGGATCCTCGGCGGCTATCTGCCCCGCTGGTTCGACAGCGACGCCCTGCTGCTGCAAAAGATTCAGGACCAGCCGGACTTCGCCGCCATTCAGCTCTGCTCCGACAAGGCCCGCGGCCTCCTGAAGCGGGTCCGGGCCGAATTCCTGAGGCTCAGTTAGCCTCCTTCCTATGGTTCAAGGTAGCCTCCTTCATATGGCTCAGGTAGCCTCCTTCCTATGGCTCAGGTAGCCTCCTTCCTATGGCTCAGGTAGCCTCCTTCCTATGGCTCAGGCAGCCTCCTTTCCTATGGCTCAGGTAGCCGCCTTCTCATGGCTCGGGTAGCTGTTAGCACGAGCGGCTATACAAGCGGCTGATTCTCTTGCCCCCTCCCCCCTGGTGGGGGAGGGTTGGGGAGAGGGGGTAAGGGAGCGGGGCTCTAAACCGTTACCAACCTCAAACCGCCATCACCCGTTGCCGCTCGGCGCCAATCCGCCCCCGCCGGCAGGCCGCCCCGGCCAGGAAGGCGGCGCTGTGCCGGCTCTGTACCTCCAGGGACTCCGCCAGGGACACGCCACAGGCGGCGCGAATGGCCTCGGCCAGTGCCCGCCTGACGGCCTCCTCGTCCTCGCCCCCTAACGCTCCACCAAGGGCCACCGCCAGTTCTCCCGCCGACAGTGGCTCAGCCACCGGCACCCGGGGCGCCAATCCAGGGACCCCCTCAAGGGCAAGGCGGGCGGCCATCGCCAAGGCCTCCTCCAAGGACGCGGCGTAATCCACCAGCGACCCCACTGCCTCACTGGCCCGCACCGGCTGTCCGGTCAGCAGCAGACGGCTCAGGGCCGGCCAGTGTTCGCGGCCGCGGGTGCGGAAGGGCCAATGACAGCCGTCCATGCCGGGGATGACCGGCAACCCCACCTCGGGCATGCCCAGCTCCGCATCCGCCACCGCGACCAGGTGATGACAATGGAGCATCAGCTCCAGCATGCCCCCCAGGCAGCGCTTGCCGCCGATGAAGCCAACCGCGACGCGGAAGTCCTGGTTGAGGCGCCGGGCGGTGCCCGCCCAGGCGCGGCAAAGGGCCTCGCCCTGGGCCTGGTCGTCCAGGGCCGGAAAGAATTCGGCGATGTCCGCCCCCACCCACTGGGCGCTGAGGTGAAAGTCCCCGGAAAGGATGACCCGCTCGATGCCGGCGGCCAGCAGCCAGTCCAGGGCCCGGTTCAGCTCCGCGTCCACCTCCCAGTGGTACTGTTCGCAACCCAGGGTGATGACCCCCAGACGGCCATCGTGCTCGGCGTTGACGTAGAGCTGCGCCCACTCCGGGCTGTCCAGACGGTCGAAGACCTCCGGGTGCCAGGGCGATTGGGCCATGGCCGGCGCCAGGCGCTGCCAGGCCTCGACCCGGGCGATGACGCCCTCCCGGCCCTGGGCGCGGATCAGGGCCAGGATGCCTCGGCGGAACTGGGCGCACAGCTCGCCGATGCGGTTGAGGCCGGCCAGGGACGCCCGCCGCTCATGCAGGAGCAGGGACGTCATTTGGATGAGGGGGCCGAGGAGGCGTGTCTCCAGGGCCTCCTCCGCCGCCGCATCCAGGGGCCAGTCCACCAGGGGGCGGAAGTGATCCGGCGGATACCAGTTGGAGCCCTCGTCCTTGCGCCGCACCAGGGCCGCGGTCGGCTGGAAGAGGGGGCCATAGACCTGAGCGAGGTGATCCAGGCAGGACCAGGTCAGGAAGGTCGCCCCCCGGCTGCCGATGGCGTCGTGGGCGCGGAAGGGGTTGGGCCCCAGCCACCGGCGGATGAGCTTGTCCAGTTTCCAGTAGGGCAGGTTGCTGGCCTCGTGGCTGGCGGTCCCGGCCAGGGTCAGGCCGCAGAAGAGCACGTCCAGGACGAAGGACCAGCGGTCCGCCACCGGGATCGGCACCAGACCCAGGGCCCAGAGCAGGCGGGCGATGGGGGCGTCCGCCGTCTCGACGCACTCGAACACCTTGTTGACGGCATGGGGAAAGCTGGGGTGGGCGATACCGACGCCCAGCTCGGCCCCCGGGAAGCCGGAGGTGACGGAGCGGATGGCGATCCCGGGAAAGGCTTCGCGGAACAGGCGGTAATGGGCGCGCTTGAGCGCCAGGTCCTCGGGGATGGCCTCCAGCAGAAAGCGCGGCTTCAGGCTGGCCAGGAGCGGCGGCAGCCGGTGGCCATCGTAGGTCAGGCGGATGATGTTGCTCAGCACCCGGTTGGCCCGCTCCACCCCCAGCGCGGCCGTCAGCTCGCGGGCCTGGCTGGCCTGGGCAGCGCCGCCGCCGGGAAAGTCGAGGGCCACCAGGGGCACGCCCCAGGGCTCCAGGCGCGCGCCGAATTGCATCAGCTTGCCGGCGCCGACGATGCCGTTGGCCCCGGAGATGACCATGCAGCCGCGCTCCCCCGGCGGACCGAAGACCTCCGTCACCAGATCCGCCGCGCTGACGGTTGGCCGGCCAGTGCGGAAAAAGTCCAGGACGGTCCCCAACCCCAGGGGGGCGAGGGTGGAGGGGCGCAGGGTTTCGGTCATGGCGGGTCTCCGCGGTCGGCCGCGCTGGTCATTGCTACCTCTCAGCCCGTCGACTAATCCACCCGGAACAGGGCCGCGACGCCGACATCCCCGGCGGCGCAGCCTAGCACCAGGGCAAGGCCGCCGCCGCGCTCCACCGTCTCCTCCAGGGCCTCGATGATCATGCGGGTCAGGGTCGGCCCCTGGGGGTGGCCATAGATCAGGGAGCAACCGGTGCGATTCATCTCCCGCCAATCGTAGCCGCAGACCCGGCTGAAGACGGCGTCGTTGACGGCGAAGGGGTTATGGCTCTTCACCACCGCCACCTGATCCAGGCCGAGGCCGGTCCGGGCCAACAGCCGGCCGACGGCCAGGGCCGGGGCCTCGGGCATCAGGGCGGGGGCGACCCGCACCTGCTCGTGGGCGAGGATGCGGATGGCGATCTCCGGGCGCGGGCTCAGTTCCTGGGCCTGGTCCTCCCCGGCCACCAGCAGCATGGCCATGCCATCCGCCGGGTGGGTCTGGGTACCGGCGGTGACGCCGGGCACCAGCTCGCGCATGGCCGCCAGGCTGGCGGCGGTCAGGGGGCGAACGCCCTTGTCCTCGGCGATGCGGTCCAGGGGCTTGCCCTGGGCATCGAGGATGTCCAGGGGCTCGATATAGCGGTCGAAAAAGCCCCGCTCCCGGGTGGCGCAGTACTGTTGGTAGCGGAGCAGGGCGATCTCGTCCAGCTCCCGCCGGTCCAGCCGATGCTTGCGCGCCACGTTCCCCGCCGCGGCGAGCATGGACTGGCCGGTGGCGGGGTCGAAACCAAAGCTGTCCCAGACGTCGCTGATGACCTCCGTGCGGCGATGGGCACGCCGCTCCGGAAAGACGCCGGCGGGGGAGTCACTGGTGCGGTCGAAGGTGAGTACGCCGGCCACCCCGCAGCTACCGGCCTGGACCTCCGCGGCCCCGACCAGGACCGCGCGCAGGCCGGTCGCGCAGGCCTGCTCCACGTGGCAGCCGGGGATGCGATGGTCGAGAAAACCGGCCAGCAGGGGGGAGTTCCAAAACTTCCAGTGCCAGGGGACGGTGGAGCCGGTGATCAGGGTCTCCAGCCGGGTAGCACTGATCCCGCGGCGCCCCAGGAGGCGATTCATGGCCTCCCCGGCGAACTGGCCGATATTGACCTGCGCCAGGGCGGT